>CAYZWL010000050.1:0-20786 GCA_964482195.1 uncultured Alteromonadaceae bacterium | reverse complement strand
ATCTGGTGTCAAGGCGACGCTACGGCTACAAGATTCAGCAGCTACTGGATTCGCCGGCATCAGCGCTCATGTAACCCCGTGGGCGTGTTACTGAGATAGCCAGTTGCCCCATTTTTTTACACGTTGCTGTAAAAACAACGACTCGCTTGCGTCTAATGGTCTATGACGTTATCGGGAAGTGGTTTTGAACGAATTACTTGAACAGCATCTGACGGCACACAGGGGGCGACTGGTTCGTATTGCCAAGCAGTATGCAGCCGGCGACGAGTGGCAGGACCTGATGCAGGAAATGCTCATTAAAATCTGGTCGGGCTACGACTCCTTCAACGGGCGTTCTCGACTCGATACCTGGGTCTACCGCGTGGCACTGAATACTGCGTTGGATCATGTCCGCAAGCACCGACTCGATACCGTTCCACTGGAGCATATTGACGCCCCAAGCGCCGCTGCGGATGACCCGCTGGTTTTTCTCGATCAGTTCTTGCGCTCGCTGGACCCAGTCAACCGGGGGGTATTGCTGATGGACCTGGAAGGTTTATCCAGAGAAGACATAGCCACGGTGCTTGGTATCAGCCCGGGCGCTGTGGCGGTGCGCATGACACGCATGAAATCGAGATTCGCTGAGCAGATAGTGGAGGGCTCGTCATGAATTGGCATGAGTTACAGAACCATTGGCAGCAGCGGCGAGACGATGATGACGGGGGGGAATTTTCCATGGGACCGCCATCTCCAACGGCCAAACTGTGGGGTCAGGTCAAACGCAGGGATTTACTTGAATCCGCTCTTGCGGTGCTGATGCTGCCATTCTTCGCCACTGCGGCGGTGGTTTTCGCGAACAAAACATTGTGGATCAGCGCAGGCTTTCTTGCATTAGTGACCCTAGGTGTCGCCATCATTCCGTGGCAGCTTTGGCGTACCAGACGTCTACTGCCAAAACGGGATGCGGCTGATACGGTACTCGACCACTTGCGGTGCGAGCTCTCTGCGCTGAATGCGCAGCAGGCGCAGGCCCGCTGGGCTTTCGCATGGTACTTCCTGCCTTTGGGCGTCGGCGTGGTTGGGTTCTATGTCAGCGTCTCCGGATTTGGTCGGGACTCCCTGGTCTATGCTGTATTGGTGATGACCATGGGGCTGGGCATTGATTGGCTGAATCGTGTTTGGGCGGCGCGTAAATTCGAAGAAAGCGCCATGACCATCCGAGCACAAATCGCGGACCTGGAGGCGGGTTTATGAGATTAATCTTGTCGGCGCGAGCATGGTTTCTGAGGTTGGGTTTGGTGGCGATGGCCACATCTGGAGGGGCGGCTGTGGCTGAACCGATGAAGCTCGAAGAATGGATGAACGTTGCGCTTGCAGAGGGCGACACCCTGGCGGTGGCCGCGTTTGCCGTTTCTGATGGGCGGACGCTTTTCTACGAGCAGGGTCAGCGTACACCCGGAGGTTCGCCGACCGATCGGAATACTCAATTTGAGATTGGCTCGCTGACCAAGGTTTTCACGAACTTGCTGTTGGCGGATTTGGTGGCGGAGGGCAGGGTCAGCTACGACACGGTCATTGCGGATCTCTTGCCGGAAGCATTTGTTTTCGACAATGCCGAAGTCGGGCGAATCACATTGGCGCAGTTGGCGACCCACCGCAGTGGCCTCCCGCGCCTGCCGGCCAATCTTGCGCCCAGCGACCCGGCTGATCCCTATCAGGGATACGACGAGCAGCGGCTGCTGCGGGGCTTGGCATCGGCGCGCCCGCGCCAGCCACTGGGAAGCCAGTACGCTTACTCCAATTTTGGCGTCGGTTTGCTCGGACATCTGTTAGGGGAAATCGATGGGCGTGGATACCAGCAAGCGCTGACCGCTCGGGTGCTGTCGCCCCTGGCGCTATCGGCGACCGGATTTACTCGCGGGTCCAACCGTGCCGCCGCATATCGCAACGGCAAAGTGGTATCCGATTGGTCGATGGACGACGCACTGGCCGGTGCGGGCGGACTCATCAGCAATGTGTCAGATCTGGCCCGGTTTGCTGAATCTCTGCTGGGACGGCACCCTGGCCTCGATGATGCCCTGCTGCGCTCGGTCGAGCCCGTCGTGGCGGACACCGACATCGGATTTCAGTTGTCCCGGGCCTGGCATGTTGCTGCTGCACCGGCAGGACCGGTGTACTGGCATAACGGTGGTACTGGTGGATTCTTCAGTGTTTTCGCGTACCAACCCGACAGCGGTCGTAGTCTGGGGATACTGGTCAGTGGTGGCGAAGATCCTACGGGCTATGCACTCGACTGGTTTTCCGCCGAGGTCGAAGCACCTGAGCCGCCGTCACCGGATGAGTCCGTGATGGGGCAGTATGCGCTGACGCCAGACATCGGTGTCGGCGTTTTCGTGCGGGATGCCCAGTTGATGGCACAAGTCAGTGGCCAGGTCGCGCTCCCTCTAACACCGCTCGGCGACGATTGGTACGCCTACCATAGCGTCGACGCGAGCCTGCATTTCCTGCGCGAGCAAGGCGTGGTTACTGGACTGGAATTGGCCCAGGGTGGCGCGCTGCAGCGTGCGCCCCGGGTGGCTGCGCAAGCGACGATCCCAGACCGTGAGGCTGTGAGTGTATCGCCCGAACAGCTTGACGATTATGTCGGTGAGTACCTGTTGGCGCCGGGTTTCGTGTTCACGGTGCGGCGCACTGGGGAGCAACTGGAAGCCATGCTCACCGGTCAGCCTTTCTTGCCCATCTATGCCGAGCGGCGGGATGTCTTTTTTTACAAGGTGGTAGATGCTGAGCTGCATTTCGAGCGCGACGCGAACAACCGTGTGAAGGCACTCGTTCTCCACCAGGGCGCTGTCGAGCAGCGCGCTGTCAAACAACCTCCAGAGGAATAGACCATGGGCAGAGTAGGTTACGTGACACTGGGTACCAATGATGTCGCCAAGGCAGCGGCGTTCTACGACGCGCTATTGGGCAGTTTGGGCCACGTTCGCGTGTTTGAGGACGAACACGGTTTTATCGCTTGGGGCGCCAACGATCGGGACGCCCTGTTGGCGATTACGCCGCCGTTCGACCAGCAAGCAGCGACCGTCGGTAATGGCGTGATGGTTGCGATTCGCATGGACTCCACCGCTGAGGTTGATGCATTGCACGCCAAGGCACTTGAACTGGGTGCCACTGACGAGGGCGCACCGGGTCAGCGGATCGAGGGGTTCTATGCGGCTTACTTTCGGGATCTCGAGGGCAATAAGCTCGCGGCGTTTGTGTTCGGCTGAGCGGTTCGTTCAGGCGTCATACCAGTGACCATCAGGGTCGTCCGGATAGACCCCCAGGTACGGCCCATGAGACTGATAACCCATCAGCCGACGAATGGCTTCTGGGTACTGGTCTGCGGTCGTCCTGGGCACTGACAGATACTGGTTTTCCTCCTGTCTCAGCCACCCGAGTGCGTAGGTGTTAATCAGCCCGGAGCGTGGCCGCGTACTGTTGTTGGCGCCGCCACCGTGCCAGGTGGAGCCGAAGTACAGCAGCAGTGATCCAGCGGGCATCACCGCTTGGACAGGCTGCGTCGCTGTAACGTCAATATCGGGATTTGGACCAGTCCAGTGGCTGCCAGGCAGCACTCGGGTGGCGCCATTTTCAGTGGTGAAGTCGTCGAGCGCCCACATGGCGCCAATCTGAAACTCCACGCCAGGAAAACGTAAGGGGTAGAAGTCGTCGTCCTGATGCAATGCCTGGTGGCCTTCTCCAGGATGTATCTCAATGGCCGTGGTGCTGCCGATACGCACGCACGCGCAGTGCTGGCCCAGTACGCGCTCCGCAACACCAACCACCATGGGATGCGCAATCAACTCGGCCGTACTGGGTGCAAAGCCCAGTACCGCGCCGAGTCGACGGGTGCGGTAGCCATTGAAGTCATTGTGGAACTTGTCACCTTCGGCGGTGTACTGGGGGGCAAGTTCGCTGGCGATTCGGCTGATGAGTGCGATCGGCGCCAATGCCTTAACGATCACGGCGCCTTCCCGTATCAGTGCCTGACTGATGGTCTCCAGGTCGGTGTCTGACTCGAGTGTTTGCAATGACATGTTCTGGCAGCCTGAAAGGCTATTGTCCCGCTGCCATGTCTACAGGCGCTGGGGTCATCTCAGCCTGCCCGCAAGCCTCACACCGAACGTCAGCAACGGGCTTGAACGTACTGAGATCCGCCACCCAGTCGCGCACTGTGACATCGCCAACCTTGTAGCGATAAAACTCAGGTCGGGCCAAAATCGTGTGCAACTCGCCGCCCGCGATGTACGAGCGGAAGTTGGGGACCGCTGCGCGAATGTCCGCTTGATTAGCTTCCAGCAGCGGTTGCAGTGACACGTCTTCAGCTTCGCCACCGAGGGTCAGATAGCGCCGCTGCACATCGTCTTCCGCGGTGTCGTACTCTGCGAACATGATATTGGGGTATGTCGATGCAGCTGCGATGTATAGGGTTTCATAGCGAAAGTCGTCGCCGGTCTGCGCAGTGAAGGCTTCCAAATCGCCGAGCCGGGAGAGCGTGTTCCAGATATTGGCCGGGTTGTCGGTGCGCTGTTCGCTGCGATAGCCCCCGGCTGCATCGCCGAGTTGAGCAATGCGCGCCTCATCGTAGTGTTCGGCCACTTTCATGGTGTAGTAAGGCGAGGGAATGGCGCCAGCACTGGAACCGGTGACGAAGATTTCCTTGGGTGCGATGAAGTGCTCGAAGGTCCAACTGAGGATGGCATCCCCGTTGATGTACCCACGGTGGTGAACCTGGAATTCCCGTGAGGCACGTTCTTCAGTGGCTGGCGATGTATAGGTGGCCAGTGCGTCGCCGATGTGTACGTCGCCCGTGCAGTAAGGAGCGAACACCACGCTGTGTTCCGCAAAGGGGTTTTCCGGCTCAGTAAACGCGAAGATACCGTGATACCGCTGCAATTCGCCTTCTTGCACGTTGATCTTGTAAGTCGGTTGCAGCTCTGGGTCGCAGGTTGCGCCATTCCAACAGGCGCCACCACCCTGGAAGTACACCAGTAGTTTCTCGGGATCCCCGGGACGTACGAAGAACTGATAGGGAGACCCATCGGAACAGATGGTGTCGCCGCCCGGCTTGATGGTGTTCCAGCCGGGCGCGAGATCGGCCAGTGGGTTGACACTGACGGGGTCGGCGGTGGGTGTTTCGTCTGTACTTGCCTGCTGTGGGTCTGAGCAGGCGACCAGCACCAGTGGCATGAGCGTAGCGAACAGTTGGGATCTCATTGTTGTTGTTCCAGGCCGATTATTGTGTGCCACAGCATAGCGGGAAAAGGCAAAGAGGGTGTTACGGCTTGGCGATGGTTATCGGTCGATATTGGCGTACACTCAGCCGAACACCACTCCGAGGGAGGCACCGCCATGACACAATTCAAACTCAACGGCGAGACGGTTTCTTCAGATAGCCCACCCGATACACCATTGCTGTGGGTCATCCGGGATGAACTCAAACTCAAGGGCACCAAGTTCGGTTGTGGTATCGCCCAATGTGGCGCCTGTACGGTGCAGCTCGACGGCTATCCGGTACGCTCCTGTTCGACGCCACTGGCCGCGGCGGAGGGTAAGGCCATCACGACGATCGAGGGCCTGAACACCGAGCAGGGCGAGGCGCTGAAAGACGCCTGGGTAGCCACACAGGTGCCGCAGTGTGGCTACTGCCAGTCTGGCCAGATCATGACAGCCGAGGCACTGTTGCGCAGCAACGGTAGCCCCTCCGACAGTGACATCACCGAATACATGAACGGCAACCTCTGTCGCTGCATGTCCTACGTTCGCATTCACGAAGCGATCAAAGTGGCCGCGGTGGAGGTGAAGTCATGAAAAGTCAACGCAGCCAACAGGCAGGTCTGAGCCGCCGTCACTTTCTGGCCGGCAGTACCGCTGGTGGTTTGGTCATGGGTCTGGGCGCACTGCTGCCTGGGGCCAGTCTGAGTGCCGCCGCGGCAGACATGGCAGATTCGGGCGCCAGCAAGGTGTTTTCACCCGCGGTCTGGTTTGAGGTTTATGAGACCGGCAAGGTGGTGGTCAACATCACCAAGGCGGAGATGGGCCAGCACGTAGGTACGGCGCTGGCGCGCATTGTTGCCGATGAGCTGGGTGCCAACTGGGATGATGTGACCCTGGCGCATGTGGATACCGATCCGAAGTGGGGTTACATGGTGACCGGCGGCTCCTGGTCGGTGGTGACAGGTTTCACCATGCTTTCCCAGGCCGGTGCGGCAGGCAGAACCGTGCTCATTGATGCCGCTGCAGCGCTGCTGGGTGTTGATGCCTCCCAGCTGAGTGCTGCCGGCTCGATGATTACCGGCGCAGGTCAGTCCATCAGTTTTGCAGACGTTGTCGCCAAAGGGGATGTCAGTCGCAGTTTCACCGAGGAAGAACTCGCGGCGATGCCGGTCAAGCCGGCAACCGAGCGAACGATGGTGGGTAAGGCCACGGCCGCCAACGATATTCCGGAGAAATCCCGTGGCGACGCCGTTTACGGTTTGGATACCGAGTTGCCGGGCATGGTCTACGCGACACCGGTGATGCCGCCAACCCGCTATGGCAGTGTGGTCAAGGCCGTTGATGATACGGCTGCCAAACGGATTCCCGGCTACCAACAGCACCTGGTGGTCGATGACCCATCGGGCTTTGTGCAGGGCTGGGTGTTGGCGATTGCGGATTCTTTTCCTGCAGCGATGAAGGCTGCTGATGCGATGCAGGTCACCTGGAATGCCGGTGAGACCGCGTCAGTCAGTGAAGCCGACATCATGGCCGAAGGCGAGCGACTGGTCGCGGCCAAGGACACCGGAACCTTGTTTGTCGACCACGGTGACACGCCCGCTGCACTGGCGGACGCCGCAGATTCTCTGAGCGGTGTTTATCGCACCCACGCGGCGCTGCACTTTACCCTCGAGCCTCAGAATGCCCTGGTGGAGTTCAAGGACGGCGTCTGCCATGTCCACGCGGGCAACCAGTGGCAGTCCTTGATTATGCCCGTGCTCGCTCAATCCCTGGGCATCGAAGAATCGGCCATCAAGTTGCACACCTATTATCTGGGCGGGGGCTTTGGCCGGCGACTGTTCGGTGACCAAATGATTCCCGCCGCCCACGCAGCGAGAGCGTTGGGTAAACCTGTGAAAATGGTGATGACTCGCCCTTCGGACAGCCAGTTCGATTGCGCTCGATCACCTTCCGTGGTGCAGCTGGATGCCGCTTTTGACGCGGATGGTCAGTTGACGGGTATCGAACACGCTGCGGCTGCGGGCTGGCCGACCCTGTCGATGGCACCGGGTTTCATGGGACCGGGCGTCGACGGCAACGGCAAGTTCGATGGCTTCTCGATCAATGGTGCTGATCATTGGTATGACCTCGACAACCACCGTGTGCGGGCGATCAACAATGAGTTGGCACAGAAGACTTTCCTGCCGGGTTGGCTGCGTGCAGTGGGCCCGGGCTGGATTGCCTGGGGTGTGGAGTCCTTCATGGATGAGATCGCCCACAAGCAGGGTTTGGACCCGATTGCGTTCCGTTTGGCTTTGCTCAGCGGAGAGGGTCGTCATGCGGGTGAGGGTGCCATGCAGGTTGGCGGTGCTGCGCGCCTGGCGGCGGTACTGCAGGATGTCCGTGATCGCTCGCCCTGGGGACAGACGCTACCTGCAGGCGAGGGTCTGGGTGTGGCCATTGCCCACGGTCAGGAACGCGCTATGCCGACCTGGTCCGCCTGTGTGGCCCATGTCGCAGTAGTCGATGGCAAAGTCACGGTTAAGAAGCTGTGGCAGACGATCGACTGTGGTACCACGGTTCATCCCGATGGCGCGCTGGCGCAGGCCCAGGGTGCGACTTTGTGGGGTGTGAGCTTGGCGCTGCACGAGGGCACTGGCTTCGAGAACGGATTGGTCCGCGATCAAAACCTCGATACCTACACGCCGTTGCGAATGGTGGACGTGCCCGACATGGACATTCAGTTCATTGAAAGTAGCGAGCACCCAATGGGACTCGGCGAACCGCCATTGATCGCCGTGGCGCCCGCGATTGGCAATGCGGTGTTCGCCGCGGTCGGCAAGCGAGTGCGCGATTTGCCCATTCGACTCGAAACCTGAGTGTGTGGGCGGTACTTCTGTACCGCCCGTTCTTTGCGACTACTGTCCAAATTGGTAAGACGCCGCCAGGCGAAGGTTGCGCCCGGGTTCGGATACGCCAGCGAATACCCGTTCGTAGTTTTCATCAAACAGGTTGTCGATGCCCAGATCGATACGCAAGCCTGATATCTGGGCGGGCTGCCAGGTGGCGTAGAGATCCAGTACCGCGTAGCTGGCGCGGGTCTCCACCACACTGAGTTGGCCGTTGCCGTCCAGCTCACGCCTTGCGAAATCCTCAGCCAGTTGAATCCGTGTACCCACTCGAGCGTTCTGGCTGCTCAGGTTAAAGCCAATATCCAGCGCCAGACGGTCCGGGAACAGGGCACCTACGTCCTCGCCTGTGCTGTTGTCGGTCCCTTCGACCGTGCCGTAGGTGGCCCGCAAGTACCAGTCGTCACGGGTATAGGCGAGTTCCGCTTCGACCCCTGAAATCTCCGCGCTGGCAACATTACTGGAGCGGGTGGTTCCGGCGCTGCACGGAAAAAATGGAGGCTGGAAGCAGCTGGCGTTGTAGGCGAAGTCCACTTCGAGATTGATGAGATCCTCAATGTCGCTCTGGTAGGTAGACAGTTTGGCCTGCAGGTTGTCCCCGGTATCGATGACACCATCGAAATTTAGGCTCATACCCACTTCTACGGTACTACTGATCTCTGGTGTCAGTGCCGCGTTGGGCTCGAAGTTGTTGTTGACGAAAACGAACTGGCCCTGGCGCGGATTGAAAAGGGTGGGATGGGGTACGGCAAAGTGGACCCCTTCGAGGTAAAGCTCGTTGATGGAGGGGGCACGGAATCCTTCCGAGTAAGAGGCGAATGCCCTGAAGCTATCAACGGGTGCATAGCTGGCCGCAAAGCGAGGTGACCACTGTTCATCGCTTTGGTCGGGTGCGCCTGAGTCGGTCTCGGTGTCAAAACTGTCCACGCGCAGGGTTGGGATCAAAAGCAGGCTACCTGGCAGTCCGAGCGGGCGGTCGATGTCAGCCTCCAACTGGGCAAAAACGCCGGTGAATGCCGAGTTGCCGTTGGGTACGCCGGCGCGGTTGCCATCGGCTGCAGTGTTATCGGTACCCACTTGGCTGTCTTCAAACCAGTCGACGCCAGCGGTGGCCGTCAGCGTCAGACCCTTGAAGTCAAAATAGGTGTTATTTCGAAGCGACAATCCGTTGGTTTCGATATCGCGAAGGATGCGTCGGCCCGTAGTGGGGTCAAATTCATCGACCGAGGAGTTGGACTGGTAAACCGTGAGTCGCGCATCGACCCAATCGCTCGTCGGGTTGTATCTCAGTCCAGCTCGCAGGGTATCGCTGACCACTTCCTTTTCGACATCCCGGTCCTGTAACTCGTTCCCCGTAGCGGCGGTACCTTGACCGTTGTTGGGTTCGATGGCGGTGTTGGCAAAGCGCTGCCAGGACACATCGAATTCGAGGGATTCGCTGGCTGACCACGTGAGTTTTGCCATGGCATTGTCGATGCTGTCGTCCGAGGGCAAGTCTGCGCCGGAGCCGAGGGTGATGTCCCCGGATTCACGCACACCGACACTGCCGATGAGGTCCACGTCGCCGCTGCGAGCATAGGCGGTCAAGGTCGAAAACATCTCGTCATTAACACTCTGGTAGCCCGAGCGGATGCGCGCGCCATAACCTTCGCTGCCATTGAGCAGATCCGAGGCCCTGACCGTTTCGAAAGCCATCACCCCGCCCACGGCGCCAGATCCATACAGCGCCGAACTCGGACCGCGCACCACTTCGGCGGTGCGCACCAGTTCCGGGTCAATGAAAAAACGCCCGTCATGAGCCGAGAGAAATGATTGTCGCGCGCCGTCCAACAGCACCAGCACGTTTTCGCCGGACAGGCCGCGAATACTGGGTGTCTCCCCGGTGCGCCGCGGTCCGCCTGTGAAATCCACGCCCGGCACGTCGCGCAACAAATCCGACATGGCGCTGGGGGAGAAGGCCTCAATGACGTCCCGGGTGATCACACTGACCTGGCCCGGGTAATCGATCGCTGCCAGCGGCGTCGCCGTGGCGTATACGGTGATGGTTTCCATCGGCAGGGTGCTGGTGTCATCGACGGTTTCTTCCAGCAGTACCTGCTGCTCAGCGACGACGACACTCGCCTTGAGCGCCAGTGCGGCTGCGATGGCGGCGCAGAGGGGGTGGTGGGGGAGGCGCAGTGCGCGGGTGTCAGCCATGGCATGGGTCCTTGGTATTGATCAGAGTGCGTGGCATACTACTGAAAACAAATGCAGATGCAAACAATTCGCATTTAGATTATTTGGTAGTTTATCTTTGGAGGTAATACATGAAAGTCCGCTCTGCTCTTTCCATTGCGTTTGCGGTCGCGCTGACGGCTGGTTGTGCCGGCCACGGAGATCGCGTGGCGCTTACCGAACCGCTGGCCCCGCCCTCGGTTGATGGCGCGAAGTTCCAACAGGACCGAGAAGCGATATTGGCGATGGCGGGTAACTACAAAGTGACCTTCGACTTCAAAGAGACCGTGCCGGTCGCGCCGGGCTATGCCCTGAAGGATCCGAAGTTGTCTGGGGGACACGAGGTCGTCCGCGTGGTGGAGGACCGAGGCGACTTCATCTCGCTGCAGCACCTGCTGGTGGCAGGGGCAGGGGAATCCGCTTTTGTGATCAAACACTGGCGCCAGGATTGGCAGTATCAGCCCGAGCGGATGTTGAGCTTTGTCGGTGGCAATGCCTGGGCCTGGGAGCCCATCGCTGAGCCTGCCCGAGCCGGCGCCTGGTCACAGACCGTCTACCAGGTCGAAGATGCACCCCGTTATACCGGCGTGGCGCGTTGGGACTTCAGCAATGGTTCGGCATCGTGGGAAGCCGACCGGGAGTGGCGTCCGCTGCCTCGACGCGACATGACCACGCGCAGTGATTATCACGCAGTCGACGCCGTGAACCGCCACGTGATTACCGACTGGGGCTGGGTGCACGAACAGGACAACGCCAAGCTAAGTCTGCGTGGAGAGCCTCAGGTGCTGGTTCACGAGGTCGGCGTCAATACCTATCGTCGCAGTGATGACTTTACTTACAGCGCTGCAGACGATTACTGGTTGGCGACTGCTGCGTTCTGGCAAGGGGTCCGCGATCACTGGGCGTCGATCGCAGCCGAGGGTTCTGAGTTTGCCATCGCCATCAAAGGCGAGACCGAAGCGCTGTACCGTCCGGTTCTCGCCTTGGCCAACGAGGTAAAGTCGGGCGAAAAGGACACGGTTATGGCGATCGCTGAGGCGCGCAGTGTCATCAACGACTTCGTGACCCGTGATATCGGCGGTCTCGCGTCACGATTGCGTGCCGACGACGCGGTCGCGGCGACCCACTAAGCGTGCTCAAGCGAAAAAAAAGGGCCCCGCGGGGCCCTTTTTTTATTGCTGAATTTATCCGGCTTTGCGGAACAACAGCGTCATTCGATTTGACTCACCGATGGCCTCCATCTCAGCACGCAGTTCGGGATTCTCCCGGCTGGTCACCAAGGAAGGGGGCAGACGCCAAACAAAGTCTTCCGCGCCCGGCTGGTCTTTGGGGTTGGCGTTGATATCACTCTCGCTTTCCAGCGTGAAGCCGGCTGCGCTCATGATGTCGACCAAACGGGACTTTTTGAGGTAGCCGTTGCTACCGTCCGCCCAGCCATCGTCGCTGTCTTCGCTCGCCTGGTGCTGGACCACGGCGAGAATGCCACCCGGCTTCAGCGCTTTGTGAGCATCGGCGAGAGCCGCGGTCAGGAAGCCACCCTGGCTTTCAAAGCGGGCAAGATTATGTAGCGCGCGAACCATGACAACGGCATCAACGGTCCCGGCCATGGCTTCAGGCATCGAGCCGAAGACAAACGCATCCAACGCAGCGCTGTCGTCGCTGCGCCACCCTTCAGCATCTGCCATCCAGGTCTCACGCCAGACTTCCTTGGCCTTGATGTCTTCGTCGCTGAAGAAGCCAAACAATGGGAACATGTCGAGGGCATAATCGACGCCGATCAGCTTGCCTTCGCTGCCCAGGTAAGGCAGCAGAATTTTCGAGTACCAACCCCCTCCTGGCAGGGCTTCAATCACTGTCATGCCCGGTTCAATCCCGAAGAAGTCGAGGGTCTCCTGCGGGTGGCGCGCGCCGTAGCGCGCTTGTGTTTCCGCTGGCTGGGCGGCGAGCACGGCGGCGAGCTGCTCGCTGGCGGTCGGCGCCGCTGCGGGGGCGGCGACCGCAGCGGGAGCTTCCTGTGCGGTCACTTCAGATACGGTGGGTTCTTCTTTGGCGGAACCGCAAGCGGTGAGACCGGCGGCTAGGGCAATGACAAGTGCTTTGCGCATGGGGCTGTCCTTGTTGGGATTGGAAGTCGGTGGTGCATCACAGAATATCTCTGGGCCAAGGATACGGTGTCGTGTCGACTTATTCCTCTCCCAGCGTCATTGGATTTTCTGGATTGGTCGTCCATTCCTCCAACGAGCCCATATAGACACTCACGTTCTCGACGCCGGCGCGTATGGCCGCGAATGCGGGACCTGTGGCAGCAACGCCGCCACCACAGTAAGCGATGACGCCGGTCCCCTCGGGGGCACCAATCAACAGCTCCAGCTCATCGTCAGGTCGCAAACGACCTTCGCCGTCAGTGAGTTCGGTGGTCGGCACATTGAGCGCGGTAGAGATGTGACCCGGGCGCTGATACATCGTGACCTCTCCGCGGTAATGTCCGGGGGACAGGGCGTCGACGATCATGGTGTTTTCATCGTTGATGGCGCGGAGAACATCGTCTCGATTGCTGATCAGTTCGTGGCGAGGGTTGGCGGTGTAGACGGTTTCAGTGATGACTGTGGGTGCATCGGATACCGCAAAGCCTGCTTGCTCCCAGGCACGCATACCACCGTCCAGCACTGCGACGTTGTCGTGTCCGATCCAGCGCATCATCCACCAGAGGCGTGTCGCCCAGACGTAGTAATCGGTACTGTAAATGACGACACGATCGCTGTTTTCGATGCCCAGTGCACCCAGTGCAGCCGCGAAGCGTTCGGCACTGGGCATCACCAACTGTCGCTCCGGAGACGACATGTCGACCAGCAGGTCTGCAAATACCGCGCCGGGGATGTGCGCATCACCGTAGCTGCCGCGACCGCTTTCGTTGCTCATCGAGCCATCCTCGGCAAACAGCACTCGAACCGTGCTGTCGATGACGACGAGATCCTCCGCGTCGATATTTTTGGCGAGCCATTTGGCAGAGACCAATGTGTCCATCGTTTCCTCCGCCATCACTGCGGCAGGGGGCCCCAGCAGGCACACTGACAATAAAGCGGTAGTGAGTGTTCGGATCATGTGGAAACCTATTCGGTCGACCAAAGCAAGATCCCCAAGCTTACCTACATTGACCACGAAAGAGGTCCCCACGACCGGAATTGACGCCTGTCGAGCTATACTCCTCGCGCGCCTGACCTCTCACCCCCTGGTCCCCCTCGAGACGGAGAATTCCAATCATGAAGTGGCTGGTTCGTATACCCCTCATTCTGGTTCTGGTTGTCATGCTGGCCGCCGGTGTGGCGATGTTATGGCTGCGTTCTTCACTGCCGCAGACCGAAGGCACGGTTGAAATTCCAGGGTTGGAGTCCCCGGTCACCATCACTCGCGATCAATGGGGCGTGCCGCATATCGAAGCTGATACCGAGCGCGACCTGTATCGGGCACTGGGCTTTGTCCATGCTCAGGATCGCCTCTGGCAAATGGAGATGAATCGGCGCATTGCACAGGGTCGCTTGGCGGAAATACTCGGCAGTGACGGACTGGGTATCGACAAGTACATGCGTACCCTGTCCCTGTCGCATCGGGCCGAGTCGGCGTGGGCGGGAATATCACCTGAGGGGCAGGCGATCATCACGGCCTATAACGAGGGCATCAATGCCTATCTGGAGAACCGCAGCGGCGCTTTACCGGTTGAGTTCGTTGTATTGGGCTTTGAGCCGGAGGCTTTCTCGCCGGTCGACAGTCTGCGCTGGATGAAGATGATGGCGATGGATTTGAGCGGCAACATGAGCTCAGAGCTCGCCCGCCTCGCGCTGGTGAGTCGCCTGTCTGCTCAGCAGATTGCAGAGTTTCTACCCGCGTATCCGGGAGAGCCTTCATTTGTGGCGCCCGATCTTGCCGAGTTGTACGGCGATATTGATCTGAGTCGGTTGCAGGCCCCCAAGGACAGTCCAGAACCCAGCCGCGGCTCCAACAACTGGGTGATCAGCGGCGATCGCACCACCACGGGTAAACCCTTTCTGGCCAACGACCCGCACCTTGGCCTGAGCACGCCCTCACTGTGGTACCTGGCCCACTTGAAGTTGGGGGGCAGCGATGTGGTTGGTGTGACACTGCCATCGATGCCGGGAGTGGTGTTGGGTCGCAATAATCGGGTCGCCTGGGGCTTTACCAACACAGGTCCGGATATCCAGGATCTGTTCCTGGAGAAGCTGGTCGGCCCGGGTGATGCGGTGCTGACGCCAACGGGACCCGCGCCGATTCGCGTGCGTCGGGAGGTTATTTCCGTCAAGGATGACGAGCCAGTTGTGCTCGAAGTTCGCGAGACGCCCAACGGTCCGATACTCTCGGACGTAATAGAGGATCTGCGCGAGCGGTTGCCCGAAGGCCACGTATTGGCATTGCGTTGGACTGCGCTCGATGAACAAGACAACACCATCGAGAGCACGACACGGGTGAATGGCGTCACCGATTTCGACAGTTTCGTGACTGCATTGGCCGACTACAAAATCCCTCAACAGAACATGATCTTTGCCGATGTGGACGGCAATATCGGCTACTTCGCGCCGGGTAAAGTACCGGTGCGTGCTGAGGACAACCCAATCAGCGGCAAGCTACCGGTTCCGGGTTGGGATGCCCGGTATCAATGGCAGTCATTCATTCCTTATGCCGAGTTGCCCCGGCGCTACAATCCTGAGAGCGGCATCATTGCCACTGCCAACGAAAAAATTGTCGACGGCGATTATCCGTATCTCATCTCCAACAATTGGGCGCCGTCTTACCGCGGCGACCGAATTCGTGAGTTGCTGCGGGCCACACCTCAACATGACCTGGCGAGCATGATGCGGATCCAGGCTGACGAGTACTCGAGTGAGGCTGCCGATTTGCTACCCCTGATGCTAGAGGCAGCGGCATCACTCGATGACCCTATGCTGCAGGCATTGGCGCAGTGGGATTACGTCATGTCGACGGATCGCCCCGAACCGCTGATCTTTGCTACCTGGCATCGGGAGTTGGCGCGCGCGGTCTACGCTGACGAGCTTGGGGATCAGTTCAACCGTTTCTGGCGTCAGCGGGGTCGGTTCATGACGTCGGTACTGGCGGATGTGGATGGCCAAGCGCACTGGTGTGACGATATCGGCAGTGACGCGCTGGAAACCTGTGAAGACGCGGCAGTGGCTGCGTTCGAAGCCAGTAAGGCGAGCCTGATCGAATCCATGGCAGGTGACTGGCGCCAATGGCAGTGGGGTAGCGTGCATCAGGCAGTGCAGGAACATCGCCCGTTCTCGAAGGTGCCATTGCTCCAGCGCTGGTTTGAGAGCCGCTCAGCGATCGGCGGTGGTTCGAACACGGTGGACGTGGCGCGAGGCACCTGGCGAAGCGGTTCGCTGCATGAAGTGGGTCATGCGGCCAGCTACCGTGCTATTTACGATCTCTCGAACCTTGAGAACTCCCGGTATGTCATTCCGACCGGGCAGTCGGGCAATGTCTTCTCACCCCATTACCAGGACATGGTGTCCCTGTGGAGCGAGGGAACCTATATCAGCATACCTACCGATATCGATCAGGTGGCCGAACCGCGGCAGTTGCGGCTGGTCCCTGCCGGTGGGCGCGAATAGTGGTGCGTTCGCGGGGCCTGGGCGCTGCTGTTAACTCCTGAGTAAGCTCGGGTACATTCGGGAGAAAACTGCGCTTGAAATAGCGAACATCACTTCAGTGCGTCTGCGCTAAGTGGCAGACTCGCCTCATTCCGTGACACCCCCTCGGGTGTCCACTTCTTTCTTTCGGAAAACGCAGCTTTCCGGTGTCAGCCGCCGGGTATAGCTCCAAGCACAGGTTCGAATCATGCCGATTTATGACGCTCCCATCCGCGATATGCAGTTTCTGATCCACGATGTTCTGGATATCAGCCAGCACAATGATCTGCCGGGATACGCAGAGGCCAGCCCGGATATCGTTGACGCTATCCTCGAAGAAGCTGGCAAGTGGCACCGCGATGTGCTGCAGCCGCTTAATCAAGTCGGTGATCAGGAAGGTTGCACCCGCCACGAAGACGGCTCGGTAACCACGCCCACGGGCTACAAGGAGGCTTACGCGTCATTCATGGAGACTGGACTGGGTACGCTTGCCCAGGATCCGGAGTACGGCGGTCAGGGTTTGCCCCTGGTGCTGGGGTACGCGATCTCAGAAATGACCAGCTCTGCCAACCATTCTTTTGGCATGTATCCCGGACTGTCAGCGGGTGCCTGGCGAGCGATTCACGCCAATGCGTCAGAGGCCCAGAAGGCCACCTATCTGCCCGCCATGACCGAGGGTCGCTGGACCGGCACCATGAATTTGACCGAGCCCCAGTGCGGAACTGATCTCGGCTTGATTCGAAGCAAGGCAGTGCCTCAGGAAGACGGCACTTATAAGATCTCCGGCCAGAAAATCTGGATCTCGGCCGGCGAGCACGACATGTCCGAGAACATTATTCACCTGGTGCTCGCACGGATCGAGGGCGCACCTGAAGGCATTAAAGGCATCTCTCTGTTCATTGTGCCCAAGTTCATGGTGAACGAGGACGGCAGCCTTGGTGAGCGCAATTCACTCTCCTGTGGTGGCCTCGAGGAAAAAATGGGCATCCATGGCAACGCAACCTGCGTGATGAACTACGACGAAGCTACCGGCTTCCTCGTTGGTGAGCCCAACAAGGGCATGCGTGGCATGTTCGTGATGATGAACGAAGCCCGACTGGGCGTTGGCCTGCAGGGATTCGCTGCCGCGGAAGTCGCGAATCAGAATGCCGCGGCTTTCGCCCGCGACCGGCTGCAGTCTCGCTCAATCACGGGTGCCAAGGCGCCGGAGCAACCCGCTGACCCCATCATTGTTCACCCCGATGTTCGTCGCATGCTCATGGACACTCGCGTCTTTGTCGAGGGTGCCCGTGCGCTGACCTACTGGACGGCGATGCAGGAAGATCTGGCCCATAAATCTGAAGACGCGCAAGTCCGCGAGAAAGCCGATGATTACGCGTCTTTGCTGACGCCAATCATCAAGGCTTTCCAGACCCACAAAGGTTACGAGGGCGCAAACGACGCACTGCAGGTGTTTGGTGGTTCAGGCTTCTGTGAAGAGTGGGGCATGTCCCAGTTTGTGCGCGACTGCAAGATCTCGATGATCTACGAGGGTACTAACGGTATTCAGGCATTAGATCTCGCGGGCCGCAAACTGATGGCCAACGGCGGTCGCAGCTGGGCGGCGCTGTTCGCTGAAATCGACGCCTGGTGTGAATCTAATAAGGGCACATCGAGCGCACTCGACGAGTACATCGCCAAGACGCTGGGCGTGAAGGCCGAGGTCGTTGAAGCCATCGAATGGATGGGTGCGAATGGCCTGCAGAATCCCGACCACATTGGTGGCGGCGCGCATGACTTCCTGCATCTGTTTGCTTATCTCGTCAACAGCTACATGTGGCTGCTGATGGTTAAGGCCGCTGAGCCTCGGGTCGGTGACGATCCTTACTACGCCAACAAGCTCATTACGGCGCGTTATTTCTTCGGACGTACGCTGAGCATCAGTTCATCGCATCTCGCCAAGGTCAAGGCCGGCAGCGACGATATGATGGCACTCGCTGCTGAGGCGTTCTGATACACGCGCTTTGTTTGCTCCCCATTCGCTGTCATATGCGAGAATTATCGTGATAACGATATTCGCAATGACAGCTAGGGGGCACGATGGACAGCGAGGTATTGATCAGTCGGGTTAAGGGTATTCTTCTCGAGCCTGCGACTGAGTGGCAGAAGATCAGTGGTGAAACGACTTCTGTCAGAGACATCTATTTCAACTATGTGTTCTGGCTGGCTGCCATTCCGGCGCTCGCCGGGTTCGTCAGCAATACCATCATTGGCACCAGTGTGCCTTTCGCTGGCACTTTACGCGTCGGCTTCTTTGCGGGTCTCTCGACCATGGTGTTGGGCTATTTGCTCAGCCTGGTCATGATCTATGTGCTGGCATTCATTGTCAGTGCGCTGGCTAATACCTTCGCCGGTCAGGCAAACCCAGTGCGAGCATTGCAACTGGTTGCTTACGCCTATACCGCAAGCTTCGTCGCCAGCGTGGCACAGATCGTCCCCTGGTTGGGCGGATTCATCACCCTCGCGGGCGGGATCTACAGCATCTACCTGCTTTATCTCGGTGTGCCCGTGATGATGCAGTGCCCCCGTGAGAAGGCCGTGCCCTACACCGCGGTCAGTCTGCTGGTGGCCTTTGTGCTTAGCATGATCATCGGTTTCTTCACGACAGGACTGTTTGGTGGTGCGGCGCTCAGTGGCGTCGCCGACAGCGGCGGGAGCTTTGACAAGGACAGCCCCATGGGGCAGCTGGAAGCCTGGTCTGATCGACTGGCAGACGCTGGAGAAACCATGGATGAAGCGAACCGTTCCGGCGACCAGGGCGCCCAGCAAAAGGCCTTGCAGGCCATGATCGCGACCGCCATGGGCGGTGATGCGACGATCGAAGCCTTGCCCGCAGCCGATTTGTTGGCATTCCTGCCGGAGACACTGGGCGATCTGGAACGAGAGTCCTACGAAGCTGAGCGCAATGGTGCGATCGGTATGCAGCTATCGCAGATCACTGCGCGCTATCGCGGTGACGATGGCGAGTCCCTGCGCTTTGAGTTGGTGGACAGCGGATCGGCCAGTGGCTGGATGGCGTTTGCGGGCTGGATGGGTGTCGATCAGGAACGCGAATCAAGCGATGGTTTCGAACGCACCCGGAATGAAGATGGCCGCATGATTCGTGAGCAGTGGGATACGCGCAGCAACGAAGGCGAGCGCAGTATTGTCATCGCGGACCGTTTCGTCGTCACTGTTCGCGGCCCGGCAGAGGATTTCGACACGCTGGTTGAGTACACCGAGCTGGTCGACCTGGAGGGCCTCGAAGCCCTCCGCGACGCGGGTAAGAAGACCGAATAGTCGGTCGCGTCTCAATTGCTCAGGGGGCGAGTATCGCCCCCAGATCCAGTGCTTGGTGTCGGTCGATGTCGCCGGCGCGATCGGGCAGCGGGTACTTCAGCCCGGTGCCGCAGTTGAATAGCAGGATGTCCGCTTCTTTGTCGATACGTCCATCGGCAATGGCTTGCTCTGCAGCGGCCAGTGTCGCGGCACCTTCGGGACAGAGCAGAATGCCGTCTCGCTCGCCACAGCGCTCGCGGGCTGCTTCGATGTGCTCATCGTCAACCGCAATAGCGAAGCCTCCAGATTCACGAACCGCTCGGAGAATCAAAAAATCGCCAATGGCTTTTGGTACGCGAATACCCGCGGCAACCGTATGCGCCTCGAGCCATTCGTCGGCGTGCTGCGTACCTTGTTCATAGGCTTTGACGATCGGCGCGCAGCCCGTCGCTTGTACAGCAACCATCTTCGGACGTTCTGAACCGATCCAGCCTAGCTTTTCCATTTCGTCGAAGGCTTTCCACATGCCAATCAGACCGGTGCCGCCGCCGGTCGGATAAAAAATGGCATCGGGCAGTTTCCAGCCCATCTGCCAGGCCAGCTCGATACCCATGGTTTTTTTGCCTTCGATTCGATACGGCTCCTTGAGCGTTGAAACATCGAACCAACCAGCCTCTGCCTTGTTTGCGCCGACCAGTGCGCCGCACTGGTGAATCAGTCCATTGACCCGAAATACCCGCCCGCCCTGAGCGGCAATTTCTCGCACATTCACTTCGGGTGTATCCGAGGGGCAAAACGCATAGGTCTCGATGCCGCAAGCCGATCCATAGGCGGCCAATGCCGCGCCGGCATTCCCATTGGTAGGCATGGCCATTCGTTGAATGCCAAAGGATTTGGCCATCGACACCGCCATACCCAGGCCGCGGGCCTTGAAGCTGCCGGTGGGTAAGCGTCCCTCGTCCTTGACGATAAGTCGGCCCGTCGCGCCGATGGTCTTGGCAGTATTGCGCGCCTCCATCAGTGGCGTATCGACTTCACCCAGGGCGACTACATCCTCATCCCGAGCAACCGGTAGCAGTTCCCGCCATTTCCAGAAGCCCGGGAAGCAAACCGTATTCCGCGCGGCGAGTTCATCGCGGTCGACTTGGCTTTTCATGGCATCAAGATCGTAGCGGGCCAATAACGGCCATCCCTCTGGGGAAAGATTGTGAGCAATATCCTTCGACAGCTCGGCACCGGTCATCGAGCATTCGAGGTGGGTGAAGTAATTGCGAACCACAGTGAACTCCGTAGCGACTAGGGGCTGGTTACGGTAATGGGGTGGGCTCCAATCGCGCAAGTCAGCTGTGTCTGTGCGCGCCGGCCCGCCCGCGACCCTAGCTGCGTTAGCGCCTTCAGATGGCTTGTGGGGTCAGACTGACGTTGGCTTGTGTCGGCAGCCAAAAGGTAAAGGCGGTCCCTTGTTGGCGTTCGCTTGCGACTGAAATTT
>CAYZWL010000049.1:10481-21997 GCA_964482195.1 uncultured Alteromonadaceae bacterium | reverse complement strand
GTATCAACTGCAGATGGCAAGCGGCAGGGATCGCTTGATCACGACACTTTCGCAAGTGGTGTTCGACGCTGATGGCTCCTGGACCCGCCATGGTGTGGTGTATGAACACCAGATCAACGTTGCCCCTCAGCACTCATCCAAAGGGCGAAACGGCATCTCAGCGTCGATCTCAGACCTCAACACCGATCCAACGTAACGCCTCTGATCGGTCGCGGAATACGCTGACAGTTTCGGAGGATTCCCGCGCAAGACTCGCGTACATCCGTGACATGCCAAAAGGCAAATCTTCCGGCGCATAGATGCTGGTACGCGTCGGTGTGCCAGAACCATGTTCGGCGTAGTATTCACCAATGAAACGCGTGAGGGCTTCAATACCTGCGCTGGTCACCTGGCTGAAGTCGGCAGCACTGAGATCGATCAGCTCATGTAGCCCCAACACCGCTTGCTCGCTTTCGAGGTAGGCCCGCCAATCCGCAGTCAACGAGACATCCGTCAGGTCGCTACCGTACTCTGCCAATAGATATCCGGCGTCTCTGTAGACCGTAAACTTAATCGTCATCGCTCAAATAATGATTGTTATCAACCAGTCAAACCCCAGTGAGCTGTCTCAGCACTGCGCCGAATCATCCTGGCAGATAGCAGCCCTGATCAACGGAATGGATAACCCCCCGTCACTATTCAGCTCGATCTCCGGTGCGCTGCCTGAGCCACCGCTTGGGGTCCACAGTGCTGTCACCACGCCGGTTTGCGGATCCACCGTGCCGCCGCCGGCACTATTCGTTCTGACAAACCACAGTGTGTCGCTGTCATCGAACGCCAAAGCCGCAAAACTCGCTACGGGTTCGAACGCCCCGTCATTGATCAGCGACACCGCCCCAGTATTGGTGTTGACGCTACAAAGACTGCGAATTTCAGCGTTTTGGTCCACAGAGCAACTCGCGTAGAGATTGCCACTGGAATCTACGGCCAAGTCGTTAATGAGGACGCCGTGACTACCCACTAGTTCCGTGGCTCCGGTGACCAAGTTGACCCGATAAATACTGCGATTGGTGGCTGACACGTATGACTCCGCTGCCGAAACAACCGCCAGTCCGGTGAGGCGCGCACCCGTAATCAGCGGTGAAGCACCAATGACCGTATACGCGCCAGTTCTGGGGTTAACAGTGCCCAGTGTGCCCGGGTCATCTCCAGCCTGCTGCCCGCCGCCGGTCACTGCATAAATCTGCCCATCCAGAAAATCGATGTCGTGGATTTGCTGGTTACCCTGGGGGACACCCCAGGCGATCGTCACGCCAGTATCAGGGTCGATGGCGACATACTGCTGTCCACCAACACCCGACTCACAGCAATCATGACCCCATAGGTATTCGGAGGAATAACCCAGTGCCGTGGTGCCCCAGGTATAGGGAATCTGCGCGGTATCTCCCGCGGTACCCACATCTGCACCGGTCGTCATGGCAACCTGGCAGTAACAGGTCTGGCCTTCACAATCAGGGTCCGTGCCTGTCGAGTCGATATTCATACGGTAGTAGGTCGTGGATCCGCTAAACGTCAGCGGACCCTCACTGGTACAGAACTCGCCACCCTGGGTTTCGTCAAATGTAAATGGGGTTGCGCTCCAACACACCTGATAGCCGTCCGGCAGCGCGTTTCCGATCTGGCCGACATCGCCGTTACTCAAACGGCGGACAAACCCCTCACCATTGGGAAAACCATCTCGCGAATCGGTCCATCCGTTAGCATTCAGGAATAGCCAGTTGCCATTCCAGATCACATCATCGAATTCCGCGAGACGCGGTCCCGCGATGACTGGCTCGCCATAACACTGGGGATGCTCTATTCCCGACTGCGCCTCGTCTACCAACAACGCCTGGGTGACCAAAACGACCAATAGTGCTATCCGGCGCATCGCGCATTCCCCCGAATGATCATGTGGATTTCCGACATTACTACCGGGTTAGCGAACCACTGTCGAGGCGAACTCAGTCCAATTGCGCGAGTCGGCGTTCGACCCAAAGTGGCGTCAACGCCAACAGCATCAGGACCCAGGCCCACCAACGGGCAAGCGGCTGTTGCACTTCAAATGCCTGCGCGACCTCCAAGCTTCCTGCCAGCGCACGTCTGGCGCTCGTGGCGAGTTGGCGCCGAGCGAGCACGTCAGTCCGGAATTCGGCTTCCCCGAGGATGTTTACCCAGAGTACATCGCGAACCTGCATGGCGGCATCCACCAGGTCGAGCCGATGCCAGCCCGTGGTCGCTGGCCATACAAACGCACACGCCTCGGTCGTGCCACTGTGATGGGAGGTCAGCGCTAGTGGTGCCCCGGCGTGGCCATCGGCGAGATTGGCGATGGGAGACAGTCGAACACTTAGTGGTTCCGCCTCGGCATAGGTCGCACAGAACGCCATGCGCTCACCCACTCGCAAGCCGGCAGTCGATTCAGGTAACAACCATTGCGCTCGGTCATCGGGTCGCCCTGCGCTCGCTACCATGCTCGCCCAGTATCGAGTGTATTGGCTGCGATCCCCTCCTGTGAGCCACCGATGCCGCTCAGTGAGCCGACTGACGACGATCCGCCCCTCTCCCACTTGATAAACGCTCTCGAGCACTTCGCCCGCAGTGCTGCGAGTCAAACTTTGGGCAGTCACGGTTTCTATACGCCACGGTGCCACCGGCAGAGGAGACTGTTCATCCAGGTATTGTCCTTCTAGCGATCGGGGTTGGTCGTCGCTATCTCGCGATACCGAGATACCCAGCGCACCTCGCTGCGCGCTGATCCATTCGCTCATTGCATCGTCCAGCGTCAGCACCAAACCCAGTCCTTCCCTGACAGCCTCGAGCACGACAGCGCGCTCAACCACCGACAACGAAGCCCAGCGGCGGCCGTCCATCAACAGCAGATCAGCCAGCCCCAACACCTCTGCAACGAGACCCGCGGGTTCCGATGCGTCGAGATTCACCCGCTGCAGCAGATCACGTTCACGACTGATTTGGGTCTGTATCATGACGGCGGCACCATGATCAGAGGCCCAGTTGGAAAATTGGCGGGTTTCAAAAGATGGCGCCGATTGCACAATGTGAAAACGCGCCAGGTCCGGCGAGATCACCTGAACCCCGACCGGATCATCACTCACCACCTGATCACCTACAGACAGTTGCAGCCGATAAATCACCGTACCCGGTGCCACCGGTACTGCCCGCAGGCTGAAATCATCGCCCGCCACGAGCGCTTGCTCATCGACAACAACGCCCGCAGGATCGCGCAACGCGAGCGCATAAATCGTGCCATCGGCATCGCCGCGCAGCTGCCCTGTGACCGAAACGGTCTCACCAATCGCCACACGCGCCGGCCAGTCGATGTGGGTGACGCCCCGCAATGTCGGCGCCAGCCATTCGACGGGTAGCCCAACCGGTAACTGCTGCCATTGAGCCTGCGACAATCCATGGCCATACACAGCGAGTTGCGATACATCGGGCGACTCAACGAGTAACTGCCCAGGCGTCCTGAGGCGCTGCACACCATCCGCCGGCACCTCGATTCCAAACGCATAGGTAGGAGCGCCATTGCCCGATGGCGCCCCACTACCCTCGGTGAGCAGGACAACGTCCTGACTGCCCACCGTGATCAACGATGGCGGGATTAGCAACAACACACAGGCAAACAAGAGCAGCGCATGGCTGCCCTGAACCAGCAGTCGCCGGCCCAATGACGCTGCGCGCAAACGCTGATGCGCGAGTGATACCACCCAGACGAACCCCAGCAGCGTAACCGCCAACAATCCGGCCTGTAGCCCGGTGCCCGATAGTTCTACAGGGCCTGCAGACAACTCGAACAAGGGATTCATCGAGACGCGCCCTCTGAATCATTGACCGACACCGACCGACGCGTGGCAGTGCCCGGCTGCGCCTCCACGTCGGGTATTGTGGACCATATCGCCGCCAGCAGGTCTTGCCGACAATCGGCGCAATCCTCGAAATCATAGACGCCCTGCAATCGCAGGCGCTCCAGATTGGCAGCGGCGTTAATCAACGCTGGGCGACGTTTCGCCATCGTGGTGAGGTTCCGCGCGCCCCGCTGCAACAGGGCTCGTTGCTCAGGTTCAAAGATCATTCCTTGAGGTGTTGTACTCAGCATCTGGAAGAGCGCCTGCATGCGGGTAGCCGCAGAGTCATCGGGCGCTGCTGTTTGCTGCCGCTCGCGACTCTGAATGTCATCCAATTCGCCACTCAAGCGCCGGTCTTCGCTCACTGGTGGTGGTTCAAACCCCAAGCGACGGGTGTAGATTCGGTCAGCCTGGCGCGCCAAATCAAAATAGCGAAGGGCCTCGCGTTCGAAAGGCAGGGCCCCCTCGGGATCCGACAGGCGCAGCCGCAGTTCAGCATCCCACATGTTTGCCAGCGAGCGGCGCATCAGACCGACCGGGCTTTCCCGAGTGATCAAGCCGACCTCTGCCGCACCATGGTTGTGCCCAAAACGAGAGATCAGATCTGCTGCGGAGCCTGCTGTTTCCATTTGGGCAGGCGACTCGTGAGCGTGTTCCGCATGATCATGCCCCTCGTGATCGTGGCCCTCGTGACCATCGTCGTCTTGTTCTGCATCATCGGCGTCGCTCTCAGCAGGCCCAACCATGCCCTCTGGGGCTTCGCCTTCGCCGTACTCATCACCGAGATACTGGCCATAGCGTTCCTTCAAGTCAGACTGGGCCTGCCCGAGGTCCCGGGAGGCTTGATCGAATTCATCCTCGGACAGCGCACCGCGATCGGCGATCAGTTGCTCAGTATCGATAATGATCTGCCGCTGGCTTTTGAAGTACTCGGGCATCACCGAGATCGCCAGGCCCTCTTCAGCCGCCAATACCTGCTGGTCATCGAGCCAACGAATCACAAGCGTCTCGCTGCGGCCCTCGTTGGCCTCGACCGGGCGGTTATCGATCACCCGGGTAAACAGATAAATTTCGTCTCCGGGCTCCATACCCAGTGCGCGCAGGTCCCAATGACGCTCATACTCGATCGCATCGCCGTTCGCAGTTGCTCTGTCAAAGGTAAAGACTTCATCGCGGAACTTCACGCCCTCGCCCGACCCTTTGGCAACAGATGCGAGTATCGAAACATCGGCAACACCATAGTCATCGCGCACTGTCACGCGGTAATCCAGTCTTGGGTCGCCGTCCCGGGGAATCTCAATGCGCGTCTGCGCTGGGGCCATTTGGCGCAGCGTGGGTGCAGCATCGAGAACGACAGCCAGGGTGTGTACGCCCGTTGGCAGTGACTCATCAGAGCCATCCTGGACCTCGACACGATACAGCGCCGTGGTGTTAATCACTGCGCCACCAGTCCGCATGCCAGCGGACACAGGGTCCAGCGAAATCTGGCGTTCCGCGCTAGCCATGTCGTTGATCATGACCCGCAGAGCCGCATCGCCAGCGTATTGATAGGTCCATTCAACCCGTGAGCCCTCGGGCAATTCCACATCCAAGGAACTCGACTCATACATCGCCAAGCCGGTGTATGGCGGCGGAGTCACTTGCACGGATTCAAGCACCGGCGGTTGAGCTGGTCTTACCGACGTGACCTCACTGTCGGTCTGGATCTGCATGGCGGCCGATTCGCTGCCAGCAGGCGGATTGAGTAAAAGCGCTGCACCGATGAGCACAGCGACCAATGCACCCCGCCAGCGCAGCCGCGGCAGCCAAACGTCGCTCTCGCTCACCACCTTGGACCAGCGGGCAGTCACCCGCGCCCGCTGGAGGTGTGCCAACACGTCTTGTTGTGGTGCCCCGCGCAAAACCAGCGCGGCGCTCTCCTCCAACGGCGGGAAACAACGATTCAGGTGAGCTGCGAGGTCGTCGATGTCCATGTTAAACGCAGGCGCCCGCAGGCGATGCCACAACAGCACTGCAGCCAACACGCTGGCCGCCACGACTAGCGGATGTGCGGCGATGCCCCACCGTCCCCACGCCGCGGCCAGCGTTGCCAGCGCCACACCCTGCACACCGGCCTGCAACCAGGCTCGGCGTCGCGCCTGTTCACGCAGTTCGATGTATGCAGTTGTTTGGCTCATGCTCGGCCTATCGACACGCGGCGCTCAGACAGCACGCGTTCCGCCAGTACCAGTAACACGAGCAAGATTGCGAGCCAGTCGGCCAAGCTGCGCGGCACCGGCGTGGGCTTGCTGCCACCCGAATGCAATACTTCTGCGGGATCCACCACTGCGCTCGCGAAACCTTCGGTCCAAATGGACTCGCCAAAGAATAGACGCAACAAAACCTCGGCAAATGCCTCGCTACCCATGGGCCCACCGTCAGTCATGGCAAGGCGATCGAGGTAGCGCAACCTGACATGCCCGGCATGCTGGATGCCTGTCAGTACTGGTCGACCATCCATGGCGCGCCAAACGACGTGACCGGTATCGTCACTACGTGCCACCGGGGCGACCCGGAAGCGTTCACCCGGCACTCGATTGAACTGCAGATAACTTGAGGAGCCGGAGGAGCCTGCGCTGTCCTCCAGTAACAGCGAGGCGTCACCACGGCTCGATACCGGGTCGACACCCAGCGCGACGATAACGCGTCGTACGTCATCGTCAGGCCCGGCCACATCACTCGCAGCGTCCCCCAGTGACGTATTCACATCCCAGGCCAGACGCTCACCCGCCAGTTCCAATCGCGACGCCAACTGTTGCGCGTCAGCAAGACGATCGACTGCATGAAGAATCGTGATCTCAAGGCGTGGGCGGGGTGCGTCAAGGCGAGGCGTTAGCGGCGCACTGAGATGCCATTGCACATCGGCACCAATGCCAACCAAATACGCTGGAAACTCGGCGAGCGATGACGTCGCATACACCTTAACCGCGCCTAGGTGATCAATCTGCTCAAGCCGCGTTGTCAGCAAGCTGATCATGTCAGCTGTCGCAACGCCGCTCTCGGCACTCAGGGCAGGGTTACCGGCGACCGAATCGAGCGAGGGGAAAGCCGGCGCGATCACAAAGCGCTGATCTCCGCCCAGGGACGCGACAGTTTCGTCGCTGGCAGAGGCCAACCAACGTGGGGTGACATAGACCGATTCACCCGGTAACCGCGGTTGCTGCACAGCGGCAAGATCGGCCAGCCACATGGCGGCAATGAACAACAACAACAGCCGCAATATGAGCAGCAACCATTGCTGGATGCGAGGCTCAAACACCCGCTGCCGCTTAGGTTGCCTGTACAGCGCAATGTTGCCCACCCAAATACGGCGCCCACGGCTCCGGCTGAAAAGGTGAATCACAATGGGCACCGCGAACGCACCCAGTGCGAGCAACCCGACGCTATTGAGCAGCGTTAAACCGCTCACAGCTGACCTCGGTGACGGCGGCGAAAAAAGGCGACCAGTGCGTGGTCCAGTGGCTCATCGACGTTGATGGCGTCGACCGAGACCTGCCATTGGGCCAACTGCAAAGCCCAGTCGGTCCACCACCGGGTTCTCGCTTCCAAATAGCGTTTTTTTGCCGCTCGGCCACTGGCGAGTACGCTCTCGCCCGTTTCCAAATCTTCAAACCGCACCGGACCCGAGAAGGGAAAATCAGCTTCGTCGGCGCATTCCAATGCCAACACCGCCAACTCGTTGTGCGCGGTGCGCGCCCGCCGCACGAAATCCCTAATCTCACCCGATTGTTCATGTAAATCAGTGAGCAGCAGTGTCAGCCCACTGCCCTGCAACTGTGCGAGGTGTGCATTGAGCGAATCAGCAGCAGGAAACTCGCCAACCGCTTGCACAGATTCCAGTGCATGCAAAATACGATGCCATTGCCGCATACCTGTCGCAGGGGACAGACGTTGGATTTTTTCCGCACCAAGCACCAGTAGTCCCGCCCGATCGCCTTGGGTGAGCGCAATGTAGGCGAGCGTGGCCATCAGATGGCGCGCGTAATCAAACTTTGTGAAGGCACCGCTCTCGCTGGACAGCGCCATCGATCTGCTACTGTCGAGTACCAACCAGACGTCGGTCTCGCTCTCGCGCTCAGCTTCACGCACGAAATAGCGATCCGACCGTGCGTATAGCTTCCAGTCGATCCGAGCAGGCGCATCTCCAGGCTCGTAGCTGCGGTACTGGCTGAACTCAATACCCACACCTCGTTGCTCACTGGGTTGCATGCCGAACAGAAACCCGCGAGCCACGCTGCGTGCCACCAGTTCCATATCCCGCACCCGTGCCAGGGCGTGAAGATCGATTAACCGTTCCACTGTGGCGCCTACTTAAGGGATCAGGCCAGCGTCCCCCGTGGCGGAGGCAGATGCTCAAGTACTTTGGCGACCACATCATCAGCACTGACCTGCTCGGCCTCAGCCTGGAAATTCATCAACAATCGATGGCGCAACGCTGCAGGTGCGATACTTTGCAAATCCTCCAGCGTGACGGCGAATCGCTGTTGCATCACCGCATGCGCCTTGGCGCACAAAACCAGTGCCTGCCCTGCCCTGGGACCCGCGCCCCAGCGTACATAGTCATTCACAGCGGCCACGCCCTGTTCTGCGGGGCGGGTGGCACGGACCAGATTCGATGCGTACTCAAGCAATGGCTCGCTGATCGTCACCGCACGAACAATACGTTGCAGCGCAAGAATGTCTTCCGCGTTCAATACCGGGGAAGGCGTATCCCCGGGTGACGAAGTTGTACGGCGCAGAATTTCGGTCTCTTCTTCGGCACTGGGGTATGCGACTCGCACAAACAGCAGAAAGCGGTCTAGCTGGGCCTCAGGTAGCGAGTAGGTACCTGCCTGCTCAACAGGGTTTTGCGTGGCCAATACAAAGAAGGGCGCATCGAGATCGTAATGCTCACCGCCATAGCTCACCGCACGCTCCTGCATGACCTCCAGCAGCGCCGCCTGGGTCTTGGGTGGCGTTCGATTGATTTCATCGGCAAGCAAGATGTTGGTAAACACGGGACCTTTCTGGAACTTGAAAAAACGCTTACCCGTGCCGTGGTCCTCCTCAAGAATCTCTGTTCCGATCAGGTCGCTGGGCATCAGATCTGGCGTGAACTGTACACGGCGAAAATCGAGCTGCAGGGTTTGCGCCAGCGTGCTAACCATCAGCGTTTTCGCGAGCCCGGGCACCCCCTCGAGAATGCAGTGGCCACCTGCCAGCAAGCTGATCAACAGCTGATCAACAACATCATGCTGGCCGACAATCGCCTTGCCGATTTCATTCGACACGGTGTCCAGTTTTTCCAGCAACGCTGTGACTTGGGACTCAGACAGGTCCAGTGGCGTCATGACAGAGATCTCTTTGAATGAACATTGGGGGTCACGCCGTCATCGAGTAAACGACAATGTTGACAGCAAATCGTGTGTTGTCGTTGACCATGAATCGCTTGTTGCGGAAGTCATAGTCCCACTCGCAGCCATAGTCTTTGTTGCTGTAAAGAACCGCGATTCGGCCGTTGATTTCTATGGCGCGCAGGTATTCATGGACCAGACCATCTCCCCAGCCGTTGAGTTCCTGACTGGTACGTGGCGGACCGTCAAACTCAAAGAAACTGGAGAATATCGGGTGGTCATTGGGAATGCGCCCGAGCGCCTCGGGGCCGAACAAGTCGGCCATTTGCTGCTCGAAGCTTTTCGCGAACAATCCGTCAATATCGTGATTGCAGTCATCCACAAACACGAAGCCACCATGACGCACGTAGCGGACAAAATTCTCGCGCTCTGCATGATTGAACCGCACCAGGCGCCGTCCGGCGAGATAGCAAAACGGCGCAGCCAACATGGCCGTATCGGCCAGGGGCACCACTCGCTCAGTAAGATCCACGCGGATCGTCGTGTACTCGATCAGCGCATTGAGAATATTGGAGGGGGCGCGTTCGTCGACATCCCAGTCGCCAGATTCATAACTGAGACGAGTAAAATAGAAGTCAGACGCACGAGCAGCCGGTGCCAAAACGGCACCAGCCAGCAGTCCACCGAGTCCGTTCAGCAACTGCCGACGACTGAGGGAACCAGTCGTCGATTGTGGGGGGCGAGCATGGCTCATATGGGGAGTCATTGGCCCCCGCCGACCTCACGGGCGGCAGGGGCCTGGATGATCAAACGGCGTCTGACAGACTTGAGAAAGTAAAGTCGCGAATCTTCATGGGCGGAATCATCGACCCATTGATGCGCTGAGGCTTACCCAGTTCTTCGATGTTGTTCAGCATCACGATCGGCGACTCATTGAAGCGGAAGTTCTTGATCGGATACTTGATCTCGCCGTCCTCGACATAGAACGTGCCGTCGCGGGTCAGCCCCGTGTACAGCAACGTTTGCGGATCGAGCTGGCGGATGTACCAGGTACGGGTGACCAGTACGCCGCGACGGGTGTTGGCAATCATGTCTTCAAGACTGGCATCTCCGCCGGCCATGATCAGCTGCACGCCACCGCCAAAGATGCCACCACCGGAAAACGCCGTGGGCATATGCTTGGCGCCGGTCTTCTCAGCCCAGTAGCGAGTGTTGGGTAGTGTCTTCACAACGCCCTTATCGATCCAAACCGTCTTGTCGACCGGTGCACCGTCACCGGAAAACGCCGGAGTGGGTACCTCGGGGTGAGCAGGATCACTCCAAATGGTCACCCGCTCATCGAACAGCTTCTCGCCGATACGGTTCTTGGGCGCATCCTCTGCGGGCTCCTCCCCTTCCTTGGGCTTCTTGCTCAGGAAGCTGCGGCCTTCGTCGGCTGAGCGCTGATCCATGGCGAATGCCATATTGGCCAGCAGGGTTGAAGACGCCGCAGGTTCAAGAATCACCGTGTAGCGGCCCGGTTCCATCTCCTTGGCATCGACGGAGTCCCGGGCCTTGGCAATGGCGATCTTGGAGGACAACCCGGTATCCATTTTGTTGATGTCATGCGAATCGCTGGAAGCCCAACCAGAGCCGCGACCATCACTGGACCGTACGGTGACGGTGAAGTCCGCATTGGTGCCACGGTGATAGGCAAACAGGCCTTTGTTGTTCGCCATAGCGACGAAGGAGCGGGTATCGCGCAGGAACCCTGCCGCTACCATGTCGGCCTCGACCGAGGGGCTGATGCTGGCATCAGCCATTTCTGCGCGATCCGCCGGGGTGATAGCTGCAGTGCTGTCGCGCCACGCATCGATCTTTTCGTACTTGGCCGGACCAAGTAGCGGCATGTACTCAGGGTTTTCAGGCGCCAGTCGGGCGAGTTCCTCGGCGCGACGAACCACCTTTTCAAGCGAGGCATCATCGAATTCATTGATGGTGGCTGTGCCAGTTCGCTTACCGAACGATGACTGTACCGCCAGGTTAACGTCGTTTACCTCACCCGAGGTGGAAACCGTGTTGCGTGCATAACGGATGTTGCCTTCGATAGAACCCTGCAGGCTCACCTCGCACTCATCTGCCTTTGAGAACGACAGCGCTTTTTCCAGCAGTTTGCGCGCTTCGCTTTCCGTATAAATTGCCATGATAAATCCTCTGGAATTCTGCTTGGCCTAAGTGCTTAAACCGACTTACGCGCTGTGTTGATGACGTTCACGCCGTT
>CAYZWL010000049.1:0-10381 GCA_964482195.1 uncultured Alteromonadaceae bacterium | reverse complement strand
TCCTTGATGATGTCATCAGCGCTGAGGTCTTCCTCGCTGGGACGCAGGGAAACGTTCGGCATACGCTGGAACTGCACATCGGACCAGCTCTGGGCGTAGCAGCAGCCGTGTGACTCGTTCTGGTCGATCATATGTACCTGGTCGCGAATCGCCTGGTAGTTCACCAGTACGCCATCTTTCACCAGATCCCATTCCTTGGTCTTGACGCCTTCGTCGTCGTATTCGACGTACCCGAGCGAATGCTTCTGGGTCTTATCGGCAACGAGGTTGACGATGTCTGAACCGTACTGGAACTTGCCCGAACGCCACTTGTCGAGGGTCGCAAAGCTGGTACCCGCGTAGTTCGCCTCGTAGCCCAGTACGCGGTCGAGTTCGAGTGGGTGACCGACAGATTCGTGGATGGTCAGCATCAGGTGATGGGGGTCGAGCACCAGATCGTACTTTCCGGGCTCGACCGAGCGCGCCTTGAGCTTGGCCTGCAGTTGCTTACCCGCGTCGCGGGCGTCCTGGACCATGTCGTAGGACCAACGGTAACCGACGTTCGCACCCTGCACCTTGATCTGCTCTTTGGGGTCCCCATCGAGGTACTCGTAGCCGCGACCCACGGGGTTACCCAACCCGTTGCGCTGTTTGAAACCCGAGGCGCCAATGGCAGTGGCAAAGAACGGTGCCCACATGCGATGCACGTCCTGGTCGATATAGGAGCCGTCGGTGGAGGCGAAGAATTTCTGCTCGTTCACCTGGAACAATACCGAGGTAATAAAGTTGGCGCCGCTATCGAGGGCCGCGTTGTTGGCCTCCATCAACAGGTCGACCTTTTCCTTGATCGGCACTTCGAAAGCGTTCTTTTCGATCGGTGTGCGCCACTGCACCTCACCGGCACCTTTAACCGGTGCGAGCTTCACAGGCTCCTTCTGGAACTTGGAGTTGGCCTTGGCCACAGCCACTGCCTGACGCGCCGCGTTGGCGACCGCATCGGGGCTGGTATCGGAGGTGGCTGCAAAGCCCCAGGTGCCGTTGGCAATCACGCGGATGCCGATGCCGGCAGATTCGGTGTTGACGATGTTATCGACCCGCAATTCACGGGCGGTCACAAACTGGTTGAGGTAGCGACCCAGTCGTGCGTCGGCGTAGGTGGCGCCGGCTTCGGTAGCAGCGGCCAGTGCAATATCGGCGAGGCGCTTTTTTTGCGCGAAATCCATGCCGGTTTGCAGCATTTCTTCGGCGCTGACGGCGCGACCTGTGATCGGCAGTATCAGGCCTGCAGCCCCGATACCGGTGAGTTTGACGAATTCACGTCTGTCCATGCTTGGCTTCCTACGCTTGGGGAGGAGGAGTAAACGGTGGCAAGCCACCGCGGTAAAACAAAGCCCGGCATCTTAACCCAATGGTGTTAGCCTCGGGCAAGACTGGGGGCTGTTGGCTACTGGCAAACAAGTGGCGCTACATGGCCTCTCGCCTCAGTAGCTCAGCAAAATGGTTCGATGCAGCGGCCAACTCACGGTTTGCAGCTTCCGGGTATTGGATAACGAGTGTCATGGGAACAGAGCCCGCCGTGAGGATCACCGCAGAAACGCCGTCTCGTATATGCCACTGACTCTGTACGATGAGCTCTTGAGCGACTTCCGCATTGATCATCGTTTCGGTAGCTGGCACCCGACGCTCTTTGAGTCGCTGGACTTCCTGGGCAGTGACGTCCCCCCAGAAAATGCGCGCACCGATATCAGAATGAGCCCAGTATTCACATCCTGGCACACCCTGTTGGTCGTACAGGTCAAATCTTAGATAGTGCTCAACGAGTAATGGGCACGCCGCCCCGCTCCGGTGCACTGCGCCCTGCTCACCGACGGCGCGCCAATGCGAGCCAGCATCGGGGTGGTCAGCAACCATATGGCGATTGGCAACCGCAACGCGGTCGGCCGCTCCCTGATAGCTCGCTGCTCGCGCGGCCTCAGCCGCCATATGCGAGGCCATGACCATCAGCGTCGCCGACAATTGTTCGCTGTCCTTGATCGTTGCCGCGGCACGCTGTGCGTGTTGCTCCGCAGCGGGCCAGTCACCTAGCCGCCCATACGCGTCGACCAATAAGTGATGCGCTCGATATCGCTGCAGATCACCCTCCGCGAGTTTCAGCGCCTCGGACGCGTCCGTAATCGCCGCCGGATAGTCGCCTGCGAGAGAGGCACCAATAGCGGCCTTGAACTGTGAAGCAAAGTCACCACCCGGCGACTCTGCCTGCGCGGCAGCGCATGCGATACCCAGACTGAGGATTGTTATTGCAATGAGCGCTCGACGAGCCCAGCCCAACGAGCGACAGATGCCTGCAAAAACCAATGTCAGGGACATACCGAGAGTCTTATTGCTGACGAAAGAGACACGCAAACTATTGGAGCGCGTTGCCGCTGGCCAACCGTAAGTCACGCATGACCAGAAATGATGAAAAATAAGCCGCGCAGCATGCAAACCGCCCGATTTGAGGGTAAACCTGATCGAGGAACTGCCATATGCCCCTTTACGGCCCAATAGTGCCCGGTAACGCAGGAGCTAACACGTTGCTGATCAGCGGCCGCGCCACTAATCACAGGCAGCATCTCTCTGCCGCTTGGTAGGCCGGTTCGCCTGCTGCCAAGCACGCCGTTGCTTAGTCACCTCGTACATCACGATGCCGGTGGTCGTGCCGAGGTTCAGACTCTCGATCATGCCGAACATCGGGATACCCACACAGAAATCGGCATTCGCCACGGCAAGGTCACTGACGCCGTACCGCTCATTACCGAACCAGACGGCCAAACGCTTAAAGCGGGTGTAGTCGGCCTCGTGCAGCACTTCATTGCGCTTGCCCTTGGTATGCGGCGACGTAACGATAGACGTAAATTGGTTGTTGTAGAGATGCTCGATGCAAGCCTGTGTGGAATCGAATCGTTTGACGAAACTCCATTTGATCGCCGACACGCTGGTCTTTGACAGGCGCTTGTCTTCACGCATCTCCTGCCAATCATCGGGTAGACGCCGATCGGGATCGACGATGTAGGTTTTCTCGACGCCCAGCGCATCGACATTGCGGATGACGGTGCCGATGTTACGCATGTCGACCGGATTCTCGAGCACCGCGATCAGCTTTTTACAGCGATAGTCCTTGATGGCGTCGGCGCGCTTGCGAACGTTTTGGCGCTTCTTTTGTTTTTGATCTTCTACCGTCACGCTATTCCGTTACGCCGTGGCGATGCTGCTATTTGACAGGCCCTACCGACTGATCGCGACCGCGGGATCGTCGGCGTACGCATTTCGGGTGAGATAAGGACCCTAGCACAACCGGGCGCTACGGCTGCTAATCAAGTCCTTTAGAGACAGGCAAACGCTGAGGCTTGGGCGACTGGATCCACGTGATTGCGGATCAGCCGACGTATTAAGTCCTCACGGAGCAGAGACTTTCAATCGGCGCATTATTCGCTTTGCGTAGGAGATGGCTTCACGCTCCAGCTTGCTGAGGGTACCCTGATCACCCTTCCCCTGATCCCTCAAAATAGATTGAGCAAATTCGATGGCGTCTGTTTCAATCTTGAGCAGAGTCTGTGGCATGGGGTCATCAGCACCCTGTTTTTTGGTGGCAGGCTGCTCTTCGGTCAGCGCACTGACCGAGGTTTCAAACACCGCCGCGAGACTCTTCAATGACTCCAAACCCGCTTGGTGTCCGCCCTCTATTCTCTGGATGGTTCTGGTGCTAAGGCCGGAATGCCTCGCGAGTTCTTCCTGGGACCAACCCTGAGCAAGTCTTCGCTGTCGAATGTTCATCTCACCGCCCTTTGCCAAACAGAACCATCTAACACCCAATGTCGCGCTCAGAGGAACGACACTGTCGCGACATTACACGACAATGTCGTGTTTGGGCTGGGCCAGAACATAGCACTGAAATGGCTCAAATATGGCGCAGGCAAGTCAGAAAAAGCAGGATTAAAAGATCGTAGAAATCTTGTCGTATGCGTGTCCAGCGAGCCAAATCACACAGATATTCAGGAAGCAAATGGAATCTGTACTGCGAAACGCCACAATGTTGGCGATTTTGCCCACCGTGGGCGATCTCTCTCGGATGGGTAATGTTCAGGGAACAACAGCTTTCGTTTATTCACTTGGTTGTGGAGCGACTGTAGACTCAGCCTCAAGCTGATCTAGCAGCACCTTTAGTATGTAGATCGGGAAGCCCGCAACATAAGTGCCGTACAGAGGCTGATCTCCCGGGTCCAGAATCCCAGTCGCGAACGCATATTCATCACCATCGGGCGCGCCATCCAGGTCAGAATCCGAAGACAATGGGTTGCTACCAAGAGCCTGCTCCAGGCTGTCGACCAAACCATCTCCGTCTGAGTCGGAAAGCAGCGGATCTGTCCCGATGATGGTTTCCCAGCTATCAGACAGCCCGTCCGAATCCGAGTCGACTCCGAGGCTGGCATCTGCAGTGGCTACGAGGTTCCCTGCGCCATCGAATTGGTGCGTGGCCTTTGCCCGAACTATGTCTGAGCTGGCCAATAAGCCCATAACCACAGAAATCAATATCGCTTTGCCTGTCAGTCGCAAGGAGCTCTTCTCCCTCACAGCTCAGTGCCCTCGAACAATTGATGCAGCTTAGCAGCGATTCCCAGACAGATGTGAGCAGCTAGGAAAAGGGCCTAGAAACACTAGAAACATAGTGTCTGGGTGTTTGAAGCGCCCTCGCACAATGCAATGCTCCCCCCCGAACCGGCAACTCAGACAAGGCTGTAGCAAAGTGAGTCATCCGAAATTTCCTACCCTCTATCTCGTTTTCCTAATGACCGTTTCGGTTTGCATACCAGCTTATGGGCAACAAAACCCGTCACTACCTTTCTACCCGGAAAACAGGGTGCCCTACTTTCCCTGGAAGTTTTGGCCTGGAGGGGTTTTCAATGGTGCCCATCCCTGGACCGGGTCCTGCCAATCGTCATGCAATGCGTACTACGGGGCGCCAGTTCAGTGCAGCGACGTCAGTTACACAAACGTTGACGAAATCTATGCCTGCAATGGAATGAATCAAGGGAATTTCCAGAATGTACTGCCACCAGAGGAATGCGCTTTTAAAGGTGGTGTGCCCGCGACAGCAGGCAATACAGCCTTTTGTGTTATCCCTGCTGAACGATACTACGCCGTACTACCACGCAATCCGCCCGAAGTGTGCGAAGGCAATCCCTGCGATCCAATCTCTGGCCGTAAAACTGAGTCAGTTGTGGACTACAGTGACGCAACAGGTGGTCTCAGGTTCGCGCGCACCTTCACTTCAGCCGCAAACTTAGATGGGGCCGATGAGCTTACGCACTACTGGCGGCACACTTATCAGTCCCGGATGCTCACCGACCAACAAGCCACCCAAATTGGGTTCATTCCCGAGCTCAGTGGGCCTACCGAGCCAACGCCCGAGCTAGCCTGCCAAAACTGGGCGCCAGGCCCAGCAGTCGACCTAGGCGCCCTTCAAGGTGCGGTTCCCGTCTATGCCAATGGCAAGTGCGTTGCGACCAATACCCACGGTGAGTCCATTACCATACCGATCCGACGGGCCGGGCCTTTTGAGCTAACGACTCCAAGTACTGTTGAGATTCGATCGGTGTTTACGTCTTCTGGGTATAGCTACACCTTTGAGCAATCCAGTGGAGGTTGGGCGGAGTCCAATGGCGGCGATGTCAGTCTTGTAGAAGACAACGGTGAATGGCTATTCCGAGATACTAACAACACGCTGGATCGTTTCGATGCAGACGGAGTTTTGATTGAGCGTACCTTGCTCGGCGGAGAGACGCTGGCCATTGCATACAACCAGGAAGGCCGTATCGCATCAGTGACGAGTAACCGAGGACGTCAGCTATCCTTTGGTTATCGTGGAGCACAACTGGAGACCCTCACGACACCCGATGGTGTCATCCAATACGACTACAGCCCCGATAAGCTCAACTTAGAGACAGTTACCCAGGTTGATGGCACCACCACGATCTATCACTACGAAGATACTTCCTATCCGCGTTACCTCACAGGTGTTACCAACGAGCTGGGTATTCGATACGCGACCTGGGCCTATGACGCCCTGGGAAGAGCGAGTCTCAGTGAGCACGCTGGTGGCGTTGATCGAACCACCATCCTCTATACACCCAATGGTGTTGCCGGTACTTCGCAGGTCACTGGCCCGCTAGGAGACGTCAGAACCTATACCGTTGAGCTAGAGGCCGGCGGCCCTAAGATCGTCTCCGTCACGGGCGACAAGTGCGCTGACTGCGGCATGAGCGATTACACAGCCCTCAGCTATGACTCCAACGGCAACATGAGTCTGGGTACCGACTGGCTCGGCAACGTCACCGACTACACCCACAACACCCGTGGACTGGAGGAATCGAGAACAGAGGCGCTGGGCACCAGGGTAGAGCGCACGATTACGACTAATTGGCACCCAAACCTTCGGTTACCGACGCTTATCACCACGGACGTGACCAAGTTAGACCTCACCTATGACGCTGTAGGCAACGTAGAGACGAGCATCTTATCTGAGCCAGACGGTAGCGATGCGCGCACCACATCGTACATCTACGACCCTCAAACGTCGCTCATGGACAGCTCTAATGGTCCTCGAACCGATCTCGCAGACATCACCTCTTACGACTATGGCCCTAATGGTGACTTAAGGCTCGTGACAGACGCGCTTGGCTGGCAGACACGCTATGAGCAGCACAATCCATCAGGCTTCCCGAGGGATGTGATTGATCCGAATGGTGTGAAGACGGTACTGGGCTATGACGCCCGCAACCGCATCAATAGCATCACCCAAGCGAAGGACACGCCGCTCGAAGGCACAACGATCATTGAGTATGACGCAGCTGGTAACCTCAAGGCGATTGTAGAGCCTGACAACGCCAGAACGAGCTTCGAATACGACGGTGCTAATCGTCTGGAAGTGATCGAGGACCATTACGGTGACCGACTTGAGCTTGATCCTGATGATGCCGGGAATGTGTTGCTACGAGAGGTTTACGAGGCTCCTGAAGCGCCGGCAACACAAGGTATGCTCGTAGAGACGCAATCTCGCTTTTACGACCAGCTTGGCCTTTTAGACAAGATCATTGGTGCTGCCGGCCAAATCGACGACTACGACTACGATCAGAACGACAATCCCGAGTTCCACACCGACGGACGCGGGAATGTCACGCAGACCTTCTTTGATGAGCTAGACCGTCTAAAGCGGGTGGTGAACGCTGATGGCGGCTGGACACGCGTGAGCTACAACAGCGAGGACAGGGTGACCCGTGTCGTTGATCCCCGCGGCGCCACTACTGACTACGAGCATGATGTACTGGGAATGACGCTGGAGATCGATAGTCCTGATGCCGGCCAGACGTCCATGGAGTACGACCCAGCAGGCAATATGAAACGGCACATCGATGGAAGAGGGATAGAGAGCATCTACCAATATGACGCCATCAACCGCCTGGAGAGCGTTACCTACCCCGGCGACCCCAGTGAGAATGTCTCTTTTACTTACGACGACCAATCTACGGACAGCCAGGGCACGCCCAACTACGGTGTCGGACGTCTCACGGGTTATAGCAACAACGCGGGAAGTACATCCCTTCGATACGACCCCCTAGGCAATGTCATCTCGGAAACACAGACCAAGGCGGGTCAGACGTTCACGACGACCTATGTGTATGACAACCAGAGTCAGCTCGATTCCATTACGTACCCTTCAGGACGCATCGTGAACTACCTGTATGACCTCGTGGGTCGGGTGATTTACGTAGGAACCAAGGCCAATGCTACTGCTCCTGAGGTCCCTGTGGTTCAGCTTGCGGAATACCGAGCCTTTGGTGGCGTATCGCTCATCAGCTATGGCTCAGGTGTTGACGCTGATTACATCTATGACCTGGATGGACGGCTGGACCGCATCGATGTCGTCAACAGTGGCTCATCAACGCTGCACTCGGTTCAATACGGCTACGACGCTGCAAACAACGTGAGCAGCATCACTGATCTGATCGATCCTTCGCGGACCCAAAGCTTCGGCTATGACGTCGTTAATCGGTTAGATAGCGATGGCGATGGCTCGGGCTCCTGTTCGATCGAATACGACCTCAACGGTAACCGAGAGCTGCTCACAAGAACCAATACCGACACCAGCGGAGAGTCCTCAGCCCTCTCGTACGTGCCGAACTCCAACAGGCTGTTAGAGCGAGAAGACCTCGAATGGCCTATTGGTGGCAGCGGTTCGCCCACACCCAAGGTGACACCAGCAAATGTGTACACCTACAACCAGGCAAACCGTATGGACAGCCTGACTACTGACGGTGTGCTCAAGGCTAACTACCAGTACAACGCCATTGGGCAGCGGGTGTATGCAGATAGAGATAATGACCTATACATCCACTACGGACCCTCGGGCGAGTATCTTGGCGAGACTGTGATGTCACTGGGTGGACTTAGCGTTGAGTCCGAGGTGGACTATATCTATATGTCAGGTATGCCTATCGCTCAGGTTCGTAAGCAAGGTGCCAGCGAGGTAATCACCTACCTTCATGCAGACCATCTGGGCACGCCAAGAGTCGGGACAGACGCATCAGGCACAGTGGTATGGCGTTGGCATAGTGATGGCTTTGGAGCCACTCAGCCCGACCAGGACCCAGACGGAAACAGCGTCGATACTGTCGTTAACTTGAGGTTTCCTGGGCAGTTGGCTTCTGAAGAGTCACAGCTGTACTACAACTACTTCAGAGATTACGACCCCAGTACTGGCAGGTATATACAGAGTGATCCAATCGGGTTGGTTGGCGGGATTAACACGTACAGCTACGTTCGAGGTAACCCGACCAACTTAAACGACCCTTCAGGACTATGCCCTTGGTGTGTGGCGGGAGCCTTAATCGGTGGTGGCTTGAGTGCTTATTCACAGTATCAGGCTAACGGCGGCTTTAATAATTTTAACTGGGGATCGTTCATTGCAAGCACTGCATCTGGAGCGTTAGGCGGTGGACTCGGGACAGCAGCGTCTCGCGTCACTTGGCGAGCTGCGGGGAGTCAATGGCAGTTAGGCACAGCAGCTCAAATTGCCGTAAACGGAATCGGTAATGCGGCTATTGGCGCGGGTGTCACGGCTACACAGAATAAACTCACTGGGAGCTGCAATAGTGTTTCACAGGCGGCATTGACTGGGCTGGTGGCTGGCGGTTTTGGGGCTGGCGTTGGAGCGGCGGCTTCTAGTGGAATATCCGCTCTTAACCGGCTCTACTATAATTCTTTACCATTGAGTACGAGGCTACTGCTCGGCTCAAACGCAATTAGCGGCGTTTCAAGACCGGTTTTAATACCCGGCGTTGCAACCATATCTAATGCTGCGAGTAATACGATTTCCAACTTGCCCATTTATCAAACTAGTGCGAACTGATTAATGAAACGAACACTAATGCTTGCTGTTTATCTGGTCGCCTTTCCTTTGATTGGCCTGCTTTTAGGACTCATATTCTTTGAGTTAATGGATTTAATAAATGGTCCGCTGAGTCGAATGGCGTTTTATCTATCGCTAGTAGTGTGGGGTGGGATTGGTCTTTTTGTTGGCATTTACGGCACGATTCTAATGAGCAAGATAGACCGTCTCGCTAGACGGAGCGCCCCTGACGGTGATGGGTAGTTAAAATAGGAAGAGCCGCGTGGGAGGTGCAAAGCTGACTCCCGACAGGCATGAAGGCATACAATGGGATGAATTGAGTCAGCCAGAGCTTCGTATCACACATACCCGTCCTCGCTTACATACTCGCAGTCACGTATAGCGACCCAAAAGTATCCGCCAGTATTCCAGCGATGGCCCATGGTGGACCGAAGGTGACTTGCTGAGACCCAGCGAAGTCGGTGTGCTTAGGGGCTTTCCATATATCACGACAGCATTGCATACCTTTCTGGTATTGCCCGTAGCGGTCTTAATGATTTTTTATGTTTTCCCGGGCGCGTTAACGAATAGTTTCCGCTCAAGAGTTTATCAACACCTTCCGGTATCGTCGGGCAACACCAAGGCAACTTATATACTTGGCGCGCTGTTACTTTTGGTAAGTCCAAGTTACTCGCTCGTTAAGGAACACAACCAACTAGCTTGGCGAACAGAAATTGAGCGCTTACAGCAAATCCAACGAAATTGAAAGCGTCACCATACAAGAGGTAGAGCAAGAGCGTTTCTATGCTGATAACAACACGCATTTTTTTGATTAATGCCAGCTGTACGCAAATCACTGCAACTGTAGTGTGCAAAACAGTAGGGGCTAGAAAAACGATTCAAGCCAGCGGGAAAAGCCTAAAGTGGCGCAGAGAACGTCCTACGGCACTGCGTTTACTCTCTAACTAAAGAGGAAAT
>CAYZWL010000048.1:0-22554 GCA_964482195.1 uncultured Alteromonadaceae bacterium | reverse complement strand
GCCGCGTAAGTACATTGGCCACAACCCACTCGCCGTGCTCGCCATGTATCTGGTGATGTTCTGGGGCGGCATCTTCATGATCGTGACGGGTTTCGCGCTCTACGGCGAAGGCGCCGGTTACGACAGCTGGCAATTCCAGTGGTTTTCCAGCTGGGTGATTCCGCTGTTTGGACAAAGCCAGGACGTGCACACATTTCACCACCTCATGATGTGGGCAATCATCTGCTTTGTGATGATCCACGTGTACGTCGCCGTGCGCGAGGACATTATGTCTCGGCAGAGTATTGTCAGTTCGATGATCAGTGGCTGGCGTACCTTCAAAGACGCAGGCGACGTCGAAGAAGACTGAAGTTTCGCACCCCAACCCAGGGGGAGCTTGCCGCCGGTAAACCATGGGGGTGGTTACCGGCGGCGTTTTTTTATGACTTGTTCTTCATCATGAAATCGATCACGCGGTTGGCGAACTTCCCGTAGGGTGGCGCCAGCATCTTCATTGCAGTCCGATTGGCCTGATAGAACACCGGCCGCATCTTGGAACAGGACACAAACCCTTCATAGCCGTGGTAGTGGCCCATTCCGGAGGGACCGACCCCACCGAAGGGCAGATCGTGCTGCGCCACGTGGAACAAGGCATCGTTGACCGTGACGCCACCCGACATGATGTCGCGAATGTAACGATCGGACAGCTGCGTGTTCTTTGTGAATGGGTATAGCGCCAGCGGGCGATCGTGGGCATTGACGTACTCCACAACCTCATCGGGATTGTCGTAGGTCATGACCATCAACAGCGGACCAAAGGTTTCCCGCTGCCGAATCGTCATCTCCGGCGTGGTATCCAGGACCAGGTGGATGGGAATCTTGCGTGCCTCCGGATTCGCCGGCTGATCGCTCAGGCTAACTACGGTCGCTCCCTTTTCCCTGGCATCCTCGATCGTCGCCATCAATCGCTGGAACGATCGATCGTCGATCACTGAGGTGTAATCGTCCGACAGGATATCTGGGCAGTGGGTTTTCGCGTAGTTGCGCGCGAGTTCCACAAAGCGATCTTTCTGGCTGCTGTGCACGAAGACGTAGTCCACGTTGGTGCAGATTTGCCCGGCGTTGAACTGCTTGACGAACATGATGCGGTCAACGGCTTTCTCGAGATCGTAATCCGGATCGATGACCGCCGGCGCCTTGCCGCCGAGCTCAAGTATCACGGGTGTCAGGTTCTGCGCTGCGGACGCCATGACCTTGCGCCCGGTCTGCCCGGAGCCCGTGAAGATCATGAGGTCGAAGGGAATTTGGGAGAACTCGATACCGACGCCACCGGTCTCCTCGAAAAACTCAAGTTTGTCGGTCGGCAGATAGCGCGGTGACAGCTCCATCAACAGGCGTGTCAGATGACGGGAATTCTCGGACATCTTGACCATGGCCCGGTTGCCCGCAGCAAACACCGCAGCCAATTGGCTGAAGGAGAGATTGACCGGGAAGTTCCAGGGCACGATCAGGCCAACCACACCGAGCGGCTGAGGAATCACCCGGTTCTTGGCGCCGAAGTACATGGTGATATCGACGTGCCGGCGCTGGGGCTTCATCCACTTCTTGAGATGCTTCATCGTGTGGTTGATGGTGTCGGCAGCGGTGATGATCTCGGCGAACTTGGACTCGAACACCGAGCGATTGCCATAGTCCTTGCTGATCGCTTCGACGATTGCCTCGGCATTCTCAGTGATCATCAGTTTGAGCTGCTTGAGGTCCGCTTTACGTTGGTCAACGCTGGGGTAAGTGTCATCCAGGTAGGCCTTGCGCTGACTGGCAAAGGCAGCATCCAGCGGTTGGCGAATGGCGTCGGCGTCAATGGCTGACGCTGGATCGATGGAAACCGGCTGATTCATTGTTGTTATCCTCCCGAGTGTTCTCGACTGATGGTAACCGACCTGTCCTTGAGACCGCGACCCGAACTCGCGCCTAGACCGCAGCCACCCTACGGTTCCGAATGTACAGATGAACCATGGCGGCGAGATAGGCCAGCAGCAGCGCCCCCATGAACAATTGAGTGCGGGCCGCAAGACTCAACACCGGCGCATCCATCGCACTGGGGATCCCGCGCCAGAGCGACGCGAAGGCCCCCAGCTCCGCTACCAGCATGGCACCGTGCATTGCATAGCGCCGCAGCGAAAGTCGCATCATCGCCAGCCCCAACAGACCCAACACGCCGCCCACTGCTGCCGGAATCAGCGCGGTCAGGCTATTGCCCGCAGATTGACTCCAGGCACTGATGCCCAGTACCAACATCGCCAATGCACAGGCCAAAGTTACTTTATGCATGGATTTCATCCCCTGGTTGCCCCGCTCACTTTGCACGCTGACGCAGGCTGATAGCGGCAGCATCGCCCTTTTTGGCCGGGTGACGCAATGCGTGACGGATCAACCACCGTCGCTCCGCAGAAGCACCCTCGAGCCACCGCTCACAGACTTCCAACACCAGTGATAAGTGTTGCTTGCCGATATCACCCAGACTATTGGCCACGCTGCGTACCACATAGCGTTCGGGGTCATCCTTGAGGATGTCGAGCAATGGCAGAATCGGTGTTGGATCCGTATCGATTGCCTTGAGTCGCTTTCCCCAGGGCAAGCGGGGGCGGCTGCCTTCTGAGCACAGTCTTCGGACATGGGCACTCGGATCGCCCGTCCACAACATCAACTGTTCGAGGGTCCGTTCAGGATGGGCAATCAAAAACTCACGGATGCAAAACTCTGCGGTGAATCGCTGAGTCATGGCGTGTTGCAAGCGCATGGCATCATCAAAGGGGTCAGCGCCGTCATTGAAGATCGGGTCAACACCGTAGCTGCCGATCAACGCACTGTGGGGCAGGTAGAACATCCCAGCCAATCCAAATTCCTCGGTGGAATCGTGCAGAGGCGTCAGACTCGCCAATAGCACTTCCGCACAGGCAGAGAACGGTCGGTCCAGGGCCTCGAACAGCGCATCACCGAGGTGGCGGCCCCGCTCCATCAGTGACATCGCGTCGGTCAGCTTGGTCGCAGCCACAAAACGCTCGGGATCAAAACTTTGATCAGCCAGGCTGATGTTCCTCGCCAAGAAAGCAACCGTCTGGTCGTTGATGACCTGCTTGAGCGGCACCCCCTTCTGAATCGAGCGAGGCGCTGGCGGCAGGCACGGCGTCTCGTGGCTCGGTAGCTTCAATGCATTCTCCCCCGTATCACGCTGAACCGCTCCATCCCATCTATCCACCGGTTCGTCGCAGAATGGTGCGTCAGAATCCTTGTTCGACTATTGCCTGCGACGCAGTTTCAGTAATGTAGGCCCTGCAACGGGTCAAGCTCGGCGCGGAACATGTTCGAACAATAATAATCAGTGAAGCGGGTCTTGCGTGGATTACAAACCGTCTTATGCGCTCTATTGCGCCATCGTTGTGTCACTGGGTGGCTTTGTTTTTGGTTTCGATGCCTCGGTCATCTCTGGTGTGGTTGGCGCCGTTACCGCCGAATTCAATTTGACACCGATTCAATCCGGCTTTGTCGTCGCCGCACCCACGCTGTCGGGTCTTTTCGGCACCATGGTGGCCGGCCCGCTCAGCGATGCTTTTGGGCGCCGCCGCATCCTGATGGTCATCGCCAGTATTTATGTGCTTTCGGCGTTGGGGTCAGCTTTCGCCAGCAGCTACATCATGCTTGTCGCGGCGCGAGCGCTGGGTGGTGTGGCCTTCACCTCATTGATGCTTGCGCCACTCTACATCGGTGAGATCTCTCCCGCTGCTGTCCGTGGCAAGCGGGTCTCCATCAATCAACTGAACATCGTGCTGGGCCTGTCTGCGGCCTACTTCAGCAACTACTTCATCCTGCAGCTAAGTCAGTCAGGCGCGGAATGGATCAGCGCGATCGGTATGGACAGCGACGCCTGGCGATGGATGTTGGGCCTTGAAATTGTGCCCGCGACGCTGTTTTTCCTGATGTTGTTCACGGTGCCCGATACCCCTCGATGGCTGATGCTTAAGGGCCGGGTCGAACAAGCCAATGACGTCGTGCAACGGCTGTTACCGCCCGATGAGGCGGCGGCTGAGCTGGATGTCATCGAGCACAGTTCCGCCACCGAACACGAGTCGCTTTGGCAGCGGGTCGGAGACGTGTTCGGACCTCGCATGCGGCTGGCACTCATTGTTGGTGTGGTGGTCGCAGTCGCGCAGCAGATCACGGGCATCAATGCGATCTTTTTCTACGCGCCGACCATTTTTGAACAAAGTGGTATCGGCACCAATGCGGCCTTTTCCCAGGCGATTCTTGTCGGCCTGATCAATGTCGTGTTCACCATCGCAGCCATGTCGCTGATCGACCGATGGGGACGCAAGCCGCTACTCATGCTGGGGCTGTCAGGAATCGTGATCTGCATGGGTATTTGTAGCTGGGGCTTTGCCAATGCCAGTTATGAATTGACCCCCGAGGCCGTTGCCGCCATCAGCGAAGATCTCGGTGACGCCGGGGACTGGGAGCCCAAGGCGCTCGATCCACTGATCGGGCAGGTCTACGACAGTGACATCGCCTTCAAATCGGCACTGAAGACCGCGCTCGGAGAAACGGCAGCAAGGGATAACGAGAGCATTTTGATCAAGCGCGCCATCAGCATGGACTCAACCCTGATATTGATTGGCATCCTCGGCTTCGTGGCGTCATTCGCCATTTCCCTGGGGCCCGTCATGTGGGTGCTATTTGCCGAGATATTCCCCAACCAACTGCGTGGCGTTGCTGTGAGCACGGTAGGCTTCCTCAACGGTCTGGTCAGTTTCAATGTTCAACTGGTCTTTCCGGTGGAATTGGACTCACTGGGCGCTGCCACCACTTTCCTACTCTATGGGGTGTTCGCCTTGCTCAGCCTGATGCTGGTGGCTCGCCTGTTGCCCGAGACCAAAGGACGTTCTCTAGAAGAACTGGAAAGACTGTTCTCTCCAGCATCTCGGTTGTGAAGAAGTCGTCGACTCGCGATCTCAGTTGACGCCGTCGTCTGCCGGCAGATCCTCGACCACCGCCATCGACGCCGAGGGATTCAGCGTTGGAATGACCAGCGGCGCACCCCACTGGCAGTTGGCCCGCAGCAGGTCTTTTACAATCGTGCCGAGGTCGCTGTAAGTCCGGTTGCGCCTGGCAGTCTGCAGGCCTTCAATACGGCTGATGACCTCCCCCTCCCCCCAGCGCATTGGTCCGGTCAGCAATACAAAGGCATGCTGGGTCAGGACTGCTCCCTCAACACCGAGGTCCCGGGGTTCCACCGAGCGAAAATCAAATAGGCCGTGGTCTGACAACCAGATAATCGCCTCGAAAGTCGCCTTGGATTTGCGATCAGGCATTCCGGTCATGTCCCAGCGAATAGGACCGCTGATTTCCTCAACCAGTAGCAAGTTGCGCACGGGGAAGCCTGCGTACAAACGACAGAGCACCTCAGCTGCGTTGTAGTAGAAATCGTCGATATTGGCGGGATTCATGGGCTTAGTGTAACCGCGTTAATGAGCTTCAAACGACATGATGGTGACGCTTCAGCAGCGACGAGCCGGCCTCACCAGCACCACCGACAAGCCACCACCCACGGTGGTCCTCGAAGACGGTACAAAACCCAGTTTTTCAGCCACAGCCAGCGAAGCGGTGTTTTTGGGGTGTATCAAACAGTGAGTCGCATCAAACTCGGGCCGCTCGCGGTCCAGCCATGCCAATGCGGCGGCGACCGCCTCAGACGCATACCCCTGCCCAGCCATGTCGCGGCGAATTGCCCACCCGGCTTCGGGCGTATCGGGCACGGCGACCGCGACCTCACGCTGAAAGTCGGCGAAACCGGCCTGCCCGATGAATTCACCACTGTCTCGATGCTCAACAGCCCAATACCCGAAGTCGCGGATGGACCACAAACCGTTGAGTCCAAGCATGCGCCCCCAGACGTCAGCCCTGGGGCGAATCTCGCCACCGATGTAACGCACAGTCTGCTCGTCGGCCCACATGGCCGCCGCGGCATCGATATCCGCCTGGCGGTGGGGGCGCAACCTGAGCCGCGGCGTCTCCAGTATGGGGATGTTAAAGCTGTCCGCTTCCTGCATTTCCGATCAATTCCTTGAGCTAAGCTGCGCCGACCATCAGCATACGCGGCCGCAATCCAGGTCCCCAGAGATCCGCGCCAGGCATCCGACGAATGCATGCTATGAAAACATTTCATAGTTGGAGAGGGAAATATCTGGGCCACTCAGACGACTACATAGCGACTTGGTGCGTACCAAGCAGGCAAATGCCAGAGGAGGCCGCAGTATGCGACACCGTTTATCGACACTCATGCCAGCCATGCTTCGAGCGCTGCTGATCCTGCTCGTGCTGCTTGCCGTGCCCGCCAAGGCGGAGGACGACCCACTGGAAGCCTTCAACCGGGAAATCTTTGCTTTTAATAACAAAATCGACCAGATGATTCTGCGCCCGGTCACGGTCGCTTATGTCGATAACGCACCCGAGCCGGTTCAAACCGGCATGAGCAATGTACTGAACAATTTCCGTGACGTGACCAGTGCTGTAAACGCCCTGCTCCAGTTCCGCCTGCTTGATGCAGCCTCGAGCACTTCACGGGTACTTATCAACACCACCCTCGGCGTGGGCGGCATCATGGACCCCGCCAGTAACTTTGGCATTGAGCGCCGCTACGCCGACTTTGGCCAGACGCTCGCCAGCTGGGGCGTACCTGAAGGCCCATTTATCATGTTGCCGTTGCTGGGTCCCAGTACTTTCCGGGCGGGCGCGGGCACTGCTGTCGATGCGATGTCGCTGTCGGTTCAAGCGCAGCTGGATACGCCCGGGCGTATTGGCTACTGGACAACCTCCACGATCGACACACGGGCGCAGTTGCTCGGTGTCGACAGTCTGCTCACGGGGGACCAGTATATTTTCCTGCGCGAGGCCTACCTGCAGAATCGTCGTGCGCTCAATGGGGATACTGCACCGAGCGACGACTTTGGCAGCTTCGACGAGGACTTTGATGAACTCGACGAGCTGAGTGATTTCTGAGCTGCTGGCGCCAGTGACCGCTTAACGCGCGGTCACCGCCGTCTCAAGCACCTTGACTTCCTGACCATCGCGCAAGCTCTCCGCACCACGAACCACGACTCGCGTGCCTGCCTCCAACGCGCCGGAGAGCACGTCCACCGATAACCGGCTACCGAGTCCTCCCGTCGTTTCCACCGCCACTTTTTCAGCGGCGCCCTCCCCGTTAAGGGCGTAAACAAACTGTTCACTGTCACGCAGTACGAGGGCATCCCGCGGAATTGTCAGGCTGTTCTCGACAGCGGCCTGGGGCAGCGAGACCGTTACCGCTTCGCCAATGAAACGGTCCTGACCGCCGACGTCGATGCGCAATTCCATCATGCGCGACTGGGGGTCACCCACTGGCACAACACTGCGCAGCCGCTCCAGAGAGCGCTCGCCGTCGCTCAGCACATCCACTTTCTGACCGGGCTTGTTGAACCGGGCTACGCGAAGCGGCGCTGACACACTGATCTCCAAGGCTGTGGGGTCAACCAAGCGCACGAGCGTGCTACCCGCCGTCGTGTATTCGCCTTCAGACATGGTGCGGGCGACGACAATACCGCCAAAGGGCGCTGGCACCTTGGATCGAGTGATATTCAGCCGGGTCTGCTCGCGCGCGACCTTGGCCATCACAAGATCCTGCTTGAGCATTTCGATATCGGCCCCGACCTGATCCAACTCGACCTGAGCCATATTGTTGTCTTCAGCCAGTTGGGCTAGTCGCGCCTGTTGCCGCTCACGCACAGCGATGTCGGCGGTCAAGCGCTTGATGCTGGCATTGTCACGCTGTAACTGTAGTTGCAGATTCTGGTCGTCCAATCGAGCCAGTGGCTCGCCCGCGGCGATTTCCGCACCCACCGGTGCAATCCAGTCGATGCGGCCTTCGATTTCAGCGCGTACCTGGGCGTCGCGGGTACTGATGACAGTACCGGGCAAGTCCGCAGTGGGTGCGGCATTCTCCAGTGTAACCACCGCCGCTTCGACAATAGCCGGGGGCTGGTTAGCAAAAGCTGCGGAGGCAACCAACAGCGCCGCAACGGTGAAGGGTTTGGCGATAGCGTATTTCATGGTCGTCTCTCCTGATCAGGCAGCGCTGGCAAGCGTCTTGGATTCCGGGTGACCGGGTTCTGGGTGATGGGGTTGGGGGAGTCGTGCGCGACTGTGCTCACCCATACGCAAGAAGCAGGGCAGCAACAGCAAGGTGAAAACGGTGGACACGCACATACCACCGACGATGACCGCCGCCAGTCCGCGGTAGATCACGGATCCCGCGCCGGGCATCAGCAACAGGGGAAGCATGCCGAAGATACTGGTCAACGTACTCATGAAAATCGGACGCAAGCGGGTCAGCAGGGCCACTCGCACAGCCTCGGCACGCTCACTGCCTTGTCGCTCGGCCTCACGCGTCTGATGAACCAGAAGAATCGCATTGTTCACCACCAGCCCCAGCAGAATCACAAAGCCGATCATTGTCAGCAAATCCAGCGGCTGGAAGGTAAACAGGTTGAGAACGCGGATCGCGACAATGCCCCCCACCATGGCCAGCGGCATGGCCAGCACGACCATTGCGCTGTCCAGTGGTGAACGGAAGAGTGCGGCCATCAGCAGGAACAGGACGACCAATGCGAGCGCAAAGTTGCCGCTCATACTGGCGATGGCACGATCGAGCGCGTTCGCACTACCTCCATAGATGATGCTGCCGTCGCTGGGCATCATGGCCATCAATTGAGGCTCAATCTCCTGCTCCAGCACGCTGAGAATCTCTTCAAGCGCAACATCATCGGGGGGTACGAGTCCCAGGGTCACCGTACGGCGGCTGTCGATTCGACGCAGCTGGCTGGGTCCAACGGTTCGCTCCATGGCCACCAGTTCACCCAGCGGCACAATGCTGCCATTGGGAGTCGCCAGCGGTAGCGAAGCCAACTGCTCGGGAGAGTCCCAGCCTTCACCGCGCAGGATGACATCCATGCGCTTGTCACCGTCGAAGTGTTCACCAAGGTACAAACCATTACCCAGAGCGCGCACCAAGTTGCCCACATCGGCGCGGCGCCAGCCGGCTTCGGCGATCCGTCGGTCATTGGGCGCCAGCCTCAATTCGGGCTCTGCCTGCTCGAGACCGGGCTGAATTCGCACATTGACATCGGGCAGGTGTTCAGCGAGTAAGGCCTGCCCCCGACCTGCGACTTCCGCGAGCGCCGCGCGGTCCTTGGACTGCAAGTGCATGGCAATGAATCGGCCGCCACCGAAGCCGCCAAATAGGTTGCCCTGGGAAGCGAAGGCACGCAGATCAGGCAGATCTTTGAAGATTTCGTTGTTGATGATGTCCTGCAGTTCACCGACTCGTGACTGGTCCTGTACGCGCGCGCCCATGGTGCCGCCGCCCGGCCAGGTGAGGATGTAGTAGTTCTTGAGGGCGGGCTCACGTTCTCCCGACATCAGAGGCGCCATGCGCTCATCGAGAATTTTGATGTACTCATCGGCGATCATGCGTTCGCTCGCCCCGGGCGGGAAACGCCAGTACGCGTCAACCGCATCACGCTTAACAGGCGGTAGGTAATCCAGCTCGGGCAACAGTGCCCAGGTCACCCCCACCGGAATCACCAGCAGACTCGACGCCAACAAACGACGCCGCAGCGGTGTGGCGGTCACTCGCATAATGCCAGCTGTCATCTTGCGCCAGGTTCCCGCGAGGCGGTCTTCACTGTTGGCCTCACGCAACCACAGTTTCGCGGCGAGGGGCAGCACAGATACCGCCACCAAGAGCGAGACCACGACCGCGATGGCGATGGTGATCGCCAGGTCGGAAAACAGCTGACCCTCGACTTCGCGCATAAACAGGACGGGCAGGAAAATTGCTACCGTCGTTGCGGTCGAAGCAAGCAGCGCAGGCCAGACCTGCCCGGCGCCCTGCTCCGCCGCCTGTTCGGCATCCTCACCACTCTCGCGGCGGCGGACAATGTTCTCCATCACGACAATCGCGGCATCCAGCACCATGCCCACCGCGAATGCGAGTCCAGCCAGCGAGATGACATTCAAACTGCGGCCCGCCATGCCCAACACCAGGAAAGTGGCCATCAGAGACAGGGGAATTGCCGAGGCGACAATCAGCGTCGGCCGGAACCTGCGCATGAACCACCAGAGAATGCCGACGGCCAGCAACACGCCAAGCACGATGTTACCGGTGACGAGGCCAATGGCACGGTTGATGAATACCGAGGCATCGAAAGACTGAACCATGACCAGACCGCGGTCAGAGACCGGGCCCGCATTGAGTTCTTCGACTTTGGCTTTGACAGCCTGCAGCGTCGCCAGTGCATTGGCGCTACCCTCTTTGTCGATACGGATTGAAATCGCCGGGTTACCGTTTTGGGTGTTGGTCACAACGGTTTCACCCCGAGTGATCTCGACGCTGGCAATGTCACCGAGTCTTACTGGGCGGCCCTCGCGCCACTCGAGCACAAAGTCTTCGAGCTCGCTGGGTCCATAGCGACCCGTGAATCGCAAGGTGTACTGGCGTCGCCCCACGTCAACAAAACCTCCACTGACATCGTTCGCTCGCCCCAACTGACCGGCAATCGCCGTGATATCCACGCCGAGCTGAGCGGCCTGGATGGGATCAAATTCGATGACCAGTTCTTCCTGGGCATTGCCCATATTTGCCATTGGGGTGACCCGGGCAACGCCGGGTACCGATTCCAGCGCCGGGCGAATGGTGTCCTGTACATAGGGCAGGAAGTCGTACAAATCACCTTCGGTGCCGGGTAACTGTTGTAGGAAGAAGAAGGTCAGCGCCGGGCCATCGTTACCGCCGCCCGCCGAAGTGATCACAGGCTGGGTCGCATCTCGCGGCAGTGGCTCCAGTCGATTCATGCGCGAGATCACGTCGATCAGCGTCGCCTGCATGTCGGCCTCGAGCGCGAATTCGAGATTGATCCAGGCCCCGCCTGCGTTGGCAAAGGAAGACATTTCCTGAAGCCCTGGCAGACCTCGAAGTACCGATTCGATCGGCTCGATAATCTCCGATTCGATCTCTCGGGGTGATGCCGCACGCCACCCGGTCTGGATGGTAATGCGCGGGTTTTCGATATCTGGAAAGAGCTGCACAGGCAGCCTTGCGAGGGTATAGCCGCCAAACAGTACGATGACGGCAATCAAGACGGCCACTCCGGCCGGGTAGCGCAATGCGCTGCGAGTGAGGTTCACGTCGTCCACCTATCCTTGGTGTGATGCGCGCACACTAACAACGGATCGTCCGGGTTGCGTCCAGATTGCGACGAGTTGCAGGCGCGCTGCGGTGAGTTGCAGTTGGCCGGATTTGAGTGGTTTCAGTCCTGCACCGTTGCATTCTCCTGCCTTTCGGCCCGTGCTAGTCTGGAAGCAATGTCTGGGGGGGCAGCATGCCGTCATTCTTCGCTGAACTGAAAAGGCGCAACGTCTATCGAGTTGCCGGTGCCTACCTCGTCGTCAGCTGGATCATCATGCAGATTGCCGAGGTGTCTGTCCCGGCGCTGACCCTGCCCGAGTGGGTAAATAGTTTTATTCTGCTCATGCTCGCACTGGGCATGCCAATTGCGCTGTTAATGGCCTGGGCATTCGAACTGACCCCTGAAGGCATCAAGAAAACTGCCGACGCCGACGCGAATGCCGCTTCGTCACCGTCTGCGCAGCGCTTCACCGATCGGCTCATCATCGTGGGCCTCGTCGCAGCCCTAGGCTACTTCGTCTGGAAAGATGCCTCGCCCGACGGTAGTGAGGCCATTGAAAAGGCAACCTCGACTGCCCGCAGCGCCTCCATTGCGGTGCTCCCGTTTGTGGATCTGAGTGAGAAAGGCGACCAGGATTTCTTTTCAGACGGCATCTCCGAGGAGATCCTCAACCTGCTCGCCAAGATTCCTGAACTCGATGTGACTTCGCGCTCAAGTGCCTTCTCCTACAAAGGTAAGGACATCAACATTCGTGATGTCGGTGCCGAACTGGGTGTCGCGCACGTGCTTGAAGGCAGCGTACGTAAACACGGTGCGAGGGTGCGCATCACCGCCCAGCTGATCGAATCAGAGACCGACAAGCATTTATGGTCGGAGACCTATGACGGCACGCTCGACGATATCTTCGCGGTACAGGACGACATTTCCTCTGAAATCGTGCTCGCCCTCGGCGAAGTCATGGGCTTTGAAACAGCGGCCCAGATGGCGCCCACGCTGGAGACTGACCAGCGGGTCTACGAGGCGTTTTTGCTTGGCCAGAGTCTGATTCGAGAGCGACGGGTGGAGAGCTTCACCGAAGCAAAGACCGTGCTCAACGAGGCCCTGAGTATTGACCCCAATTACGCACCGGTGCTCGGCCAGCTATCGTTGGTGAATATCCTTGAGGCCGGATACACCGGTGCAGATATCGTGCCGGTGGTCGAGAGCACACGGCCCTTGATCGAAAAAGCGATCGAAGTGGCGCCCAAAGATCCCGTGATTCTTGGCATCTATGGCCTGTTTCTTGAAAAGGATCGCCGCTACGACGAGTCCTTACGCACTTTTGAAAAAGCACTGGCCATCAACCCATCGCTCACCGATGTTCGAATCTGGTACGGCTCGCTGCTGCAGGTCAAAGGTCAGTACAGCGAGCGCAAGCGGCAGATTGAACTGGCCTACCAGCGTGACCCCTTGTCGATTCAGGCGATGCGCAATTACGTCATCATCAAAATTGATTACCGCGAGTACGCTGGGTTGGAGGCAGTATTCGAACGCCTGCAAAGATTGTCCCCCGAGCATGCGGCGAGTCACCGCTATGACATGCTGATCACCCAGATGAAGTTCGCGCAGGCTATCGACAGCCTGACGACAGCGTTGGCGGCAAATCCCGACTCACTGCTGCTCAAGCGCCGACTGGCCATTGGCCTTGTGACGCTCGGCGTACCGGCGGCAGAACTTGCCGACCTCTTCCCGTCTGCAAACGACTTCTGGTTCCAACTCAATGACATGAGCAAACCCGAGCAGCTCGCCGCAGTGAAGCAGCGCTTTGAGGCAAACCCTGACGACATCCAAATGCACATCAACTATCTGTTTGCCCAGTTCGAGCTCGATCCGCCCGACGATCTTGAAACCCAAGTCGACGCGCTCATCGCCACTATCCCCACTGACATCGTTATGGACACGGGGCTCTACTTCCTCAAGGCACTGGTCGCCTTTGATAAAGGGGATTACAGCACCGCATCAGCCACCGCCAAGCTGTTGCAAGAACACCTCTACCCCTCTTACGCCGCAGGCCGCAGAAATTCCGGAGAGATGTGGGGTCTGGCGCTGGTGGATTTCCTGATCAGTGGCGGGCCAAGCCAAAGTTCCATCGAGCTATTCGCCGACGCCGCCGTCAGTGGCAACATCGATGCCGACAACACCGAGCTGCTGATGAGCGGGTTGGGTTGGGCAAATGAACCTGGATACCAGAACGCCTGGCGCGAGCATCAACGGCATTTGGCACGTGAGCTCAACACCGTCACCGCAGCCTACTGCGCGCTGGGCGCGCGTGCGCCATGGCAGCCTGGCGCAGACCGCTGCGCCAGCGTCAACTGAGAAGGTCCGTGTTGATTCCGCTTGATACTGCCTCATTGTTTTTCGCGGCTTCTGTCGCCCTGGCACTGACACCCGGGCCAGACAATATCTTTGTGCTCACCCAATCAGCAGTGAGTGGCCGTCGGGCAGGGCTGGCCGTCACCCTGGGGCTTTGCAGTGGCCTGTTGGTACACACGGCAGCGGTTGCGGTCGGCGTGGCTGCGATCTTCGCCACGTCGGCTGCGGCCTTTACTGCCCTGAAGCTCGCGGGTGCGGCCTATCTGCTATATCTGGCCTGGGGCGCATTTCGCTCAGGCGCCTCCGCCCTGCAAGCGGAGGGTAAGCCCCGTCTGGGTAGCTGGCAGCTCTATCGCCGCGGCATCATCATGAACATCACCAACCCCAAGGTTGCGATCTTTTTCCTGGCCTTTCTGCCTCAGTTTACCGACCCGGCCGTAGGGCCAATGGCGTTGCAGATCTTGACGCTCGGCGCCATTTTCATGGTCGCCACACTGCTGATCTTCGGTGCGATCGCCTTCTTCTCGGGCTATCTCGGGGATTGGCTACAGGACTCACCCCGGGCACAGGTGCTGATGAACCGGGTGGCCGCGACCGTCTTCGCTGCCCTGGCTATTCGCCTCCTGGTCGCCGAGCGCTGACGGCAACAACAGCGAACCTCAGCCCAGGAAGCCACCGGACTGGCGCTGCCACAACTCCGCGTAAAGACCGCCCGCGGCAACCAGTTCATCATGACTGCCCTGTTCGATAATCCGCCCCTGATCGATGACCACCAATCGGTCCAGCGCGGAAATCGTCGACAAGCGGTGAGCGATAGCCAGTACGGTTTTGCCTTCCATCAGCTGCAGGAGATTGTCCTGGATCGCGGCCTCGACTTCGGAATCGAGTGCTGAGGTTGCCTCATCCAGTACCAGAATCGGCGCGTCTTTGAGGAACATTCGTGCAATGGCGATCCGTTGCCGCTGACCGCCCGATAGTTTGGCGCCACGCTCTCCCACCTGAGCATCGTAGCCGGTGCCCCCGTCCATATCGCTAAGGGTTTCAATGAACTGATGCGCATTGGCTCGCTGTGCCGCTGCCGCAACCGCCTCCGGGCTCGCCTGTTCACGCCCATAGGCAATGTTCTCGCGGATGCTACGGTGCAGCAGTGCAGTATCCTGGCTGACTACCCCGATTTGCGCCCGCAGCGTTTCTTGATCGACCTGAGAAATATCCTGACCATCGATCAGAATGCGCCCCGCGTTGATGTCGAACAGCCGCAGCAGCACGTTCATCAAGGTGGTCTTGCCCGCCCCGGAACGGCCGACAATCCCGATCTTCTCTCCGGGCCTGATGGACAGAGAGAAACCATCGAAGACCGGCGGCGAATCCCCGTACTCGAAGCGGATGGCATCGAATTCGATACCGCCCTCGGTGACCTCGAGGGCCGGCGCATTGGGCACATCAGTCACCATTTGCGTCTTCGAAATGGTGTTCATGCCGTCGTGGGTCATGCCGAGATTCTCAAACAGTCCCGACAGCTCCCACATAATCCAGTGCGACATGCCATGCAGTCGCAGTACCAGACTGATGGCGACGGCAATGCCGCCCACCGTGGCCTGCTCGTTGAGCCAGGACCAAATCGCAACGAAGCCCACCGTGAACAACAGGAAGGCGTTCAAGATGTCGATCCAGACCTCGAGCCAAGTACCGAGGCGCATCATGTCGTATACCTTGACCAGGAAGTCACGCATGCTGGCGCGAGCGTAATTCTCCTCCTGACGCGTGTGCGAGAACAGCTTGACCGTCATGATGTTGGTGTAGCTGTCCACAACCCGACCCGTCATGGTCGAACGTGCGTCGGCCTGCTCTTCAGCGACCCTGTGCAGCTTGGGCAACAGCACCCGCAGCATGGTGGCGTAGCCCAGCACCCAAATGATGAATGGCAGCATCATCCAAAAATCAAAGCTGGCGACCAGAACGAGCGCACCGGTGAAGTACACCACCACATAAACCATGACATCGGCGAGCTTCATGATGGCATCGCGCACACCCAATGCGGTCTGCATGACCTTGGTGGCCACCCGGCCCGCGAACTCATCCTGATAGAAGCCAAAACTCTGTCTGAGCAGGTACTGATGCGCCATCCAACGGATGCGCATCGGATAGTTTCCCATGAGCGATTGATGGGTGATCATCGAAGCCACACCGCCCAGAACAGGCAGAACGAACAGCACGACCACACCGATCAGCATCAGTGTGTCGCGCTCTTCATCGAGGAACGTCTCCCGGTCGCGGGTCGCAAGCCAATCGATAATGTTGCCGAGGAAGCCAAAGAGCATGACTTCGACCACGGCGATCACTGCCACCAGCACCGACATGATCAACAGATACGGCCATACACCGCGGGTGTAGTGCCAACAGAACGCCCACAACGTCGCCGGTGGCCGGGTCGGCGGCTCTGGCGGGAAGGGATCAGTCAGTCGTTCAAAGAAAGAAAACATGCTGCGACTCAGCTTGCCAGCACGCTGGCCATTGCAAACGGGTCGAGAGTGTATCGGGTGTGGGATCAGTGTTGCAGCAGACCAAATACCAAAACAGCGCCAATTGCCAGAGGCGCGGGATAGCGCACGACTGCCAACCAAAGCGCGGGCAGCGGCTTCATCTGCCGATCTCCCGGCAACAGCACCCAGCCCACGAACAGTGCAATCAGCAGGCAGTTAAACGGTAGTAAAACGGTGGACGCCAACAAATCGGTCACCGAGAACAGGTTCATCTCGGCAAAGAACGGAACGAAGGCCAGGGGCCGCCAGTCAGCCATATGGTTGAAGGACAGCGACTGGAAGATACCGAGCAACCAGATACTGGCACTGAGCAAGCAGACCAGGCGCCAGCGCCGCCATCCTGTCCGCTCATGAAAATAGGCGACCAGCGGCTCCAGGAAGGCGATCGTGGTGGAGAGCGCCGCAAACAACAGCAACACCCAGAAAGCGAGGGCAATCCACTCTCCCCCGATGAACTGGGCAAATGCGGTAGGCAGCACGATAAAAATCAAGCCAGCACCCGCCTGGGGGTCGATATCTTGGGCAAACACAAAAGGAAAAATGGCAAAACCCGCCAGTAGCGCGACCAGCGTGTCCGCAGCGCAGATGGTTACCGCGAGCTTCAGTAGGGGAAATCGAGTCCCGTCGTGATCAATCGATTCGGGTAGATACGCGCCGTAAACCAGCATCGCACCACCACCGATCGCCACCGAAAAGAACGCCTGGCCGAGCGCCATCAGTACGGTTTGGGCAGTCACGCGAGAAAAATCTGGTCGCAGCAAAAATTCGACGCTGGCGGGAAAGTCACCGACAACCCCGCCGAGCACAACGAGCAGGATCAGAATCAGGAAAAGCCCGGGAATCAATACATCTAGGGCCCTCTCCAGTCCCCCGCGCACTCCCCGGGCGACAATCAGCGCGGTCGCAGCGATCAAGAGAGTTTGCCAACCGATCAGGCGACCCGGTGAAGCCAACAGCCCCTGGAAACGACCCGGGGCATCTGCCACTACTTCTGCTTGGCCCAGGGTCAGGTAGCTGGCGATATAGTCCAGCGACCAGGAGGCGATCACCGAGTAAAAGCTGTAGGCAAGAAAGCTAATCAGCAGGCAGTTGATCCCGATCAGTTTCCAGCCACCATGGCGTCGATAACGATGGCACAGCGCCTGAACCGAGCCAATCGGGCTCATGCGCCCCTGTTGACCGACGAATAATTCCGTCACCACCAGCGGCACACAAAAACAGACGACAAAACCGAGGTACAGCAGCACAAAGGCACCACCGCCGTTCTCCCCGGTCATGTAAGGGAAGCGCCAGATATTACCCAGTCCAACGGCGGCACCGATGGCCGCGTACAGAAAAGCGCGACGACTCGACCAGCCTAGATCCCCACTCATTGGGCACGCCTGCCTATCACGGCTGCCTGCGGTTTACTGGTGTTTGCCGACTTCCCAGTCGGTCTGTCCCAGCCACTGCTCCCCGGACTCAACGGCCCCCGGCTCCATGACGGTACCCATTGAGTCATTCCAGCGGTTGAGATAACCGAACAATGCGATGACACCCATGATTTCAACGATTTCACCCTCGTCCCAATGGGCGTTCATGCGTGTCATCAGATTGTCATCGACATCGTTTGGAATATTGGAAGCGGCTACCGCCAGATCCAGCGCAGCCCGCTCGGCCTCGGAGAATGCGGGGTGAGTGCGATACTCCCAGATGTTCTCCATCTGCTCTGCAGCAGCGCCGTAGCGGTCCGCCGCCCTGATTGTGTGCGCCTGACAGTAACGGCAGCCCGTCACATTGCTGGACACGTAGGCAATCAGGCGTTTGAAGGCGCTCGTCACCCGGCCTTCATTGGCCATCACTGCCATATTGAGATTGATGAATGCCTTGGCGATTGCTGGTCGGCGGGCCATGGTCAGCACACTGTTCGGGCAAAAACCCAGCGTCTCGTTAAAGAACCGAGCGAGCTCCGCAACATCGGGATTGGCATCGGCGGGCAGGGGTTGAACGAGCGGCATAGGGATCTCCTTGTTGTTATTGGGTCGTCATTGCCCATGCACGACCGAGAGTAGTCAAGCGATGGATAGCCAAAATCACCGTGATTATGGGAACAAGACGCCGTTTCAGCCGTCCATATTGGCACACTTATAATGTTGGTGTACGCAGTGGGTCTGCGTCCCCCCAGCGATATCTACCAGTTGTTAACGAGCGATGAAAAAGAACCTGATTACCGCGAGCCTGTTCGCGATCGTGATTGTCCTGTGGTTGGTCTCCGGTGCCCTGTTCAAAGCACCTGAAGTCAAACTACCGTCCACTGCCGACGCGGCTGCTGAACAGAGCAGCCCCTTGGTCAACGTGCGCGTGCGCCAGCACAGCGCCGAGTCGCGGACCATGGCCCGCGTACTGCGAGGCAAGACCGACAGCAAGCGCACTGCGCGAGTCAGCGCGGAATTATCGGGTCGGGTGATTGCTCGCCCGGTCGAGCGCGGTCAGGCTGTGAAAGCTGGCGACCTGCTCTGCGAACTCGCTGTTGATGACCGTGCAGTCAATGTTACCGAGGCCAAAGCCAAGCTGACCCAGGCCGAAATCGAATACCAGGGTGCCCTGGAATTACAAGAACGCCAGTTGTTGTCTGAAATCCAGATCGCCCAGCGAAAGGCAGAGCTGGAGTCCGCGCGCGCTGAACTGGCTCGCATGGAACTGGACCTGGCGCGCACCCAGATTCGGGCCCCCTTCGACGGCGTCATCGAGACTCTGCCTATGGTTGTCGGGGACTTCGCGAGCATCGGCGCTGAATGCGCGACTTTGATCGATCTGGATCCCCTGTTGATCACCGCCAACATCGCGGAACGGGATATCAACCTGATTGCCATCGGTAATCCGGTCACCGGTCAGACCAGTACCAACGAGGTACTCGACGGTACCGTGACTTTTGTGGGTAGCCTGTCGGATCCGACCACCCGCACCTACCCTGTCGAGATCACGGTCGCCAACCCGGATAACCGGGTTCGCGCAGGGCTCACGACCATCGTCAGCGTCGAGGCAGAGACAGTCATGGCACACCGTGTTTCTCCAGCCCTTCTGACGCTGGATGACGATGGCGTGATTGGTCTACGCGCAGTAGACGCGGATGACCGCGTCGTCTTCCACCCGGTGGACATCATCGAGGATGCGGTCGATGGCGCCTGGGTGACCGGCTTGCCGCCACTGGTCGATCTGATCACCGTGGGCCAGGAATTCGTCAGCGCCGGGCAATTGGTTGAAGTGGTCCGCGACGTACTGCCGGGCAGTCTCACAGGAGAGTAACCATGATCGGATTCATTGACGCTGCCATCAGCCGCTCGCGTACCACGCTGCTGATGATGGGCCTGATTGTGCTCTGTGGACTGATCTCACGGGCGGTCCTGCCCATCGCCAATGACCCGCACATTGTTCTGCCCTATTTCTACATCGGCATCCCCCACGAAGGGATTTCACCCGAGGACTCCGAACGCCTGCTGATTCAGCCGATGGAAATCGAGCTTCGTAAGGTTGAGGGGCTCAAAGAGATTCGCTCTACCGCATCCGAGGGCTACGCCACCTTGTTCGTTGAGTTTGAGGCAGAGGTCAATCTCGATACCGCATTGACCGATGTCCGTGAAGCTGTCGACCGGGGCAAGGCCGAGATCCCTTCAACCGCCGAAGAGCCGCTGGTCAAAGAACTCGACGTCGACGATTTTCCGGTCATTCAGGTCAATCTGTTGGCCGACGGCGCCAGCGAGCGACAGTTATTCGAGGCGGCGATCGCCCTGCGCGACGAGATTGAAACCATACCCACCGTGCTGAGCGCCGACCTACGCGGCCAGCGAGAAGAAGTACTTGAGGTCATCATCGACCCCGAGTCACTCGAGTCTTACCAGATCTCCAGCGAGGATCTGGTCAATATCCTGTCGCGCAATAATCGCCTCATTCCCGCAGGCAGCGTCGAAACCGGTGGCGGCCGCTTCTCGGTCAAAGTGCCGTCGGTTGTTGAAACCGCGGCTGACGTGATGGACCTGCCGATTCAGTCGAGCGGTGACTCAGTGGTCACCCTATCCGATGTCGCGAGCATCCGTCGCACTTTCAAGGACCGGACCAGCTACGCCCGATTCAATGGCCAGGAGACGATTTTCCTCGAGGTAAAAAAACGCGCTGACGCCAATGTGATCGACACCGCCAACGCGGTGCTTGAAATCGTCGCCGAGGCCCAAGAGCGGACGCCGGCCAGCATTCGCATTGTGCCGTCGATCAATACCGCGGAATTTGCCGAGACCCAGGTCACTGAACTCCAGGGCAATATCATTACCGCCCTGGCGCTGGTGATGGTGATCGTTGTTGCTGCCATGGGATTCCGCAGTGGGGTCATCGTCGGTCTCGGTATTCCCGTATCTCTCCTGTTCTCGATCATCATCATTTACCTGTTGGGCTATACCTTTAACTTCATGGTGATGTTCGGCATGTTGTTGGGACTGGGCATGCTGATCGATGGTGCCATCGTGGTGACCGAGTACGCTGACCGGAAGATGAGCGAAGGCGTCGATCACAAAGCCGCTTATTCAGAGGCGGTCAAGCGCATGTTCTGGCCCGTGACAGCTTCGACCGCGACCACCCTCGCTGCTTTCCTGCCACTGATGTTCTGGCCTGGCGTGCCGGGGCAGTTCATGCGTTACCTTCCCGTCACTGTGTTCACTGTCCTGAGCGGCTCGCTGCTGTACGCGCTGCTGTTCGGACCCGTGCTCGGCACCATTTTCGGTAAGCCGACAGTACACAGTGCCAGCACGCAGCACGATCTCGAAGAGCTCGATCACGGGGACCCCACGCAACTTGGCGGCGCGACCGGCGCCTATGCCCGGTTCATGTCCGTCATCACCGCACATCCCATTACCACAATCGCCTTCATCTTCAGTCTGTTGGTGGGTGTGTTCTGGGCCTACGGCCAGTACGGTCGCGGGATGGTGTTCTTCAATGACACCGACCCCCAATTCCTGACCGTCTCGGTCGCCGGCCGCGGCAATTTCTCAGCGTCCGAGGTCAATGCCCTGGTCTACGATGTGGAGCGCCGTGTTCTCGAAACCCCGGGTATTCGCTCAGTCAACGCGCAAACCGGCCTTCCCGGCAGTGGCGGTGGTGACAATGCTTCCAATGATGCGATTGGCACCCTCTTTGTCGAGTTGTTGCCGGAAACCCAGCGCGAACAATCGGGCTTCGATGTCATTCGCGACCTGCGCGATGCCACGGCAGACATTGTCGGCATCCGCGTGGAAGTGAAAGCCATGGAACAGGGACCGCCGGTGGGCAAATCCATCCAGATCGAGCTGCGCTCCCGGTATCGGGAATTGCTCGAGCCGACCATGCTAAAAATCACCGAGTACATGGAGTCGCGCCCGGAACTCATCGACATTGACGATACCCGCGCTCTGCCATCCATCGAATGGCAGATGGAAGTCGACCGTGCCCAGGCCGCTGTTTATGGCGCCGATGTCGTCTCCGCCGGGATCGCCCTGCAGCTGCTCACCAATGGTGTCAAAGTCGCTGAATACCGCCCTGACGGAGCTGATGACGCGGTCGACATCCGCGCCCGCTTCCCGCTCAAGGACCGGGGTATTCGCGCCATGGACGATTTACGCATCACCACACCGCAGGGTCAGATTCCGCTGAGCAACTTCGTCCGCATCAATCCGGCACCGGGTGTCGACACCTTCCAGCGTATCGACGGACTACCGGTAGAACGCATCCGGGCCGAGGTGGTGGAGGGTGTGCTCGCCGATACCATGGTGGCGGAACTGCAGGCATGGCTGGATGACCAGGACTTCGACAAGCGCGTCGACATCCAGTTTAGGGGTGCGAATGAGGAACAGGCCGACAGTATGGCCTTTGTGTCCTTCGCCTTCCTGCTGTCGCTGTTGCTGATGTTCGTGTTGCTGGTCACGCAGTTCAACAGCTTTTATCAAAGCGCGCTCATTCTGCTGGCCGTCATCATGTCGACCGCGGGTGTCCTGCTTGGCCTGCTGTTCACCGCAAGCCCTTTCAGCGCGATTCTCACTGGCGTGGGAATCGTGTCGCTGGCCGGGATCGTTGTGAACAACAACATCGTACTGATCGACACCTACAACTACGTGCGGCGAACACAACCGGAGCTGAGCGTAGCGGACACCATCGTCAGGGCCTCTGCCCAGCGACTGCGTCCCGTGATGCTGACCACGGTCACTACCGTCTTCGGCCTCTTGCCGCTGGCCTGTGACCTGTCGATCGATCTCGTCAACCGCAGCATCAATGCCGGTGGGCAGATGGCCACTTTCTGGGGCCCGCTCTCCCAGGCGATCGTCTTTGGGCTGTCGTTCGCAACCATCCTCACCCTGATCGCGACGCCAGCTTTCCTCGCCCTGCCCTCCCACGTCCGGGCGAAA
>CAYZWL010000047.1:0-23782 GCA_964482195.1 uncultured Alteromonadaceae bacterium | reverse complement strand
AGGTCCACCCTGCACGGATTCGCGTATGGCAGGTACTCGCCAATCAAGGATGCCACCCATGCGTTTTCCAGCGCCACTCTCCGCCCTGTTCTCCGCCCTGTTGCCCGGCCTGTTCATGGCATCGATTTGCGCCTGCAGTCTCGCGCAGTCGACGCCACCCAACGAGGGAGTCCACCGCTTTCCAGTGCTCGAGGCCGATGATCTGAATGGACGCAAGGTCACCCTCCCCGCCGACTTTCCGGGCGACCCGACTCTGGTGCTCGTTGCGTTCAAGCAAAAACAGCAAACCGTGGTCAACGAGTGGGTGGCAGCGATGCAACTCGACCAGAGACCAGATATTCCCTGGGTGGAACTGCCCACAATTAACGCGGGTTTCAAAATCATCAAGGGCTTTGTCGACAACGGTATGCGTTCTGGAATCACGGAGTTCAACAGTCGAGCACGAACGATCTCCGTCTACGGTCAATCCGATCTGATGGATCCGCTCGGTGTGACTGCCACTTCACAGGTACTGGCATTGGTCGTGCGACCCAGTGGTGAAATTCTCGCCAGTGTTGCGGGGCAACCCGATACCGAAAAGCTCGAGCGGCTAAACACAGCACTCGGTGTAAGGTTTGCAGCCCCAGAACGACAATAGACTGGACGCGATTTACGCAGACCACCCCAAACACCAATCAACAAGGGATATCCCAATGCGAACAACCTGGAAAACACTGGCGGTCGCAGCCGCGCTGATCCTGGCGCCGATCACCGCTCTGGCAGAACTGGAGTTGGCCAAAAAAACGCCGGACCTCAAGGTGACTGACGCTGCGACACTTGGCACCAATGTGGACGGTATCGGCCTCAGCGCGGGCGATAACGTACCCGCCTTCACGACCAACACCCATGAGGGTGAATCGATTTCCATGGAAGCGCTGCAGCGACAGGGCCCGTTGATGGTGATTTTCTATCGCGGCGGCTGGTGCCCGTACTGCAATTTGCAGATTCGCCAATTGAGCCAGGCCTACCCGCAGTTCGAGCAGCGTGGCGTGATGCCGGTACTGATCAGCGTGGACAAGGCGGATGGTGCCGCACTGGCTCAGCGCACCTATGAAATCCCCTTCCCTGTCCTTTCAGACTCGAGCTTGGCTGCGCATGAAGCCTTCGAGGTCGTACTCGACCTCGACATGGCCACGACTCTGGCTTACAAGGGCTTCGGCATCGATCTGGAGGATTGGTCAGGTCGTGACGACGGCAAAATCGCCGTCTCTTCGGCCTTTCTGGTGGACAATGATGGCGCCGTGAAATGGGCGCACGTTGACACCGACTACAAGACCCGTCCGAGTGTCAGCCAATTACTGTCGGTGATCGACTCGGCTGATCTTTGAACGAGTCCGCGGCGATGCCTATTGCATCGTCGCGGTTTCCCTGCGTTTTTGCGCAGCGACCAGTTCGCGAACGTCAGCCAAAAGTGCTTTGGCGTCAAAGACAATCCCATCCTTGATGGTGTAAACGATGCCTTCGGTCCGTTTGAGCTCTCCAGCCTCACGGTCGAGGTACTGGTGACCCGTGCCATACAGCACTTTGAAGTTGGCAACGGGGTTCTCGTTAACAATCACCAGATCGGCTTTCTTCCCCGCCTGAACACTGCCTATTTCGCCCTCCATACCCAGCAGTTCCGCACCGCGAACCGTTGCTGACATCAGCACTTCGAGAGGGTGGAATCCCGCCTCCTGAAGCAATTCGAGTTCGCGTATATAGCCGAAGCCATAGGTTTTCCAGATAAAACCGGAATCAGAGCCCGTGGTCACGCGGCCGCCACGGTTCTTGTACTCGTTGACGAAAGCCATCCAGCGATCAAAGTTTCGTTTCCACGCAATCTCGTGACCGGTCGTCCAGTCAAAGAAGTAGGAGCCGTGTATATCCGGATCCGCGTTAAAGGCTCGCAACATGTACGGCATGGTGTATTCGTCATGCCAAACCGCTCGTTCCTCGCGCATGAGGTCACGGTTGGCCTCGTAAATGGTGAACGTGGGGCTCAGGGTGAAATCCAGAGAAATCAACTCTTCCATGGTCTCGACCCACGTCTTGGATCCGGGCGCGGCAGCCTGCAGCCAAAGCTTTCCGGCCTCGCCAAAACGATCTTGTTCGTTGTTGTAGTTGTAGTCATAGGGGTAGTGCTGGACGGTGCGATCGTCAAACATGGCCTCAGGCAAACCGTACCAATGTTCCATGCTATCGAGGCCGAGACGCGCGGTATCCAGCACATCCATTTGCGTGACCGACAACTGCGCGTGATGCTGGGCAGTCAGCATGCCGAGCCGCTTGGCTTCCTGAATCGCGGCCGCATTGATGTCTTTGGCCGCACCCAGGAACTTGACGCCGTCCGCGCCGCGCTTGCGCACCGCTCGCACCCACTCTATCCCCTGCTCCACCGATGGCATGGACTGGGGAAACATCGCCAGTACGCGGTAACGCGGCGCAGCGATGTCGCCGGCCTCGCTGCGATGCTTGTGGTCGAGCGTAAAGCCCAAACCCATAACGGCACCGACATCGCGTACGGTCGTCACACCGTGGGCAAGCCACAACTTGTTGACATATTCCGCGTCGGTGAGTGAACCCGCCGGCGCGTGACTGGGTGTGCCCAGGTGTACATGAGAGTCAACAAAACCGGGCAGCGCATACTGGCCGGTCGCGTCGATAACCCGAGCCCCCGCAGGCAATTTGCCCCCACCGTAAGCCGCACTGCTGATTCGAGTAATGCGGTCGCCAGCGATTTCGATATTGACCGGTCCCCGCGCAGGCGCACCCGTGCCGTCAATCAGCATGACATTAGCGATCACCAATTGATCGAAGGGTCCCTCGCTTTCATCGCCACGGGGCGGACTCGCCTTGGGGGGCGCAACACCCAGCGCCAACGCCCGAGATATGTTCTCCTCGCCGGGCTCAACGGAGGCAGCGTGAGTCGCGGCAGTCAGCAAAAGCGCTGCGGCGCCGCATATCAGGCGTCCAGCCCATCGCTCAGGCAACGAATTGGTTGATTTCATGACACTCCCCGTCCTTCATCAGCCATTGCCCGCGCCCAAGCACGTGCTCGATGGCACCATTATTTTTGTTGAGCATGACCAGATCGGCTCGACCACCATCGACAATCACTCCACGACCCGTGAGTTTCAACGCGTTGGCGGGGTTTACCGTCATCGCCATCAGTGCCAACTCAAACAACTGACTGTCACGCGCGCGAAGTGCAGCAAGCATTTCCACCAGAACCGCCGGGCGTGCTGCGGTAAGTCCCTTGAGCACACCACCCTCATAGACCGGTAAAGAACCACCCCCGTCGGAGGAAAGTGTAATCTGGGTCGACGGTGCGCCTGCCGAGAGCAGGTACTCAAGGGCCTCCGCTGCTGGAATGTCACCCGCGGCTATCAGTTCGGGGGTCGTTGACACGGTGATATCGACAAAGCCACCCATTCTTGCCCATTCTGCTGCCTCCGAAAGCAATTCCCGAGAGCGATTCACATGGGTGGGATAAAACACCGATGGGTGCAGATCTGACCCCGCCAGGGCCTGATGAAGCAGCATCAGTCGCGAATCACCATCTCCGACATGGATCATGACGGTACCGCCGCGCCCACAAAGCACACCGCCAAGCGAGGCCTCCGCGCCCAGCCGGCGCAGCTCTTCTGGCGTTGGCTGAGTACCGCGGTGATCCGCAATGGCTACCTCTCCAACACCAATGACCGGGTCAACCAGGAACAGGTCCCGGGCGATGTCTCCTGTGAGCGTCGGCGCCGGCACCCTGTAGGCCCCGGTGTACATCAGCGCACCCAGACCACCGGCACTGAGTGCCATCACGTTGCCATACAGAACGTCGAGGGAGCGTCCGATGGAATCAGTGCCCAAAGCGCCGACCGGCGTGGTCACACCGGCGCGCACAAACGCCTCGAGTGGTATTTCGGGAGTCCGGTTGGCGAAACCACCTTCGCCACCGCCGCCACAGGGGTGAGTGAGCGCGTCGACCAGCCCGGGAATCAATACCAGGTTCTCGCCGTCGATGTCGTCGGGACCCAAGTCTGAACTGCCCGGTGGTGTAATCGCCAATACCTCACCACCTGCGACGACGACGTCACGGCGCCCCACATACTTTGGGGTGTAACACTCCACGTTGCCGATCAGTTTCATAGGGTCACGTTCTCTTCTCGTCGCTCCGCGCCTTCGCAGCGGCTGCAGTCAATAATTGACGGGTTTGATCACGCTTCTCGTGAGAGAGCAGTACCACCAGATCGCCGGGCTTCGCCCAACGCAGTGCCGCTCGGGTCGCATCCAGCTCGGTCTTGGCACTACCGAGTGCCCGTGCCGGATAGCCCATTTCGACAAACGCGTCGCGCATGATACTCGCCACCTCGCCGATATCGCGCCCCCGTGCGTGTCCATCCATGCGTTTAATGATGATCCGATCAAATGATGTCTCGCCTATGGCGCCAGCAAAATCTCGAAGGTCCTCGTCCCCGCGATCTCCGGCCTGTCCTGTTACCAGGAGCCGGCGCTCGGCTGGCAAACCATTGATGATCGGCATCAGCGCCTTTAAACCCGCTGGGTTATGCGCGAAATCTAACAGCACCGACACCCCACCCACGTCATAGAGATTGGCGCGACCCGGATTGTCCTCGTTACGCAGGCCCTCAAGCCCCGCGGCAATCACTGGCAAGGGAATGCGCAAACCATCGGCTACTGCGGCGGCGGCGAGTGCATTGGCAACGTTGTGCTCGGCGGCCCCACCGTAGGTAACAGGAATTTTCCTGACACTGACCACAGGCTCAACACGCTTACCGCGGCATCTAACCACGGTGCCTCGGCGCACGGTGAATCCGACGCCACCAGCAGCCACATGATCAGCGAAAGTTTGGCAACGTGGAGACAACGCGAACAACACCACCGGGCTTTGTGCGCAGGGCTTTCGCGCCATCAATCGCGCATCCTCAGCGTTGAGCACCAAGCGTCCACGCTCATCCAAGGCCCGCGTGACGCTCCATTTCACATCGACGAGGTCTTCAACAGTCTCAATGCCGTAGTCGCCAAGGTGATCGGCGGCGATATTTGTAATCAGCGCCACATCAGCTCGCGCAACCGCGAGTCCTCTTCGACAGAGCCCGCCTCGCGCGGTTTCTAGCACTGCTATCTCGCAACGGTGATCGCGTAAAACACGGCGAGCTCCCGCGGGACCTGCGTAATCATCCTGGGAGATCAACTCATCGCCCATGGCCAGCCAATCGGTTGAACTGACCCCGGCCACTTTCTGAGCGGCTTTCACGATAGAAGCCAGTAGTCTGACCGTTGTGGTTTTGCCATTGGTGCCGGTGATCAGCGCTGTGGGAACGGCCTTGTACTTGGTCCACTGCAAGTCATCTGGATGCGGCAGTTCAAACAGGTCCCAGGTTTCGCCGTACCGACCGGTACCCAGCGTGAGCGCATCCTCGTCGAGCAATACTGGCGTACCGTGAGATTCTGCGGCAGCCAACAGTCGCTGCAGTCGCGGACGCTGCTCGTCACGGTACTCATCGCGCAGCCCTCTGGCCGCGCGTAACAGCAAATGTCGCTGGGTGCCCTCAACCAGATCACGCGCTGCCGCAAAAGCCGCTTCGTTGACTTCGGTAGCGGTGTACAAGCCATCTACCGGCGCCGCCAACGCGAGACTGACACCACCGTCGAAAGACCGTACGCAGAGTGTCACCGGCCAGTCGAGTTCCTCGAGCAGCCGCGTCACCGATCGACGCCAAGCGGCGGCCAACAAGTCCTTGTCGGCGTCACTGACCGAGACATCGATCACCGCACCCGGAACCGATAGGAAAAGGCTGGCTCCGGTGAGCCGCCGGGTGTCGAGCAAACGCATGATGACCGCTCCTAGTCGTCGCTCTCCCGCGCGATACGAACACCCCGCTCGTCGCGAATCAATTCCATGTCGGCGTCGAGCGTAAAGCTGCCGCTGAATTCAGCAGGAATGTCGATAGCGATACGATCAGCGGGTTCAGTGACCACCTCCTCGCCGGGCTTGAAGTAGATGATTTGCTTCCATGACCGCGTGACGTTGTCGGCGAGCAGCAGCACCAAATCCCCACCCCGAGCCATCTCGAGCGCTGCCTGATTGGCCTCTTCTTCACTTTCAATGATGGTGATCTGACTGTCATCAACACCCCCATCGAGCAGCCCCTGACGCAGTAGCTCAGGGACTTCACGGGAACCCCGGGCGCGCAGGTTGTCATCCCGGCGGCAGATATAGTGATCAAACCGGCCCGCGGCAATACCCGCAACTTCGAGGATATCCTGATCGCGGCGATCGCCCGGCATGGTCAGCACGGCAATCTTCTTACCGGTCACGTCATACCGGTCCACCACATCGCACACCATACGCACCGCAGCTGGATTGTGAGCATAGTCGAGGATGACCTTGAAAGGATGCTCATCGTAAACATTGAGCCGGCCCGGCGACTGGAAAAACGTACTGTCGAAGGTCCGCAGCCCCTGCCGGATATTCTCGAGGTCAACTCCCATGTGATACGCCAGCGCCGCGGCAAACATCGCGTTTTGCACGTTATGCAGCGCTCGGCCTTCCAGTGTGGCGGGGATCAAGTGCGCCCACAGCAGCGGAATATTGTGACCCTGTTCGTTGTAGAGGGTAATCATGTTGCCGTTGATACCCTGCTCGAGTACCAATGCCGTTCCACCCGCCTTGATGTGCTCGCGCACCAGGGGATGCGAGCGATTCATCGTGACGTAACAGAGCTTTTCTGCCGTACAGTGGTCGGCCATCTGCAAACAGTGCACATCATCGGCATTGAGCACGGCGGCGTCCTTCGCCACCTCCACAACAACCCGCTTGACCTCCGCCAGATCCTCGAGGGTATCCACACCTTTCAGTCCCAGGTGGTCAGCAGCAATATTGAGACAGGCCGATACATTCGCCGAGTGGTAACCCAGCCCGCTGCGCAAAATGCCGCCGCGCGCGGTTTCCATCACTGCGGCATCCACCGACGGATCACGCAGCACGATCTGCGCGGCTACCGGTCCGGTCATGTCGCCCTGGACCGACAGGCGACCATCGATGTAAACACCATCAGTGCTGGTTTGCCCCACCACTTTGCCCGACATTTTGAGAATGTGCGCCAACATGCGCGAGGTCGTGGTTTTGCCATTGGTGCCGGTGATGGCGGCAATCGGAATCGTCGACGGTGAACCCTCCGGAAACAGCATATCGATCACCGGACCCGCCACATTCCGCGGCTCGCCCTCTGAGGGTGCAACGTGCATACGGAAGCCGGGTGCGGCATTACATTCGCAAATACCACCACCGACTTCACGATAAGAACGGGTGATATCGGTGGTGATGAAGTCGACGCCGCCCACGTCGAGCCCGAGCGCCAAAATGGCCCGTTCAGCCATGGCGCGGTTGTCCGGATGAATGGTGTCGGTGACGTCTACCGCTGTCCCGCCGGTGCTCAGATTCGCGGTCGGCTGTAAGTAAACGGTCTCACCGTCCGCGGGTACGCTCTCTTCAGTCATATCCAGCTGGCCCAGCATCCGTTCGGCAGCCGCGTCTAAGGAAATTCGAGTCAGTACTTTCTCGTGACCGACACCTCGGCGTGGGTCCTGGTTCACCCGTTCCACCAGCTCAGCCACGGTTGACCGACCGTCACCCACCACGTGGGCGGGTACGCGTTTTGCGGCCGCAACCAACTTGCCATTGACCACCAATAGGCGATGATCCAGCCCGTGCAGGAATGTCTCGACAATCACCCCATCGCTGTGTTCCTTGGCCTTGTCGTAGGCACGCTCGAGTTGTTCCTCGTTTTGGATATCGGTGGTGACACCGCGTCCGTGGTTGGCATTGAGCGGCTTGAGCACCACGGGGTAACCGATCCGCTCGGCCGCAGAGAAGGCCCGTCGAAGCCGGTAGACCAACGCCTGACGAGGAACGGGCAGGCCCAAATCCCCAAGGATGCGATTGGTCTCGTCCTTCTCGCCCGCCAGCTCAACCGATATAAATGGGGTCGCCGACGTGATTGTGGCCTGCAGGCGCTGCTGGTGCTGACCGTGTCCCAGCTGGATCAAGCTGTGATCGTTCAATCGAATCCACGGCACGCCCCGCGCCTCGGCTTCCTTCACCAGCGAATGCGTACTCGGTCCCAGGGAGCGTGACTGACAGGCGCGAATAAAGTCATCGCGCTCGGCCTCAAAATCGAAATGCCGGGGGGTATCATCGGGTCGCAGATCGGACGGCAGCAGCGAGTGGATCAGGTCAAGCGCCAGTTTCGCCGCCTCCAGCCCCGCAAACTCCTCTTCGTATTCAAAGACCATGTCATAAACACCGGTCTCATCGGTGGATCGGGTCTTACCGAATGACACGTCGTAGCCCGCAATGCCCTGAAGCTCCAGCACCACATGTTCGAGCACATGACCCAGCCAGGTACCCTCATCTTCCGTCATTCGCCGGACCAGACCACCGGGCTCCCGATAGGAGCAGCCGTGGTCAGACAGCCCCGGCAAGGCTGCAACCAACGCATCGACGAAGTCTCTACCCAACCTACCTGTCGGCCATTCCTCGAGCACGCCCAGATCTACCTGATGGCGTATCACAGGAAACAAGGCATACACATTGGGTCCGCGATAGACGCTGGTGGCGACAAATTCCATTCCGGTGGGCTCCCGACAAGGCTTTGGACGTTCCACTCTACCCCCTGCTCACCGCCCATGAAAGCACCCGCGTTGCAACAGCGGCCAGTCGCCAAACCCCTTCGACTTGGAGGATAATGGAGGCTGTTTCCCGGAGTACCCGACCCCTTGTCCAAAGCCACTCTCACCAAATCCGCTCGGCGGCTCGCCAACAAACAGCCCCTGGGGACGCTGGCACTGATCGGCGGCCGCTTCGAAGCCGACAATGACGATCTGTATGCCGCATTACGTGAGCGAAGTGACGGGAAAATCGCAGTATTGTCGATGGCATCGGGTTACCCCGAGGAAGTCGGCAAAGAGACTGTCGATGAGTTTCGCGACCAGGGTTTTTACGCCGAGCACGTGCCCATTTTCTATGAAACCCGGCACGAGAGCCCCTTCGACGAACAACTCATCGAACGCCTGCGGGCGTTTGGCAGTGTGTTCTTCACGGGCGGCGATCAGTCACGAATCGTCGGCACGCTGGTGCAGAACGGGACTGAAACACCCGCGCTTAGGGTTATTCGTGAGCTTTATCACGAGGGTGGATTGATCGCGGGAAGCTCCGCTGGCGCCGCCATCATGTCTGGCCCCATGATCTTAGGGGGCACATCACTACATGCTCTGAGTCGCGGTATTGATAATCGACACGAAGCCGCTGAGGATTTTGACGCCTTCAGGGTCGGCCAAGGTCTCGGTTTTTTCCAGTGGGGAATGGTGGACCAGCACTTTCTGGCCCGGGGCCGCATCGGACGACTCGTCTACGCCAGTCGTATCGTGGGGGAGTCACTGGCTTTTGGAATTGATGAGAACAGCGCCCTGCTTGTGCGAGGCAGTACGGGTGAAGTCGTCGGTGAAACCGGCGTTCTATTCGTCGATCTGCGTAAAGCGACGTTTGATGATCCTGAATATCCAGCGAAGAGCGTGCGTATTTCCTATCTCGACGATGGCGATAGCGTCGATCTGAAACGGGGCAAGGCGCTCGCCGCGGCTGATAAAAAACGGACACGGGTCACCAAGGCGTCCTATCGATCGCCGGCGCCGGTACGACGCAACGCTTTTGCGGGATATGGGCTCCATGACTTGATGCTCCGGCTGGTCGAGAGCGACCCGGCCTGGTATCAGCGAGACAGCGCGCGTGCTTTTGACCCGGCTACCGGGAAGCAAATCACCCTGCATATTGAGCGCATGCCACGAAAATCTCGAGCGTTACAAGCAGTGCGGCAAGGTGAAATCCGCTACTCGGCACTGAATTTCAATCTTGATATTCACATCAGCAACCGCGATACCTGCCCGCTGGTAGAACGCAATCAGGTCATTCAGCCCGATCCCAGCGATCATGCGCGCCTGGTCTTGCTCGGCAATTCGCCGACCCAGTGGCGCGGCGCGGCCAAAGATGCCCTTCTCTCTCAGTTGGTCGCCCCGGTTGGCGTTCTGCCAACTGCCTCCGGTGAACCGAAGGTGATGGCCGACCGCTACATCGACTGGTTGGAGCGCCTCGGTATTGACTGCGAAGTGCTGCCCATTTCACTCAACAACATCGAGCGCGCCAGCCGTGATCGCACGCTGCTACGACGCATCGACAATATGGGCAGTCTGCTGCTGACGGGCGGCGATCAAAGACGCCTGAACGAAGCATTGCTGCACTGCGCGGAGGCAACGCCGGTGCTGCACAGCATTGTCACGGCCTACGAGCGTGGCTCCCCCCTGATCGCCGTCGCTGGCGCAGCCAGTGCCGTGGGGCATCGTATGATCGCCGAGGGTGACAGTGTTGCAGCGCTGCAATACGGGAGCTCAGAAGATGCCAGCGGCTCCGGGGTAATTGTCGAACCCGGTATTGGCCTGACCGATCTTGGTTTGATCGACCAACACTTCACCCGCCGTCATCGACTCGGCCGACTGCTTATGGCTTGTGTCGAGCAGCAGCAGCGTTTTGGTTTCGGCGTCTGTGAAGGGGCCGGCCTGATCATTCATGGCAACGGACAAGCCATCGAAGCCATCGGCGACCCCGGTGTCATCATCGCTGAGCTCGATTTGGATCGAGTAACACTGTCGCCCCACAATCCGGACCCTGCCGGTGTTTCCCTCCGCTTGCTCGAACCCGGCAGCCCCGTGCCTCTCAGTCAATTGCACCAGGTGGCCGACTCAAGGAGCGAACAGGCATCCGGACTGCTTTTCAGCGCGCTTGCCGATCTTGCCGACGACTACCGCGCGGCGCATGGCCGGGGCGTGGCCTTTGATACCCACCAGTGGCGCCGCACACTCGCGGATGGCGAAGTCACCAGACTCAGCTAAAGCGATACACAGCTCGCACAAGCCCGCCCGCTGTTGATCCGGTGAATCGGCGCTCGAACGCCAAACCTACACACCTATCGTCACTGTTTCGTAAGAATAGTTTCTCCATTTGTTCAGATTTCGTTCACCCCATCGTCACTAAGGGTTTTCAGACTTGCCGCGTCCTGTTGCCCCGGGACTTTCCCAAGAAAAACCGGCAAAAACCTGCCCGTCATGATGGAGACGATGATGATGCTGACTGCAGCAAAGCACCCCCTGGCCCTTGCAATTCTTGCGTTGGCTACGCCCGCACTGGCCGAAGAAGCCAGCTCAGAGGCACGCAATGAAATCGAAGAAGTCTTCGTTTACTCGCAAGCGGCCACTTACGCGAGCAACCAAGTCACAGAGAGCATGACCAATCAGGTCTCTACGATTACGAGTGTCAACGCGTTGATCGACAACCTTCCGGGCGTATCGATCCAGGAAGGTGATGCCTTCGGCTTCGACGATTGGTCAACCGCGATTGCCGTTCGTGGCTTCCAGACCAACCTGGCAGAACAACAAATCGGCTCCACCATCGATGGATTGCCCAATGGCAACTCGAACTATGGGGGCGGCGCCAAGGCCAACCGATACATCGATACCGCCAATATTGGTACCGTCGCGGTATCCCAGGGTACAGCCGATATCGCCTCCCGCTCGCTGGAAGCCCTCGGCGGCACCATTGACTACGTGACATCTGACCCGACCGAAGAGGAACGTATCCGGGTGCAGTACGTGACCGGCCAATACGATGCGCAGCGATACTACGCGCGCTATGACTCAGGCATCATCGGCGAATCGACGCGCTTCTGGGTATCGGCTTCGCATCAGGAAGCGACCGACTGGATTGAAGGGTCGGCGGAGAACGAACGTGATCACGTCGCTGCCAAACTGATCTCGGGCAACGACGAGCTGGTGTTTACTGGCTACTTTTCTTACGACGACACGCACGAAGATAACTACCAGCGCATCTACTCAGAAGCCGACTTCGAGCAGTACCCCCGCTGGGATCAACTCATCGGTGAGTGGACCGAGATTCCCTACGTCAATCAGGTGTTCCGCAACGGTTGGTCCACGCTTCGCGAAAACACCCTGACTTATGGCAAGTTGGATTGGCGCCCCAATGAGGCTTTCGAACTGTCGGGTGCCCTGTACTACCACGACAATTCAGGCCGTGGTGACTGGATCCCGCCGTACCTGGTTGATGTGACCGATGACAACGGTGGCCCAGAGAGCGAGCTCGGCAATTCGCAAGTCCAAGGCGGCGCGATCCTGGGCCAAATTTACTTTGTCGACGGTAATGGCATGTCACTGCAGGCCGACCCCGACTGCGTCTCATCGCTGACCTTCCCCTACGGTGGCGGCGCGGCCGTTTACGATCCGGCCTGTTACCCGCGCGGCGCAATTCCCGTGCAGTCCTTCCGCAATACCGAATACGGGAAGGAGCGCATAGGTTTCACGGCCGACGGCAGTTGGACCTATCAGGAGTTCAACACACTTCGCGCCGGCATCTGGTACGAGGATTCAACCCGTGAGGAATTGCGCGACTGGCATAAGCTAACCGATGCGCGGATTGGCATCGACTTCCAGAGCCCCGCCTATTGGGTGCAGTACATGCGCGAGTATCCCCAGGACGTCACCAAGTGGTATATCGAAGACCAACTGACCATGGGTGACTTCACGCTGAGCGTCGGTGCGAAGCAGTTCCTGGTGGAGGTCTCCCGCGAGGATCTTTTTGGCGAGTCTACCAACGCAACTATCGACTCTGACTCAGACGTTCTGCTGTCAGGCGGCCTGGTCTGGGAAGTCACCGACAGCGGTCTCGAAGCGTTCGCAGGCTATGCCGAAAACTTTAAATCGATCTCGGACAATATTCTCGAACGCCCGGATGCCGATCTCGGTCAGATCGAACCCGAGACCTCCGAGAACATGGAGATTGGTTTGCGGTATCTCGGCGACGACGTCTTTGTCACCGCCACCTACTTCAGCTCGGATTTTGAAAATCGAATCATCTTCCTTGCGCCGGGCAGCGGCGCCGGAAACGATTACCTGATCGGCACGAACGGTTCTTATGTCAATGCTGGTGGTATTGAGTCTTCAGGCTTTGAAGCCTCAGCCACCTGGAACGTCACCGAGCGTCTGTCACTGTACGGTTCCTTCACGCTGCTTGATGCCACGTACAAAGGGACGGGCAACATCGCTGCCGATCAGGAGGCCGGTATCTTCCGCGGCAACGACGTCACCGGTATTCCGGATCAGATGTGGGTCGTCACCGCGGACTACGCGGCAGAACGCTTTACCGCTGGCATCAGCGCCAAGAGCACCGGTGAACGCGCCGTGAATACGGCCAATACCTGGACAGCAGACGAATACCTGCTTGTCGACGCCTACCTGGTGGTTGACGGTGGGCAGATCTCGTCGGCACTCGAAGGCCTGACGATCAACGCGCAGATTCAGAATCTGGCGAATGAACAGTACCTCGGCGTGATCAACTCCAACGCCGCATGGTTGGGCGCTCCCCGTACTGCGACCGTGTCATTCACGTTCGACTTTTAAGTACTGGTGGCTTTGATGGGGGCCACCAGGCCCCCTTTTTTTAACCCGAAGCGTCCAGAGGAACCTCCATGCCGCCTATCCATCGCCGCAGCTTTGTCCAATCCGTCGCCATAGCCCCGCTGCTGCTCTCAGGGCGCTCACACGCCAATAGCAGTTCTCCCAGCCCAGGCGAGGTTTTCCAGCATGGTGTCGCCAGTGGCGATCCCGACGCAAACAGTGTCGTTATATGGACTCGAATTTCAGGTCAAACCGAGGCACTGCCCGTTGCCTGGGCTGTTGCCAGCGACGAAAACTTCACGCACAAAGTTGCAGAGGGGCTTGTCAGCACAGATTCCGAGCGCGACTACACCGTTAAAGTGGTTGTCGACAATCTGAATGCCGGCCGGCAGTACTTCTATCGCTTTGAAGCACTGGGGGTGCGCTCACCCGTGGGCCGAACCCGCACACTGCCCACTGGCCAGCTCGCCTCGATGGGTCTTGCGATCGCATCTTGCAGTAACTACGCGTTTGGATACTTTAATGCCTATCAGGCAATCGCTGATGACGCTGCCATCGACTTCGTTTTGCACTTGGGTGACTACATCTATGAGTATGGCGCGGACGGCTGGGGGGCCGAGGTGGCCATACGCCTTGGTCGCAGCCATGAGCCTGCGCACGAGACACTCTCACTCAGCGACTACCGCGAGCGGCATGCCCAATACAAAACCGACCCCGGTTCTCAGGCCATGCATGCGGCGCATCCCACACTTCTGGTTTGGGATGATCACGAGAGCGCCAATAATCCATGGTTGGGTGGCGCACAGAATCACAGCCCCGCTACCGAAGGAGACTGGCTCGCGCGTCGAGCGGCTTCATTGCGCGCATACTACGAATGGATGCCAGTCCGCGAACCCGACGCCAAGCACTATGCCGAACTCTGGCGACACTACACGTTCGGCGATCTCGCCACGCTGACGACACTGGAAACACGGCACACGGGTCGCGCAAAACAGATTTCCTACCAAGACCACTTCGAATCGATCAACAGTATCGAAGACGCGACAGTGTTTGAGACCAAGGTCTTGGGTGCCCCCAATCGCCCCATGCTGTCTTCAAGGATGGAAGATTTTTTGCAGCAGTCGTTGCGCAGTAGCGTCGACTCCGCGGTGCCATGGCGCGTGATCGGAAACGCGATCCCCATGGCGAAGACCCGCGTGCCTGATCTGGCGTCGCTGGGCATCAAAATGCCTGCCATCCATAGCAATGTGCCGGGTAGCAATACCGACCTGATTTGGAAGGGTCGATACAACCTGCCCTTCTATCTCGACACCTGGGACGGTTATCCGTGGGCGAGAGAGCGCTTCTATACCCAATGCCAGAAAGTCGGCGCTTCAGACTTATTGGTAGTGACTGGCGACAGCCACAGTTTCTGGGCAAACACCTTGTCGACTGAATCCTCGAAACCCGTTGGCGTCGAGATCGGTACGGCGGGCATTTCCTCTCCGGGTGACTTTGTCGAACAAGGGTTCGATGACAACACCGCCCGTATGATCGACATGGCGTTCGCAGAGCATCAGTCTGAGGTGCGCTGGACCGACAACCTGCATCAGGGCTATGTGCGACTGACACTCCAACATGACGGCGCACTTGCCGACTTTGTGGCTGTCAGCACAGTACTTTCACCGCGGTTCACCACCTTTGTCGTGCACCAGGAATCCATACGAAAACAGGGTGAGCATCTCGCCTTCGTGGACAGCCCCTGACCCATTCAGCGCGTGTATCAAAGCAGTGTCATCGCGGTCTCAAGTGTGCGGTCATAACCCGCAGCGATATCCGCGACGGTTTCACGCACCGCGACGTTGGGAGTGATGCCCGCATCCGGTTGCGGCGAAGCGGGAAATTTCCCAACAATCGGTATATCGAACTCAATCCCTGACTCAGGCAGTGTCGCAAAAAAATACCCGTCACCATTAATACCCCGCTGGTTACCACCGGTGGTTTCACCCACCAAAGTGACGCGGCCAGAGGCTTTTCCGACCCTGGCAAAGGTAAACGTGGCGGAGCTGTTGGTGGGGCTGGTGAGGACAGCCACGGGCACATCGACGCGCGCGCCTCGGGGCTCAAGCAGCGTGAGCTGCTCTTGCTCTGGGAGCGCATAGAAGCCGCGCCCAACAGCTTTGGCACCCACGCCAATGTCATAAAAACTGTCATCCCAGGTACCCACATGGGCGCGCAAAGCATCGGGTAGCGAACGAAACCTCACCAAACGCTGATAAGTGGGCAACGACACCGGTGCTTTGATAAGACGGGAAAGTAGCATGGCACCGACAATGGGATTTCCGCCTTCATTGGCGCGCAGGTCGACCACTAGCCCCTGTAGATCCCGTGCCTCATCCAGCCGCGCATCGAGCCACGTTTGCCAGTCCCACTCTGTTTTGTACATAGCCCAGTCATCCATGGTCAGCACACCCATGCCTGACTGCACCCGCCACTGCCAGATCGGGTCCTGCTTACCCACATTTGCCCGTTGAGATTGCGCCATCGATTGACGCGCTGCGAGATCGATGGCGGGCACCTGCAGGCCAAACTCGCGCCCATCGGGCCCGACTCCCTCAATCCTGAAATTCCCCGAGGTCGGTGCACCAAAGTGCAAACCGTGAAAAACGTCGAAAAACTCAAGCCGACTACGGTGCTGGACTTCGAGCAGTGCCCGGCGTTTGCCGGCGGCCACACCATCAGCCCGGGTGTATGGCAGCAACTGCGCCAGTATCTCCGCCGGGTCCACGCCATCGACGCGGGTAATCAAACTGCCGGGAGGCAAATTCACGCCCGGCGCCGCTCCGGTCACTACCATGCCTTGCTCCAACCAGCGGAAGGCAAATGGCAGACGAGTCTGGCCTTTGAACAGTGACTCTTGTACCTCAGCAGACTGGTTGTAGAAATTGGCGTAGGTGTGACCGCAGCGCAGCTTCGCCAAAAAACGTGACAGCACCAGATAACGCTGCGCCAGCGACGGACTTGCCGTCAGTTGCTTGAGGCAAGCATCCAGTGCGTTAGCCAGCACAGCTGGGTTCAAGTAACGCAGTGCTCCCGGGTGGATCTCCATTGCCTGCCGCAACACTTCGGCATCTGTCCCGGCGGGTGATTTGGCAGTCGCCATGCGGCCTCCGGCCAATGGCGCCAATGCGGCATACTGCAATATCGCACGTCGTTTAACACCCGCCATGACGATCTCCAAGCTGATTGGGTTCGCCTCTAAACTAGACGATACACCTGCAAAGTAAAGACAGGTGGACAGCATGGATGTATTGATCAGCGGCTTGTCCGGATTGGCCGACCTCGGCGCCTTGTGGCGCCAGTCGGATCGCCCGGTTGCCCGAGCAGGCGACTATTCCGACTGCGCCCACAGACTCACCACAAGCAGTCACCGTTACCGCGGCTGACTGGCCTCGTAGAGCAGCCAAATCGGAAGGCCGGTCGCCAATTCGGAGACAAGGTCAAAACTGCCGCTGGGCACGCTGGCACCGTTGGCGGCCTGTGCAACCACGACGCAAGCCAGGGATGACTGCTCATCCAGACCATCAATCGTGATCGCTGACCCGACGGCGTTGATGACGCGGTCACCGCAGATTGCCCGGTAGCCGGTAGGTACGGGCCCGGACCCGGGACTCAACGTCAGCACCACCTGCCCGCCATCGACTTCGGAGATGGACACGCTGGGTGTTGCTGGTGCGGAGGCGCCAGGTACCACCAGACCTGCACTCACGAAGACACTGTCGCTACCGCCCTCCGAGGCACTGACGGCGCAGTCGTAGGGCGTACCATTGGTCATCCCACTCAGCACCAGAGGTGAGGTAGCACCAGACGCCTGCACATCGGGCTGGGCAGTCTCGGTGGTCATATCCAGCGACCACGCATTCAAGGTACCGGTATCGAGCGTAAAGTTGTCACTGATACGCAGTGTCCAGGTGCCGACGGCATCCTCACCCGCGAAAGCGGCCAACCCACTGACCGGGGTCAGGGTGGTGGGATAGGTACCGACAACATCATTGGTGGAGTCACTCGCCGGATTTTTGAGCACCACCGTGGTCCCTGCAGGCGACACCAACGCAATCGACAAGTCGCCTCGATAGGTGTGGGAGATGTTGACCGTTACTGTGGGACCCGACGAAGGCACCTGCCCTCCCGCAGTCACCACGACCGTCGATTCGATGGTCGACGGAACAGAGTTGCTCACCGCATCTGGAATGGCTGTGGGGGTGTTATTGGCCACTGACACTGGCGTCTCGGTGCTGCTATCCGGCGTGCAGACCGCGGTGAAGGCGCGCCCGCCCTGTCCGTTACCATCGAAGTACAGCGATGCACTCCCGTCGCCGGGGACCGCCGCCCAGGGAATCGGCGCGTCAACCGGACTACCACCGGCCCCCGATTCAATCGAAAAATTGGCGTTACTGACGTCGTAGAAAATATTGTCCTGACCACGAATCATCAAGCGGGCACTGGTGGTGGAAATATTCGCCGGCATGGGAATGACCGCACTGCCATCGTTATTGGCCTCAGCAAAAGGCGCCTGCGCAAAAGATGCGCCACCATCCGTCGACAAAAAGAACGCCACCCGATCCGCGTTGATGGGCGGGGCATTGGTGCCGGCAACGCTCCAGGTCACCGTCATATTGGCGCCTACGTTCTCGCCTCCATTGGGTGCCGTGAGCACGAAGGGGCCCGCCGCCGCGGACACATTGACGATGACGTCGTCCGACGCCACACCGCCCTCACCATCACGGGCGGTCAGGCGAAAATCCATCGCTCGGGACAGTTGGGGAATTTTCTCCGCGTTGCTCGATGTACCCGCAACGACGCTGCTCAGCGCGGGCAGGTAGCGGGTTCCGGACGCCACCGGCGTGAGCACCCGGAACAGCGGAATCTGACCGTCATCGGCGGCGCTGAGCGCCGCGGGAGCGCCCAAATCCAGCTGTTCCCACAAGTAGGTGAGTGAGTCACCATCAGCATCCGTTGCACTGCCGGACAGCACCAAGGGTGTTTGCGCCGGCACGGTGAAGTCGGTACCGGCATCGACAACCGGACTGGCATTGCCTGTTGCGGAGGTAGCGGCACAAGCGCCGCGGGAATCTGACTGCACGTACCCGATCATTTCATCGAAGCTAATGGCGTGAAAAATGGGATCGCTGTTGGCCTGTAAGTTGTCGCTGCTGCAAATGCCTGCATAGGCCTGAATGGTGCTGCCGCCGCCCGGTTCGTAGGCAGTACTGGCGTTGCGGTTACTGGAACAGACCTGGCTGTTGAAGGTGTGATTACCACCAAACTGATGGCCAATTTCATGGGAAACAAAATCGACGTCGTAGGCATCACCAATAGGGTTGGGCAACCCGGTTACACCTCGCGCCTTGAGTCCTGTACGACAGACCGAAGGCAGTGAAGCCAATCCGCCCGCTCCGGTGCTGAAGGTGTGACCAATATCGTAGTTGGCATTCCCGATATTGGCGTCGATAACGGACTGGGATTCATTGATCAGAGTGCCGGCATTAGTATTCCCGGTAAACGGGTCCGAGCCAGGATCCGTGAAAACGATATCGTCATTGTTGGCCACCAGTGTGAGCTGAATCGACAGCTCCCGGGCGTAAATACCATTGACGCGGTTGATCGTCGTGACGATGGCGCTGAGCGCACTCCCCACAGTGCCGCCATGGAACTGCGCATACTCACCCGTTGTCGCCACGGCGAGCCGATAGGTTCGCAGGGTGCTGTCGGTACTGCGCGCCTTCACTGCCGAATCAGCGCCAGGCTTCTGTACGCGTGCCTTAGGCTCAGAATCCAGCAGGCAGCGGCTGTGATCATGAGGACGGCCGAGGTCCTCGGCGTAATAGCTGATGGTCGTGCCTCGAGCCTCGTTGACCAGCGGGTCCAATAGCCAGCGCCCCTCTGGTGAGAGTACCTGTACGCTGACACCGCGCTCGGTGAGTTCCATCTGAACATCGGTGTTCTCTGCACCCAGCGCGTGGCCAGTCATGGCAAACAGGTTGGGATAACGTTCTGCCAGCGCCTCGGGTAACACCGATGAGGGGCGCACAAGGAACTTCGTGTAACCACCTGCGGGGTCGGGCAAAGCGATCACGGTCTCGGTAGCGCGACCCTGATCCCGTGCTGCGGTCATCAGTTCACGAATGCCATCGAGGTCTGCCTGCAGCAAGCGATAACGAGCCGGCATGCGCTGGCTTGCCATACGCTGCGCATGAGCCGCCTGTCCCTCAACCAGATCGGTGAAATACTCCGTATCCGCGCGCGCGTCGGTGAGCCCGGCAACACCGGCAAAAACAAACAGGGCCAAGGCCATTCTTAACCACATGCCCAATCTCCTCTCAACACATCAGGGAATCACCGCCCGCACCCAACAACGTGGCACTCGGCAGCGCGCGACCTGTCAGTATACCCCCAGCAGTGCTCTGGGTGAGGACAGCAGCTCAGCGAGGTAAGTTCAAAACCAGAACCGGAATCCAGCCACAACCGCGGTTTGTCTGGCCGACAAACCGTTCTGCGCTGCCGCAGTGGCATTCCCCCCGAACTCACCGCCCCAACTCACACCAAGATAAGGGGCAAATTCGCGTCGGATTTCATAACGTAGACGAAGCTCGGCTACCGAATCGAACAACCCGCTTTCCAGCCCGCGATCCACGTCATCTTCGAGCGCCAAATTGAGTTCAACCCGCGGCTGAAGAATCAGTCGTTGTGTGAGAAAGAGCTCATACTCGGCTTCCAAACGGGCCGACATCTCGCCTGCATCGCTGACAAACAATGCCGCGTCCACCTCAAACCACTGGGGCGCTAAGCCCATCGCGCCCAGCACAAAAAAATCCGTACTGTCGTCGTCCGCTGAAGCCTGACGCCAACCGGCCTGCAGATCCCAAAAGGGGCTGATCGCCCTGCTGAACAGCAGCTGTAGTTCGGCTGCATCCTCGTCGCCGCCCGACTCAAGCTCACCCTCGGTCTTCACCCATAGCTTATTGAGATCACCCCCCCACCAACCCTGCGCTTCCCAGACCATGGCCTGCTCGTCATCCGCGTGGGCAAACTCCAGTCGCTCGGCAATCAGCAGGCTGTTGAGCTGACTGCCGTGACCCGCATGCAGGGAGGCACGGGCGGCCGCCATCTCTTCGGGATCGTAAAAAGCATCGGCAGCGCGTTGCGCCAACACAGGGTTGGCGAAGAGAACCGCATGTATCGCAAAGACGCCGCAAAAAACCGTTCGGACGAGATTCATACTGGCACCGGCTCATCGAGCACGGAAACCACCCTCATCATGCCCGCGTGCATGTGATACAGCAGATGGCAGTGGAACGCCCAATCACCCACAGCATCCGCGGTGATGTCGACGGCCATCTTTTCGCCGGGCTTCACGACAACCGTGTGCTTTCGCGGCTTGTGGGTCGTTTCTCCGGTAACCAGTTCAAAAAACATACCGTGCAGGTGAATCGGGTGCGGCATCATGGTGTCGTTGACCAGCGTCAGCCGTACCCGCTCGTTTTTGTAGAGCTTGATGGGACCGTCGACCTCAGAGAATTTGATCCCGTCGAAGGACCACATGTACCGCTCCATATTGCTCGTCAGGTGCAACTCAAGCTCGCGTTCCGGCTCCCGGGTATCAGGGTTGGGTTCACGAGCGCGAAGATCGGTATAGACCAACACGCGATGCTCGACGTCTTCCAGTCCCAGAGGACGCTCACCCAGTCGATTGACTGGGTTTGTAGCCAGACCCACGACACCGGGGCCCGTCGGGTGATGATGGGCCTGGACTGTCCTTGATGCCGTCATGCTGTCGCGACGACTGGCAGCATGGCCCATGGCGCTGTGATCCATGCCGGCATGATTCATCTCGCCGTGTCCCATTGATCCGTGATCCATGGCGGCATGGTCCGTTGCTTCGTGGTTCATCGAACCCTGGTCCATCTCGCCGTGGCCCATTGACCCGTGATCCATCGCGGCATGGTCCGCTGCTTCGTGATCCATCGAACCGTGGCCCATCGAGCCATGATCCATCGCCATGTCCTTCATCGTCAGCGTCGGCCGAAGACGTCTCGCAGGGACCGGGGCCTCAAGCCCCAAGCGCGGCGTCAGTGTTGCGCGCGCGTAGCCAGATCGGTCGTTGCTTTCTGCCATCACCGTATAGGCGCGATCATCAGGACTGACGATGACATCGAAGGTTTCCGCAGCGCCAATCTGAAACTCGTCGGTCTCTACCGGTTGTACAGGCAGCCCGTCAGCGTGGACGACGGTCATCGGCAAACCGGGAATGCGCACATTGAAGATGCTCATTGCCGATGCATTAATAAACCGCAAACGTATACGCTGACCGGGTTCGAACATCCCGGTCCAATTGTCGCCCGGACCGTGACCATTGATCAGATAGGTATAGGTTGAACCGGTGACATCCGCGATGTCTGCGGCATTCATGCGCATAGCGCCCCACATCAGACGATCATCAACCGTGGGCCGCCAACCCGTGCGGGTGGCATCACGCAGGAACTCACCCACCGTTCGCTGCTGGAAGTTGTAGTTGTCAGACATTTTCTTGAGTTTTGCATAGACCCGATGCGGGTCTTCAAAAGTCCAGTCTGACAACACGATCACATAGTCGCGCTCGACCGCGTCGGGGTCGGGTTCAGCGGGTTCTACCACCAGGGGGCCGTAGTGCCCAACCTGCTCCTGCAAGCCGGAATGACTGTGGTACCAGTAGGTACCCGATTGCAGCAGTGGAAACTCGTAAGTGAACGTCTGGCCAGGTCGAATCCCCGGGAAGCTCACCCCAGGCACACCATCCATATGGAACGGCAACAGGATCCCGTGCCAGTGAATCGAGGTATCCACCTGCAATTGGTTGTGCACGCGCATCACAACCGACTCGCCCTCGCGCCAGCGCAGCAATGGTGCCGGCAACTGACCATTGATTAACGTACCGGTGGTCTGCTTGCCATCGACCCGGCAAGGAGTACGCGCCACCGACAGATCAAACGCCCCCGCCCGAGGGCGGAGACCTGTCAGATCGGCCTGCCCGGCACTTCGGGCCCAGGGCGCAAGCGTCGCGCCCAGGGCAAGCCCCAAGGCGGCAGTGCTACTGTCACGCAGGAAGTGACGACGGCTCAAACAAGGCTTGTTACACTCTTTCATGTCACCAGCTTACATACCCCCCCAGGGTATTGGTCAAGGTAATTTTTATCGTGGATCAAGACAAAGACCAGACGCTTAAACGCCTGGCCAGAATCGAAGGACAGGTTCGCGGGGTCAGCAGTATGATCGAATCAAATCGCTACTGTATCGATGTGTTACAGCAATTACGGGCGATTCAATCAGCATTGACCAAAGTGGAAGACGCGGTGCTTAAAGACCACGCGGCCACCTGCGTCGAGCGGGCGATCGTAGCTGGGAACCCAGAGGAGCAACGCAAGAAGTTCGACGAACTGATCGATCTTGTCTCAAAGACCAAGCGCTGAACCCAAAGCAGTTGGCATTCACTGCCAACGCCACTCGCGCCCGAGTTATTGCGGAATATCGAGCCAGGTCTTTGCTTCTGACCTCTCGCGGAACACCTGCACCCTTTCCGGCGTCTTCACCGCCATACTGCCGTACATTCTCGACATACCGAAGGGCAGATCATCGGGTGCGTAGACCGCCGACTTGAATTCAGCGACAACGCCCAGTCGCTGGTACTCGTCTTCCATGAAGCGTGTAAAAGATTCCACGCCACCGGTATTGAGCTCGGTGAAGTCAGCACGACTGACATCAATCAACTGATTTAGCGCGAGAACACTCGGATCCTTGGCCATAAATTCGCCCCAGGCATCTCTCGCGACTCGATAGCTGATGGTGCCTTCGTACTCTGCGAGAAAGTAACCCTGGTCACGGTAGACAGTGAATGTGATGGGCACTCGGCGCTCCAAGCGTTCAACGAAACGGAGGCCTGAGCTTAGCGCAAACCTGTGCACCTGCGTGAATCAAGCGCGCCACGGGGGCGAGGCGTCAGTAATGCGGCGGGGGCGCATCGTCCTGTTGACCGCCAGCGGGCATGCGTTCGGCAAGTTCTCTGGATTTCTGCGCGAGCCACTCGAACTGTGTCACCAGCCGTTGCTGATCCTGCTGCAACTGATAGAAGGCGCTGTTGATGGTCTCGATAGTCTGTTCCTGGAACGCCAGCCGCGTCTCGAGTTCCTCTATACGTTCCAAAAGCGTAGTCTCA
>CAYZWL010000046.1:0-24138 GCA_964482195.1 uncultured Alteromonadaceae bacterium | reverse complement strand
GTGGTTGCCGGTGCCGGTTCGGGCTCAGGCTCGGGTGCCGGTACGGGGGCTTCCTCGACCACCAGCGCTTCGACAATGTCTGTAGAAGGGATGGGCGTGAATGCTTCCTCGGGTGTCGCTGGGGTGATTTCCGTGGGTTCGGTCGCGCCGCCCCAGGGTTCGTCGGCGAAGAAACCCCAGATAATCGCGCCGCTCACCAGCGCCAGCCCACTCAAGCCGATCATGAGGCTCACATGACTGCGGCCTCGTTGCCTGCTCATGATGTGGGTGGGGCGGTTGGATGGTGTGGCGCGGGCAGGATCAAACATGGGTGTGTTCACGATCTTTAACGTGTTCGGTTGCTTGGCTTGAAACTATGACCCTGAAAGGGGGAGGGTGTTCCCCCTTTCAGTTGGTTTGTGCGTCAGTTTGCCGCCAATGCACCCATCTCTGACAGGGCCTGCTCGAGCTGTGAGACCAAATCATCAAAGACTTCAATAGCGTCATACACGGGCTGCGAGGTAGTCATGTCGATACCGGCCTTTTTCAGCAGCTCGATGGGGTAGTCATTCGAGCCCGACTTCAGCATCTCCAGGTAGCGGACCCGAGCGGGCTCGCCTTCCTCGAGAATCATTTTCGCGAGCGCTGTCGCAGCCACGAAGGACGTCGAGTACTGGTACACGTAGAAGTTGTCGGTGCGCAGGAAATGGGGGATTCGGCTCCATTCCTTGTCGTTCAATGGGTCGATGTTGACCGCGTCGCCGTAGTAGGCCTTGAACACATCGGCGTAGATGCCATTCAGTGTGTCGGCGGTGAGTGCTTCACCCGCTTCAGCTTTGGCGTGAGCCTGCATTTCAAAATCGGCGAAGGATGCCTGACGGTAGAAGCTGCCACGGAAGTTGTCGAGATAAGACTGCAACAGATACGCGCGTTGCTGTGGTGTCTCTGCTTCCTTGAGCATCTTCTGCATCAGAATCGCTTCGTTGGTCATCGAGGCAATTTCAGCGATAAACGTCCGGTAGTCACCGTAAACGTAGGGCTGGGTATTGCGGGTTAGATAGCTGTGGATCGAGTGGCCGTATTCATGGGCCAGGGTAGAGACATCGCCCAGCGTGCCCTCGTAATTCATTGATAGATAAGGCTTGGAGGTGTAAGTGCCCCAGCTGTAGGCGCCGCCGCGCTTACCTTTATTGGCGTACGCATCCACCCAGCCCTCGTCGAAGCCCATCCAGTACACCGACAGGTACTCCTCACCCAGCGGCGTCAAGGCGTCGGCAACAATCTGCTTGGCGTCTTCGAAGGGGATGTCCTTGTAGGGCGGGTCGATGACCGGCGCGTACATATCCCAGATCTCGAGTTGCTCGACCCCCAGTGCTCGTCGGCGCAGCTCGAGGAAACGCTGCAGTGGCGCGGCGCCCTCACGGGCGACTTTGATCAGGTTTTCATAAACCTCTTGGGGGATAGCGCTGTTATAGGTGGCGGCGTGCAAGCGCGAATCAAAGCCCCGAACCTTGGCGAGGAACGCGCGGCTCTTGACGTGGCCCTCGTAATTGGCGGCGAGCGTATGGTTAACCGCAGCGTAAGCCTCGAAGAGTCCTTTCCACGCATCTTCCCGGACACGACGGTCACGGGAATTCAGAAAAGCCCCGTAGCGGGACTTGGTGAGTTCAACTTCCTCACCGTTTTCATCGAGCATGGTCCCGAAAGTCAGGTCGGCGTTGTCCATGGCACCGAACGTGCTGCTGAACTTGCCCAGCGAATCCGAAGCCATCGCCAGCATCCGTTCTTCGTTTTCGCTGAGGGTGAAATCGCGCAGGCGCGATTCCTCATCGAGATAGTGACGGTACTCGGCCAGCGCGGGGGTTCGCTTGATCATGGTAGCCAGGGTTTCCTGGGGAATGGCGAGCAACTCGGGTGAGAAGTAGGCGACGGTTTCCTGGTACCCCGCATAAAGGGTCTGTGCCTGGGAGAAACGGGCGGCATTGTCGCTGTCACGCATATCCTCGAAGGACTTGAGACCGGCATATACGTAGAGATTGCCGATGATTTTGGAGACAGCCTCCTGTGCCTGAATCGCGGCGAGCAGGTTCTCACCGCTATCGGCGAGCTTACCGCGGTGGTCGGTCAGGCTGGGCAGCAGGGCCTCGAAGCGTTGTTTGTCGGCTTCCCAAGCGGCGGCGTCGGCATACATATCCGTCAGGTCCCACTTGTACTCGGCGGCGATCTCATCGCGCTCGGGTTGGGCGACAGTGCTTTGAATGGTGCCAAATGCAGCGGTAAGGGTGAGGGCGCTGGCAAGCAGCGTCCGCTTGAAGGTAAAGCGAGTCTTCATCACAAAGTCCTTTTCGTTATCGATCACATGGATTGAAGCGCCGAATCCGGGCGCGTGTGCCGAGACTACCCCAAGCTTGCCGGGGTTGCGACCCTGCTCACATCCCGCAAATGGGTGGGTATTCAGAGCGGTTCGGGCGCTGATTCTGGCTTGGGGTAAGTGAACCGTTGACCCGCTTCGACGCGGTGATAGCTGTCCAGCCCGGTCACGCTGAGCAGCCCCATGGCAGTGAGATCACAACTGCCGTCGCTGCGAACGCAGTCATCGGGCACGGTAATGTGGGTGATCTCGCCGATCAGCAAGTGGGTCTGGTTGATGGTCAACAACTGGTGCTCGCGCAGCCGGCAGCCAATCTGCAGTGGTGACTGCCTCACAAATGGGGCCTTGAAGTCGTCGATCCGGAGCGGCGAGAAACCGCAGGCCTCAAACTCTGAGACGCCTCGCGGGTGTCTCGCTGCAGTGTGATGTGCCTGACGGGCAAAATCTCGGTGCACTCCGTTCAGGGTGTACTCGCCGGTGTCGAGGATGTTGTCGAGCGTATGTCGCTCGGTGCCCGCGGGTGAAGGGCGCAGAATCATGCCCAGCAGCGGTGGCGAGGCGCCCACATGAAACAGTGAGGAGATGATCGCGAGATTGTCCTGACCCAGCGCGCTGCGGGTACCTACCAGCACCGCGGGTTTAAAGCCGGGCAGGCCATTGATCAGCGCGGCCCGATACCGGGAGGGCAGGCTGGCGAGCTGGGTCTGGTCTAGCTGCACGATCCACCGGGCTGGCAGCGCTTGCCGTACAAACGATTGAAGCGCCAGATGGCCCAGCGGCGGTAGACGGTATCAATGAGCGGGGCAATGATGGGCCAGCGCATCCAGCGCCAGAGGGCCGCGTAGCGGGTGTGTTGCCAGGCAGCCACCGAGGCATCGACTCCGGTCAGCCATGACTGCCCGCGACGCAGATGCAGCACCGCCAGCAATTGGTCCCGCGGGGGCAGGTCACCGGATTCTGGCAGGCTGTGGATATCGACCAGTTCAAGTGCGTCGTCTTTGAGGCGGCGGAGATGGGTCATCTCGCGCAGGCAGAGGGGGCACTGCCCATCAAAGAACAACGTGTCTGTTGTCGTGCCGCTCACTCGGCGAGCAGCGCGTCGACGCTCTTACGCAACTTGACCTCATCACCTTTGCTGAAGCCCACATGAACTTCGCGCACAAACCCTTCGCGATCGATCAGGTAGCCCGAGGGCATGCCGTTGACCGCGTAGACCTGAGGGGTCTCGCCGGCGGTATCGATCAATACGGGGTAATCCACCGGATAGCGCTCGAGGAAGTCGAGAGAATCTTCCTCAACGACATCAATACTGACCGCGACGACCTTGAAGTCCTCGCGGTCGACTTCCTGCCACATGGTGTTGAGGGCCGGCAGCGACAAGCGACACGGGCCACACCAGGAAGCCCAGAAATCGAGATAAACGACACTGCCCTTCAATGCCGCCAGATCAAGCTCCCCTTCGGCATTGGCGATCGCCGGGAGCGCGAATGCCGGGGCGGGTATTTTCTGGTCATTAGCTGCACCCAGGGTATGGGCACTGGCCAACAGCAGTAGCAGGGTCAGTGTGCGTAGCATTATCGATTGCGTCCGAGGCGCTCGTGGGCATCCACCCACTCGTTGGTTCGTGTGGCTTTGTCGACTTTGGTTGCCGCGGCGAGGGAGAGTTCCCCTGCGACGACCAAACCGGCGGCGATTTCGCACAACTTTAGCGCTTTACCCTTGCCGTGACAGTCCATCATCTTCAGGCATTCGGCTTGGGTCGGGAGGTTGGTGCCGCCGCCGTAGCTGGCCATGATGATCGAGGGCAGGGTGATCGAGTAGTACAGATCGCCGTCACGGGTGGCACGCATATAGGTCGAAGTCTGGTTCGACTCACCAATATTGGCGATGTCCTGGCCGGTGGCCAGATAGAGTGCCGCGAGACCATTCGCCGGGTGATTGGAGTTGTTGGAGCTGTTGGTGAGGTGCGCGGCCATGGTGCTGATGTTGTAGCCGTACTGCATCTGCTCGGGGGTGATGCGCAGATTCTCCATCAATACCTGGCGCGGGATGGTCAGTTCGGCAACGACCCGGCGACCACGGCCTTTGAGCATATTGACCGCGGAGGTCTTCTTCTCGGTATCGAAGTTGCCCGACAACATGTAGTTGCGCAGCTCGCCCGGGTAGTTGTTGCGGATCCACTCACAGGCGAAAAATGTCGCCCGGCTGGTCATATTCTGCCCGGCGGCGTCGCCAGTTGAGTAGTCGAAGCGGCAGGAAATCAGGTTGTGGAAGTGGTAGTTCTCGATTTCCAGCAACTTGCCCACCGACGTGGTGCTCTCGGCCTGGGCTTTGATCGCTTCGAAGTTGGCGCGCAGCCACACCTGGAAATCCCGGGCGTCCCGCGCATTGTTGAAGATAAAGGTCGGGGCGCGCTGCATGGACTCCGCGGAAACCGTGGTGGTAACACCGCCGCTCTCGCGGATCACCTTCATACCGCGGTTGTAGCTCGCCAGCATGGTGCCCTCGACGGTCGCCATGGGCACATAAAACTCCCCCTTGGCGTGTTCACCATTGACCAGCAGCGGGCCTGCGACACCAATCGGTACCTGGGCAACCCCCCAGATATTCTCGATGTTGCCTTCCATGACGTGGGGGTCATAGGAGAACTGCTTGCTATGGTTGAGTTCAGCACCGGTCTTCGCTTCGATGAAGGCCTGGCGCTGGGCGATGATGTCATCGCTGTAATCGTCTTCCCGGGATCGGGGGATCTTATTGTTGTCGCTCACTGTCACATTACCCGTGCTTTGGCGGCTTCATATTGGCTGATGAGCTTTGCTACGTAATCGCCCGCCGGTCCGATTGATTTAACAGCGCCGATTCCCTGACCGGAGCCCCAGATGTCTTTCCATGCCTTGGCGTCTTGATTGCCGCCGGAACCGAAGTCCATCTTCGTGGGATCGCTTTCAGGCAGGTTGTCCGGGTCCAGCCCCGCGTCTTCGATGGATGGGCGCAGGTAGTTGCCGTGCACCCCGGTAAACAGATTGCTGTAGACGATGTCGTCAGCACCGCAGTCGACAATCGCCTGCTTGTACCCTTGCTCGGCGTTCGCCTCATCGGTGGCGATGAAGGCTGAACCGATATAGCCCATGTCGGCACCCATGGCCTGAGCCGCCAGGACGGCGTCACCGGTAGCAATTGAGCCTGACAGAATCAGCGGGCCGTCAAACCACTCGCGGATTTCCTGGATCAGCGCGAACGGCGACTGGGTGCCAGCGTGACCGCCCGCACCCGCGGCAACAGCAATCAGGCCGTCAGCGCCTTTTTCAACGGCCTTCTTGGCGAACTTGTTGTTGATGATGTCGTGCAGCACGATGCCGCCGTAGCTGTGCACCATCTCGTTGACCCACTCCTTGGCGCCCAGTGAGGTAATGACAATGGGCACTTCGTATTTCACGCACATGTCCATGTCGTGCTTAAGGCGGGCATTCGAGCCATGCACGATCTGGTTGACCGCAAACGGCGCGGAGGGCTTGTCGGGGTTGGCCGCATCCCACTCGGCAAGCTCGGTCTTGATGCGGATCAGCCACTCTTCCAATACGTGCTCCGGACGGGCATTCAGGGCCGGGAATGAGCCCACGATGCCGGCCTTGCACTGGGCAATCACCAGGTCTGGATTGGAGATGATGAACAGCGGGGAGCCGATGACGGGGATCTGAAGGGTGTCTTTCAGCACGGGGGGCAGGGCCATGGGAGTGTCTCCTAATGACGGTGGGCCCGCCGGACGCGGACCCCAAAAAAAGCGGATTTGAACATACAGTATGTTTTTTTGACGCTCAAGTATGTTGCCGGTGACCTCGCAGTGCATGACCGAGCGGGGCAGTCACGGGCATAATGCGAGGGATTTGTTTGCCAAGCCAAACGCCGATGTATCACCAGCACTTTGGATTGAACGAGCCGCCGTTCTCAATCGCGGTCAATCCCCGATATTTATTCATGAGCCCGCGGCATCGGGACGCGCTCGCTCACCTGTTGTACGGGGTGAGCAGCGGCGGTGGTTTTATCCTGCTCACCGGTGAGGTTGGCACGGGCAAAACCACGGTGAACCGTTGTCTGCTCGAGCAACTGCCCGATACCACCGACGTGGCCATCATCCTCAATCCGGCGTTGAGCGCCGTTGAGCTGCTCGCCTCGGCCTGCGATGAGCTGGGCATCGACTACCCGACCGAAAATGCCACGCTCAAGCAGCTCACCGATGCCCTGCATCGATTTTTGCTCAAGAACCACGAGCGTGGACGGAAAACCGTTCTCATGATCGATGAGGCCCAGCACCTCGACTTTGATGTGCTGGAGCAGATTCGGCTGCTCACCAATCTCGAAACCCACGATGAAAAACTGTTGCAGATCATTTTGATTGGGCAGCCCGAGCTCAGTGACAAGCTGGCCAGGCCCGAACTGCGGCAGCTCAATCAACGGATCACAGCGCGCTATCATCTCGAGCCGCTCAACGCGGAGGAGACCGGCGCTTACATCCGTCATCGTCTTGAGGTCGCAGGCCTGACGCGCAGCGATTCGCCTTTTTCCGCTGGGGTGGTGCGCGATATTCATCGACGGACCCGCGGCATACCGAGACTGATCAATCTGCTGTGTGATCGTGCGCTGCTGGGCGCGTATGGCCAGCGTCGGGCGGCCGTCAATCGTCAGCTCGTGGGCCAGGCGGCGGTTGAAGTCTTGGGCAGCCAGGAGCGCCGGCAATTGCGGCGCCTGCAGTGGTTGCTGCTGCTCCCGTTATTGCTACTGCTGGCGGCGCTGCTGTGGTGGCTGCCGACGGGTCCAAGTGTGGTGTCCGAGCCCGACGACCTGACCAATGAAACGCCCGCAGCGGTGCAGATCGAGCCCTCACCTGCACCTGAGTCGGCGTCATCCAACGCCCCTTGGTTGATGCCCGAGCAGGAAGCGGCGTCGCTCATGTGGCAACTCGCCAGTGACGACCCAATACCTGCGTCTGGCTGTCCTGATGTCCCTATCGGTGGCGTGCTCTGCTCCCGGGTACAGGTTGAGACCTGGGAGTTATTGGCCGAACTCGATCGCCCCGTCATGTTGACGATGCGCAGTCCTGACCGGTTTGCAGCGGCTACGGTGGTATTGGCCATGGCGGCCGAACACGCTTGGGTTGTCGTTGATGGCAGACCAAGCCAGGTGCCACTTGCCCAGCTCGCCAGCGCCTGGACGGGTGATGTTCGCTATCTGTGGCAGGTGCCGTCGGGTTGGTCGGGTTCGATTTCCCGCGGTGACAGCGGTGTGAGCGTCGCCGCTGTTGCCTCGATGTTCGCGGCATTGGATGGGCAGCAGCGTCCGCTGACCAACGGCAGCTTTAATGCCGCGCTGGAGCAGCGGGTGCAGCTCTTTCAGCGCGGACAGGGCCTCGTGGACGATGGCGTGGTTGGCGAGCAGACACTGCTCCGCCTGAATCGTGAGTTGGCAACCGCACTCGACAGCGAGCGCGCCGAGCGCCGGCTGCGGTTGTTGTCCGGAGATTGATGTTATGTCACTGATACTGGATGCCTTGAATCGTTCGCGCGGTGAGGCCGATCGCGAAGCGGTACCCTCGCTGGACAGTGTGCACTTCACCGGCGAGTCCTCGAAGCCGTGGTTACCGTGGGTATTGGCCGCCGGCGCCGTTGTTGCGGTGTTGCTTGTCGTGTGGGTTGTGTGGGCGCTTTGGAAAACCGCTCCCCAGCCAGAATCGCCCCCGGCATCCGGGCCCGCTGTGGTCTCGAAGTCCGATGCGCAGCTGGCGGCAGAGGCGGCGCGTGCCAGTGCCCAGTCGACCCCGGCTCAGCCGCCCCAGGCGCAGCAGCGACCCGCGCCCCAAGCCGTCACGCTCGGTGGCCGTGTGAATGCCAATGCGCGGCCAGTGACGCCGAGGTCGGTGGAGACGAATGAACCGGCGGACACCGCTGTCGAGCGGCAACCCAGCGCTGCCGTCACAGCGCTCTATGACCGTGCGCCGGTCGACGAGCCTACAACCGATATAGCGACCCCGGCGGCCGAGGCCCGCGACTTGGCAGAGCCATCGATCGATGCTGCGGAGTCATCAGCGAGTGAAGACATTCCCATTGATGTGGCCGAGGTGCTGCGCCGAGCCCAGCAGGATTTGGGTCAGGCAAGACTCTCTGACCATCCGGTCCCTGCGCTCGACACACTCTCCCAGCAGACCAAGGATCGTATTCCCACGGTGGTCTACAGCGCGCATGACTACCAGGCGGGAGGGCAGTCGTCGGTGACACTGAATGGCACGCGGCTCACCACCGGTCAGCGAGCCGAGGGTTTTCAGGTCAAGGAGATACTGGTCGACAGTGTCGTGCTCAGCTGGGGAGGCACTGACTTCCGCCTCCGGGCGCTGAACAGTTGGATCAATCTCTGACGGTCAGGGTGCCGGATTCGGAATAGCCTTGTGGATGGCATCGATCTCTGCGATCAGATCCGCATCGAGGGTCATATCGAGGCTGTCGATGTTCTCGGCGAGTTGTTGCAGCGTGGTTGCGCCGATGATGTTGCTGGTCACAAAAGGCCGGCTATTGACCCACGCCAAAGACATGAGCGTGGGGTTGAGTCCGCGGTCTTCGGCCAGTTGCAGATAGCGCTCGGTGGCGTCGGCAGTCTGTGTTGAGTCGTAGCGGGTAAAACGCTTGAACAGCGCCATGCGCGAGTTCTCGGGGCAGGCACCATGCCGGTATTTGCCAGTCAGCAGCCCCATCGCAAGCGGGGAGTAGGCCAGCAAACCGACCCCTTCCCGATGGGAAATCTCAGCGAGGCTGATTTCATAAACGCGGTTGAGCAGGCTGTACGGGTTTTGGATTGACTGCACCCGGGGCAGCCCCTCGCGGTCGGCCAGCTCGATAAACTTCATCGCACCCCAGGCGGTCTCGTTGGACAGGCCAATGGCACCGATCTTGCCGCTGCGGACCAGCTCGTCCAGCGCGCGCAGGGATTCGTCGGGTGTCGACTCAGGCACCTCACGGTGCTGGTAATTCAAGCGACCAAACACGTTTGCATTGCGGTCCGGCCAGTGCAGTTGGTAGAGGTCGATGTGGTCAGTTTGCAGTCGTCGCAGGCTGTCCTCAACGGCTTGCACCAGGTGGGCGGCAGTGTGTCTTGGGCCGCCGCGAAGATAACTGAACTCCGGATTGGGGCCACAGGCTTTGGTCGCCAGCACCCAGCGGTCCCGTTGCCCGGTCTTGGCAAACCAGGTGCCGATGTAGGTCTCGGTCAGTCCCTGGGTTTCAGCGCGTGGTGGCACCGGGTACATCTCGGCGGTGTCGATAAAGTTGATCCCGCGATCGAGCGCGTAGTCGATCTGCTCATGAGCTTCCGCTTCGGTGTTTTGTTCGCCCCAGGTCATGGTGCCCAGGCAAATCTTGGAGACCTTGCGGCCGTTGATGTGATCAAAAGTCATGGCTTTAGCTCCAGGTGGGACATCATGGCGTCGAACAGTTCTCGCTGACGCATGAACGGACGCAACACGCCTACGGCGACCCCATTGCCAAACACGGGCACGTTGGCGCCGGTGTGGTTCTCACTCCAGCCGGTATCGGTCGCATAGTTGATGCGCATCAGACTGCCTTCAGGTGTCACCAGTCGCGCGACTTTACCGGGGGAGTCCACGCTGGTGGGGCCCTCGGTGTACAGACTGGGTTCGGGTACGATCTGCGCGGCCTGGGCGTGGTCGGCGGTCACGAGTACGAGGGTGTTTTCATGCTGGGCCGCAAATTCCAGTGCGGCAGCCAGGGCTTCCTCGAGCTGGGCCACCTCGCCGATGGAGCCGCAGGGGTTGCGTCCGTGGCTCTGCTTGTCGATCGACGCCGACTCGACCATCAGGAAGAAGCCGGCCTCATTGTCGCTACTCAATCGCTCGAGTGCGACTTCGGTGAGCGCAGACAAAGAGGGCGTATCGCCATAATCAGGGTTGGGTTCGCAGGACATGGGCGGGGGCGCTGTGCCGTCTTCCTGCGGGCTCTCCGCCCGTCGGCCATCGCTGCCTTGCCAGCGTACGGGTAGGTGACTGCTGGCAAACAGTCCGAGTACCCGGTCACCCGCGGGCAGGGCATCGAGTGCGGTTGGCTCGCGCACGACCCGGAAGCCCTTGCTCTGGGCCAGTGCCGCCGGGGTTTCCTGGTCACCGACGTGGACGGGCGTGTCAAAGTGCTTGCTGCCGCCGCCGAGCACCACATGCAGGGCAGAGTCCGCGATTTGCTCTGCGATTGACCCCAGTCCTTGATTGTCGCGGGCATCCGCAGGGCAACCCGCCATTTGGCGGCCGTAATATTCGCCCCCCATGACGGTGTCTGGGTTCTCGCAGCCGCGATGGCTAACGTGGGCAATAAATGCCGCCGGCGTTGCATCAGTGATCGACGCTGAACTCACCAATCCGGCACGCAGGCCCTGGGCCATGGCCGCCTCAGCAATCGTCAGCAGGTCCTCATCATCGGCGCTGGTACCGATGCGACCGATCTGTGTGATAGCACCCGTGGCCATGCTTGTCGCCGTGTTCGCCGAATCGGCGACATACAGTGGTTGTTGTTCAAAGCCGACAGTTTCAATGTGCGAGACACCGCGGAAAGGCATCTCGTCCAGGCGTAGTTTGCCGCCAGCGCCTTTCAGATAGTTGCGTCCCATGGTGACGTGTTGGTCATCGAAGCCGTCGCCAATGATGAGAATCACATTGGGTGCTGGTGCGGCGTATAGCGGGGTCGCAAGCAGGCTCAGGCTGAGCGCAGTGACGAGTCGAAGCGGGAAAATCATGGGGGTTCCTGTCGGGATGGGGTCAGGTAGCCGGCAGGCTAGTCGTGCGCGTAGCCCGCCGCAAGCAAAAGTGCTACTTCAAGCGCAGATTGACCCCCAGCTTTTTCAGCGCGGGCTTGCTCTGGTTGATTTCCCAAATGGTGTTTGGGTGACTCTCGCGCCAACCATCGGGGAAAGCCAGCGTGAGGGTATTAGCGCGCACGCTGACGGTGAATCCGGGCGGACGGCCCTCAAGGGCTTCCACATGTTTGAACAGCACGGCGAGGCGAAGCAGGGCCAGCATCCGTTCGGTCTTGGGTCGCGCGCGGTCAGAGATATCGAAGAAAATCTCTTCCTTGAGCTTACCCCGGTGTCCCCTCACCAGCGTGGCGATGGTCTCTTGCTCCTGCTGCGAGAAACCCGGCATGTCGGAGTGTCGCAGCAGGTAGGCCGAATGCCGGTTGTAGTGTTTTTGCGAAATCGAGATACCGATTTCATGGCAGCGACCCGCCCAGGCAAGACTGTTGATGTCTTCTTCGCTGAGCGACCAGGCTTTTGCGCACGCCTCGGCAATGTAGCGGACCTGTCGGCTGACACCATCAGCGATGCTCGCATCGGCGTTGTAGCGACTGACGATGGCGCTGACTGATCGCTCGCGTACATCCTCGTGGCTGAGCCTGCCGACCAAATCGTAGATGACACCCTCGCGCAGGGCCCCGGTCGAGGTGCGCATGATCTCGATACCCAGGCCATCGAAAATCGCCATCGCAATAGCAACGCCCGCGGTGATCACCGTGCGTCGTTTGTCGTTGAGTCCGGGCAGGTCGATGTTGTCGACGTGGCCAAACTTGAACAGACGTTTGCGCAGACGGTCCAGTGATTTTCGGTCAATACCGGTGTCTCGCCAGCCCCCGTCCTGAACAAGTGACTCGATTACCTGCAATGTCCCTGAGGAGCCCACGGCCTCCGACCAGTGCTTGTGGTGGAAGCGGCGTTTGATATGCGAGATTTCGACCATGGCTTGGTCGTAGGCGGCATTGAAATTGCGTTTATTCAGCTTGCCATCGGCAAAGAAGGCGTTGCGGAAGCTGACACAGCCCAGCTGCAGGCTCTCGAGTCGTGTGGGTTCGAAGCGTTGGCCGATGATGAATTCTGTGCTGCCGCCGCCGATATCGATCACCAGTCGCGACTGGCCATCATCGGCGAGGGTATGCGCCACGCCCAGATAGATCAGGCGCGCCTCTTCGCGACCGTAGACCACATCCACCGGTACCCCGAGAATTTGCTCGGCGGGTTCGGTGAATGCCCGGCGGTTCTTCGCCTGGCGCAGAGCGTTGGTACCAACAATGCGAATGCGCGCAGGTTCGAGGCTGTCGATCACCTGCTTGAAACGGGTCAGACAGGTCAATCCGCGTTCAATTGTGTCGGCGGTCAGGCGTCGGTTTACCAGCCCGGCACCGAGTTGTACCCGTTCTGCGAGGGTTTGTACCGGGCGCAGTTCACCGTGGTCAAAACGGGCGATGATCAGGTGAAAGGAATTGCTGCCGATGTCGATCGCAGCGAGCAGGCCCGCTTCATCGCCATGCTCGTTTGCGGCGGTATCGATATTGTGGGTGGTCGGGGCTATTGGCTTGTCAGCCATGTGGCAATCCTCCAGGCTCACTCCCGGTGTTGAGCCAACGCGGAACACGTGCGGTGACCTGGGAAGTGAGTTCGTAGCCAATGGTACCGGCGTGGGTGGCGACTTCATCGACACCCGGCGTATCACCCCACAGCTGGGCGGGCGCACCCACCTGAATATCCGGGTGCTCGGTCACATCAACGGTCATCATATCCATCGACACCCTGCCGGCCAGGGGCACCTTGTGACCGCCCACCAGCACCGGCGTGCCGTCTCGCGCGGCGCGAGGGTAACCATCCGCATAACCAATCGGTAGTGTGGCGATGCGACTGTCCCGCTGTGCCAGCCAGCGACCGCCGTAACCGACCCGCTCACCCGCGGCAATGGAACGCACGGCGATCACCGCCGAGGTCAGTCGCATCACCGGCCTGAATCCCAGGTCGCTGCCGAGTCCATCAGGTTGCCCGCCGTAGAACAGATATCCGGGCCGCAGCCACTGTGATTCGTCGTTGTCAGCGAGCAGCGACGACGCGGAGTTCAGCAAACTGGTGGGGAGGTCGAACCGTTCTGTGGCCGCTTGCCAGCGGCGCATCTGTGTCTGGCTCAATGGGTCATCGACATCGCCTGCGCAGGCCAGGTGCGACATGAGAGTGACTGGCGCCATGGATTCTGCACGCGAGACCAGTTCACTGAGTGTGTCGATCTCCAGTCCCAACCGGTGCAAACCGGTATCAACCTTGAGCCATAGCCCTTCGGGCGTACTCGTGGGACTTTGTTCGAACCACGACAACTGCTCGGCCCGGTGAACGACTGGCCACAGTCCAAGCTCAGCAAAGCTGTCGGCTTCAGCGACGTCCATCGGTCCTTCGAGCACGAGAATGCGGTCGCCCAGGCCCGCTTGTCGCAGCACAACCGCCTCGTCGAGAAAGGCAACGGCGAAAGCGTCGACCCGGGGCGACAACGTTCGCGCACAATCCACGAGGCCATGCCCGTAGGCATCTGCCTTGACCACGGCCATCAGCCGCCGGGACCCGGCCAGTTTGCGCAGCAGGGTTGCGTTGTGGGAGAGCGCCTCGAGATCGATGACCGCGCGAGTGGGTCGGGTCATCAGTAATCGAATCTTCGGCGGTGGAACATGGCCTGGGCCTTTGCCCAGATGGGGCCCGCTTTGCCGGTACCGACGGGACGCGCATCAATGCTGACCACGGGCTCAACTTCCTTGCTCGAACTGGTGATCCAGACCTCGTCGGCAGCCATGACTTCAGCGCGACTCACTGGCCGTTCTGCGATTTGCCAATCACCCTCGGTACGCATCATGTCGAGCAACATTTGTCGGGTGATGCCGGGTAGTTTTTCGCGGTCCAGTGGCGGTGTCGCCACGGCACCGTCCTTGACGACGAACACGTTGCAGGCCGCGGCTTCGGTCAACTGGTCCTGCTCGTTGAACAGCAGAATTTCCTCGGCGCCCGCGTCAATGCTGTCTTGCATGTGCAAGACGTTGCCCAGAAGCGCGACCGATTTGATGTGACGACGTTGCCAACGAAGATCGTCCCCCGTGATCACCCGCCAGCCGTGGGCGGTTTCCGGGTTGCCGTCGCTGGGGGCCTCCAGTGGGAAGGTGTAAGCGAAGCAGGTCGGCGTCGTGGTCTCGGGGAAACGATGGGCGCGTTTCATGCTCACGCCACGGGTGACTTGGAGATACAGGCCAAGATTGCCATTGCCGTTGGCAGCCAACAGCTCTGTGAACAGGGACTTCCACTGCTCCCGGCTGTGCGGTGATGCCAGCCGGATCTCCGCGAGCCCGCGTTCCAGTCGATCGAGATGCAGGTTCAATCCAACCAACTGTCCCCCATACGTGGGGATGACCTCGTATACCCCATCTCCAAACAGAAACCCGCGGTCCATGGGTGAAATACGGGCATCTTCGAGTGGCAGGAAACTGCCATCGAGGTAGGCAACAGTCATTGGGAACGATCCTGTACCGAGAAGCTGTGTTGGGTAGCAAGGATACCGCGTATCTCGGCGATGAGCGCATCACCCACGGTGGCCGGAAAGTTGTCTTCGGTGGCGGTTGGCGCGGCGGTCACGCCGTCGACAGCACCCGCGCGCACCAAGGCGTCGAGCAGTGCACTGAGTTCAAAATCGAGCAGCGGTTGTTGCGCCGCGGCCGCCAGCATCAGCGCCAGCGCATAGGCCGCCCAGTTCGAGACGTCGCCGATCAGCAGTTCGTCACAGCCGCTGACAGCAGGTCGAATGGGCAGTTGTTTGAGTGCTTCGCCGGCGGCGCCCATGCCCACCTCGTTGCCACCGTCGCCAATGGCGATCAATGGGCAGTCTAGGTCGGCAAGTACAGGTGCCAGACACAGACAGCGTTCGCTGATGTCCTGCCCCCGAATATTGTAGAAGCGTCCGTCGCTGGCAGCACCGGGACGCTCGATCACGACCACGGCACCCAGGTCTTCCGGGAAGGGCAGCAGTTGGCCGAGAGGATCCGTGAGTGGCTGGTGAGCGAAATCCGGGAAGAACTGCGCGAGCATCTCGGGCTCTCCCCAGATCACAGGGTGTTGTCCCAGCGCGGCCAGCGCGCGGTACAACACCTGGGCGCCAGCCGGGCCATCGGTCTCAATGGTATCTGCCACCGGGAAGCCGGTGACAATAGCGATATTGCCTTTGGCTTTGAGCAACTGCTGCGCGGCGCGCAACAGGTAACCGGGGCGAAGGGCTTGGCGCAACGTGGCCATGCCACGGGGATTGGCTTGGACCAGCAGTGCTTCGATGGCGCAGCTGGCGGCAGACAGGTCGTTGTTCATCCTGTCGGATTCTCCATGGTCAGGGCTGGCGCAGGGACCAGCACCTGTTCTGATTCAAAATTTTGCTGAAGCCAGCAATAGCGCTGGGCTTGCTCTTCGGTTATGGCACGAAAATGCACGGGGGTTCCCGCCGGTGATTGGGCGAGGCGCGCGCAGTCAGTGGGCAGGACCACGCCAGCCTTCGGGTAGCCGCCCATGGTCTGGCGATCATTCAACAAAACGATGGGCTGGCCGTCAGGTGGAATCTGTATGGCACCCAGGCAGGTGCCTTCGGACCACAGCCGGCTCATCCCTGTATCGACCGGGCAGCCTTCGATTCTGGCGCCCATCCGGTCGCTGCGCGCGCTGACAATGAAGGCCTCCGAGCCCAAGCGATCGCGGGCACCTTGCGGCATGTCCGCGTACTGGAAGCTGGGTACAAAGCGTAACGTCAGCGGCGTATCCGGGCGCGACTGCGCCGGGCTTTGCCAGCATTCGCCCGGGCAGGGGGCGCCCAGGGGTACGCGGTCTCCGGCGCGCAGCCCTCGACCTTCAAATCCCCCCAACTGCTCTCGCAAGACCGTGGTACGGCTGCCGAATACCGGTGGAGTCTCAATGCCCCCTTCGATACTCACATAGCACCAGAGCATGGTTTCGCTTCTTCCGAGCGACACCCGGCCTCCCGCTGGTACCCGGAGACCGGTATTCATTGGACACGCGATACCGTTGACGGTGATCGGGACAGGACTGCCGGTGATGGCGATACGTCGCGCCTGCTCAATGTGGAAACTCAGGTTTCCCCAGGGGACTTCGATGCCAGCGGCTGGGGCCGTTTGGCCAATGAGTCGTTGTCCGAGCCGCCAGGCGCGGGGGTCAACGGCGCCGCCCTCGGTAACACCGCAGTGCTCCCAGCCGAAGCGACCCTGATCTTGCACGGTGACGGCGGGACCTGCCTCGTCGATGATCAGCACGCTCACGGCTGGCCACCTAAACGCTGGTACTCGCTGAGCGAAATGGGTTCGAACTTCACCCGATCGCCGACGGCGATCCGGTTCGGTGGTGTTGCAGTGGCGTCGAACAGGGTCAGTGGGCAACGTCCCAGGATTCGCCAACCGCCGGGTGAGGGGGACGGGTAAACACCGGTTTGCCGGTCAGCAATCCCGACCGCGCCTGCCGGCACCTGTCGCCGGGGCGTGGCGAGCCTGGGTGCGGCGATGGCCTCGGGGACGTCGCCGAGGTAACAAAACCCGGGCGCGAAACCATTGGCATAGGCGAAGTAGTGGGTGCTGGTGTGCAGATCGACCACCGTGTCGGTGGTCACACCCGCCTGGTCAGCCAGCCACTCGATGTCCAGTGCCAGGGACCGGTCGTAACAGACGGGCAGGGTCACCTCGCGAGACTCGATCTGTGCGCTATTTGCGCGCTCGCTGGCAGCGCGCAGATGCTGCTGGACCGTGTCCCGCGAGACACGGCTGGCATCAAACTGGACCATCAGCGTCTGATAGGCAGGCGCGCAGGCCACACTGTCTGCCAGGCAGGTCTGCAAGTCTCGGGCGATAGCGAGCAGTCGCTGGCTGAGCTCGGGAGACGGCGGTTCCCGCAGACGGAGCAGCACTGCCGCTTCCCCTGCGTATTCGATGTCACTCACGGGTCAAACAGCGTCGATGGCTTGCCGGATGGCCTGGATTGCCGCCAGTGCGTCGGGCGTGTCGCCATGCACGCACAGGGTGTCAGCCCGTAGCTTGACCTTTTTGCCTCGCTGACTGCGCAGCGCGTCGCCCATGATCGCTTTGGCTTGCTCAGCCGCCGCTGGCGCGTCCAGCACTGCGCCTGGCTTGCTGCGCGCCACCAGAAGGCCCGCGTCGGTGTAACTGCGGTCGGCAAATGCCTCAAAACGAAGACTGAGACCGTGCTCGACGGCCAGCTCGACCGTCTTGCGATAGCGAGGCGTGGCCATGACCACCAGATCGAGATTGCGCGGCCATTCAGACACAGCCTGCATGATATCTGTCAGCAGGGCGGGGTCAGCCATCATGTCGTTGTAGAGCGCGCCATGAGGCTTCACGTACTGGACCTTGCCGCCTTGCAGTCTTGCCAGTCCGTCCAGCGCGGCGATCTGGTACTGCAGGATGTCAATCAATTCGCGCCCGCGGATCTGCATCGAGCGTCTTCCAAATCCCTGGAGGTCGGGGTAAGCGACATGGGCGCCGATCTCAACCTTGTGCTTTCGCGCGAGTCCGATGGTCCGTCGCATGATCGAGGCATCGCCAGCGTGGAAACCGCAGGCAATGTTTGCTGAGTCGATCAGCGGCATGAGCTGTTCATCATCGCCCATCTGCCAGGTGCCAAAGCCCTCGCCGAGATCACAGTTGATTTTGAGTTTGCTTGGGGTCACAGGATGGCCAGCTCCGCATTGCGTCGATCGGTAATCAGCATGTAGCCGGGGCTATGGGTATAAGCCAGCGGCAATCGGGCGTTTTCCAACGCCACCTGTGGTGTAACGCCACAGGCCCAGAATACGGGAATTTCACCGGGCTTGATGGTGACTGCATCGCCGAAATCCGGATGGTCGATATCCGTGATTCCAATGTCGGCGGGGTTGCCAAAGTGCACGGGGGCACCGTGTACCGAGGGAAAACGACTGCAGATCTGGATGGCGCGAATCGTGTGGCTGACGGTCATTGGGCGCATGCTGACCACCATATTTCCGCCAAAGGGGCCTGCCGCTTCGCAGGGAATCGAAGTCCGGTACATCGGCACATTGCACCCTTCGCTGATATTGCGGATTTCGATGCCGCTTTCCAGCAGGGCTTCTTCGAAGGAAAACGAGCAGCCGAGGGCAAACGCCACCATGTCCTCGTTCCAGGCCTCGCGCAGGTCGTCCAGCTCACCGGCAAGCTCGCCGTCGCGCCAGCAGCGATAGCGGGGCGCGTCGCTGCGCACATCGATATCGCTTCCCAACCCGGGCAGTGAGGGGTCACCGGGCGCGGGACTACTGGCCAGCAGAGGGCAGGGCTTGGGGTTGCGTTGGCAGAACGCCAGAAAATCGCCGGCCCAGGCCTCGGGCACGATGACCAGATTGCACTGGACGTAGCCCTGAGCCTCGCCACTGGTGGGCGCTCGAAATTGACCCGAGCGGATCGCATCGCGCAGTTGTTGAGTGGCTGACAAGGGTGTCGTCTCCGGGAAGATTGAAAGAGTGGTGGCTTTGCCTTGTATAGTACGTGCAAACGATAACAGGTGATGGAAACCCGCAAATGCCCCATATCTCTGAAACTGCCCGTCTCACACCCGCCAAGCCCGCCATCATCATGGCCTCGAGTGGCGAGGTGGTGAGCTATGAAGCCCTGGATCAGGCCGCCAATCGTGGCGCGCAGCTGCTGCGGACCTGCGGCGTACACAAGGGTGACCACATCGCCATGATGATGGGGAACTGCCGGGAGTTTCTTGAAATCGCATCAGCGGCCATGCGGGCAGGCGTAATCTTCACGCCGATCAGCACGCACCTGAAGCCGCAAGAGACCGCGTACATCCTCAACAACTGTGGCGCCAAGATGTTCATCTGCGGTGCCAACCTCTCAGATATTGGCGTTGCTGCCCTGACGGAGGCTACCGCCGTGAGCCACCGCTACGTGGTCGGCGGCGTACGCGAGGGTTTTGACAGCTGGGAAGATGCTGTGGAGCGCATGCCGGCATCTCCCATCGATGACCAGAGTCTGGGTGCGCCCATGTTGTATTCATCGGGCACCACCGGCCAGCCCAAAGGCGTGTTTATTCCGCCGGCGAGCGATGATTTTGATGCGCCGCACGCACTGGCACCTACGGTCGGCGCTTTCTTCGGTTTCGGTCCTGAAACCACGTACCTGTCTCCTGCGCCGCTCTACCACGCGGCGCCACTGCACTATAACCAGCTGGTGCTGGCGAGTGGCGGCACGACGGTGATCATGGATAAATTCGATGCCGAGACCTCGCTGCAGCTGATCGAAGCGCATCGCATCACGCACAGCCAGTGGGTGCCCATCATGTTTGTGCGCATGCTCAAGTTGCCCGAGGACGTCCGTGGGCGCTACGACATCAGCAGCATGCAGGTTGCTATCCATGCGGCAGCCCCCTGTCCGATCGAGGTGAAGGACGCCATGATCGAGTGGTGGGGGCCGGTCATCTACGAGTACTACGCGGCCAGCGAGGGGATTGGTTTTACCCTGATCGGTTCGGAGGACTGGCTGAGCCACAAAGGCTCTGTGGGACGTTCCCTGATCGGTACCCCCCATGTTTTGGATGACGAGGGCAGAGAGCTGCCCGCCGGGGAGATCGGGCTGGTTTGGTTCGAGAATGGTGGTAACGGATTCGAGTACCACAAGGAGCCTGGCAAAACCTCCGAGGCCTACAACGAGCAGGGCTGGGCCACGACCGGAGATATCGGATACCTCGATGAAGAGGGTTTCCTCTACCTGACCGACCGCAAGAACTTCACGATCATCAGTGGTGGCGTCAATATCTATCCCGCCGAGATCGAAAACCTGCTGATCACCCACGGCAAGGTTGCCGATGTGGCGGTGTTCGGTGTCCCCCATGAGGAGTTCGGCGAGGCGGTAACGGCGGTTGTGCAACCCGTCGACTGGGCAGATGCCACCGACGAGACCGCCTTTGAGTTGCTCGAGTGGATGCGCGAGCGTCTGTCACACATCAAGGTGCCCAAGACACTCGATTTCCACGAGCAGTTACCCCGTCTGGACAACGGTAAGCTCTACAAGCGCCACCTCATGGAGGCTTATCGCAACCGCGAATGAGCCCGAGAGGGACGATGGTGAGTCGCCCCATACTTCAGATATGCTTACTGCCTGTGTGGTAATCGGAGGCAATGGGTGTGGCAAATCGCAGGAAACTGAAGCGGCTGGACAAGCAAATGGCCGCGGCGGACAGCTACAGCGCATGGCACAAGCTCGCGAAGCAGCACGACGAGCTGTCGGGCGGTGCAGAATGGCGAAAAGTTGAGCACACCGACCTTTACGACTATGCCCAGATCCGGCTGCGGCTGGACCGACTGCGTAATCTGCGGGCTCGCCACGACTACCAGGGGCTGCTGTTCGCTCTGAACGAGGGCATCCATGGCAACATGGGGGGCATGGGTCGCGGTGTGCTCTACCGCATGGCGAAAACCGGCACCAAGGCGCTCATCGAGGATTACATCAGCGAGATCGATGAGTCGCTGCGCTTGATCGCCGAACTGCCGGATGACGTGATCCCCGTGCAGCAAAAAGTCGAGTTTTTCTATCGCTGTAACATTTGTTTCGGCCGCTCAGGTCTGATGTTGAGTGGCGGTGGTGTGCTGGGCTTCCTGCACCTCGGTGTGGTCAATGTGCTGCTGGAGCAGGGACTCATGCCCCGGGTGATCTCGGGTTCCAGCGCAGGCTCGATTGTTGCCGCCGTGCTGGCCTGTCACACGGATGCAGAGTTGGCGGAGTTCCGTGATCCCAAGCGTATCCATCACGAAGCGCGGGAAGAGGCCAGTCTGTTTCGGCGGATGTTCCTCGGCGCCGGTCCCCAAATCACGATCGATGATGCCGAGCAGATCATCGACCGGCTGGTCCCCGACATGACCTTTGAGGAGGCTTATGCCAAGACCGGCCGGCAGGTGAGCATCACGGTGGCGCCGGCGGAGCCTCACCAGCGCTCCCGCCTGCTGAATGCGGTGACCTCACCCAATGTGTTTATCCGATCAGCGGTAATGGCCTCTTGCGCGGTGCCGGGCGTGTTTCCACCGGTCATGCTGATGGCAAAAAATGTTCATGGCGATCCGCAACCCTATCTGCCGGGACGGCGCTGGGTCGATGGCTCCGTAGCGGATGACCTGCCTGCCAAGCGTCTGTCGCGTTTGTTTGGCACCAATCATTACATTGTCAGCATGGTCAATCCGATCGCCACCGCGTTTCTCAGCCAGGATGAAGAGCGCGGTCCCATTACCAAGGCCATGGGCAACCTCGGTGCCGGCGTTGGGCGCGAAGTGCTGAATTTCTACCGCGGCATCGCCCAGCGGCAGGGAGATAACTGGCCGCGATTTAACATGATGTTGCATGGTGTTCACGCGCTGCTCGATCAGGAGTACACCGGCGACATCAATATTCTTCCCAGTCTGCGCATGGCGAACCCGCTGCGTTTGCTGTCCCACCTGACCGAGGACGAGTTGGTTCATCTCGTGGAGGAGGGCGAGCGCGCCACCTACGGCAAAGTCGAGGCGATTCGTCGCTGTACGCAAATCTCGCGAACGCTGGAAGAGATCCTGTATCGCTTCGAGTACGGTGATCTTCGCCCTGATCCTGCCAAGTTCCGCCGACCACGCAGTAGCCGTCGTCGCCCGCCACCCACCGCAGAGCAACTGGAAAAGCTGGTGGCGACACGCGAGGCAGCGCCGGTAAAAGTGGCGGCCAAGCCCAAGAAGCGCAAATCACCCGCGCGCAGAAAACCCGCGGCCGGGAAGGCCGCTGGCAGTAAAGCGCGATCGGGTAGTCGTCAGCCCGCCAAGACCACGGGCGACAGAATCGTGGAAAAGCGGACGGCCTGAACCCGGCCGTCCTGATGCTTCACCGGGTATAGGCGAGGCCCATCTCAGCCAGTGGCGCGACCTGGTCTCCCCGGGTGCCCGCTTCTGCGCTGGAAGCATTGCCCTGTAGTGCGCGTTTTTTCACACCTTGCAGAATCGCAGCGATGCGGAAGAAGCAGAACGCCATGTAGAAGTTCCAGTCGGGAATGCCGGTGCGGCCCGTGCGTTGGCAATACTGGTCAATGAATTGTTGGTCGCTGGGGATGCCCAGCGACTGACGATCAACACCCATCAGGCCCAGAACACCACCCTCGCGGGGGAACTGCCAGGCCATGATCTGGTAGGCGAGGTCTGCCATGGGGTGGCCCAGCGTCGATAACTCCCAGTCGAGTACCGCCACGATGCGGGGCTCGGTCGGATGGAACATGACGTTGTCGAGTCGGTAGTCGCCGTGCACCAGCGATACCACACCATCGTCTTCGGGCATGTTGGCGGGCAACCACTCGATCAGCGCCTCCATGGACTCAACACGCTCGGTTTCGGAAGCCCGGTACTGTTTGGTCCAACGCCCGACCTGTCGCGCGAAGTAGTTGCCGGGTTTTCCATAGTCGCCCAGTCCAACCGCCTGCACGTCGACCGAGTGCATTGCCGCGAGCACCCGGTTCATTTCATCAAACACCGCACCACGTCCGGCGTTGTCCAGCTCGGGTAGTGCGGGGTCCCAGAAAACCCGACCGTCGAGGTACTCCATGATGTAGAACATCGAGCCAATGACGCTGTCGTCCTCACACAAAGCCACTGCGCCCGGTACGGGCACGTCGGTATCGGCGAGGGCCGAAATCACCTTGAACTCACGATCCACCGCGTGTGCGGAGGCCAGCAACTCGCCCGGTGGCTTGCGACGCAGCACATACTGATGTGCGCCAGCTGTGAGCTTGAAGGTGGGATTTGACTGTCCGCCGGCGAATTTTTCCGCCTGTAGTGCGCCGTCAAAGGCCGGTACGTGATCGCGAATCCAGTCGTCAAGTCGTGAGGTATCGAGGTTTTGGGTATCCATGGGGGAGTACAGCGGTCCGTTGTCTGTTTTTGTCAGCGTGGGAATGTAACCCAGAGCTGTGGTCGCCGTCAGCGCCGCGTAGAGTTGCGAGCCGCACGCCGACAACTTAGGCTGTTCCCCGCCGAGCGCGCCTAGACGCGTTGGGTTTCGCGTTGACTGCCGATCTCTGGGAAGGTGCTCACGCGTGTCGTGACAAAAAAGATAACTGCCAGGAACCCCCCCCAAAATGATGGATTTGATTGAGAAGTACCAGCAAGCCCGCGAGATGACCCTGGCCCCCGGCGGTCTACTCGAGGTCGAAACCGTTGATGTGGCGGGTGTACCGCTGCTGGGCTACAAGTACGCGCCAGGCAACATGCGCGACATCTGGATGCTGGCTTCGGGTAATGGCGATAGCGATTACCTGGTTTATAAGGACGAGCGTTGGACTTACTCGGAGGCCGCGCGTGATATCGCAGCGTTCGCCGGGTGGCTGGTCGAGCAGGGCATCCAGCCCGGCGACCGGGTTGCCATCGCCATGCGCAACTACCCCGAGTGGATGCTGGCGCACTGGGCCATCAACAGCATTGGCGCAGTGGTTGTGGGTATGAACGCCTGGTGGGTTCCCGATGAAATGGCTTACGCGCTGAATGATTCTGCGCCCAAGATGCTGATCGCTGACGACCGTCGGCTCGCCAATTTTGCAGAGATCCAGGGTGATTTCCCGGATATCCGCGTGGTTTCGGTCCGTGAGCCCAACTCCCCGGTGGCGGCGACCCCTTGGGCGGAAGCCGTTGCCAAGGATGCCGAACTGCCCACCCCGGACATCGACCCGGACAGCGAGGCCTGTATTTTCTACACCTCGGGCACGACTGGCCGCCCGAAGGGCGCACAGCTGACGCACCGCAGTTGCGTCACCAACATCATGAATGTCGCCGCGATGGGTCGCATTTATGCGACCACCCAGGCGCTGATCCGCGAGGTCGAGGTTGAAGAGCCGATTGCGCCGCCTTCTCCGGCGGCGCTGATCGCCACACC
>CAYZWL010000045.1:0-24273 GCA_964482195.1 uncultured Alteromonadaceae bacterium | reverse complement strand
CGGTGGCGGTATTCATCGACGGCGTTTATCGCTCGCGATCACAGGGTCGTATCTCTGACCTGCCCAATATCGAGCGTGTTGAAGTGCTTCGTGGCCCCCAGAATACGCTGTTTGGCAAAAATGCCTCGGCCGGTGTGATCTCGGTGGTCACCTCCAAGCCCAGCCTCGATGAGACCACCGGCCATATCGAAGCGGGTTTCGGCAACTTCGACCAGTACAACACCCGAGGCTACGTCACCGGTCCGATTTCAGACACAGTGGCCTACAGCTTCGGCGGTGCCTACTTCAAGCGCGATGGTTATGCGACCAACTCCCTTCTGGGTACCAACCAGAGCGAGCGGGATCGCTACAACCTCCGGGGTGAACTCTACTTTGTGCCGAGCGACGATACTGACATTCGCTTCATCGTCGATTACGACGAGCTCGACGAGATTTGCTGTTTTGTGGGTAACCTCGTGGATGGACCAACGGGCGCGGCCACTGCGTTTCTCGCAGGTGGCAACCAGTACGACCCTGAAGACCCTTTCACTTACAACGGACGTTTGAACGTAGATCCGCGCACCCGTGCTGAAAACTGGGGCGCGCAGGTCAACTGGACAACCGATTTCGACAACTTCGTCTTCACCTCGATCACCGGTTACCGCGATTCCTACGCCGACCAACCAACCGGCGATGTGGATTACACGGGTGCCGACCTGATCGGCAACAACGACTACATTACTGACATCCAGACCTTCACTCAGGAATTCCGTCTCGACGGCTCCCTTGAGCGGGTAGACTGGAGTGCGGGCGCATTCTTCTTTGACGAACAAATCGACTACGAAGTGGGCCTTGTGTTTGGCAGCCAGTGGCGCGACTACGCCGCCCTGCTGGTTGACCCCACCAATCCCGCCAACGGCGCCGCGACCCTCGACGGCCTCGAAGCGGTGCTGGGCCTGGCACCAGGCACTTTCTTTGAGACCGGCACGGGCGTACGTGAGTTCGCCACCCAGGACAACCAGACCTGGAGTCTGTTCACTCAAGCCGATTTCCGCGTGACGGATAAGCTGACTGCAACAGTAGGTATCGCCTACCTCGAGGATGAGAAAGAAGTCACGCTGGTTCAAGACAACACTGACGTCTTCTCCAATCTGTCACTGAACGGTGCGGATGGTGCGACTGCGCTGACCGGCTTTGGCATCGCTGGCGCTTTCCCGACGGTGTTTGGCCTTCCCTTCACCCCGGAAAACATCGCGCTGGTAACCTCCACACCGGCGGGCGCTGCAGGCTTCCAGGCACTGACCCAGGGCGTCGCAGCCGCAGTTGCGGCTTCGGATCTCAATGACCCGGCACAGAACCCGCTACTGGGCCTGCAGGCTTTCCAGTTCCTGCCACAGTTGCTCGGTATTCCCAATGGAGCTGAAGACGGCACCTCTGCGGATGACAAGTTCACCTACACCCTTCGACTGGCCTATGACGTGAACGAAAACCTGAACGTCTACACCAGCTTCGCGACTGGCTACAAAGCCACTTCCTGGAACCTGTCTCGCGACTCGCGCCCGACCTCTCAAGAAATCGCAGGCATTACCGCTGCAGGTGGCACACTGCCGAATAACTTGACCGTCGGTACCCGCAAGGCGGGGCCCGAGGAAGCCGAAGTCTTCGAACTGGGCTTCAAGTACAGCGACGATTGGGGCTACATCAACGGCACCGTATTTGATCAGGTGATCGAGGGCTTCCAGTCCAACGCGTTCATTGGCACTGGATTTGTGTTGACAAACGCCGGTGAGCAGTCGGTACAGGGTGCCGAGCTCGATATGATGGTGCAGGCCACCGAGTCGCTGCGGCTGGGCCTCTCTGCCACCTATCTGGACCCCAACTACGACTCCTTTGAAGCTTCAGCGTTCGGCGACATTACCGGAACGACTCCCGCGGGTATTCCTGAGCTTGCGTTCAGCGCCCAGGCCTCGTACGAGTTCAATATCGGTGGTGTCGATGCCTATATTCAGGCTGACTACCAGTTCGAAGACGAAGTGGATCTCCAGGACGGCGGAGACCTGAACCCTGCGAACCTCATCACGGGTGCCGCCGGCTACCGGACTCGAGAAATTGGCCTACTCAACGCTACTTTAGGCTTCAACATCAACGATGTTGAGGTTCGACTATGGGGCCGAAACCTGACCAATGATGAGTTTGTGATGGTGAACTTCGCATCAGTGGCACAGGCTGGCAGCTTCTCGGGTTACCCGAACCAGCCGCGCACCTATGGCGCGAACTTCCGCTACAAGTTCTGATCCCAACCCACAAAAAAGCCCGGCCCCTTATCGGCGCCGGGCTTTTTTTTGCCTCTGGTTTTTCTTAGGTCGACTTCAAGCGCCCTGGGCCAACTCGTCGATCAAACCAATCCACTCGGGCATGAGTGCTTCGGGCAGATCGTGTCCCATACCGGGAAAGGTCACCAAACGACCGTTGGGCAGGTGCTTGGCGGTGTCTTCGCCACAGCCCAGCTTCACCAGCGGATCATCTTCGCCATGCAGCACCAGCGCGGGCACGGTGACTCTTGTCAGCAAATCCCGGCGATGGGGAGAGGTCACAATCGCGCCCAGATGGCGCGCAACACCCTCGGGGTGATAACCACCCCGCTCCAGGGCATCGGCGACAGTCTTCATCAGATCGGGCTCGCTCTGGGCGTAGGCCGGGCTTTGCAACACGCGACGCACCTTCATATTGCGCACCAACACGGACTCCATGTTGCTCGGATCCTCGGGCTGCATCATCAGCGCCTTCATGGCCTCAGGCGTAGCACGCGGCAATGAGCGATGGCCGGTGGTGGACATAATCGAGGTCAGACTCAGTGTTCGCTCCGGATAATGCGCGGCAACCAGCTGGGCGATCATGCCCCCCATCGATGCGCCAACAATATGTGCACGATCGATGTTGAGCCCATCGAGTAAAGCGATGGCGTCATCTGCCATGTCCTTGAGGCTATATGGCACTCGCGCCCGCAGACCGAACAGGGTTTTGACCAGAGCCCAGCGCACGTTGGGTGGCCTCATGTGGTCCAGGCGCGTCGAAAGCCCGACGTCGCGGTTGTCGTAACGCACCACGCGATAGCCCTTTTCAGCGAGACCTTCACAAAGGGCCAAAGGCCATGCGGTCATCTGCGTACCCAGCCCCATGATTAGTAAAATGCAAGGGTCTTCTGAGCGACCGAACTGCTCGTACTCCAGGGTGATCTGGTCGTTCGCTTTGATACTGGGCATCTTGATTACCACGCTGCTTGGGGGGCTAAAGACTGCTAAGTTAACATCATTAACAATGACAGAATCATGAGAGCGAACATGTCTTCAGCTGCACAGCTTCCAGGCCACAGCCAGTACCCCCGACTTTTCGAACCGCTCCAGCTGGGGCACACCACCCTGCGCAATCGCTCCATCATGGGCTCAATGCACACCGGGCTTGAAGAAATGCCCGATGGCTTTGAACGCATGGCCGCCTTTTACGCGGAACGTGCGGCCGGCGGCGTCGGCATGATCATTACCGGCGGTATTTCGCCCAATGAAGAAGGCGGTATCAAGGTCAACGATGAGCAAGGCAATGCGGCTTTCGCCGCCTCAAAGCTGAGCAACCAAACCGAAGCCGACGGGCATCGAATTGTGACTCGAGCGGTTCACGATGCAGCCCCCGATGTAAAGTTCGTGCTGCAGATCCTGCACATGGGACCCCTCGCCTATAACGAAGAACTGGTCGCACCCTCGGCAATACGCTCTCGCATCGGTGCCTACTCTCCCAAAGCACTCGACGAGACAGGCATTGAGAAACAGATTGCCGACCACGCCCACTGCGCCAAACTTGCTCAGCAGGCCGGTTATGACGGTGTGGAGATCATCGGCTCTGCGGGGTACCTGCTTTCAACCTTTCTGGTCGAGAAGACCAACCAGCGCAAAGACCGCTGGGGCGGCAGCTATGAAAACCGAATGCGCTTTCCCCTGGAGGTGGTCCGCCGGGTCCGTGAAACCGTCGGCCCTGACTTCATTGTCATCTTTCGTATCGCAGCCATGGACATGTTACAGGGCGGTATGAGTTGGGAAGAAGTCGCCCTGCTGGCCCGCGAGATGGAGAAAGCCGGCGCCAGCATCATCTCCACGCACTTCACCTGGCATGAATCGCAGGTGCCCACCATCGCAACCATGGTACCGCGGGCAGCCTTTACCGGCGTCACTCGCCGCGTGCGTCAGGAGGTCTCCATTCCTGTCATCACCTCGAACCGCATTAATATGCCCGAGGTGGCAGAAAATGTCCTTGCGGCCGGCGACGCCGACCTGGTCTCGATGGCGAGACCAATGCTGGCTGACAGCCAATTCATGGCCAAAGCTGCAGCGGGTCGAGCGGATCTGATCAATACCTGCATCGCCTGTAACCAGGCCTGCCTGGATCATACCTTTTCACTCAAAACCACGTCCTGCCTGGTCAACCCTCGAGCCTGCCACGAAACATTGCTCAGCTATCCTGCGACCACGACACCCAAACGCATTGCAGTGGTTGGCGCCGGCCCTGCCGGTCTCGCCTACGCCACCGTCGCCGCCGAACGCGGCCACAAGGTGACGCTATTCGATGCGGCCAGCGAGATTGGCGGTCAGTTCAACCTAGCCAAGCGGGTGCCCGGCAAGGAAGAGTTCTATGAGACCCTGCGTTACTACGGCAATCAGCTCAAGGAGTTGGGTGTCGACGTGCGCTTGAACACCCTTGTCGACGCAGACGTCATCGCCGAGGGTGACTTCGACCACACTATCGTCGCCACCGGCATCAGCCCACGCACCCCCGACATCGATGGTATCGACCACCCCATGGTGATGGGCTATATCGATGCGATCACGGGCAAAAAGCCCGTGGGCAAGAAAGTCGCCATCATTGGCGCTGGCGGCATCGGTTTCGATGTGACCGAGCTGATCACCCACGAGGGCCCCTCAGCGGCAACCGACATCGACGTGTTTGCGCGGGAATGGGGTATCGACTTCGACAACCACCCCCGCGGTGGTGTGACGGGTGTAGAACCGCAAGTTGCCAAAGCTGACCGCGAGGTTTGGTTGCTGCAGCGCAAGGACAGCAAGGTCGGCCGCGGTCTGGGCAAGACAACGGGCTGGACCCATCGCCTCACGCTGGGACGACGGGGTGTCAACATGATCAATTCGGTGAGCTACCAGCGCATCGACGACGAAGGTCTGCACCTGCTGGTAGGCAACGATCCAAGAACCTTGGACGTCGACACCGTCATCGTTTGCGCCGGCCAAGAGCCGCTGCAGGCGTTGCATACCGAGCTGCATAACCGGGGCCTCTCGTCGGAACTGGTGGGTGGCGCGTTTGAAGCCCGCGAACTCGATGCCAAGGCGGCGATAAATCAGGCGAGCTGGTTGGCGGCTGCCATCTAAAACCAGCTCAGCCCTCGCCCACCCGGCGGATGTGATCTTCGTTGAGATCAGCCAGCCGGGTGACGCCCAGCAGCGCCGCACTGCGCTCGAGTTCCGCGCGCAACAGCGCCAACAGCCGCTCAACGCCCGGCTGGCCACCTGCCGCCAGGGCATAAAGATACGGCCGCCCGAAGGAGACCGCATCAGCGCCTCGCGCCAGGGCCTTGAGCACATGGGTACCCCGCCTGACGCCGCCATCAACGATGAGTTCCAAAGCATCGCCGACGGTGTCCCGCGCCGCAGCCACACAATCAAATGGCGCTGGAGCGCCATCCAACTGCCGGCCGCCGTGGTTGGAAAGCATCACCGCAGTGGCGCCGACCGACTGGGCCCGGCGAACATCCGCCGGAGACTGCAATCCTTTGATCACAAATGGCCCATCCCACTGCGCCGCCAACCAGGCTACGTCATCCCAAGTGACAGTGCGGTCAAACTGGCTGTTGACGTAGTCGATCAGACCCATCGCTCCACCACCGAGTGCGTCGACCCGATGCGCCACATTGGCGAGACGAAAATCCGGGTCGCGCAAAAAATGGAATAGCCAATGGAAGCTGGTGGCGTAACTGAGTAAATTTTCGGGGCCAAACCGCGGCGGCATCGTCATGCCATATCTGGAATCTCGCTCTCGATTCCCCGCCACCATGGTGTCGACCGTGAGGCACAAGGCCGTGTAGCCGCTGGCTTTACAGCGCTGCACAAACTCGCGAGTCAGTTCGCGGTCCTTCAAGATGTAGATTTGGAACATCTTGGGACCGCTGGTGGCCGCTGCCACCTGCTCGAGACTGGTGGTGCTCAAGGTGGACAGACTATAGAGCGTGCCCGCACCGGACGCGGCCCTGGCCACTGCCAGTTCCTTGTCGTGGTGGAACAGCCGGGTCATCCCCGTCGGCGCCAGAAAGAATGGCACTTCAAGTCGGCTGCCCAACACCCTGATGCTCAGGTCGATCTGCGAGATATCGCGAAGGCAATTGGGCATTAACTCCCATTCGCTGAACGCAGCCGTATTGCGACCCAGTGTCCACTCGTCATCCGCACCGCCGTCGATGTAGTGGAACATGGGAGATGGCAGACGCGCCTTTGCGCGGCCGCGAAAATCGGCAATGTTCAGGCAGCGATCGATGGATAACACAGCAAATTCCGGCAGTGGGTGGGGCCTTTTTTAAACCTTACACGAGCCGAGCCCCAAAGATCATCCAGGCCTCTATACACAAGCCCCCATCACGGCAGCCCTGCGACTACAATCCGGGGATGCACAGCATTCTGCAAAGCCGCTTTACTGGTGCGTCTTCCAGATCAGTCACGAGACCCGGCAAGCTGCTGCGCCAGTCGGCTCAGTGGTTGTGCTGCCTGGCGCTTTTGTGTGGCACCGTTGTCGTTGCGGACATGGCTGTTGCGGACGAAGCACCATCTGCGCAGTTTATGGGAGACGCGGTCTGTGGCCGCTGCCATGCCACCCAGTACGAGGCATGGCAACAATCTCATCACGACCTCGCCATGCAAACACCCAACCCAAACACAGTGCTTGGCGATTTCAATGAGGCCGTGTTCGAGCACTACGGTGAGCGCACCGAGTTCCGCCGTCGTGGCGAAGACTTCATCGTGCGGACTCAGGGTGCCGATGGTGAAATGCGCGACTTCACTGTTGCCTGGGTATTCGGTGTTTACCCGCTCCAGCAGTACCTGCTACCGCTGGACAAGGGCCGACTGCAGGCCCTGAGCGTCGCCTGGGATACTCGACCCCGTGCGCAAGGGGGCCAGCGTTGGTTCCACCTTTACCCCGACGAGCCGATTCCCGTCGACGATCCTCTGCATTGGACAGGCTCCTACCAGAACTGGAACAGTCGCTGTGCGGAGTGCCACAGCACCGCTGTAGAGAAACGCTACGATCCAGAGACCCGCAGCTACAGCAGCCGTTTCGCGCTTGAGGATGTCAGTTGCGAGGCCTGCCATGGTGCCGGGCGCACTCACACTGAACTGGCCGGCGCAGCCGCCCTTGAAAACGCCACCAACGGCGGTTTTGCCGTCGATCTCAAACGTCGCGGCGTCTGGCAGTTTGACAAGAACAGCCCCATCGCTGGGCTGATAGGGGAAACAAACGCCCAGCAGATCGAAACTTGTGCCCGCTGCCATGCTCGCCGCGGCACCCTGGGTGACTATCAACATGGCCAGGCGTTATCGACGACGCACCAACTGGCTTTGATCACACCGCCGCTTTATTACCCCGACGGCCAGATTCGCGACGAGGTCTATGTCCACGGTTCCTTTCTGCAAAGTCGCATGTATCAAGCCGGCGTGGTTTGCAGCGACTGCCACGAGCCCCACAGCAACGCCCTGCGTGCGCCAGGGAATCAGGTTTGCGCCCAGTGCCATCAGCCGGCAACTTACGACACCGCATCCCACCACCGGCATAACCCCAGCACTGCGGGTAGCCAGTGCGCGAACTGCCACATGCCAGCCACCACCTATATGGGTGTCGACCCCCGCCGGGATCACGGAATGAGAATCCCCCGCCCCGATCTGACCGTCATGCTCGGCAGCCCCAACGCCTGCAACCAGTGCCACACCGACCAATCCGCCGAGTGGGCGGTTGCCGCGCTGCGTGCCTGGGGAGTCCAGCCACGCCAGACCGAACAAACGCGCGCCCGGGCCATGCAGGCGGCAAGCCTCGGTGATCGACGAGCAGTGCCGACCCTCGCCCGCATCGCTGCCGATGAGCGCCAGGCGCCGATCTGGCGCGCCAGCGCTCTCGCCGCAACCAGCTTCGCCAGCCGCGATATCACCGACAGCGCCGTGCCTTTGCTGCAGGCCAAGGATCCCCTGATCCGCATCGGCGCTATTCAAGCCCTGACGGCATTGCCTCCCCCGGAGCGCTACGCGCTGCTCGCTCCTTTGCTGGAGGACCCGATTACAGGGGTCCGGATTGAACTGGCCCGGCATCTGGCGGACGTGCCCTGGGCCGCCGTGCCAGCCAAGGCAAAAGACCAGCTCGCGGATTTGTTCGGCGAGTACCGCGCTACGCAGCGCAACCATCTGGATATGCCCGAAAACGCAGTGGCACTGGGCACTTTCGAACTCAAGCAAGGGCAGCTTGGGACCGCTGAATCGCTATACCGGCGAGCATTGTCACTGGACCGCGCCTCGCTACAGGCACGGCTCAATCTCGCGGACTTACTCCGCCAAGCGGGTCGCGACCCCGAGGCGCGTCAATTACTGGTCGACTCGCTGGCCCTCTACCCCGGCAATGCAAACGCCAGTCATGCGCTGGGGCTGCTCGCCATTCGCCAGGGAGAAACCGCTGAAGGTGTCGCTCACCTCGCCACCGCCGCAGAATCGGCCAATGCCAGTGCTCGGCACAGATTCGTCTATGCCATTGCCCTGCACGACACCGGCAAACCTCAACAGGCACTCGCTGTACTCAAGTCGCTCCATGCAGACTTGCCCGCGGATACCGACACCCTCTACGCCTTGTACAACTACAGCCTGGAACTGGGCGATCAAGCGGCCGCCAGGGGCTATCTGCGGCAGTTGCAGATGATCACACCCCCATAGCTCTGCTAGTCGTCAACTGATTCCCGGGGGTCAAAACGGGTCGTGCGCCGGGGTGGGTGGCCTCGGCCCGGCTCCCGCACCGGGTCCCTGGCGAGTTCTTCAGCCATTAAACCCACCTGGCGCTGCAGATTGTCGAGGCGGCCATCCAGACCGGCGTAGGTTGATAGCGGGCTGGTACCCCGCTCGCCGAGCCGATGCTCGAGGGACTGAAGTCGCTGCTCAATCGCCGCGAGGGCCTTTGTCATTTCGTAGCTCTTGATCGCGATTGCGATCACAAAAGCAAACATGACCCATTCCATTGTCAGCTCCTCTCATTGCAACCGGGTCGGCCGGCGTCAGGGGTTACAGTACCCGCAGTAAGTGGGGTCCTCCACGGTTTTTCCATCGGGGAAACGAACCTCCGCAACATGGCCGCAATGCTCGCAGCAGGAAATCGCCCTCGACACCCCCTCGGTGGGCAACCCACAGAGCCCGCAGGGTAACCCGCGTTTCACATCGCTCACCGAGAAGCCGGGCCAGTCGCAGCTGGGGCAGCGACGATTGAGCTTGTCGACCAGTTTTTGGGTCGCGCCCGCGATGACTGCCATGCGGCTGGGATTGTAGTTGGCACGCATGTCGGTCTCGACCAGGGCCACACCATGCTTACAAATAATCTTAGAATGCTCTTTTAACAAACTGTTTTTATTAGTAATACCTTTAACTATATCAAGTGATTTGTCAGCAAATGGTCGCAAGATCAGTCCATGACTGGGAAACCCAACGTTTTCGGCGAAGCGCAGCAGCTCCTTCTCGGTGGCGACCGAGGCGCTGCCAAAATTGGTCGCCGTGCTGACCTCCCGGACCATGAATTCCGAGCCGTGTTCTCGATCCATCAAGACCAGAACTTCGTCATCGGCGGGCACCAGCGGCACCGTTGGGTGCGGCCCAAACGATCCCTCGCTGGCGATAGCAAGCGTGCAGTCGGCTTCAACCATCGCCCGCCGACATTTCTCGCGGGCCGCTTCCACAGGCGTGAGTGTGCGCTCGACCTCGCCACTGAAAGTGCCGAGCAAATCCGTATCCAATGCACAAACCTCACAGCTCACTCCAAGCCCCTCGGTCAGTAACGGTGCCATCACCCGCTCCTTGGCGTGTTGAGTGGCGATGACAAGTCGGCGGTGTTCAAACATGGGCAGGCTCGCTGAACGGCTGGATCTCATAGGGTTAAACATGGGAGTCTTCGTTGACAATCCCGCCACAACAACACACTGCAAGCACCCACGAGAGGTCCCTGTGATCAATACCCAAAACCGCCTCGCTTCGCGAACCCTAATGGCGCTGGCGCTCGCCATGACTGCGGGCCCGCTGCTGGCGCAAGACACTGCACCCTTCGAGGGCCTGGCTACGGAAATGACCGCGGAGCAGCGCCGTGCAACCGGCGTCGAATCCCTGACGCCAGTTCAACGCGCGGCGCTGGACGCGTGGCTGCGCGCTCGTATCAATGGAAATACGCCCGCGATGTCGGCACCAGCAGCGGCTACCGCCACTGCGGACGCCGTCGCAACCGATCGCGATGTGCCACCGAGAGCACCGATGGTGCCCGCCACCCCGACCGCCGTGGCAAGCAGCGACGAGGCCGCTCGGGAAGCCGCTATTGAGGCTGAGGTTGAGCGCAGGGTCGCCGTACAAATGGCCACCCCACAGAACGCAGCCGAGGTCGCTGAGCGCGGCGAGCCTTTCACGGCAACACTGCAGGGCCCGTTCAAGGGTTGGACCGGCAAGACCCTGTTCCGCCTCGACAACGGACACGTCTGGAAACAGCGCGGCAAGAAACGCTATTTCTACAACGGTTCAGATCTTCGTGTGAGCTTCAAACAGAACTTCATGGGGGGCTGGGAGATGACGCTGGTCGGGCCCGACAAGACCGTTTTGGTGACGCCGGTACGCTGAACGCCCCCTCAATGTCTGCGCCAATGTCCACCATTTGTTCGGGGGCTTTGGCGCGGGACATGACCCAGCTGGGTGGTTTATTACCATTGACACCCCCAAGTTCCCGCACTTGTTTGTAAATATTTCACAATACGCACTGTGAAACCCCTCACATTTCCTTCATTTAAGTAGTCTCGGGGTTCACCGGCCGCTTTCGCGGCAGGGTGGAGCGCTCATTACCCAAAGAAGCAAAGAGGTTTATTCATGAAGTCATTCAATAAGCGTCGTATCAGTCTGGCGGTTACCGCTGCACTGGGCGCCACTATTGCCACTGGCGCCGTCGCCCAGGACGCCCCCGAAGGGGAAGGTCTGGTCGAAGAGGTACTGGTCACTGGCTCACGCCTGACCAAGTCCAACATCGAGTCTTCTGTACCCCTGGTTCAGGTTGGCTCCGAAGAAATCAACGCTCGTGGTGTTACCCGCGTTGAGGACATCGTCAACATCCTGCCGAACGTGTTCGTTGCACAGACTGCTGAAGTCGCCAACGGCGCCACCGGTACTTCTACCCTGAACCTGCGTGGTCTGGGTGCCAACCGTACCCTGGTTCTGATCGACGGTAAGCGTCTGCCCTTCGGTAGCCCCTTCAGCTCGGCAGCCAACGTAGACATGGTTCCTGCCCAGCTCGTTGAGCGTGTAGACGTGGTCACCTCTGGTGCATCTGCGACCTACGGTTCTGACGCGGTTGCGGGTGTTGTGAACTTCATCACCAAGCGTGACTACGAAGGTTTCCAGATCGACTACCAGGCTGGCATCAACAACAACCCGAACGACGATGGCTTCTACTCTGACGTCCTCGAGCGTTCTGGCCTGTCTGACCAGGATCCGGGCAGCGTCAACGCCGGTGAGGAATACCAGCTGGCAGTCACCTGGGGTGTGAACTCCTCAGACGGCAAAGGCAACATGACTGTCTTCGCCAACTACGTCCGCCAGGAAGAGCTGCTGGGTGCGGACCGCGATACCGGTGCTTGTACGCTGGGCGGTACCTCTACCATCCGTTGTATCGGTTCATCCAACTTCCGTCGTTTCAACACCAGCTCAGGCTTCCGTGCCAACAACCCCGGTTCCCCGAGCGCCCTGTTCCAGGACGACGACGGCACTCTGATCCCGCTGGATACTTCCCAGGCGCGTCAGACCTACAACTTCGGTGCGCGTAACCACTACCAGCGCCCTGTTGAGCGTTGGAATATCAACGCGAGCGGCTACTACAAGATCACCGATGAAGTAGAAGCCTACGTAGATGTCAGCTTCCTGAACAACAACACCACCGCACAGATCGCGGAATCGGCGTCGTTCAACCGTCCGTTCCAGACCAACTGTGACAACCCGCTGCTGCAACTGGGCCGTGGCCCGAACGGCACCGGTGACTTCTCCTTTGCTGACTTCGTTGGCATCGGCAGCGGTGATGCATACCAGAGCTGTAACGACCTGCTGAACGACGGCGACCCCCTGAACGACAGCACCGAAGTGGCGTTCATTAACTCGCACCGTAACGTTGAAGGCGGTCCTCGTCAGAGCACCTTCGACAACAGCACCTGGCGCACCGTGGCTGGCTTCCGTGGCGACATCAACGAGAACTTCTCGTTCGACATCTTCGCCCAGTACGCCGCTACCCGTGGTCAGCGCATCAGCCAGAATGACCTGAACTTCAACCGCGTACAGCAGGCGCTGTTCGTTGTTGACGATGGCAACGGCAACGCAGTGTGTCGCGACACCAGCGGCGGTTGTGTGCCCTGGAACATCTTCACCCGTAATGCAGACGGCTCTACCGCGATCGACCGCGCTCAGACCGACTTCATTCAGGGTACCGGTATCGTTACTGGTCAAACCGAGCAGACCGTATTCGGCGGCACCATCGAAGGTGACCTGACTGGCTACGGCGTTAAGCTGCCCTGGGCAGACAACGGCCTGACTGGCCTGGTTGGTTTCGAAGTCCGCGAAGACATCCTCAGCCGAATCACTGACGACATCTCCCAGGTTTCTGGTGGTCGTGGCCTCACCGGTACCGGTGGTGCGACTCTGCCAATCCAGGGCAAGATTGAAGTGACTGAATTCTTCGCTGAGGCAGAACTGCCGCTCATTCAGGGTGCTCCGCTCGCTCAAGAGCTGGGTCTGAAGGCTGGTTACCGCTACTCTGACTACACCACCGGTTCTGACAGCACTGCTGACAACAGCTTCACTGCTGACACCTGGTTCGTGGGTTCCAGCTGGACGCCGGTTGATGACATCCGCTTCCGTGCGAACTTCTCTCGTTCAATCCGTGCGCCGAACGTCTTCGATCTGTTCCTGGACATCAACACCGGCCTGACCGACCTGACCACTGGCGAGAACGGCCTGTTCGACCCGTGCGCAGCTGATCCGATCAACGGCATCACCCCGTCGGCGTCTCTGGAAGCCTGTGCTCGCACCGGCGTTACTGCTGAGCAGTACAACCAGGGCATCGAAGATAACCCCGCTGGTCAGTACAACCTGATCACTGGTGGTAACCCGGGTCTTGGTCCGGAAACCTCTGACACCACTACCTTCGGTGTGGTTATTACCCCGTCAGCGGTTGAAGGCCTGAGCATCGCCATCGACTACTTCGACATCGAAGTGACCGAAGCGATCGGTTCCGTACCTGCACAGGCGTCTCTGGACAACTGTATTGCAGGCGGCGCGGGCTCTGACACTTTCTGTGCTCTGATCCAGCGTGACATCTTCGGCACCCTGTGGCTGTCTAACGACGCACCTGGCGGCGGCCTGGCGGGTATCTCCCAGCAGAACGCCAACATCGCGGCGCTGAACACCTCCGGTGTTGACCTGAACATCAAGTACGACCTCGAAGTCGGTGACTACGGCATGGTCAACTTTGACTACGCCGCTACGTTCCTCGACGAGCTGTCTACGACACCGTTCGCCGGTTCTGCACCGATTGACTGTGTTGACCAGTACGCTGGCCAGTGTGGTCTGCCGAGCCCCGAGTACAACCACCGCTTCCTGGCAGTGTGGACGACTCCGTGGGATCTGACCGTGTCAGCCACCTGGCGTCACGTCGGTGAGACCCAGCTGTTCGGTCTGGACACCGCCGCTGCTGCGCAGCGTGAAGAGCAAATGAACGACTACATGGAAGCGCGTAACTACTTCGATCTGGCGTTCAACTACGATCTGAACGAGAACGTTGACCTGCGTCTGGGTGTAAACAACCTGTTCGCGGTTCAGCCCCCGACGTCTACCAACGTCGGTACCGGTACGGGTAACAACAACACCTACCCCGGTCTGTTCGACGTAAACCGCTTCATCTTCGTAGGTGCGAAGCTCAACTTCTGATCTATCGAAGAAGCAAAACCGAAAAGGCCGGGGTTTCCCCGGCCTTTTTTTTTGTCAAAGGTAAGAGCGTTAAAAGGATCCACACTGTGAACCGTCCCCAGGACAATCAAAACCCATTACAACTGGCCATCGCCGCGCTACAGGGCGGCAATCCGGGTGAGGCCCGCGGCCTGCTTACGCCACTGATCGAGCAGGGCATCGACAATGCCGCTGTTTGGGGTGTACTCGCCCTAGCCTGCAGGGACCAGGGCGATATGGAATCCGCCGTGCAGGCAGCGGACCGTTCGCTGGGCCACGAACCGCGCAATCCACGGGCGATGGTGGTCAAAGGTGATGCATTTTTCAAAGCCGGTGATCGTCGCGCTGCTGCGGCCTTCTACCGCGAAGCGCTGGGTTACATCCCCGCCCAGGTGACACTGCCTGCGGATATGGCAGCAGACATGCAACGCGCCCGCGCGCGCCTCGACACCCTGGAGGCGGACTTTACCGCCTATATGCGAGAACACGTGGGCGAGTACATCGACAATGCCCAAGGGAATACCGAGCGCATGGATCAGGCGGTCGACCTGCTCATGGGTAAGCGCCAGATCTACTACCCCAAGCCCAAGCAGATCCACTTCCCCGGCCTGCCCATCCAAGAATTCAGCGACCCTGCTGATTTCGAGTGGGTACCTGATGTCGAGGCAGCCTTCGAGGACATTCTCGGCGAAGCCCGCGCGCTGCTGAGCGAACAGGCTGAGTTTGGCGCTTATCTCAAAGCCGACAACAGCCGCCCGGCCTACGATGTGCACGGGCTGAAAGACAACGAAGACTGGGGAGCGTTTTACCTCTGGTACAACGGTGAGCCCGTGCCCGAAAACCAGGCGCGTTGCCCCAAAACAACGGCCGTCATGGAAAAACTGCCGCTGGTGTTCTCTGGCCGACGCTGCCCGAACGTGTTGTTCTCCAAACTCAAGGCCGGCGCCCGTATTCCTCCTCACAACGGCATGATCAACACCCGTCTCATCTGCCACCTGCCGCTGATCGTGCCCCAGAATTGTGGTTTCCGGGTGGGGAACGACGTGCGCGAGTGGCAACCCGGCAAGGTGTGGCTGTTTGACGATACGGTCGAGCACGAGGCGTGGAACCGCTCCAGTGAAGACCGAATTGTGCTGATCTTTGAGGTCTGGAAGCCCGAGCTCACCGAAGAAGAACAGGGTCTGATGACCAAGCTGCTCGAGGCCGTCGACAACTACTAACCCCTTACGGCGTGTGCGGGCTTAGTCCCGCCCTACCCGTTCACAAACCCGCGACAGCCCTCCCGCGTAGGCTGCGCGCACCCAAGTTCCCGGTGCGCGTCTCATGAGCAGTGCGTTTCTCAGCAACCTCACCTCCCCTCCGCTGCTGTTCTTCATTCTCGGGTTCTTCGCGACCTTCGCGAGATCGGACCTGGAAATTCCCAACCAAGTCGCACGAGCGGTCTCGATTTACCTGCTGTTTGCCATCGGCTTCAAAGGCGGTGTGGCGCTATCGACCAGCCCATTAGATGCAGATGTGCTGCTCGCGCTGGGGGCGGCTCTGTTACTGGCGGCGGTGGTTCCCATCTACGTCTACTTGCTGGTCAAACGTCTCTTTTCAAGTGAGGACGCCACCGCCATCGCCGCCACCTACGGCTCGATCAGCGCCGTCACCTTTGTCACCGCCACCAGTTACCTCGATAACCTGGGCGTCCCCTGGGGAGGCCACTTCGTCGCCGCCATGGCATTGATGGAGGCGCCGGCCATTGTCGTGGGCCTGTACTTGTATCGGCGCGCCACTGACCACCAAAGTCGTCAAACGGACCCGGACACCAGCGTGAGTGAACTGCTGCGCGAGGCCTTCCTCAACGGCTCGGTCGTACTGATCGTCGGCAGCCTCGTGATTGGCTGGATCAACGGGGAGCGCGGCATGAATGATCTGGCGCCGTTTGTGAAGTCGCCCTTCGTTGGCATGCTGTGCATCTTCCTGCTCGACATGGGCTTGGTCGCCGCCCGCCGCCTGCGCGATCTGGCGGCAGCTCAGGACCGCACACAGTCAGCCCCGCTCACAGCGATGGTGCTGGTGGCGGTGGGATTGGCACTGCTCAATGGCAGCGTGGCGCTGTCACTGGCATGGTTTACGGGCATGAATGAAGGCGATGCCTTACTGCTGACCATACTCGGCGCCAGCGCATCGTATATCGCGGTACCCGCGGCCATGCGGCTCGCGCTGCCGAGTGCCAACCCGGGCATCTACCTGACCATGGCGCTGGCGATTACTTTCCCGCTTAATATTGTGTTTGGTATCCCGCTGTTCCACGCCGCTATTCGCACCCTGCTGGGCTGAGCCACTGAGGAACCCCAATGCGCCCCTGTAAACGTGTAGAAATCGTCATCGAGCGCTCCCAGACCGAGCGCCTTGAGCAGATTTTCAAGAATGTCGGCTGCTCTGGTTTTACGATCATTCACCACGCTGGGGGTGGTGGAGACCGCGGCTACCGCCGAGCCGATGATGTCACCGACACCGATGAGAACTGCGTCTTCGTCATCGCCGTTGAGGAACCGCAGGTGCTCGACGCCTTGCTCGCGGCGGTCCAGCCTATTCTGAAGCGCGTCGGCGGCCTATGCCTCGTCTCCGAAGCCCTCTGGGCCAGCCATTGAGCTAGCCAGCCCGGGGGTGTCAGCGCCGACCAAAAGCCAGCAGCCCATTGATCAGTCCTTCAGCAAAGCGGTCCCGATACGACGGAGTTTGAACATCGAGCTCCTCGTCGCGATGCACAATGACACCGACTTCCACCAACACCGCTGGCAGGCTGTTGGTGCGTAATACCCGCAGTTGGTCGTACTGGTACACCCCGTGTTCAGGAACGATCAGCGGACGGTTTTCACCTTCGATCGCCTCGGCGTGATGCGCCGTCGGCATAAAGCCCGCGGCACGAAGCGATGCACCAATGTCGCGGGTTAGCAAAGCACTGGGTCGCGGGTCGACCATGGTGCCCGAATAAAACACCGAGTAGCCCCGAAAGGTGTCGCTATAGGCCAGTGTTTCACCTGCGAAGTTCCACTGCCCCAGGTATTGGGGCTGGACCGCATCATGGTGGATCGAAACGAAAACGTCTGCCCCGCCAGCCCGTGCGGCTGCCACCCGCGCGTCCAGTGACGGGATAAGGCCGTCGGCATTGACGAGCAACGGCTTGAAGTCAGGATGCCGCTCGAGTGCCGTGACCAAATGTTCGGCGAATCCTTTGTTGAACACATACTCAGGCACACCGCGGGCGCTGGTGGCCCCGGGTGCCTCGATAGTGTGGCCCACGTCGACGGCAACCACCGTGGGCGCGTCCGCCCAGGACGTCGCAGCCTGCCAGCCCAATACCAGCGCCATCCCATATCGCCCTGCCCCATGCAAAGCCGCACGCCATTTTTGCATCATGCTCATGATTCACTCCTTGAAGCGGTGCGTAGCAGGTGCCGCCGATATTGTCCCAGCCCCCAGAACAGCGTGGCAAAGAGCAACAGACCTAATACAACCAACAGCGTACCGTCGTACTTTTGCTGGATGGTATTGATCGCCAGTTGCTTGAGCTGGTTGTAACCCAAAGGTAGTGGTTGAACGCGGTTGTCCGCAGCGAACTCGTCGTAGGCCGCCTTCATGCGGGAGAAGCGCTCGGGCTCCCGCCCGGCAAGATCATCAGTCTCGCCGGGATCGGCCACAATGTTGAACAGTCGCCACTGCCCATCGCCCATCGGCGCCTGGTTGACCACCAGCTTGTAGTCCCCCTGGAACAACGCTGAATGTCCGGTCAGTTCATATCCCACGGCATCGTCGGGGCCATAAACCCGGTCTGATCGGCCTGCCAGCACAGGTTCGAGATCGCGACCGCTCATGGGTAGCACGGGGCGGCCCCCGTAGCGCGACTGCGGCGGCGCCACACCGGCCAGCGTCAACAAGGTGGGGGTGATATCCGTGGCCCAACTGAAAGCACGGCTCACGCGGCCCGGCGCCTCGATGCCGCTGCCCGCGATAATCAACGGCACGCGCATGCCACCCTCGCCGGTGTAAAACTTGTAGAACGCCAGCGGGCTCGCTGCTGCGCTCGCAAAACTGGGGCTCAAGCTGTTGAAGCTACCCTTCAGACCCAGCGTTTCGTAATCGGTGTGGTATCCCATTCGCCGGGGCAGCAGCGACAGTGGTAAAGACTGTGGGTTATCGGCACCGCTTGCCTCGGCGCCATTGTCCGAGGTGAACACAAAGATCGTGTTGTCATAAACACCGCGGGCTTTGAGGTAGGCCACCAACCGGCCGATGTGGTGGTCCATTGCTTCGATCATCGCCGCGTAGACCGCCATGCGCTTGGCCTCATAGCGACGGCGCTCATCGCTGAGCGCCTGCCAGTCACCGGTGCTCGCCATGCGCACCATAGGCACTTGGGTCGGTAAGATCCCCGCCGCAATAGCACCCACTTGACGCTGCTCACGCAGCACATCCCAGCCCGCGTCGTAGACACCCATGTACTTGTCGATAAACGCCTGAGGCGCCTGCACAGGCATGTGAACCGCCATAAACGGCAGGTAGCCAAAGAAGGGTTGCCCGTCGTCGAGATTGCTATCGATGAACTCGATCATCTTATCGACCAGAAACTCAGATGAGTAGAAATCGTCGGGCAAATCGAAGCGCTCGCCGTCGGCAAACCAGTTGGCCTGCTCATAAATGGGCAAGTATGGGCGCTGTTCCCAGTTGTCGGCCCCCGAATCCATCATGGCGACCGTGCGCTCAAAGCCCCGGCGACTGGGGCGTTTGTCGGCGGCATCACCGAGGTGCCACTTGCCCGCCATGTAGGTGTGATAGCCCGCGTCTTCGAGCAGTGTGGCCACGGTGACCACGTTATCGCCGAGCACTCCCTGGTAGTTGTCGGCCACGCGCTGCTCGGGGGCCAGCATCTCCGGGATATTGGGCACCCCTGCCAGGTGGTTGCTCACGCCAGTCAGCAACATGGCACGAGCCGGCGCGCAGTTGGCTGCGGTGTGGTAATTGCTGAAGCGCACGCCCTGCGCTGCCAACGCGCCCAGCGTAGGGGTGTTCACCTCGCCGCCAAAGGGTGCGATGTCGCTGTAGCCCAGATCGTCCGCGAGCATAAAAATGAAGTTGGGTCGAGTCTCGGGTGTTGCATTCGCGCGCGCCAGCACAGACTGGCCAACGCCCAGCAATAGCACCAGCGCTATCAACAAACCTCGCATCAGCGTGTTACTCCGCTGACTCACGCTGCCGGGCGGCAGTGAGCAGAATCAGTACCATGACGATCTCGGCGGGCACCTGGGGAATCGCCAGGCTTGCATCGTGCACCAGCCATGCCACCGTGCGCCCGAAGGCCGTAAGGCCCAGCAGCAAGGCCGCCGCGTAGAACCAACTGCTGACCCGGGTGGCGAGACCAATCAGGGTGCAGATGCCTGCGGTTAGAAAAAACGCCGACAGATCGCCAATCTGCGTACTCAATCCCAGGCCGACGTCGAGAGTCATACCGAGGCCTTCGGCAGCGGCGCCCGGCATGATGAGCCACTGCAGCCCCATAGCCAGCATCAACAGGCCAACAGCGCCGGCCAACAGTTTGATGACACGATTCTTCATGGTGTTCCCCAGATTTATTGTTGTTGTTTCGCATAGCGGCGACAGCGCACGAAGGCGCCTGTACAGCGATCACTATGCACGACGGGCGGTGAACTTCAATGCGCCTAACGAATAGCGCTTCACTGCGAGGACCTAGCCTATTTTCCTAGAGGCGGATAAGACCTGCCGTATGAGTCGTTGGCTTTACAAGGTCACGCCAACACCGGCGCAGACCGTACCCACGCACGGGAGATAGCGGTGGAAACAAGACATTGGCAAGGCTTGGCAGCAGCCCCCACGACTCTGCTCATGACAATCTTCATGGCACTCCTCACGGTACTCTCCATTGGAGCCGCCGCTTTGCCACCAAAGGCGCTTGCCCAAAGTCTTGAGCCCGACGCCCTGCCCTATGTGAGTACGCCCGTGAATACTAGTTCTCCCCGACAACCGCTCACGGACTACCCTTACCGCACGGTGGGACTCTTTCTGGCTGACGATCGCCAACCAAGATATCCCCACTGCGTCGCCAGCCTGATAAGCCCCGGACTCATTCTGACCGCAGCAAGCTGTGTCGACACGAGCGACCTTGCCTCGCACCGATTTGTGCCCGGCTGGGAGATCGGTTTCGCGCCCTTTGGTATCTGGCAGATCGAAGACATCCGCATTGCCGAGGGCTACGACCCAGCGTTAGAGGTCAGCGATGATATTGCCATCGCCCGACTGGAGACCAAGACCGACCTGGCCGGTAACGAGTATCGGCTGGGAGAGCGCATCGGTTGGTTGCGCACAGGGCTCCGCGATGACCCCGACGTCACCGAGCAGCGGTACCAGATGATCACGATGCTTGACTACTACGCTAGCGCCGAAGGCTTCATTGACCCTGTACCCGCTTTTTCGTTTTATGGATCGGGCTCCATGCAGAAATTCGACATGCTCGCTGACTTCGATTTTGCTACTGCGACAGCGACCGTTGGCCCGCGCGACGGCCAATCGGAGAGCCCCTTCGAATTCGTGGCCCACGGTGGTGCGCCGTGGATCAGTGACTTCGACGGCAATAACGCGCCCTGGTTTGCTGGATCTACCAGCCAGATCATTGCGATCAGCGGACAGCGTGACGACCAGGTACCACTCACGACAGCGCTGCTGGATCAACAAAACTTCGAAGCACTACGAGATAGCTTTTGTGTTGAAGAAACGTTGGACTGCGAGGTAACTCGAGCACAGGGCCGCCAGCCGGCGATCAAAATCGAACTCGAAGAGCCCATTCAGGATGGCTTCTACTCCGGCATTGGCATCATCCGCGGCTGGGCGGTTTATGATCTGGGCATCGAAGAGATATGGGTCACGATTTCATCAAGAGGACGGAAATCTCTGACACTGGGCGCGCCCTACGGTAGCGAGCGGACTGATGTCTGGCGCGCCTACCCAGAGATTCCCCAATCCCAGAACTCGGGTTTCGGTGTGGCGTTTAACTACAGCGAGCTCCTCCCGAGGGATTACAACATTACCGTGTGGGCGCGAAGCTTCACCGGCGAAGTGAACTCACGTACCGTGAACTTTCGTGTCGATGGGTTCCACAAGCCCTACATCGAGCCCACAGACGAGGTCTCTCTCGATGAAGCAGACGTCGGTGCAAGCGGCGATGTGCTGGACATACGTGGCGCCCGCCTGGATGGCCGCAAGTACGAACTGCGTTTGCGCTGGAACCCGGCGATTCAGGACTTTGACCTCGAGGAAATCACCCGCTGCCCCGTATGTTGATGTAACAACCGCACTGGCATAATGGCTATTCGCGACGCTTGAGGTCGCAACATTCATCACAGGAGAGATAACGATCATGACGCCGAAAGCCCGCTTCATCACCAAGCCCATTGCATCAGCGCTGACCGTCGCAGCAGCCCTACTGCCAGCAACCGTGCTCGCCGGCACCGCACTGATTGCGAGCCCGGGTGGCCCGACCATTTCCTACGAGTACAGCGACACCGCAATGCGCATGGGCGCAACTGGCGAGCCGAGCTATTCGGTGATTCTCGACGGCACCATGTATGTGGTGAACATGGAAGATGGCGAGCCGATGGTGATCAACGCCACCTCCATGATGCAGGGCTTGATGGGCAGCATGGCCAAGGGCATGGTCCAGAACATGAGCCAGGACGAACTCTCGGACGAGGTCATCTCTATCGACGAGACCAACCGCAAAGAGACGGTTGCGGGCATCGATGGTGAGGTTTACGAGTTCCACCTGCGCAACAACAAGGGCGAAGAGCGCGTCGAAGAAGCGGTGCTTTCTGGAGACAAGCGTGCGCGCGAGTTTACCGCGGCGCTCTTCAAGATGACCCAAATTGCTGCAGTGATGGCAGGCGAAGAAGCCGCCGGCCACGCCGATGATTTGCACGAAATGCTCAATGCCATGGAAGTCGGCATTCTGCGGGTTGGCAAAGACTTGATGGTGCAGGAACTCACAGACGATGAAGTGCCAGCCGAGCGTTTCGCACTCCCCGCCGAACCCATGGACTTTGGCGGCCTGGGTAACCTCTTCGGCGGCGGCCAAAAGAGTGGCGACAAGTCAGATTCCGAAGACAGCGGTCTGGGCGGTGCACTGAAGAAGTTGTTTGATAACGACTGATTCGGTCTTCGTACCAAACAAGAACGCCGCCCGTCACAGGCGGCGTTTTTTTTGGCCAATCGTAAATCGATGCTCGCGTAGCACCTTTGAATTGGGCTATTTCCTACAGACCCAAGCGCCTGTTTGTGGTGTTCTGGGTGCTCCTGGAAATCTCATGCTGCATGCACTGAAAACACTGTATATGCAGACTCAAACTTCATCGTGCAACCGATGTTGACACCCGATCCCACGAGGAAAAGCACATGATTCGAGGACTCTCTGGTGTAGCGTTAATGCTGCTGGCACTTCTAAGCAATGGCGCTTTGGCCAACGTGCGAGCCCAGACCTTCGCCCTATTGGAATCTCCACAGCCCTACGAGCCCTTCACCGTGGCGTTCAGTGTGGACAACGTTTTCGAATTGGTTGAGTACGTTTCAGTAGACGTCGTCGACAATGAAATCATTATTAACCTCCAAGTCGCTGAGATTGGATTCATCCCGCCCCAGTCACCGGTGTCTGAGGTTGAGATACAGGGACTGCCCCCCGGTGCCTACTCATTTGTGGTGCGGGCATTGGGGTATCTCGGCAATGCACGTTACGAGCAGACAACCACACCCCTCGCCGCTGTGATCATTCCTGAAATCAGGCGACCCAACCCGGTCTACAGTTTTTTCAATACGAGAACCCAGCGCTACTACTCCACCTTTGATTACGCCGAGGCCGAACAACTCCATGACAGCCGCGACTGGAACACCGTGGATCGTGGATTTTTTGCCTGGTATCCCAATGACACGGGTAACCCTGAGTCGGCCCAACCGGTCTGCAAGTTTTATTCACTGACAGTGGATTCTCACTTTTATACCGCCGACCCGGACGAATGCAGTGCGCTACGGGCGTTACCCGATGCATGGACCTACGAAGGCATCGCCTTTGAAGCGTTAGTGCCTACGGGTGGCATTTGCCCGACGGGTACAGATCCGGTGTGGCGGCTATTCAACAACCGGGATGCCGAACAACAGACCAACCACCGCTATGTCGCCAGCCAGGAGACCGCCAGAACGATGATGGCGGCGGGCTGGATTGGAGAAGGCGTGGTCTTCTGCTCGCCCAGCAATTCGGACCCTTTCATTTTTTACTGAAGGGCGGTATTCACTCTGTTTAGGCGCGACTCGCAGGCGCAATCCCGATCGCGCTAACTACCGGGTATGCGGTAGACCAGGGCACTGGCGATAACAACGAAGAACAGTGTAAAAGCAGAGACCTTGTTGACCTTATCGCGCTCAAGTGTGTCGTCCATCAATACCACGTAGAAGACAACCATGGGCAGAATCGTATCGATGAACGGGATACTCGGGAGGAACTGCGCGAGTATCACAGTCACCGCCAGTGCAGCTGGCGCGCCGAATTTTCGCTTGGGTTCGAGTTGATACCCAAACAGCGCGCAGCCCACGAAGACCCCAGCAGTGGCCGTGGCAAACAGAATTAGGCCGTGGATCAGCATGGGATTGATGTCTCCTTTTGATATGCAAAGCGCTTCGCCAGCTACGCTAGCGGCTGCGCGACGGCCACACCATAGGGAGGTAGCTTAGAGCACCAACGATCAATGCCGCTGGTACAGCTGCCGCTCAACGAACATTTGGCAGTTGAGTGCTGTGCCTAGCGGGACAGCTCCGTCGTCTCTCGAGCCTCGATGCTCGCAATCATCGCCGCACCTATCTCTGAGAGCGCTTGATTACGAAGCGGCAGACCAGCTTTGCTCTCGGTCAGGTAGATTGCAGCGAAGTAATTGACGTTCGCAGCCGG
>CAYZWL010000044.1:0-24744 GCA_964482195.1 uncultured Alteromonadaceae bacterium | reverse complement strand
CACGAACGCGTATTCATCGCGAATCTGGCGATGCCCCATGACCGCTGTGTAGATCGAGTTGTAAAACGTCTCGGCAATCTCGAAGTTGGTCATACCGCGCACAAGGTGGGCATACACCGCACGGGTCTCGGTCCAGAACTCCAGATCGTTGAGCTCGTCCGCAGCAATGTATTTGACGTATTCGAGGGTCTTGAGCACTTGGGCTCGATAGAGGTCGATACGCTGAGTGGAAGCCTCGTGCATCGAGTTCCACTCAGCGTTTTCGAATCGCGTACGGGCCGCCAGTGTGATGTTTTCGAACTGGGCGAAGTACGCGGCAAAACCATTGAGGATGGTCCGTGCCAGTCGGGTTTGGCGGTCCACGACGGACTCCTGAACTGGGGGGATCAGTCCACTGTAGGGGTGCCAAACATGCGACGCAACTTGCGCATGCCACCCAGCCATCGCTCGTAGTTCGCAGCTTTGGCTTGGCGGTACTCCTCAACTTGCGGATGGGGAAGAATCAGGAACTGCTCACTAGCAATGCCTTCAATCGCCTTATCGGCAACATCCTCAGGCGACAACACCCCATCGAGCCCTGCAATGCCGCCGTTCTCTGCACCCTGAATCATGGCGGTATCAACCGCCTGGGGGCATAGACAGCTCACCTTGATACCGTGATCACCGTGGGTAATGGCCAGCGACTCGGCCCAACCAATGGCCGCATGCTTGGTCACACCATAGGGCGCGGTACCAATCTGGTTGAGCAAGCCCGCAGCACTCACGGTATTGAGAAAGTAACCCTCACCGCGCTCGATCATGCCGGGTAGACAGGCCCGGGCGGCGTAAACGTGGGCCATCACGTGGATCTCCCACATGGACTGCCACTGCTCATCCGGAGCAGAGCACGCCCACCAGGGATCGCCATCCACGCCGATGATGCCAGCGTTGGAACAAAACAGGTCGACGCGCCCCTGCTCTGTTTCGACCGCTTCGACCATCGCACGGATCTGAGCCTCGCTGCGTACGTCGACTGCGAAGCCACGGCCACCCACAGCAGCAGCGGCCTCATCAGCCGCCTCCTGATTCAGGTCTGCCACAGCAACAAACTTGGCACCTGCTTTGTGCAGACGCTCAGCGAGCGCCCGGCCAATACCCCGGGCGCCACCAGTGACGATGCAGACCTTGCCAGCAATATCCATGATCAGGCAGCGTAGCTGAGTTTGGCGAACTGGGTGCGGTGGAAACTGCCATCACCCAGCGTCGTGTTGATCATCATCAAACGCTTGGCATAGTGACCAATATCGAGCTCGTCGGTCAGACCCATGCCACCGTGCAGTTGAATCGCCTCGCCATAGACCAGCTTGCTGGTGCGGTCGATCATCGCCTTCAGGGCGTGGACTGTCGCCGTCGCGGCTTCTGGATCTTCCTGATACTCGCACAAGGCTTTGAACAGCATGGACTTGGACTGCTCGAACGCCATCATGGTGTCGACCATACGATGCTGCAGCGCCTGGAAGGAGCCAATCGCCACTCCGAACTGCTCGCGGGTCTTGGTGTATTCGAGGGTCTTGGCATTCAGCACACCCATGATACCGACGGCTTCGGCACACAAGGCAATCAATGCCTCACGCTGCAGGGCGTCAACGACATCGGCGGCACCGCCTTCCTCACCCAACAGGGCGTCCGCACCGAGCTTGACGTTCTCGAAGCTGATGTTAGCCACGCGCTGGGCATCCATCATCGGGTAGGCCAGCTTGCTGACACCTTCGGCAGAAGCATCCACCAGGAACAGCGAAAGACCATCACGGTCTGTCTGCTCGCCACTGGTGCGCGCCAGTACAACCAGCTGGTCTGCGTGTTCGCCGTTGAACACCACAACCTTCTCACCGTTGAGCACATATCCCTCGCCATCCTTGCTGGCGCTGGTCTTGCAGTCGGTCATGGCATGTCGGCTCTGACGCTCTACGTAGGCGAATGCACCGAGGGTGCCGCCTTCGATCAGCTTCGGCAGAACGGCCGCACGCTGCGCTTCGCTACCGGCACGGGCGACAGCCCCGCCAAACAACACAACAGACGGGAAATAAGGCTCAACCACGAGGCCTTTGCCCAGCTCTTCCATGACCACGGTCAGGTCGACAATGTCACCGCCAAAACCACCGTCGGCTTCGGCGAAGGGAATGGACAGCCAACCCAGCTCGGCGAAGGTATTCCAGTGTTCACGGCTCATGCCCGCCTCTGACTCCACAATCGCACGACGCTTGTCCCAGTCGTAGTCATCCTGGACGAAACGCGCGATCGAGTCGCGCACCATTTGCTGCTCTTCTGTGTAATCGAAATTCATTGCTCGACGTCTCCCTACTGCTTACTCAAGGCCAAGCACGTACTTGGAAATAATGTTTTTCTGCACCTCGTTGGAACCGCCATAAACGGTCGCCGCGCGGCCGTACATGAACTGGCGCCGGGCATCGGAACCAAACTCATGGCCGACGTCGAGATCGCGGGGCAAAACGCCCTGGTAGTAGGCCGCGATTTCCATTTGCAGCTCCTGCAGCGCCTGCTGAATTTCGGTGCCCTTGATCTTGAGCAGCGAAGACTCAGGACCAGGGAAACCGCCAGCCGCCTGCGCCGCTAGCGTGCGCAATTCGGTGAACTCCAGTGCCATCAACTCGAATTCGATGTCTGAGAGTTTTGTCTGGAAGGCGGGGTCGTCCATCAGTCGCACACCGCCATTGACTTCCTTGGCAGCAACTTCCTTGACGAAACGCAGGCGACGCTTGCTGTCAGCAACACCGGCGATACCCGTACGTTCGTGGGCGAGCAGTGCCTTGGCCAGCGTCCAGCCTTTACCCACTTCACCAACCACGTTCTCAACCGGCACACGAACATTGTTGAACTCGACTTCGTTGAGGCTGTGCTCGTTGTCGATCGAGATGATCGGGTTGACCTTGATGCCTTCGGACTTCATGTCGACCAGGATGAAAGTAATACCATCCTGCTTCTTGCCTTCGTTGCTGGTGCGAACCAGCACGAAGATCCAGTCAGCGTATTGGGCGTAAGTGGTCCAGATCTTGGCGCCGTTGATGACGTAGTGGTCACCATCGAGTTCAGCCTTGGTCTTGAGGCTGGCAAGGTCAGAACCGGAGCCCGGCTCCGAGTAACCCTGGCACCACCAGTCGTCGCTGGAGAGAATGCGGGGCAGGAACTTGGCTTTCTGCTCGTCATTGCCGAACTGATAGATCACCGGGCCAACCATGCCCAGACCAAAAGGAATGGTGTTGGGAACACCCGCCAGCGAACGCTCGGTCTCGTAAATGTACTTCTGGGTTGCGGTCCAGCCGGTGCCGCCGTACTCCGCAGGCCAGTTGGGGGCAATCCAACCCTTGGCGTGGACCAGTTTCTGCCACTCGACAATGGCTTCCTTGAAGTTGTCTCCCTTGAGACGCTCAATCAGCTCGTCGGTGAAGTTCTCTGCAAAGAACGCGCGAACTTCGTCGCGGAATGCCAGATCTTCCGGGGCGAATGAAATATCCATAACGGTTTCTCGCTCTTGTGGTGGGGGTTACAACACCCGCGACAGACCGGTCGCGAGGTCGAATTTGAACCTTGAGTATGTTTTTTTACGCGAAAGAATGTAGGGCAGATATGCCCGCTTTGCAAGTGCCGCCCGCGAGCTTTGCGAGCCAGTGCGACACCTGAATCAGTAGCGATAAACGGGGTATGGCGCGGCCCGGGGGCACCCCCCCGAAACCCGCGCAAGCGTGCCCAATCAGTAGAGCAGCGAGAAGAGCTTTCGCTGGTACTCGGCGGCGATAGGGTCGCCCTTGCCGATGGTGGCAATCGTATCGAGATAGAGCCGCTTGGCTTCGCCATTGCCAAAATCACGGTCGGTTCGCAGCACCTGCAGCATATGCTCCAGCGCATCGCGATACTGCCCCGCCTGACTGAGCTGCACCGCAAGCTTCAGGCGAACCTCTAGATTGGTCTCATCAGCGGCCAACTCACGCTCGAGCGCCTCGACTTCGGGTGACTTCGCCGCTTCCCTCGCCAACTCCAACTGCGCCTGCAGCTGCTCGTATTCGGCATTCTGGTCCACCAGCTTGACTTCAGCGAGCACCTGTTCGGCATCGTCACATCGGTTGGCAGCCAGCAGCGCTCGGGCGTAGAGGAAGGTGATGTCCACAGCGCGACCAGACTCCTCCCAGACACCCCGCAGCAGGTTCACTGCGGCATTGGCGTCACCGGAATCCAGCATCGCCTGGGCTTCGCTGATCGAAGCCGCCCAGGGCGCTGGCAAATGTTTGGCGAGCACCTCGCGCACCGCCGACTCGGGCTGCGCACCGGTGAAGCCATCAATTGGCTGGCCATCCTTGATGACCATCACGGTGGGCAAACTGCGCACACCCAGCTGACCGGCGAGCATTTGCTGCTCGTCTGCGTTGACCTTGGCCAACAAAAACGCGCCGGCAAACTCCTCGGCGAGCTTTTCAAGAATGGGCATGAGTTGTCGGCATGGCCCGCACCACTCCGCCCAAAAGTCCACCACCACGGGCCGATTGAAGGACTCATCAATCAGCAACGCCTGAGCGTTGGCCTCATTGATCTCGACGATATTGGCTGCGGCTTCTGTGCCTGGGGTCATGTCATTCACGCCGTACTCTCCCTGAGTCCCAATACATCCTGCATGTCATAGCTGCCCGCGGGTCGATCCGACAGCCAGCCTGCCGCACGGGCGGCCCCCTGGGCGAAGGCCATGCGCGAGCTGGCCTTGTGGGTCAACTCGATTCGCTCGCCCTCTGCCGCAAATAGCACCGTGTGGTCACCGACCACATCGCCCGCTCGCTGGGTCGCAAAACCAATGGTACGGCGATCACGGGCTTCGCTGCGCCCTTCCCGACCGAAAACCGCCACTTCGGCAAGGTTGCGGTGGAGGGCATCTGCGACCACTTCACCCATCGCCAACGCGGTGCCTGAGGGCGCGTCGATCTTGTGTCGGTGGTGGGTTTCACTGATTTCGATATCCACGCTGTCACCCAGCACCAACGCCGCCTTGCGCAGCAGATCAAACAACAAGTTCACCCCTGTGCTGAAGTTGGCGGCCACACAGAGGGCAATCCGCTCACCAAAGCCATCGAGCGTCACCCGTTGCTCCTCTGAGAAACCAGTGGTGCCAATCACCATGCCCACGCCGTGCTCCGCACAGACGGCGGCGTTGGCCAGCGTGACTTCGGGCAACGTAAAGTCGATGAGCACATCGATCCCGCCCGCTACGGCAGCTAGGTCGTCGCTGATGACCACGCCGCTGGGCTCACCGCCCATCAGCGCACCGGTATCCACGCCCACAAGACTATCTCCCGGGCGAGCAATGGCTGCGGTGAGCTCAAGCTCGCTGTCAGCCACAGCAGCCAACAACATGCGGCCCATGCGACCGGTCGCCCCGGCAATAGCAACCCGGGTGCTCAATGGGTCATCCCGTCAAAGAAGGACTTCACACCCTCGAACCAGCTCGACTGGCGGGGCGACTGGTGATCGCCGCCCTCACTGAGCGTACCGCGGAATTCCTCCAACAGTTTGCGCTGCTCCTTGCTGAGATTGACCGGTGTCTCGACCACCGCCCGACACAGCAGGTCTCCCTGGGGGCCACCACGCACCGGCTGCACCCCTTTGCCTCGCAAACGGAACATTTTGCCCGTTTGGGTCTCAGCGGGGATCTTGAGTTTGACGCGTCCATCCAGTGTCGGCACTTCAAGCTCACCGCCCAGCGCCGCGTCTGCGAAATTGATCGGGACTTCGCAATACAGGTTGCGACCATCGCGCTCAAAGAGTGGATGCTGTTTCACTGCAATCTGGACGAACAGGTCGCCCGCAGGGCCACCATTTGGCCCGGCCTCACCCTCGCCACTGAGACGAATGCGATCACCGGTATCGACACCAGGCGGCACCTTGACAGACAACGTCTTGGTCTTCTCGACCACACCCTGTCCGCGACAGTCGCCGCAGGGGTCCGAAATCGTCTTGCCGCGGCCACGGCACTTCGGGCAGGTTTGCTGCACCTGGAAGAAACCCTGCTGCATACGTACCTGTCCGGTGCCGCCACAGCTGCCACAGCTCACCGGACTGGTCCCGGGCTTGGCGCCGCTGCCATCGCAGGTGTCACAGTGCTGCAGGGTCGGCACGCGGATCTCAACGGTGGTGCCACGCACCGCGTCCTCGAGCGAGATTTCAAGGGTGTAGCGCAAATCGGAACCGCGTTGGGGACCACCGCGCCGTCCACCACCGCCACCACCAAAGATGTCGCCGAAAACGTCGCCGAAGATGTCGGAAAAACTGCCACCCTGGAAGCCACCGGCACCGCCGCCCATGCTCGGGTCCACCCCGGCGTGACCAAACTGATCGTAGGCGTGGCGCTTCTCCTCGGAAGACAGCACTTCGTAAGCTTCAGTCGCTTCCTTGAACTTTTCATCAGCGTCGGGATCGTCGGGATTACGGTCCGGATGGAACTTCATCGCCACTCGGCGATACGCCTTCTTGATGTCCTGCTCACTCGCGGTCTTGTCGACCCCGAGCACTTCGTAATAATCACGCTTGGACATACGCCTCGCCCCTGAACATTCCCAACAAAACTGAACAGCCCATAAAAAAAAGGCGGCTACGCGGAAATGGACTGCATTCCCCGCGTCGCCGCGTGCATGTCACCGGCCGGCACACAGGTGCCGGAGGCGATTACTTCTTGTCGTCGTCTTTGACTTCTTCGAACTCAGCGTCGACAACATCACCTTCCGCAGCGTCATCCGCGGCAGCGCCTTCTGCAGCGCCGGCACCGGCACCCGCTGCCTGGGCACCCTCACCCGCGGCCTGTTGCGCAGCATACATCTTCTGCGCCACACCACCGGTCGCCTCGGTCAGCTTGGTGGTCGCTGCTTCGATCGCGTCCTTGTCATCGCCTTTCACTGCCTCTTCGGCTTCAGCGATGGCCGCTTCGATCGCCGCGCGCTCGTCATCGGTCGCGTGCTCGCCCGCTTCTTCCAGCGTCTTCTTGGCTGCGTGGATCATACCGTCGGCAGAGTTACGCACCGCGATGAGCTCTTCGAAGGCCTTGTCCGCCTCGGCATTTGCCTCGGCGTCTGCCACCATCTTGTCGATCTCATCATCCGACAGACCGCCCGACGCAGTGATGCGAATCGTCTGCTCCTTGCCAGTCGCTTTGTCTTTGGCAGAAACATTCAGAATGCCGTTGGCATCGAGATCGAAGGTCACTTCGATCTGCGGCATGCCGCGGGGCGCAGGCGGGATGTCCGCGAGGTCAAAACGGCCCAGCGACTTGTTGCCAGCTGCCTGCTTACGTTCACCCTGGACCACGTGAATGGTCACGGCGGTCTGGTTGTCTTCAGCGGTCGAGAACACCTGCGACTTCTTGGTCGGGATGGTGGTGTTCTTCTCGATCAGCGGTGTCGCCACGCCACCCATGGTCTCGATACCCAGCGTCAGCGGGGTCACGTCGAGCAGCAGTACGTCTTTGACGTCACCCGCCAGTACTGCACCCTGGATAGAGGCGCCCATGGCAACCGCTTCGTCCGGGTTCACGTCCTTGCGCGGCTCTTTGCCGAAGTAGTCAGCAACGGTCTGCTGCACCAGCGGCATACGGGTCTGACCACCGACCAGGATGACGTCGTCGATCTCGCTGGGTGACAAGCCAGCGTCCTGCAGCGCCTGTTTGACCGGCTCGAGCGAGTTCTTGACCAGCTCTTCAACCAGCGACTCAAGCTTGGAGCGCGAGAGTTTCACTACCAGGTGCTTGGGACCGGTCGCATCGGCAGTGATGTACGGCAGGTTTACTTCAGTTGCCTGCGAGCTGGAGAGTTCGATCTTGGCTTTCTCGGCAGCTTCCTTGAGTCGCTGCAACGCCAGCGGGTCATTGTGCAGGTCGATGCCGTTTTCTTTCTTGAACTCGTCCGCGAGGTACTCGATCAGACGCAGGTCGAAGTCCTCACCACCAAGGAAGGTGTCACCGTTGGTCGACAATACTTCGAACTGGTGCTCACCATCGACTTCTGCGATCTCAATGATCGAGATATCGAAGGTACCGCCACCGAGATCGTAAACCGCGACCGTGTGATCGCCCTTGGCCTTGTCCATGCCATAAGCGAGCGCCGCAGCAGTGGGCTCGTTGATGATGCGCTTGACTTCAAGACCGGCGATCTTGCCGGCGTCCTTGGTAGCCTGACGCTGGGAGTCGTTGAAGTAGGCAGGAACAGTGATCACCGCCTCGGTGACCGACTCGCCCAGGTACTCCTCGGCGGTTTTCTTCATCTTGCGCAGCACTTCCGCTGACACCTGGGGCGGTGCCATGGGGTTGCCCTTCGCAGCGACCCAAGCGTCCCCGCTGTCCGCCTTGACGATGTCGTAAGGCACCATAGAGATGTCCTTCTGCACGACCTTGTCGTCGAAGCGGCGACCGATCAGTCGCTTGACCGCGAACAGGGTGTTCTTGGGGTTGGTGACCGCCTGGCGCTTGGCCGACTGGCCGACCAGAATTTCACCGTCGTCGGTGTAAGCCACGATCGACGGTGTGGTGCGACCACCCTCTGCGTTCTCGATCACCCGGGGGCTACCGCCCTCGAGTACGGAGACGCAGGAATTGGTGGTTCCCAGGTCGATACCGATAATCTTGCCCATCTCAGTTCTCCTCTCAGCCCGGCTCGGGCCGGTCAATCTCGTTGTCTCTGTATTTGGGTGCGCTTGCGGCGATTTCAAGGGGCTGGTGTCATTTCAAGCCCACCGCGGCAACCCGCTTTGCATTTAGTCCGCGGCTTTGCTCACAACCACCATCGCCGGACGCAGTAGGCGACCGTTGAGGGTGTAGCCCTTCTGCATCACGTTGAGCACGGTGTTGGGCTCAACATCGGGGTTGGCCACCATGGTCATCGCCTGAGCAGTCTGGGGATCGAAGGGCTCGCCAGTGGGGTCTACCGACTCAACACCCGACTTGGCCAGCACATCGACGAAACTCTTGAGCGTTAGCTCAACGCCTTCGACGATGGCATGCCCGGCATCGCTCTCACTGGCCGCCAGCAGCGCGCGCTCCATGTTGTCGACCACGGGCAGCAGCTCGCCACAAAAACGCTCGAGGGCGAACTTGCGAGCCTTCTCGACTTCCTGCTCGGCGCGGCGCTGTACATTGATCGCGTCTGCCTGGGCCCGTAGAGCAGATTCCCGAGCTTCGGCGAGGTCTGCCTGGAGGGTTTCAATGGTGTCCTCAAGGCTCTCATCAGCCGCTGCTTCGGCTGCCTCGACCTCGACGTTGTCGGTGTCCTGTTCCAGGTTGTCTGGCTGCTCGTCCGCCATGGTGCTCCCCTGTTTAGCCGGCCCCATCGGGCCAAAATGAATGTTCGGGAATCACATGGGGACAGCCCGCCGCAGATTCAAGCGTCAGACCACAATTTTTGACGGTTTTTTTGTCGCCTGAGACCCCGCAGGGTGTCGAGGTATGGCGACTATTTGGACAACGCTGCGCTGAGCATACGCGCGGTGACATCCACCATGGGTATCACACGCTCATAGGCCATCCGCGTGGGGCCGATAACGCCGAGCACACCCAGCGGTTGAGTGCCCTGGGCATAGGGCGCCGTGACCACGCTGAAATCACCAAAGACCTCGTAGCCGGCTTCTTCGCCAATGAAGATTTGTACGCCCTCGGCCCGGGAGCAGCGCTCGAGCAGATCGAGCAGGTCGCGCTTACGCTCGAAGGCATCGAACAGTTCGCGCAGCTTGGAAATATCCTGGCCAGAGGTCGGGTCCAGCAGGTGCCCCTCACCGGCGACCACATAACCCTCTTCATCGCTCTCGGGCTCCAGCGCACTGTTGGCCAGCTCGAGGGCCGCCGCCATGTAGTCGTCGATACGGGAGCGGGCCTCGGCCATCTCACGCACCAGGCGAGTTTTGACATCGCCGAGCTCAACCCCCGCATAACGCTGATTAATGAGCTCCGCCGCTGCCCTGAGTTCAGCCTCCCCCATGGGCCTGGCCATCTGGATGATGCGGTTTTGCACCTCGCGCTCATTAATGACCAATATCACCAGCACCCGGTTGTCTGACAGGGGCAAAAACTCAATCTGCCGCAACTGGGAAGCCTGCGCGCGGGGCACGGTCACGATGCCAGCCTGGGAGGTGATATGCGCCAGCATATTGCTCGCCGCCTGCACCAATTCACTGGCAGGGCGGTTCGGGTTGAGCTCCTCGCGCAGCATGTTGACGGCATCCCCCGCGATCGGTTGCACCTGCAACAGCGCGTCCACAAAGAATCGATAGCCCTGAGCCGTGGGGACCCGCCCGGCCGAAGTATGCGGCGACGCGAGAAAGCCCCGGTCCTCGAGGTCGGACATGATATTGCGAATCGTCGCCGGACTGACCGACAGAGCACTCTCGGTATGCAGCGACTTGGAACCCACGGGCTGACCGTCACGAATATGCATCTCGACCAGCGTTTTCAGCAGGGTCGAGGCGCGGGGTGAGAGATCCTCAAACGACATGGTGGGTACCGATATGCATCAGGGCAGGTTTTAGCACAGCCACCACCACGGGAAAAACCCGGATCGAGGCCAGAAAAGCGTCCATGTGCGCATCCAAGCGATTCCGCCCGCGGCGCGGATCGACTATAAAGACACAAACCGGACACCGACCCCCATGCTCAAACACCTCGCTATCAGCCATTACGCCATCGTCGACCAGCTTGAGGTCGACTGCGCGCGCGGTATGACCGTGATCACCGGCGAAACCGGTGCAGGCAAATCGATTATGCTCGACGCCCTCGGTTTGTGTCTGGGTGACCGAGCGGACTCCAAAGCCGTGCAACCAGGGGCCCAGCGCGCCGAAATCAGCGCCGAATTTGATATCAGCGACATTGGCGCCGCCCGGGACTGGCTGGCAGCCCGAGATCTGGATCAGGACGGGGAATGCATTCTCCGCCGCACCATCAGTGCAGATGGTCGCAGCCGGGCGTTCATCAACGGCAGCCCCTCCACGCTTGCAGATTGTGCCGAACTGGGCGCGCTGCTGGTCGATATTCACAGCCAGCACGCTCACCAGTCCCTGCTGCGACGCACCGTGCAACGGCAACTGCTCGATGCCTACGCCGGTGTGACCGATTTGTCAGCGCGTGTCGCCGACCTCGCCGACCAGTGGCGCAACCTCAAGGCTCAACACGACAAGCTGACCAACCAGACCGACGCGGACCGGGCGAGGCGTGACCTGCTGACTTATCAGGTCAGTGAGCTGGACCAGCTCGCGCTCGAGGCCGGCGAAATCGAACGCCTGGAAGCGGCCCAGAAGGAACTCGCCAACGCGAGTTTCATTATCGAATCTGCGGGCCGGGTTGCCGAAGCCTGCGAAACCCAGGCAGACCAACTGCGCGGACTGCGCGGCGTCATCGATGACGATCGCCACCCCGAGCGCGAAGTCGCCAATGCCCGGGAACTGCTGGCCAGCGTTGAAATCCAGCTCGACGAGGTGCACCACGAGCTACGCCGCTATGCGGAATCCGTGGACACCGATCCACAGCGGCTCGATGAGGTCGAACGGCGGCTGGAAGCCATTTATGACCTCGCGCGGAAGCACCGCGTATTGCCCGAACAGCTTCAGGACCATCACCAGCAATTGGCTGAGGAACTTGCGGCCATCGATGGTGATGACGCGCGGGTGACACAACTGGAGCAGTCGCTTGCCGATGCCGCCAGCCACTGGCAGAAAGCGGCCAACAAACTGACCAGTGCTCGCAAAAAAGCGGGTAAAAAACTCGCCAGCAAGACCATGGCGATCCTCGCCCAACTGGCGATGGACCGGTGCCAGCTGACCGTGGATTTGGCGCCCAGCGATGCGAAGACGCCCCAGAGCCATGGCGCCGAATCCGTCGAACTGCTGATCAGCACCAACCCAGGTGCGGCCCCGGGTTCGCTGGGTAAAGTGGCATCAGGGGGGGAATTGTCTCGTATCAGCCTCGCCCTCCAGGTTGCCGCCGCTGAAGTTGCCACCTCACCAACCATGGTGTTCGATGAAGTCGACGTGGGCATCGGCGGCGGCACCGCCGAGGTGGTGGGTGAGTTACTACGGCAACTGGCCAAACGAGTACAGGTCGTCTGCGTGACCCACCAGCCCCAGGTTGCCGCGAAGGGCGAACAGCACCTGCAAGTTCACAAAGCGGGTGACGCCAAACAGGTCAGCACTGGGCTGGTCGCGCTGAACAAGGAAGGACGGGTAGCAGAGGTGGCGCGCATGCTGGGCGGCTTGAAAATCACCGAGAGCACCCGCAACCACGCCCGGGAGATGCTCGAGGGCGCCTGACGCGCCCCCAAGAGAGGTTATTGCTTCTTGCGTACGTAAAGCGTCAGCGCGTGGTCGATGATTTCGTAACCATGCTTTTCCGCGATGGCGTGCTGACGAGCCTCGATTTCTTCATCGATAAACTCAATCACCTCATTGGTCTCCACATCGACCATGTGGTCGTGGTGGTCCTCTGATGACAGCTCGAACACGGAATGCCCTGTCTCAAAGTTATGGCGCTCCACAAGACCTGCGGTTTCGAACTGGGTCAGCACCCGGTAAACGGTCGCCAGACCGACGTCCTCTCCGGCATCACGCAGCCGTTGATAGACATCTTCGGCACTGAGGTGCTCCGAAGTCGCAGCCGTGCTTTCAAGAATCTGCAGGATCTTGAGTCGTGGCAACGTGACTTTGAGTCCGGCGCGCTTGAGCTCAGCATTCTGGTTGGACATTAGGAATGTTCTCGATATCGGGGGATCCGGGTATGATGCCAGCCCTATTGATTCCTTGGTAGCTATCGCATCCCGTGAAATTCCTCCGCAACTCTCTACTGATCCTGTTCGTCGCAATCTTGTCCGGCTGCGGTGGCGGCTTTGGCTTCCCGGGCGTTTATCGCATCAACGTCGAGCAGGGCAATATTGTCACCGAAGACATGGTCGCCCAATTGAAGGAAGGCATGAGCCGGAGACAGGTCCGCTTCATCATGGGTACGCCGCTCATCGAGGACACATTCCACGCTGAACGCTGGGACTACCGTTATTCGCTGCGCAATGGCGATCGCACGATCCGCGAGCGAGAAGTGACCGTGGTATTCGCCGATGACAAGCTGGTCAACGTCGAGGGTGACATGAAGCCCGTGTGGGCAGGTGGCACCGCCGGGCTGGATGAAGAAGAGACCGAAGGCAGCGCCGACGGACAAAGCAGCGACGACGGCAGCGCAGAATAAGCCGCTGGCCAGGACTACTCAGTCAGCGCCCTCCTCTCTGGCCTCCTTGGCACGCTGAGCCCGGGCACGGCGAGCCTCTTTGGGATCGGCAATCAGCGGCCGGTAAATCTCCACCCGATCCCCCGCCTCGAGCACCCTGCTCTGAGGAACGGCCTTGCCAAAAACACCGAGTTTGGTCTTGTCGTCGATAACAAGCCCTTCAAAACGAGCGGGCATATCGGCGAGGTCCACCGCCTCGCGCGCTGTCGTCCCCAGCGCCACGGTCAGACGCGCGATGTGCTGCTTGTTGGGCAGTGCGTAAACCACCTCCACGTCAATGACGTCACTCATGGTCGCTCCCCTTCACTGAGTGCGCCTGCCCTGCGCACCACGGCATCAACCATATCGACCGCGACCCGATCAAACAGCTTACCGGCCGCGGCATGCACCAAACCGCTACGCAATCGAAAACTGAGCTGGAGGGCCACTTTGCAGGCCTCGGGCGAGAGCGCGGTGAACAGCCATTGCCCGGTAAACTTTTCGAACGGGCCGTCGACCAGTTCCAATGCAATCGAGTCAGGCTCATGCATGGTATTGCGGGTGACAAAACTGTGGCTAAGACCCGCTCGGGATAAACGCAGACGCGCAGTCACCGTAACGGTGTCACGCTCGAGGATTTCGGCGCCCACACAACCATCGAGAAACTCTGGGTAGCGTTCAATATCCGCCACCAGGTCATAGAGATGCTGAGCGCTGTGTGGCAGCAGCGCGCTGCGGTCAATCGTCGTCATGGCGGCATTCTAAACCAGCGCGGGTCACCCCGCTTGCCATTGCCACACGACCAGCACGGCTGCCAGCAATGGCACCACCCAGCGCAGCAGCGTCCACCAGGTCATGAACAGCCAGCGTGGCACCAGGTATAGCTCACCCCGCACCAGCGCCCTTGGCATGCGCCACCCGACAAACACCGCGGTCAGCAACAAACTCACCGGCAGCAGCACAGCAATCATTCCATCGAGCGTGTAGAGCGAGCGGTCCTGTGTGGCGCCCGGTGTAATCGCCAGCATCCAGACCAATCCCACCACCACGATGGCCGCCAACCAACGCGGCCATTCCAGCTCACTGCGCAACACCATGATGGCGGGCTCGAGCAATGCCACCAACGCGGCAAAGCCTGCCGCCGCCGCTGCCCCGAAAAACAGCGCGCCATAAGCCTCGCCCAACGGCAAATTGCCAAAGGCATAAGGCAAAGCCACAAAGACCAGTGCAGCACCCTCGGTGGGCTCCATATTCACCGCATAGAGCAGGGGCACCACTACGATGACCACCGCGAGCATGAACAAGGTATCGAGCACGGCACTGGCCAAAACCGAGCGTGCCAGAGGCAGCTGAGCTGGCGCTCGACCGCCAAAACAGAGCCCAACGCTTAGACCAGCCCCCAGCGTAATCGCCGCTGACATCAACGCGGCGAGTGCCGAATTCATATCAAAGCGGTCGGTATCACGACGAAACAGGAACTCCTCGGCCTCACGCAGAGCGCCGAAGCTCAAGCTGTAGTCCACGAGAGCAAACAGCGTGACCACGATACCGGGCAGCAGCAACCAGCCAATGACCCCCATGGCGATACCTGGCCCCGCCGCCGCCAGCACACCAGCGAGCAGCAGCAAAGCCGCAAGCCCCCAAAATTCGAGCAAATCCAATTGCGCCAACGCCACAAAACTATCGGCGAAATCGTTGGGACTGGCTGCAGCGAGATCCCCCACCTGCAAGACGAATGCCCGATCGATCATCCAGACAGTGACCAGCGCCAGTTCCACCGCCAGTAACAAGGCCAGCAAGGCCTGCGCAACGCCGAGCCACTGCCACTGAGGGGCGCGCCCAGATTGGTCGGCAGCCCAACGCAGGCTGCCCAGTGGAGAGCCTCGACCAAAGGCACCGAGCATCACCTCGGCGATTAACACGGGTGTGGTCAACAGCAGCAGCGAGAGCACATAGGCCAGGAAGAACGGGCCGCCCCCGTGCTCGCCAATTAGCCAGGGCATACGAAACAGATTCCCCAGGCCTACCGCCACGGCGGCGAGCGAAAACACCAGTGTGGTGCGCCCGGCCCAAGGCCGCGGCACATTACTGTCTAACACTCAAATGCTCTCACTGGTCAATGTGCAATCCCAATATGCGCGTGTCTCCGTATAATGCGCGCCATGGGTAAATCGAAACACAAAAAAGCACCGGACAACACAATCGCGCAGAACAAGCGGGCGAGGTTTGACTATCACCTGCTCGATACCTTTGAAGCGGGCGTGTCGCTGGCGGGCTGGGAAGTCAAAGCACTGCGGGCCGGCAAGGTTCAGCTGACGGACTCCTATGTCCTGATGAAGAATGGCGAAGCCTTTTTGTTTGGCGCACAAATCACGCCTCTCGGTACGGTCTCAACCCATTACGTGACCGACCCTACCCGGTCGCGAAAGCTACTGCTGCACAAGCGCGAACTCGCCAAGATCAATCAGGCCATCAGTGCGCACGGGCAGACCTGCGTGTGCACGGGACTCTACTGGAAGGGACATCTCGTGAAGGCGAAGATTGCCCTCGCTCAGGGCAAGAAGCAGCACGACAAGCGGGAGACCGAAAAGAGCCGGGACTGGGCCCGCGACAAGGCGCGCATCGTGCGCGCCAACGTCAAACAATAGTCAGCCGAGTAGCGCTTTGGCGGTAATCGCCACACCCACCAGAACACAGACCGTCATCACAATCGGTCGATAGGCGCGCCCCTGGCTGCGCAGGAATAGCCAAGCGCCAATGCGATCACCGAGCAACATGACCGGGAATGCCACCAGGAACAGGTAGAACGGCGCGGTCGTGACAATGCCCGCCACGGTGAACATCGACATCGAGATCAGATTCGAGACGAAAAAGAACATCATCAGAAAGGCGCGCGACTTCACCGGATCGTGCAGTGTTGCCATGACATAGAGCACCACTGGCGGCCCTGGGATCGCAAAAGCGCCATTCATCAAACCCGACGCCACCCCGGTGCCCCCGGCGAAGCCGACCGATGCGCTTTGCTCACGAGGTTTAACGGTAGCCAGCGCCACACACCCCGCGATCACCGACAGTCCGATCCACAGGCGGAATTCATCCACTGACGCATTGGAAAGAAAGTAGACACCCGCGGCCGTTCCCACCAAAGAACCCGCCACCATCGGCCGCGCCGCCTCTACCGGAAATTTACCCCACCAGGCCTTGCGGGAAATCGAACTCACCGCAATGGTCAGAATGGCGCTCAGCACGACCGAATCGGCGGGCGCGAGAAACAAGGAGAAGACCGGCACTGCCATGAGGGCAAAGCCAAAGCCTGAAAAAGCACGGGTAATCGCCGCAAAAATGACGGCGCCGGCGACCAGCCACAATTGGGTGACTGACAGATCCGGAAAAACGTCTGCAAACATGGGGGCCTCTGCACGGGAGACGCGCCCTGTCGCTTGGACCTGAATGGGGGGGGGGGAAGCGCGTCGGGCGCGGAGTCTAACCCAGCGCGAACGGGCAAAAAATTGACTTTCTACCGATAGAGCAGTGGCAGTGGCTGACCGCCGTTGTCATCGTCGCCGAACCGCAGTCCCTGGCTGTTATTGCGCCCGGCACCCTTGGCTCGGTAGAGCGCTTCATCGGCCATGGCGACCAGCGCCTTCGCGTCGTTCTGGGACACCCTACCTGCGGCAACGCCCAGGCTGATCGTGACTCGCTTGCCACCGGGATGTTTGTCGTGGGGAATCTTCAGATTTTCGACTGAACGGCGTAGCTTTTCTGCCACAGCCAAGCCAGCGCTTAGCGAGGAGTCGGGTAAGATCACCACAAACTCCTCACCGCCATAGCGGGCAATGAAGTCGCCCGCCCGACGCAACTCACCGCCCATGCTGGCCGCCACCCGGCGCAGACACTCGTCACCACTCTGATGCCCATAGTGATCGTTATAGCGCTTGAAGTAGTCGACATCGGCCATCACGAGCGTGACGGGATGACCACTGCGAGCAGCACGACGGATCTCGGCATCGAGGGCCTCATCAAAAGCCCGCCGATTGGACACACCCGTGAGTGAGTCCGTGACCGAGGCCTTGCGCTGCAGCGCCAGCTTTTGCTCCTGCCCCAGTGCGAAAAAGAGCATGGCCTCCAGGAAAAACACCACAAATAAGGCGATCACCACTGCCTCAGCGACATCGCGCTTGAAGGTGACCAATTGCTCGTCGAGCGATACCCAGGCCAGTACGGTACCGATGTCTGCCCGCTGCTCGTCTTCATCGCCGGCAAAATCGCGCAGCGGGATGCGGGCGATGGCGAACGCTGTCGTTTCAGCTTCGCGCAGCCATTGCCAGTCATCGGCTACCAGGCCGTCGTAGCCGATGGCATTGAGCAGCGACAAGGTGCCATCCATATCGGTAGAAGTCATGACCCGGAGGTTGTTGACCGAGGGTTGGTCCTCGACCAACCGAGCATAGGCAGGAGCACCCAGCGAGCGGCGCATGTGCGCGTCATCCAGCAGAATCGAGAATTCCGCCCCGACTTCCCGGGCGATCATATCCAGCATCGCTGCCAAACTGGTTCCCGCCTCCAGTGTGCCTACGTGAACCGAGCGGCCATCGGGAGTCGTGTGGCTGATGGGTACCACCCCGCGAATGCCGCCGCTGGCAACCCCCACTTCCACGCCAAAAGCGGGCTGGCCGCTTCGATTGGTCGCTACCACCATATCGCGGACGTCACTGAGATCATCACCGAATTGCGAAGGGTTATGCAGCCGCAAGAAAGACGTCGCCGGTGGTAGGTGGAAATGCAATTCCCGTGCGATCCCCTGCTCACCAGCCAACGCCCAAGCGGTACTCAGACGCTCGGTCAGCGCTGCTCGAATGGCAGCGGCTTCGGCACCACCGGCACCTCCGCCCTCGCGCTGAACAGCGAGACCGCCTTGATAGAACAACGTATTGATGTCGGTCTCGTTGCCCACTACCAGCGCAAGCTGGGTCATGAAGCGGCCGTAGTGTTCGAGATTGGTTTGATAAGCCGACTCGAGCCGAGCCACCCGTTCAGCGGCCATGGACTCCAGTGTGGAGCGGGCTGCCTGATAAGAGCTCCAGATCCAAAATACAGCGACCACGACAATCATCAGCGACGCGCTGATCGTGATCTTGTTGAATTGCCTGCCCTTCATCCGTTCCGCCGCACGATACGCCATACCGCCAATGTAATGCCCGGGGTGAGGAATTCCGCTCTCACTGACGCGGATATTAACGTAGGCAGTGGCGTTTGGGGGGCAGAAACGACTACTCAGTTGGGCGCTTGCCTCCCGGTGGTGGTCCGGGTCTGTCTCCCGGCCCGGGTGGCCTGTGATCGGCGCCGGGGGGCCTTCTATCCCCCGGCGGAGTCAGCAGGCGGCGCGCCACCCGCAACCGCTGCTCTGGTGTCAGCTCAGCGAGCACATCGATCGCAGTCTCGTGCATGGATGCCTGGTAACGCACGCTGATCTCGCGCAGTTGGGCAAGCTCCAGAGCCAGTGCCTGCTCGTCTAGCGGTTCTTGCTCGATGATGTCGCGGATCCGTCCCTGGGCGCTGCGCATGGCGCGGCGCATCTTGAAGGTCGTGCCGATGCGCTGGCGCATGAGCGGGCGCAGCACCGCACGAGTTTCGGGGTCGAGCTGCTGCACCGCCCACCCCAGTGGGGGTTCCCGATCCCGCAAACGGCCTACCAGCGCCCCAGCTACCAGTAAATTGATCGCCAGAGATATCACCAGTACCAGCTGCAACCAACGCATCCGCGTCATTGTTCGTCTCCATTCGCCGCGGTCTCGTAGGGGGCAAACAAGTATTGCTCCGAGGTCGACCAATCGCTGTCGTCGGGGAGGATCACGCCAGCTGCGCCCACATAGACACCCGCGAGTACTGGGACGACCGCGGCAAGCGCCGGACGCCAGACTTGGATGAGCTCGCCCGGGAACAGCCATGTCATCAGTGCGTCCAGCCATGCCGGCGAGTTGTCCACAGCGACAGACGCAGCAGGCTGCGCATCGAGCGTAGCCAGCAGATCGTCGACACTGAGCGCGGGTTGCACGCGGTGGGCATCGAGCGCCCCGTCGAGACGCGCTGCATTGTTACGGTAAGACTGCAGGAACGGCGAGCTTGCACAAAGGGCCTCCGCTGACGCTCGCTCATCGGCAGGCCAGCGCGCCGCCTCGGCGCCATAGGCATCAATCAACGCCTTTACGCGACTCTCGTTCATGACATTTCCTCCAGCCCCTCTCGCAACGCCTTCCGCGCACGCGCCAACAAAGATTCCAGCGCACGGACCGACAAGCCCATGATTTCCGCCACATCCCGGTTCGGCAAGGATTGATAATAAGTGAGTACCAATGCCGTGCGTTGCCGCTCGGGCAACCCCGCCAAGCCCAGATTGAGCAAACGCTGGGACTCAACGGTTGTATCGGCTTCGGCTGCAGCTTCGTGATGGGCGTCGTTCAACTCGGCCCAACGAGCCCCATGCCGGAACTGATCCATACACAGGTTGTAGGCAATCTGATGCAACCAGGTCGTCAGCTTGGCCCTCGCCGGGTCGAAACGCGCCGCCTGCTGCCATAACCGCAGCATGACCTCCTGGGCTACGTCCTGAGCCCGGGCGGCATCACCCAAGGTGCGCAATGCATAGCTTTCAATCGCCGACAGGTGCCTTTGAGCGAGCGTGGCAAAGGCGTGCTTGTCACCCGCCACCACTCGCTCAACCAGGACTGCTTCGTCATCACTCACGCGTCAGAATCAGCCCTACCGATGACTCAGTTGTTACCCCGGCGCTCGCGACGACGCTCGCCACGCTCACCACGTCGCTCCCTGGCGGCTTCTCGGGCCGCGGCCAACTCGTCGACAGTGATCAACCCGTCGGCGTCGGTATCCACTCGATTAAACATCGCCTGCTTGCGCTCCTCCTCAGTCACCACGCCATCGCCATCGAGATCCATCTCGATAAACCGGGCCTCGGCGCGCTCGCTCATCTCCGCGCTGACCTCGTCGATGCGGGACTGGATCTCCTCAAGGGTCACCATGCCATCTTCATTGCTGTCAGCGCCATCAAAGCGGGCCCAGGCTGAAGGGGGCTCGCGAAATTCATCGATGCTCAGCCCGCCATCACCGTTGCTATCCAGACGGTCGATAACACGTTGAGGATCTACGTCGTGGCCGCCGCGATGCGGTTGCGCCAGCGCTGCACTGGTCAGACCCAATGCCAGCACACTGACGACTGCAATTGAACTCCGTTTCATTGGATTACTCCTGTATCGGTTTGGATAGACGCCGTTATCGACGCCTCAAAACTGATACGGGATTCCGGACAGAACCCGTCGCGACAATCAAAAAAATAAGGAGGAAGGTGAGAGGGGATAAACGAAGGAGGAACAAAAATGCAGCGCAAGGTAGCTCAGGTTGGGGGGGGGGGAGAACTAACCTTGCGCTGCGTGGACTGTTAGCGGGAGTCAGCGACGCCCGAACGGACCATGACCAGCTTTACGGCGAATGCTGGGTGCCGGATCACTGCTGGCTGCTGCCGCTTCAAGCTCGGCAACAGGGACCATGGCATCGTAACGGCGGAACGGCGGACGCCCGCGGCGATCAACCTTGCTGACCATGACCATCTCGCCAGTGGTTTGCGGCTCGAGCACAGCGAGGTCAGATACCGGTACCTGGGTGCGCGTGCGCTTGAACGGCGGGCGGCCACGGAAGTCGGTCTTGGTAATAGTGACCATCTCGGCGTCAGCCGCAACCACACTGGTGTGGTTCTCGGCGGCAACGGCCTGGCTGGCGGCGACCAGGGCGGTCGCGATCAGAACTTGCTTGAACATATGCTGCACCTCTTGGGTTGCTGTCTTGGTCTTGCTGCTTTGGACCGCGAGAATGCCATGAAGTTTTCTAATATCAACCAACTTTGTGATAGTTTTTATCTATGCTATTGCGCTATTTCGGTGCGTTATCTCAATAGAACACACACCCTCGCACTATTTGAGGGCGCTGCTCACTGAGATCGACTTTCTATTTATTCAACAATAACAGTGACTTAGAAAATAATGGGCGGCTTGGTGCAAGTCTTGCAAATAACCCAGCATGAACGCCGGCCCAATACAGCGCACACAGCAGGCAACCCCAAAGGGGTGGCTGGCACTCGCCTGCGTATTGGGAGCACTGCTGATAGCCAACGGCGCCGGCGCCAGCGAAACGGTAGCGCTGCACCCAAGCCAGGCCGGCACTTTGTACCTGGATGCGCACACGGGTGGCGACCCGGTCTCTTTCTTACTCGACACCGGTGCCGGCATCAGCTCAGTGACTCGTGACCAGTTGATTGCGCTGACCGGTGACAAACATCCGCGCCCGGTTCGGGAAATTGGCGCACGGCTCGCCAACGGCAAGATCGAATTACTGGAAGTGTTCGAAATTGATCACTTTCATGTCGGCCGTTGCGACATCGGCACCATCGAAGTCGCAGTCGCTAAACGCGGTGGGCGCAACCTACTGGGCCTGGGTGCATTGCGCGCCGCAGGCCCTTTCGCGATCGAGTTTGCAACGCCCTCGCTCACCCTGGAGCGCTGTCAGGGCGCAGCCGTACTGGCGGGCAACCCCTGAAGGCGCGGCCCGCCAGGCTGTGAGGAACGCTTAGAGCGCCGCTGCAATCGCTGCGGTTACCGCTGTGAGGTGCGCGTGGTACTCGCTGCCGGTCGCTTGAGGCGCGTTGCTGTGAGCAGCAATGACGACTTTCTTGTCAGGAACCACGGCGATTTTCTGACCGAAAATACCGCTGGCTTGATACGCGCCCCCACCCATCAACCACCACTGATAGCCGTAACCTTCATAGCCTTTTGACGGCGCAGTTGACGCAGTCATCCAACCCTCGGGCAGCACACGTTCGCCGTTGGGCAACACGCCGTCGGCCATCGCGAACAAACCGAGGCGCGCGTAATCGCGCAGCGTGGCACTGATGCAGCAACCCCCTGTTTCACCCCCACCGGGCACATCGGTCAGCCAGGTAGCGTCGGCTTCCATACCGAAGGGCTGCCAAATCTGGTGAGTCAGGTAGGTGGATGCATTGTTGCCAATCGCCGCGCGCAACACCTCACCCACAAGATTGGCCTCGCCGGTGTTGTAATTGAACGCATCGCCTGCCGGGTGGGCGCGACCCAACCCAGCAAGGTGATTGGTCAGCGCAACGCCATTGAGCGCACCCGCACGCGAAACATCGGATTCAGGGTCGGTGTAATCCTCATTCCAGGCCACACCCGATGCCATGTTCAAAATGTTTTCGACGGTGACATCGCCGTATTCGGAACCTTTCAGGCGCGGTAAGTAATCGCTCACTTTGTCATCGATGCTGCCAATGAAACCATCCTGCACCGCAGCGCCGATCAGCATAGAGTTCACCGATTTGGTCACCGAGAACGTGATCCAGATTTTGTCGGGACCATGGTCGGGGGCGTAGTGCTCGAGCAGGATTTTGTCATCCTGGACCACCGCCAAACCCATCAGCGGTTGCTGCTTCAGGAAGTCGCCAACGGTGTAGGTCTCGCCTTCGACTTCATAGCTGATACCAGAGAGATCCTGAGGGGCATCGGTCAGTGGGTAGACATTGCCCCCAGCCTTGACCGGGCGTGTAGGAGCGAAATAAGCGGTCTCGGCAAACACTACCCGACGTTCGGCATCGGGCAAAAACAAAGGGCTTGGGTCGAGCTCGCCGGCCTGGATACGCTCGGCAATCGACTCACGGGTGGGCGCGTCATCGGCAAGCAGCACAGGGGCTGCGACCAGTGCAGTGGCGGCGATGCCAAGGCGGAGGGTTTTTATCATCATGTTTCTCCAGCGGGTGACAGAAAAGCGGTACCCAGGCACGACCCATGAGCACCGCTGCGCGCAGCAGCGTACCAGCAATCTATGACCGACAGGAGTCGTTGCGACGCCTAGGCGGCGAGAGCGCCCACCACCCAGTAGACCGTCATAGCGGTGACCAGCGCGTAGATATGGTTGCGGGTGCGGCTGGCGACCAGCGCAGCAGTGGCGAGCCCGCCGAGCTCGGGCGCCCCCAATTGCACCGAACCGTCAGAGGCGGTGAGCATCGATACGATGAGTGCCCCCATCACCGCGGGAGAAACATACTCGAGCGTCCGCAAAACCAGCGGCGGGAACTGCTTTTCGGCCAAAGCCAGAATGAAAATGCCGCGCATGAGGTAGGTACCCACCCCCGCCAGCACAATGGCCAACATGACGCTCATCGCTGGAACCGCTCCATCAAGGAGCCCACGAGAATACCGGCGCAGGCACCGATCAACAGTCCGCCCTTGTTGGGAACCTCCGCGAGCAACAAGGTGATGACCGCGGCCACCAACGCCGCCACCAACTTCCGCCAGTGGTTGATGCCCACGGCGAGCAGGCCCATGAACAGCACGGGCGCCGCAAAGGCGAGCCCCCAGGATCCGGGGATCAGTGGGCCCACCACAATGCCAACCGCCGTGGCGATGAACCAAAAGGTCCAAAAGGTAAACCCCACGGCCAAAAAGTAGTGCCGAAAATCACGAGCAGACAGCTTGTCCTCGAGGGTGAGCAACGCGAACACCTGGTCGATGAGGACATAGGGGCCAACCCAGCGAAACCAGGTGGGCTGATCCTTGAAATGCGGGGCCATGGTGACCGAATACAACAGGTGGCGGGCCCCCACAATCAGCGCTGCCGTCACGGCGGCCGCCACGGAGGCACCCTCCCCCAGGAGCGTGATGAGCGTGATCTGCGCCGCACCGCCGAAGATGACCGGTGACGTGCTCCAGCCCATGAGCGCGGGCAGCCCGGACTCATTGACCACAATGCCAAACACCAGCGCGAAGGGAATCGCGGGGATGACGAGGGGCAACGAGGTGGTGATACCTCGACGGATCTGTGAGGACGACTGGCTCATGAAGACATTGTAGGGGCGCGACGCGAATAACGCTGGGCTTTTGCAGCTTGCTGGCAGTAATACCGGCCAAACGCTAGGCTGCGGGCATCAACCCACGGAGATCCAGGACATGCGAACCCTGCTGCTGTTAGCCCTCACTTTCGTCCTGCTGCTGGCCGCAGCGAGTGTTTCTGCCTCTGACCGGGCCGCCATCGATGCCCTGCTCGACGGGCTGCACGAGGACGCCGCAGCGGCCAATTTCGACAGCTACTTCGACCGCTACACCGACAGCGCCTTCTTTCTTGGCACCGACAAGACCGAGCGCTGGGACATCAGCCAATTCAAAGCCTATGCCAAACCCTTCTTTGACCAGGGCAGGGGCTGGGCCTACACCCCCGCCGAACGCCACGTGATGGGCGAAGGCGACCTACGCTGGTTTGATGAAATTGTGGTGAGCGAAAAGTATGGCCACTGCCGTGGCACCGGCGTGGTGGTTCGGACCGAGGCAGGCTGGAAGGTCGAGCACTATTCGCTGACCTTCCTGGTACCCAATGCGGTAGCGGCTGAGGTCACCGCGATTGGGATTGCC
>CAYZWL010000043.1:0-27596 GCA_964482195.1 uncultured Alteromonadaceae bacterium | reverse complement strand
GCTATCGTGCGTCGAGTCGATCCCTCACCGCGCGGGCCAGCTCGTGGTCCCGATAGGGCTTGGCCACCAGGCGATCAAGCCATTCCCCATCTCCCTCATCCTTGTTGATACGCCCGGCATAGCCCGAACTAAGAATCACAGGCAGGTCGGGATACTGGTCGCGCAGGGTTCGCGCCAGCACCAAGCCGTTCACCTCACCGGGCATGACGACATCCGAGAACACCAGATCAAAGGATTCCCCGGAGGCCAGCAGCTTCAGAGCGTCCTCCCCCGAGTGCACCACATGCACCGTGTAGCCAAGCCGGGTCAGCACTGCCTCCGCGGCCTCCGCCAGCTCGACCTCGTCGTCCACTACCAGCACCCGCTCGTTGCCCTGTGGTAGTTCCGTCAGCCAGTGCAGATCAACCGCTGGACCCAGCGCCGCATCTGCCGAATGATCACGGGGCAAGGTGATCCGGAAGGTGGTGCCGAGTCCTGGCTTGGAATACACCGAAATCGCTCCGTTCGCGCGCTCCACAAATCCATATACCATCGACAACCCCAAGCCAGTCCCCTTTTGGGCCTTCTTGGTCGTGAAGAAAGGATCGTAGATTTTTTCCAGTACCTCAGGCGGCATGCCGCTGCCGTTATCCGACACCGACAACTCCACCCAGTCGCCTGCGGCAAACCGCGCATGACGCTGGGCATCTTGTTCACTCATCGTGATGTTACGGGTCTCGATACACAACTGACCGCCCTCGGGCATCGCATCGCGGGCGTTGATACTCAGGTTAATCAGCACATCTTCGAGCCCGTTCGGGTCAATGGACACCGGCCACAGCGACGCTTCGAGCGCCCAATCGACTTCGATGTTGCTGGTGAGCGAGCGTTCGATCAGTTCACGCATACCACTCAGGATTCGGCTGATGTCGCTGGGTACGGCATTGCCACCACTGGACCGGGAGAAACTGAGCAGCTTTCGGGACAGGTCGGCGCCGCGCATCACGGCGCGTTGGGCAGAGCGAATGCGCTTGAGGTTGCCCTCATCGGATATCGCTCGTTCCATCATATCGAGCTGCCCAATAACGATACCGAGAATATTATTGAAGTCGTGGGCGATACCGCCGCTCAACTCACCAATCGCCTCCATTTTCTGGGAGTGGCGCAATTGCAGCTCAAGGCGATTGAACTCAGTCAGGTCGGTGAGCGAGCCCACAAAATAGCGTTTGCCCCCGACGAAGACCTCACCCACACCAATGCGGATTGGGAAGGCGATACCCGTCTTGCGGCGTCCTTCGAGTTCACGACTGGTGTTGATCAGACCGCTGCGTCCGGTGTGCAAGTAACGCTCAATGTAGTCGTCGTGAGCGTCGCGATGCGGCCCCATCATCAACACTGAAATATTGTGATTGAGCAGCTCATCCTTGGTGTAGCCAAACATACTCAGCGCCGCCTGGTTCACCTCTACCATCAAGCCGCGATCATCAATGAGGATGATGCCATCGGTGGTGCTTTCAATGATCGCCCGCTGACGCTCTTCGCTGGCTACCGCGCGCTCCTCCGCCTTCTTGAGATCGGTAACATCCTGTACCGTGCCACTGATACGACGCCCTTCATCGTCCTCCATTCGCAGGCCTCGCAAACGGACGGACAGGTGGACGTTCTCCGCTGTCGTAAAGCCGACAACCTCGTCGAGTTCCCGACCGGTACGCATGGTCTCTCGCATCTTGAATCGCAGTCGCCGGCGGTCCCCGGCATCCACGTGACGAATCAGTGTGCGGTGCGGTATCGTGCGGGCCTCACCGTCCCACTCAAGCACCGCTGCCGCCTCCTCGGTCAAATCGAAGCGATGCGACGTCTCCCAGGCTTCCCAGCTGCCAATCTTTGCCGATGCGCGGGCCTGACGCAGGCGATTGTTCATGGCATCCGACAGACGCTCCAGTCGCGTCTGGGCACGCGAGATCGCAAAATAGAATCCCAAGCCACTGATGATGCCTAGACCGACGATAAGCAGCAGATAGCGGTTCTGGGTGGCTGCAGAAGCACGGATAACGTCGGTGACATCCTTGATGAAGATCACTTCACCGATCGGTCCACGCACCCCCTGCAAGCGTGTTCGCGCAGCCGACAAGTAGCGACCCTCATCATTGGCGTCGAAATCGAGGCTCTGGCCCACGGGCGCGACCGCGCTGGCCGCCACAATGTCGCGCACACTCGGGGCGAATCGCAGGCTGCCAAAACTCACCAGCAGGCGTTCACCGACAAAGTTGTAACTGGTGGAGTCCGCAATGCCGCTGTCGCTGATACTGTCCCGGTCGAGCGTCGCTGCATCGAGAGCGATAACCGCCTGCACGCCGATCGATTGCTCAAGCTCGCGTAACGTATGGCCAATTTCCATACCCAGCTCGAGATAACCCAGCAGTGCTCCGTCGCGCCACCAGGGGGACACATAGCGCAGGGTTAGCCCGTTAGCACCAAGTTCCACACCCGCCGAAGACATCTGCTGCTGCTCGGCATCCTCGAGGGTGAGCCGGTTGACGTAATCACCAAACAGACCCGGCTCGTGTGCCCGCAGAAAAACCGTGCGGTCAACATCATGGAAATAGAAGTGCGTGACCCGGTGTCGCTGGTTGAGCAAGGTATAGATCGGCGCGGAAAGCTGCCGCAATGCTGCTCGGTCGCGCGCCAGGAACGCTGCTTCGAAATCGCGCCGGGATTCCACCGCCTGCATGGCAACACCCAGTACAGCGGTTTCGGAGGCAAGCACATTATTAAACCAGACGGTCGCCTGATCGAGATCGCGGTCAATCAGGCCTCGCTTTTCACGATCGAGGCTATCGGACGCGAGATACAACAGCATGAAGGTCGTGAGACCCAGTATCAGCGCCGCCGCAAATAACAACTGCGCCTGCGCCTTGCGCGCATCAGCGCTGGCGTCGCTCCGAACCCTTTGCTGCACTGTGTACCACCCGCGCATCGACCACTCCGGCTTTGTTTTACCAGAGACACCGACAAATTCCACAATTTTTGTAGTGTTATTGGCCTCGCGCGGGGGGGCGAGTTGGTTTTAGTGTGGGTCTTGCGCCGTCGCCTTGGCAAAGGCCGCCTGCTGCTCGGCAGTGGCCTCGGTCTGGAACTGAGACTTCCAGTCGTCGTAGGGCATGCCGTAGACGATTTCGCGAGCGGCCTCTTTGGACAGCGGCTGGCCCTGCGCCTCTGACGCCTCGGCATACCAGCGGGACAGACAATTCCTGCAAAACCCGGCCAAATTCATCAAGTCGATGTTCTGCACATCCTTGCGGCTGTCGAGGTGTTCCAGCAGCCGCCGAAAAACTGCGGCCTCGAGGGCTTCATTGCTCATTCACTGTTCCTGCCTGTTGGATCGCCTCGATCAGGATCGCAGCCTGACCGGGGAATCGCCACTGCAATTGTTCAAAGTCACTGGGCGCGTAGAAGGCGGCACTGCCAATTTCGATGCGGCGTTGTACATCGATTTCAATGTCACCGACCGGGTAGCAGCGATACAGTCTGAAACCATTGCCAAAGCGCTGAAAGAGATCACCAGCTCGAACACGAATCCCAGTTTCTTCCCAAGTTTCGCGCTCAGCACCGCACTGGGAAGGCTCGCCCTGCGCCACAACGCCACCCGGCGGCCCAAACTTATCCCGGGGCGTTTCCACCAGCAGAATGCGGCCATTGTCGACAACCAGGCATCCCGCACTGGGCGAGGTATCCGCACGCCCGTCGAAATGACAAGGCGGAGGTTCACTACCGCAAGCGGCGAGCAACAACGCCAGCCCGAATACCACACTAGTTCGCATACACCAGCTCAACCTGTTCACTTCCCACTACCCCACGCAGCGCCTCCAGCAGATCATCACTGGGGCTCACCTGCCACTCGTTGCCCATGCGCAAACGCGCACTCCCTGCCGGCTGCTCATAGTCAATCACAATTCGGCACTGGCCGCCCAATCCCGTACTCAATGCTTCGCGAAGATCGCGATTCAGCCCCTTGTGCCAGTTGGCGGCATCAACCCGCAGCAGCAGTTCGCTCACGCGGGACGAGCGTACCTCCTCCAAGGAACGCACCGACTTACTCCGCAGAGACAAACCACCACTGAAATCATCAGGCTGCAGGCGTCCCTCGATCAAGACAATCCGGTCTTTGCTGAGCAGCTCGCGGTTGTCGGAAAACATCTCAGCGAATACCGTCGCCTCAATCTGTCCTGAGCCGTCATCCAGCTTGAGCACCGCCATCATGCCCCGTTGAGTCTTGATCGTTCTCACCTCGACGATCAGACCCGCCACCGTGGTGTTAGCGTCTGCCTGCAGGTCGCGGATGCGCCTGGGCGCAAACTTGCGCACTTCAGACTCGACCTCTTCCATCGGGTGACCACTGAGAAAACTGCCGATACTCTCCTTCTCGCCATTCAGCAACTCTTTGAGTGACCAGCGACGCACCTGCCGGTAGCTGGCAAACGGATCGGCGTCGCCATCCGTCGGCACGACCTCCCCGAACAGGTCACCCATACCGGCGGCTGCATTACTCGCGGATTGCTCGGCTGCCTTGAGCGCATCGTCAACCGCTGCCAGCTGGACCCAACGCTCCGCACCAAGCTCATCCAGTGCGCCGCTCTTGACCAGCGCTTCCAACGCCTTGCGGTTGACTTTGCGCGGATCGGTACGTGCACAGAGATCGAAGAGATCCCGGAAAGGGCCCTCGGCACGAGCCGCCAGCAGGTTTTCAACCGGACCCTGGCCGAGCCCTTTGATTGCCCCAAGTCCATAGACAATCTCACCGTCAGCATTGACGGTGAATTGATACTGTCCCTCATTGACGGCAGGTGGTCGCACCACCATGCCCATATTCTTGCACTCGTCTCTGAAGTTAAGCAGCTTGTCGGTGTTGTCGATTTCCGAGCTCATGACCGCGGCCATAAACTCAGCCGGGTAGTGTGCTTTGAGCCACGCGGTCTGGTAGGACACCAGTGCGTAGGCCGCCGAGTGGGATTTGTTGAACCCGTAGCCCGCAAACTTCTCCACAAGGTCGAAGATCTTCATCGCAAGCGTAGGGTCGACACCTTTGTCTTTGGCGCCGTCCTCGAACACGCTGCGTTGCTTGGCCATCTCCTCGGGCTTTTTCTTACCCATCGCCCGGCGCAGCAGATCTGCTCCACCCAGGGTGTAGCCAGCGAGTTCCTGGGCGATCTGCATCACCTGTTCCTGATACAGAATAATCCCGTAGGTGGGCTCGAGAATGGGCTGTAGCGACGGATGCTGATAGGTGGCATCCGGATAGGCAACCTGCTCCCGGCCATGCTTGCGGTCGATAAAGTTATCCACCATGCCCGACTGCAGCGGACCGGGCCGGAACAGTGCCACCAAGGCAACAATGTCTTCGAAGCAGTCCGGCTGCAGGCGCTTGATGAGGTCCTTCATGCCGCGACTTTCCAACTGGAACACCGCGGTGGTCTCCGCGCTCTGTAACAGCCGGAACACGGGGCCGTCATCCAGCGGCAAGGCACTGATATCCACATCAGGCTCACCGACCCGCCGGGGGGAGTTATTGATCATCTCCACGGCCCAGTCGATGATCGTCAGTGTGCGCAGTCCGAGGAAGTCGAACTTCACCAGCCCCGCATCTTCGACGTCATTCTTGTCGTACTGGGTGACGAGGCCACCACCCTCCTCGTCGCAGTAGAGCGGTGAGAAATCGGTCAACTCAGACGGTGCGATCACTACGCCACCCGCGTGTTTGCCCACGTTACGGGTCACACCTTCGAGCTGCACCGCCATGTCCCAGATTTCCTGGGCGCTGCTGTCCTCGGCCAGCATCTGCACAAGCTGATCTTCTTGCTCGAGGGCTTTCGACAACGTCATTCCCACTTCGAAGGGAATCAGTTTGGAGAGCTTGTCAGCCAGCCCATAGGGCTTGTCCTGCACCCGGGCCACATCGCGCACCACCGCCTTGGCGGCCATGGTGCCGAAGGTAATGATCTGCGAGACAGCCTCGCGTCCATAGGCATCGGCCACGTACTCGATGACCTCGTCGCGGCGCTCCATGCAGAAATCCACGTCGAAGTCTGGCATCGACACCCGCTGGGGATTCAGGAAGCGCTCGAAGAGCAAGTCGTATTCCAACGGATCAAGATCGGTAATCTCGAGCGCGTAAGCCACCAGCGACCCTGCACCAGAACCCCGCCCAGGGCCCACCGCAATACCGTGGGCCTTGGCCCAGCGAATAAAGTCCATCACCACCAGGAAGTAGCCGGGGAATCCCATCTGATTGATGATGTCGAGCTCGAAATCGAGCCGCTCGTGGTACGGCGCCGGATCATCGGGCTGAATCACCGCCAGGCGCTTAGCCAATCCCTCCCGGGAGGTCTGCGCCAGAAATTCCTCGATGGTACTGCCCTCGGGAATTGGGAAATCAGGCAAAAATGGCTTGCCCAACCGGATCGTCACCGAGCAACGGCGGGCAATCTCAACCGTGTTTTCCAATGCCTCGGGAATGTCCGCAAACAGCGCAGCCATTTCCTCGGGACTTCGCAGGTATTGCTGGTCAGAGTAGTTGCGTGGACGACGCGGATCGTTGAGGGTGCGCCCCTCACCGATACAAACCCGGGCTTCGTGGGCCTCAAATTCATCAGCGGTTAGAAAGCGCACGTCGTTGGTGGCCACGACCGGACAGTCGGCCCGAGCAGCAAGATCCACTGCCGCATGCAGGTAATCCTCCTCCTGCGGGCGCCCGGTTCGCTGCAGTTCAAGATAAAAACGATCTGGAAAGTCTCGCTGCCAGTCCGCCAACAGCGCTGCTGCCTCGTCGAGGTTGCCTGCCAGCAGTTGTGTGCCAACGTCACCTTCGCGGCCACCCGACAGCGCGATCAAGCCCTCCCGGTGCTCGCTGACCCACTCCCGCTCTAGATAGGGCTTACCCAAGGTCTGTCCCTCGCGGAAACCTCGCGATATCAATAGCGTCAGATTGTGGTAACCCACTTCGTCGGTTGCGAGCAGGCAAAGCGCATAAGACTTTTCATCGTCACGTGGGTCACGGACACGAAAATCAGCACCTACGATCAGTTTGAGACCCGCGTCCGCAGCAGCTTTATAGGCTTTGATCAGACCGTAGAAATTATTGACGTCAGTCAGACCGACCGCCGGCATGCCTTTCGCCGCGCAGGCCTTCATCAGCGGCTTTACCCGCACCAGACCATCGACCAGCGAAAACTCGCTGTGCACCCTCAGATGAACAAATTCACTCATTGGGCAACGCTAGCCGAGAGCACCATCATCGAGCAAGCGCGCAACCGGGCCAAAGCTGCGGCGATGAATCGGGGTCACGCCCAAATCTGCCAGCGCCGCCATATGTGCCTTGGTGGGGTAGCCCTTATGGCCCGCCAAACCGTACCCCGGGTAGCGTGCATCCAAAGCCACCATTTCCCGATCTCGCGTCACCTTGGCGATGATGGAGGCTGCGCCTATGCTCGGCTCGCGGCCATCCCCTCCAACCACCGGGTAGGACTCAAAGTGCCAGTCGGGCAAGCGATTGCCGTCAACCAACACGATCTCTGGGGTGATCGACAGCCCCTCCACAGCCCGCCGCATGGCCAGCAGGGATGCGGCGAGAATATTCATACTGTCGATTTCTTCAACACTCGCACGTCCTACCGACACCGCCATGGCAGTGGCGCTGATCTCGGTAAACAGAGCCTCTCTGCGGCGTTCGGTCAGCTTTTTGGAGTCATTGATACCAACGGGCACCTCCGTGCCGAGTATCACCGCAGCGGCAACGACGTCGCCCGCGAGCGGTCCCCGCCCCACTTCATCGACACCGGCAATCAGGCGGCCAGGAAAATCGACACTGCCCTTCGTCATGATCGACCACCCGCCAGTCCCGTCAACGCATCCGCACAGCGATCAGCGAAGCCACTGCCAATTTGTGCTGCAGATTCTGCAAACACCGGCAGTTGCAGCTCGGACCCGCGTTCGAGCACCTGCTCCACCTGTTGCGCCAACGCCTCTGGCGTCGCCGCATCCTGCAAGAGCTCGGGTACAACGGAGCGGCCAGCGAGAACATTGGGAAGTCCGACATGGGGGCTGGTTACCAATCGCGACAGCAATTGCCAGGACAACCAAGCCATGCGGTACGCGATGACCATGGGCCGCTCCAACAACATGGCCTCGAGTGTCGCGGTGCCGGACGCCACCAAAACAGCGTCCGCTGCGCGCATGGCGAGGCGGCCACCCCCATCGATCACAGTAACGGGCAGGTCCCTGCCAGCCAGTGCCGCTTCGATATCACGACGCCGATCTGCGTTAGCCGCGGGCAGTACGAAACTCAACCCCTGGTGGCGGCGTGCGAGGATCGCCATGGCATCCGCATACACAGGCATCAGGTGTTGTACCTCGCCGGCCCGCGATCCGGGCAATACTGCCAACCAAACCCGGTTGGGATCCAGGCCCAGTTGCTGTCGGGCGGGCTCTCGGGCGGGCAGTTGGCGTAATTGCTCGATCAGCGGATGACCGACACACACCGCAGGCACCCCGGCTCGTTGGTAGACATCGAGTTCGAAGGGGAGCAGGCAGAGCATCAGATCGACTGCTCGCTTGATCTTGCGTATGCGGCCAGCCCGCCAGGCCCACACCGACGGACTGACCAGATGCGCCGTGCGCAACCCTTCAGCTCGCAACCGGGCCTCCAGCGTCAAGTTGAAATCGGGCGCATCGACACCGAGGAAAACATCGGGACGCAGCGCCCGTTGCTGGTCGAACACCGCCCGGCGGATGCGTAGCAGTTCGGGTAGACGTTTGAGCGGTTCCACGAAACCAAACACTGACAGGCGGTCCATGGGGTAGAGGGACTCAAAGCCCTGGCCCAACATATGCTCGCCGCCAATACCTGTGGTCGACAATTCGGGGCTGCGGTCGCGCAACGCCGCCAGTACGGCGCCGCCGAGGATATCCCCCGATGCCTCACCAGCGACCATGCCCAGGCGATGCAAAGCGGTGGCAGGACGCTGCAGAGAGCTGTCGGGCACCGCGGTCAAACCGGGCGCCTTATCGGACAATGCCGCGCTCGGAACTGCGCAGTGAGTCGATCAATAGCGCGACGGCGGGTGTCTCTTCAACCATTGCCTCGAGACGCTGCACGGCAACGTCAAGCGTCAGCCCCTGACGGTAGACAATCTTGTAAGCCCGACGCAGTTCGCTGATGGTGTGGTTGTCGAAGCCGCGTCGACGCAGCCCTTCAGCGTTGATGGTCTTTGCCTCGGCCGGCGCGCCCGCAACCGTGACATAGGCTGGCACGTCCTTGCCAATCGCGGTGCCCATACCACTGAAGCTGTGAGCACCGATTTTGCAGAACTGATGGACCAGCGTGTAGCCAGACAGGATCGCCCAGTCTCCCACCAAAACATGTCCCGCAAGGGCGGCATTGTTAACAAGTATGGTGTGATCACCGACTCGGCTGTCGTGGCCGATGTGCACATACGCCATGATGAGGTTGTGATTCCCGATCGAGGTCAGGCCCTCGTCCTGCACGGTACCTCGATGAATGGTCACATTCTCGCGGATGACATTGTCATCACCGATGTGCAGCTCGGTAGGCTCATTGCGATACTTGAGGTCGGGTGTGGCCTCACCAACGCTTGAGAATTGGTAGATGTGGTTGCGCGCACCAATCCGGGTCGGACCGCGAATCACCACATGGGACTCAATCACCGTGTCTTCGCCAATCTCCACGCCCGGACCAATCCAGGTCCACGGCCCCACCGTCACCGAATCGGCGAGCTTGGCACTCGGGTCAATGATGGCGGTGGGATGGATCACGATTCAGCGGTCCGCGCAGAGGATAGTAGCTGACGCGGCCTTGTCGCCGTCGACCCGGGCTTCAACGTTAAATTTCCAGATACCACGCTTTTCACTGACGATCTCTGCGAACAAACGTACCTGATCACCGGGCACACAGGGGCGCTTGAAGCGCAGGTTGTCCGCGCCGACAAAGTAGTAAATCGAGCCGTCTGCCGGGGTCTTGCCCATGGTCACAAAACCGAGAATACCCGCTGCCTGCGCCATGGCCTCAACGAGCAGCACGCCGGGGAACACCGGGTTCGCCGGGAAATGCCCATCAAAGAATGGTTCGTTGATAGAGAGGTTCTTGTAAGCTTCGATCGACTTGCCAGGCTCCACGGAGACCACACGGTCCACCAGCAGGAACGGATACCGGTGTGGCAAGTGTTCGCGGATCGCTTCGATGTCCATCATCACGGCGTCGATTCCTCATTGGGTTTGTCATCACCAGTGGCCGCGGCCACTGCTTTTTCCAGTTCACGCACCTTGCGCGCCAACTGGTCGAGTTGGGTAAAACGCACGGCGTTGCGACGCCACTCAGCGAAAGGCTGTACAGGCGTACCCGAAACGTAGTGCCCGGGCTCGGTCAGCGACCCAGAAACCCGTCCCTGCCCTGCAACGTGGACGTCATCAGCAATGTTGATATGGTCGGCCAGCCCAGCTTGACCGGCAAACTGGCAACGCTCACCAATCCGGGTGCTGCCTGCGACGGCGACGCAAGCCGCCATCGCGGTACCGGCGCCCACCTGCACGCCATGGGCCAGATGCACCTGATTGTCCATGATCACGTCATCCGCAATCACCGTGTCGTACATCGCTCCACGATCGATAGTCACGCCGGCGCCAATTTCACAGCGATCGCCGATACGCACACCGCCCAGTTGGAGGATTTTCTCCCAGCGCCCGTCGACCGGTGCAAAACCAAACCCATCACTACCGATGACCGAGTTGGCGTGCACGACACAGGCTTCACCAATGCGCACACCGTGGTAAAGCACGACACCGGGATGTAACACCGTACCCGCACCAATCAGGGTGCTCTCACCGATGACAACACCTGCGGATACCACCGCACCCGCACCGATCACTGCACCGGCCGCAATGACCGCATTTGGCCCCACAGCGACGCCGGCGCCCAACTCTACCGAGGGATCTACATGTGCGCTTGGGTGCACGCCCGCCGGCAGCTGCGGGCGGTTGTCGAACAGCCGCGTGGCGTAGGCGTAGGTTAAGTAGGGATCATCCGAGAGCAGACAGGGACCTTCCCAGCCCGCTGCCCACTCGGGTTTGAGAATCAGCGCACCCGCGGCCGTGGTTTCGAGCGCACCCAGGTACTTGGCCTGAGCGACGAAACTCAACTGCTCGGCGGTGGCGACCTCAACCGGCGCAATGCCACTCAGCGAAAGTGCCGGGTCGCCGCGAACCTCAAGTCCGAGCGACTCGGCGATTTCGCCGAGGCTTAGCACGGCTTATTCCTGCGGTAGCTGGTTCAGTTTATCGGTGACTTTGGCAGTCACGCTGTAGCCGAGGTCAGCATGGATCACGTTGCCCTGCTGAAGCAGCAGACCGATCTGTTCAGTCTCGATCACTTCGCGGAGGACTTCACGCGCCTTGGGCACCATTTCCTGGAAGACACGCTGGGCATTCTGCTGCTGCATGGACTGCAGCTTCTTGGCAACGTATTCGATATCAGCCTGCTTGCTGGCCAGTTTTTGGCGAGCAGCGACCTGCTGGTCTTCGCTCATGGCTGCCTGATCACGCTGGAAGTTTTGCACCAGGGTCTCAAGCTCTTCGCGGAGGGCGTCGAACTCAGCCTTGTCTTCAACGAATTCCTCGTTGTTCTCGAATTCAGCGAGACGGGCCTGCGCGTAGTCAGTCTGCAGGATCGCATCCTCCAGGCTGACCACCGCGATCTTGCCCTGGGCCTGCGCCAGTGCGGGTAGCAGGAAGATTGCTGTTGCCAGCAGGAATTTACGCGTTGTGTTCACGGGAACCTCCGTAGTTAAAAAATCAGAAACCGCGTCCCAGCGTAAACTGGAACGACTCACGCCGGTCGATATCGCTTGCGTTCAGCGGTTTGGCCAGGCTGAAAGTCAGCGGTCCAAAACCTGAGAGCCAGGTCACTCCAAGACCCACAGAATACCGCAGCTCGCCGGCATCAATGCCAAAACAATTCACCTGTGATTCGGAACAATTGCTGTTGAAAACATTGCCCACATCAAGGAAGAAAGCGGTACGCAGACCACTGCGATCTTCAATAAAGGGCATAGGGAACAGCAACTCGGCCGAGCCCTCGATCAGCACGTTGCCGCCAAAGGGCAGCGGCCGACGGCTGGTAGCCTCTTGAGTGATCAGCTTGCCAGTCGCCGGATCAAGGATATAGCCAAACTGGGAGCCATCGGGACCACCCACCTGGGTGGGCAAGCCGTTTTCATCGAGTTCGGTGACCGGACGCTCGGTAATGTAGTTCACAGGGTCGGTGCTGCGCGGGCCCAGGGTGTTGAGCTCGAAACCGCGGACCGAGCCGAAACCGCCCGAGAAGAAGTGCTCGTAGAACGGCAGCTCAGTCGTCGTCCCGTAGCCATCGCCGTAACCGAGTTCGGTGCGCAGGTGTAGCGTGAATTCGCGCCAGACCGGAAGATAGATCTCGCCCCGGTAGTTCAGCTTGAAGAACTCCAGATCAGAACCCGGCATCGATACTTCAAGGGCGATGTTTTGGGAGCGGCCACGGGTCGCCAACTGACCCCGGTTCAGGGTGGACTGCAGCCAGGAACCCGTCAGCGACCAGTTCAGGTAGTCGTCACCGTTCTCATCGAGGAAACCCAGCTCCGGGGAGGGAGACAGCGCGTCGAGTGACAGTTCCTCAATGGGACGAAAGACTTCGACACCACTGTAGGTGCCATCGTCCTGAATGGTGGTCTCGAAGAAGCCCGGAATCCGCTCATCGAGCACGGGGCTGGCCTGGATTTCTTGGACCGCAAACCGACCTGCGGTGATCTTGGTATCCGTCAAACCCACTGAGAAACCAAGGCGCTGGGTCTCGCTCAGCGGATAACCGAAGTTCATGGTGGCACCCATGGTATCGGTGGTGTAACTGGCCACGTTGATGCGCGACAGATCGGTCTGGCGCAGGAACATGCTGAAGCCCCGGCTCACACCGTCCTCGGTGAAATACGGGTCGGTGTAGTTGAGGCTCACGACATCCTGGAACTGGGATGAGTTGACGTTGATACCAACCCGCTGACCGGTACCCAGGAAGTTGTTCTGCTGCAGGTTGAGGCCCAGAATCAGACCGGCATCCTGCGCAAAACCAAGGCTCCCGCCAATGGAGCCAAAGGACTGCTCTTCAACGGTAAAGTCGACGTCGATCAGATCGTCATAGCCGGGCACTTCCTGCGTATCTACTTCGACTTTGCTGAAGTACCCGAGTCGTTCCAGGCGCACCCGGGACTGGTCGATAGCCGCCTGGGAGGCCGGCGCAGATTCCATTTGGCGCATCTCCCGGCGCAACACTTCATCCGCGGTTTGCTGGTTGCCGGTGAAGTTAATGCGGCGTACGTAGGTGCGCTTACCCGGGTCGATGAAAAACTTGAGGCCAACCGTTGAGTCATCTTCATTGACCTCGGGAATACCGGTCACGGTCGCAAAATTGTAACCCTCGTTACCCAAACGACGGGTCAGGTACTCCTCGGTGGTGGTCACGAGTTGTTGAGAGTAGGTCTGCCCCTCCCGCACCAAAAGGAAACGACCCAGATCGTACTCGGGTAGCACCAGATCACCTGACAGGCCGACCTCGCTGACGGTGAACTTGTCACCCTCCGAGACATTCGCGGTGATGTAGACCTCGTCCTTGCCGGGCGATACTGCCACCTGGGTGGAATCAATATTGAACTGCAGATAGCCGCGGTCGAGGTAGTAAGACTCAAGAGACTCGAGATCCGACGTCAGTTTTTCCCGGGCGTACTTGTCATCACTGGTGAAGAACGAGAACCAGCCCGTGGTCTTCAGCTCGAAGACGTCGGCGAGTTCTTCGTCGTCAAAAACGTGGTTGCCCACCACATTGATGTGCTTGATCGAAGCGACATTGCCCTCGTTGACATCGATGGCGATCGACACGCGGTTGCGCGGCTCTGGGATCACTTCTGCTTCAATCGTGGCGTCATAGCGCCCCTGCAGTACGTACTGTCGCTGCAGTTCCAACTGCATGCCCTCAAGCGTCGAACGTCGGAACACCTGCCCCACTGACAAGCCCGCGCCCTTGAGGCCTTCGAGCAGCGCCTCGGTTTCCAGCGCCTTGTTGCCATCGAAAGTAATTTCACTGATGGACGGACGCTCAGCAACGGTAATCACCAGTACACTGCCGTCTCGGCCGACAGAGATGTCGTCAAAATTGCCGGTCGCAAACAGGCTCTTGGCCGCAGAGCGGATGGCATAAGTGTCCGCTACATCGCCCACGCCGACCGGTAGTGCCGCAAACACACTGCCCGCCGAGATGCGTTGCAGCCCCTCGACACGAATATCAGAAACGGTGAACGGTCCTTCCTGGGCGACAACCGCACTCGCAGCCGCTGCGGCAAGAAAGATGGCGCCCACCAGCCGCAGGGCTTGGCGAGGTCGTGGTACTAGGTCAAAAAGCATCTACTGGTCTGTTCCAAAGAGGCCGACGCTGTTCGTCAACCGCGTTGCGATGTCGCCTGGCGAAGTCTCAAATAAAAGCTGTCGGCTGAGTTCGCGCATCGCTTACTGCCGCAGGATGTCATTATACAGAGCAAAGCACATGATGCTGAGCACCAGCGCCATACCCACCTGATAGCCGAAGAGCTGTACCTTCTCGGGAACTGGCCTCCCGGTCAAGGCCTCGAGGACGTAGAACAGCAGGTGTCCGCCATCGAGTACCGGAATCGGCAACAGATTCAGCGCCCCCAAAGAGATGCTCAGCAGCGCGAGAAAGCCCAACCAACTACCCAGCCCCGACTCGGCCGAAGTCGCCGCCACCTGGGCGATGGTAATCGGTCCCGACAGGTTCTTGGGTGAGATCAGTCCCTGCAGCATCTTGCCGATGGATTCGAAGGTGAACACGATCAGTTCCCCGGTACGAGCGACGGCGGCATTCAGCGATTCCAACGGACCACGGTCAAACACCCGCAGGCGGTCCTCGGGGATCTCGGGAACGCGCACTTGCATGCCCACCGAGCCAATCACTTCACTGCCGCTGGCCAGCGGCTGTGGCGTCAATGGCAACGTCAATGGCAGGCCATCGCGCTCCAGGGACACCGACATGGCCTCGCCAGGACGCGCCCGTACATACTCCACCCAGGCCAGCCACTCGGGCATCGGCTCACCGTCGACACTGACAATCAGATCCCCGGCGAGGAAGCCAGCACGAGCCGCTGGTCCGTCTGGCACTACCGACTCCAGCAGCGCCGGTACCGGCATGGTTTCGATTTGAATGCCGAGTCCCTCGAGCAAATCGGGCTGCTCAACACCCGCCAACCAGCGCTCCAGAGGGGCTGCTGATTCGTAGACCACGTCAGAGTCCGGGTACCGCGCGCCGATGGTCAGCACACCAGTATCACCGAGCCGCTCCAGCAAGCGAAAGTTCACTGCAGCGACGGTGGGTGTCTCGCGCCCGTCGACACTGACGATTTCCTGGCCGACTTCGAGCCCGGCGTAGTAAGCCGGTGATTCGGGAATCACTTCACCCACCACAGGCACCAGGCCACGCTCGCCCTGGAAGAACAAACCCCAGAAAACGGCAATGGCCAACAGAAAATTAGCGACCGGTCCAGCCGCAACCACGGCAATGCGCGACCAAACACCCTGTTGATTAAAGGCCTGGGGCACATCTTCGGGGTCTACATCCCCCTCCCGCTCGTCGAGCATTTTGACGTAGCCACCCAGGGGGATCGCCGCCAGGGTGAACTCGGTGCCATTCGCCGCGGTCCAACGCAGCAGCGGCGTGCCAAACCCAATCGAGAAACGCAGCACTTTAATGCCGCAGCGTCGCGCTACCCAGTAGTGGCCAAACTCATGGATGGTGACCAGCAACCCCAGGGTGACCAGCGCGATAAGAATCGTTTGCAGTAACTCCATCATGACTCCTGTCGGGGGTGTTCAGCCGCGCATCCGTGGCAGCTGTTCATTGGCAAAGGCCCTGACCCGGGCGTCGAGCTCTTCGACCGCAGGGATCGACTCGGGTTCAATCCCGGCCAGGGTACTGAGCGATGCGTCGATCAGCGCGGGAATACCGGTAAAGCGCAGCTCTCCGGCCAGAAAACTGGCCACGGCGACCTCGTTGGCGGCATTGAAGACACACATCCCCCCGGGCATGGTAATCGCCTGTTGCGCCAACTTGAGGCAGGGAAATGCCTCGAGATCAGGTGCTTCAAAGTCGAGTCGGCCGGTGGCCACCAGGTCGAGCGGGTCGACACCCGCGCTGACGCGATCCGGCCAGGCCAGGCAATAAGCGATGGGTGTGCGCATATCGGGCTGACCGAGTTGCGCCAGAACCGAGCCGTCGACGTAGCGGATCATCGAATGAATGATGCTCTGCGGATGCACCACCACCTCAATCTGATCGGGCGTGCGATCAAACAACCAGCAGGCCTCGGCGAACTCCAGGCCCTTGTTGGCAAGGGTTGCTGAGTCTACCGAGATCTTGCGACCCATCGACCAATTGGGATGGGCACAAGCCTCATCGGGTGTCACCGCGTGCAGGGTGTCGAGCCCACGACCACGAAAGGGTCCACCAGAGGCCGTCAGCAATATCTTTTCAACGCGATCCATCTGCGGCAGACCACGCTCATCCGCGGGCAGGCACTGAAACATCGCGTTGTGCTCACTGTCCACGGGCAGCAGCACCGCCCCACTGTCTCGAACGGCGCCAATCACCAGGTGACCGGCACTGACCAGGGATTCCTTGTTCGCCAGCAGCAGCCGCTTGCCTGCACGCGCGGCCGCCAGGGTCGACTGCAGACCAGCGAAGCCGACGATGGCCGCCATGACTGTGTCTGTCGCCCCATCCGCTGCCAACTGGGCGCAGGCATCACTGCCACCCAAGACCTCAATATCGAGATCAGTGAGTGTAGCTCGCAGGGCATCAGCAGCATCCGGATCGGTCATCACCGCTAACGGCGGCCGGTGTTGCCGACATAAGGCAGCCATTTGTTCCACCGAGCGGTGTGCTGCCAGTCCGGCAACCTGATATCGATCCGGGTGCCGGGCAATCACATCCAAGGTGTTACGCCCAATCGAACCGGTAGCGCCCAATACGGCGACCCGTTGCATATTCAGTAGCCCACCAGCATGAGCGCAAGGGCAAAGACTGGTGCAGCGCCACAAATACTATCGAGTCGATCCAGCAGGCCACCGTGCCCTGGCAGCATCGAGCCTGAGTCCTTCACGCCACTGCCGCGCTTGACCATGCTCACGGTCAGATCACCCAGCACCGAGGCGCCCGCGCAAGCCAGCCCAATCACCATCAGCGAGCCAAACTTGAGATGCCCGTACTCGGCAGGCAACAGATACCAAACAGCCACCGTCAGGGCCATCGCACCCGCGAGGCCTCCCCACAGTCCCTCCCAGGTCTTACCGGGGCTCACACTGGGGGCCAGTTTGTGCTTGCCGAGGGATTTGCCGGTAAAAAAGGCACCGACATCGGCCACGACCACCAACAAAATAAGCAACACGATCAGCAGCGGGCCATTGTCCAGGCTGAGCAAATACGCCACTGACAGCCACGCCGCAGACAGAATGATCAGCCCCATCAGGCTGCGCGCAAGCCTTGAGCGCCACATCCAGGCGCTGTTGGGGTAGCTCTCAACCAGCAGGGTTGCCGCCGACCAGAAGAGACAAGCGGCGCCGATAAACGGCTGATAGTCAATTCGCCCTGATGGACCTCCGACCTGGCAATGCCAGCCCAGTAAAACAATCACGCCCAGCAATACCAGGGCGTACAGCGCTTGTCCTATCCGACCCTGCCAGCCCGCCAGCGGCGCCCACTCCCAGGCACCTGCGGTGGCGACTGCTGCAAACACCAGCGCCAGGGTTGCGCTGTCGAGGAATGCCATCGCGGCCAGGAAGGCGGCTAACATGGTCACGCCGGTCAGGACCCTTGCCAGCAACATATGATCAGCCCCAGCCTTCGTTAACAGTGGTGCGCAGGCCGAAACGACGCTCGCGACTGGCAAATTCTGCCAGCGCGGCATCGAGATCGGTGACGCTGAAGTCAGGCCAGAGAATTTCGGTAAACCAGAACTCGGCGTAAGCCATTTGCCAGAGCATAAAATTGGAAATTCGCTGGTCTCCCGCTGTGCGAATGCACAGGTCGACGCTGGGTAGGTCTGACAGGCTCATCACCTCGGCCAGTGCCTGCTCATTGATATCCTCGACCCGTATTCCGCCCGCAGCGACTTTGGCTGCCAACTGCCGCGCCGCGTGGGTGACATCCCATTTACCGCCGTAGTCGAGCGCGAGCACCAACGTCGCTGTGGTGTTCCCGGCTGTATCAGCCTCACTGCGGTCCATCAGCCGCTGCATGCGTGGGCTGAATCGATCCCTGCGACCGATGAAACGCAGGCGGATGCCGTCCTTATTCAGCTTGCGGACCTCGCGTCGCAGGTAATTTGCCAGCAGTGCCATCAAGCCTCGCACCTCGGGCTCGGGGCGCCCCCAGTTCTCACTGGAGAATGCAAACAAGGTCAGCACCTTGATACCGCGGGGCTCGCAGGCCTCGACAATGGCGCGCACCGCCTCAACCCCTGCGCGATGGCCCCCAACACCGGAGACTTGATTGGCACGGGCCCAGCGATTGTTGCCATCCATAATGATGGCAACGTGACGGGCGAGAGGTGGATTGACGCTGGGCGCGGTCATGGTCGCGGCTGAGGATCGTCAGATTTCCATCAAGTCGGCTTCTTTGACCGACAGGGCTTCCTCGACTTTGGCCACATGGGAATCGGTCAATTTTTGCATCACATCCTGACCACGGCGCTCGTCGTCCTCGGAAATTTCCTTGTCTTTGAGCAATTCCTTGAGCATGGCATTGCCATCGCGACGGGCGTTGCGAATGGATACCCGTGCAGATTCGGCCTCAGCCTTGGCCTGCTTGATGTAGCCCTTACGCGTCTCCTCGGTGAGCATCGGCATCGGAATGCGGATGACCTCACCAGCAGTAGCGGGGTTAAGGCCCAGGTCAGACTTCATGATGGCCTTTTCGATGGCCGGGGTCATGCTCTTGTCAAAAGCGGTGACGGCCAGGGTGCGGGCATCCTCAACATTGATACTCGCAAGCTGGTTGAGTGGCGTTTCCGCTCCGTAGTATTCCGCCTTGATGCCATCGAGCAGGCTGGGATGGGCGCGCCCGGTGCGAATCTTGTTGAAGTTGTGTTGCAAAGCCTCCAGGGCCTTGACCATGCGCGCTTCCGCTTCGCTTTTGATATCGTCAATCATTGTTATGTCCTTGTTCAGGGTTGCCGTGGGGCGGCACTCAGTCACTTCCGCCCCGCTGCGCTCTATTACTGGATCAGGGTGCCTTCATCGCCGCCGCGTACGATATTGAGTAGCGCCCCGCGCTGGGCCATATCAAATACCCGCACCGGCATGGCGTGATCCCGCACAAGACAAATGGCCGTCAGATCCATGACCTCGAGCTTGTCATCGAGCACCTGATCATAGGTGAGCTCATCGTACTTGGTCGCCGCCGGGTCTTTCATCGGGTCGGCGGTGTACACACCATCGACCTTGGTGGCCTTGAGCACCAGATCTGCCTGGATCTCGATGCCGCGCAAACAAGCCGAAGAGTCGGTGGTAAAAAAGGGATTTCCGGTGCCCGCCGAGAAGATCACCACATCCCCGTTGGACAGGGCACGGATTGCTTTACGGCGGTCGTAGTGGTCGACCACGCCGCTCATTGGAATCGCTGACATCACCTGGGTCGAAATATTGGAGCGCTCAAGCGCATCACGGAGTGCCAGTGCATTCATCACAGTCGCGAGCATGCCCATATGGTCGCCGGTGACCCGGTCGAGACCTGCAGTCTGCAGTGCCGCACCGCGGAACAGGTTCCCGCCACCGACCACCAGGCCAACCTGGACGCCAATCCCGACGAGCTGGCCAATCTCCAGTGCCAGATGGTCCAGCACCTTGGGATCGATCCCAAATGCCTCTTCACCGGTGAGCGCTTCGCCGCTCAACTTCAGCAAAATCCGCTTATAGACCTTGTCTCCTGCCACTGTGTCCCCTCCCTGAAAGCCCGCGCAATGTTAACGGAGAACCCCGACTGAGTCAGGCCGCCATTCTCGTCCCGTGAGTAGTGCATAAAAAACGGGGCTCTCCATAGACATGGGGCCCCGTTCTCACAGCCGACGCGGGTCGGCAAATTGCTGATCAGCCCTTGAGCTGAGCGGCAACCTCGTCAGCAAAGTCGACTTTCTCGACCTCGATACCTTCACCGACTTCAAAGCGAGTGAAAGCGACGATTTCAGCACCGGCCGCCTTGGCCAGCTTGCCAACCGTGGTCTCAGGGTCTTTGACGAAGGGCTGCTCAGTCAGGCTGTTTTCAGACAGGAACTTACGGATACGTCCACCGATCATCTTTTCGATGATTTCAGCGGGCTTGCCGGAGTCCTGAGCCTGGGCAGTATAGATTTCCTTCTCCTTGGCGATCAGCGCTTCAGGCATGTCGTCGGGAGAGACCACCTGAGGGTTAACCGCAGCGACGTGCATGGCAATATCACGCGCCAGCTCTTGATCTCCGCCCTTAAGCTCCACCAAAACAGCGATACGGTTGTTGCCGTGTACGTAGCCACCCACCACGCCATCGGTGGCGGTCATGGGTGCCACGCGACGCACAGAGATGTTTTCGCCGATTTTCTGTACCAGGGCCTGGCGCGCGTCTTCGATGTCACCGGCAGCCAGTTCGGCCACATCGGTGCTCTTGGCCGCGTAAGCTTTCTCGACCACCTGGCCAACGAAGGCCAGGAAGTTATCGTCGCGGGCAACGAAGTCAGTTTCACTGTTAACCTCAACGAGGATGCCGTAGGCACCGTCTTCGGCGATACGCATGGCAACAACGCCATCCGCAGCGGTACGGCCCGCCTTTTTGGCAGCCTTCATGCCGCTGGACTTGCGCAGCTCTTCGATCGCTACATCGATGTCACCACCGGCGGCGGCCAGTGCTTTTTTGCACTCGAGCAGACCGAGGCCGGTGCGCTCGCGAAGTTCCTTAACCTGGGAAGCAGACATTGTGATCACCCTCACACTGTGACCCGGATATCCGGGTATCCAAATAGAAAAGTCCCGCCAAGGCAGGACATATTGAAACTGGTTAAAAAAAAGCCGCGCGGGGCGCGGCCTTGGGATCAGCTGGCCTCGGCCGGTGCCTCTGCGGCTTGCTCTGCGACTTCGACGAACTCGTCGGCAGCAGGCATTTCGCCGTTGGCAGCCTTGCCCTCGAGCACGGCATCAGCCACGGCTTTGACGTAAAGCTTGATCGCACGGATCGCGTCGTCGTTGCCGGGGATAACAAAGTCAACACCATCGGGGTTGCTGTTGGTATCGACGATACCGATCACGGGAATACCCAGCTTGTTGGCTTCGGTAATCGCGATGCGCTCGTGATCAACGTCAACCACGAACAGTGCATCAGGCAGACCGCCCATATCTTTAATACCACCGATGGAGCGCTCGAGCTTGTCCTTCATGCGGGTACGCATCAGCGCTTCTTTCTTGGTCAGCTTGTCGAAGGTGCCGTCACGCTCCTGCTCTTCCAACTCACGCAAACGCTTGATCGAAGAGCGAATGGTTTTGTAGTTGGTCAGCATGCCGCCGAGCCAGCGATGGCTGACAAAAGGCATGCCCGCACGGGTGGCGTTTTCTTCAATGATCTTGCTCGCCGCACGCTTGGTGCCGACAAACATGATCTGATTCTTGTTGCCTGCGAGACGCTTGATCTCCGCCAGCGCTTCGTTGAAGGCCGGAACGGTGTGCTCGAGGTTAATGATGTGGATCTTGTTACGTGCGCCGAAGATGAACTGGTCCATCTTGGGGTTCCAGAAGCGGGTCTGGTGGCCAAAGTGCGCGCCTGCCTGCAGCAGTTCACGCATGCTTACCTGCGTCATGATAGCTCTCTCTGTATTTGGGTTTCCCTTCCGTTTGCCCCGCGCGACCAACCTGGAATCCAGGCACCCGGCACGCGGTTGCGAGCAAACGTGCGTCATTAAAGGTGGCTTACAACCACCCGTTCTCCACTGACAGCCCTGCCAGCGGGCGCGCTTTATACCACAGCATTCCGAGCAAAGCGAGCCCCGCGCACAGAGGCGTCGAAACGGGTACAATTCGCGGCCGATCGAGCAGCAGGCACAGCAACAGCATGAGTGACGTAAAAACCAAGACTCCGGAAGAGATCGCTGGCATGCGCGTGGCGGGCGCGTTGGCGGCCGAGGTCCTGGAAATGATCGGCCCGAAGGTCGAGGCCGGCATGACAACGGGCGATATCGACCGCATCTGTCACGAGCATATTGTCAATGTGCAGAAGGCCACCCCTGCCCCGCTCAATTACAAAGGCTTTCCGAAATCCATCTGTACGTCGGTCAATGACGTCATCTGCCACGGCATTCCTTCAGACAAGAAAGTGCTGAAGAATGGCGACATCATCAATATCGACGTCACAGTCATCAAGGATGGCTGGCACGGCGACACCAGCATTATGGTGGAAGTCGGTGACGTCGCACCGCACGCCAGCCGCCTGATCCGCGTCACGCAAGAATGCCTCTACAAGGCGCTTGCTCTGGTCCGGCCCGGCGCCCGGCTGGGCGACATCGGCCATGTGATCCAACGTCACGCCGAAGAAAGTCACTACTCTGTGGTCCGTGAATACTGTGGGCATGGCATCGGCCAGGTCTTTCACGAGGAACCCCAGGTGCTGCACTACGGGCGACCGAACACGGGCCTGATCCTCGAATCAGGCATGACCTTTACCATTGAGCCCATGATCAACCAGGGTGCCCGGCATACCAAGCTCAATCCCCGGGATGGTTGGACGGTTACCACTCGCGATCGCAAGCTTTCAGCACAGTGGGAACACACCATTGCGGTAACGGATACTGGCTGCGAGGTCCTGACCCGCCGCAGCGACGAACAGTTTCCCTTCTGAGTCCCAGCGCGGATGACTCAGAGCGATCTCTCTGCCCTCGCGAGCACACTGCCGGATACCGGTGACTGGCTCACTGACTGTCGCAACCATCTGGAAGCGACCCATGCACGCATCGCCGCCGCGTTCTCCCCCACGCTGCCGGTTGCACCCTTGTTGGCAGCGCGCAGTGCTGCCATCGACGTGGTGTTACAGCGCCTTTGGCGTGAGCTGGTCGCGCGGCAGTTGCCCGGGGAATGCTCACTGGCGCTGTTTGCCGTCGGCGGGTATGGCCGCGGTGAACTGTTCCCCCATTCAGACATCGACCTGCTTGTTCTTAGCGAGGGTGAGTTCGGCGACTGCGAAAAAACCAGTGCCGCCATCAGCGCCCTGGTAACAGCGCTGTGGGATCTTGGCCTACACGTCGGGCACAGCGTGCGCTCACTGGCAGACTGTGAACGCGAGGCCCGCGGCGACGTGCAGATTCTCACCACGACCATGGAGAGCCGTTGTCTGGCGGGCGACCGCGAACTCGCCAAGGCACTGGCCGCAGTCACCGCCCCGGAGGCCATGTGGACGGCGGCAGAGTTCTTTGTCGCCAAACTCGAGGAGCGGGAACAGCGCCACGCCAATTTCGGCCACAACGAATACAAACTCGAGCCCAATGTCAAAAGCAGCCCCGGCGGATTGCGCGACGTGCAACTGCTCGACTGGATTTCCCGACGCACTTTTGGCACCCCGCTCAGCGAGGTGCCGGGCGATGCCTACCTCAACACCCAGGAACGTCAGATCCTCAACAACGGCTGCGACTTTCTCTATCGGGTTCGCTTTGCCCTGCATCTGCTGACCGGCCGCGACGAAAACCGACTGCTGTTTGATCACCAGCGCAAACTGGCAAGCCAATGGGGTTACGTCGATGCTGAAAAACTGGCGGTTGAGCAGTTCATGCAGAACTACTTCCGTTCGGTACAGGTACTTGGCCAGTTGCATGAGGTGCTGCTACGGCTCTTCTATCGAAAGCTGCTACACAACGCCGACAACGAAGTCCGCGTCATCATCGACGATGACTTCGAACAGGTTGAAAACCTGATCTCGGCGCGACGCGATACGGTGTTCAGCGAGGACCCAGTCAATCTCTGGCGCCTATTTGTGCTGATCGCCAACAATCCAGAGATCGAGGGCATCGAACCCGAGACCCTGCGGCTGGTGCGCGCATCGCGCCACCTGATCGACGATGATTTTCGCAACAATCCCGATGTGGCAAGAATGTTCATCGCCCTGCTCTCAGCGCCCTACAACATGACCAAGCAGATTCGGCGGCTCTGGCGCCACGGCCTGCTGGGGCGTTATTTGCCGGAGTTTGGCCGCATCGTGGGGCAGATGCAGTTCGATATGTTCCACACCTATACCGTCGATGCCCACACCATGGAGGTGTTGGCGCATACCCGACGCTTCTGGAAGGCCGATTACACCGAGCGTTTCCCGGTATCCACACGTATTGCCCAGCGGCTGCGACGACCGGCACTGCTGTATATCGCAGCGCTTTATCATGACATCGGCAAAGGCCGCGGTGGCGATCACTCGGAATTGGGTGCGGTGGATGCCGAGGCGTTCTGCGTGCGTCATGGCCTAAACGCCCGGGACACCGAGCTGGTCACCTGGCTGGTCAAAAATCACCTGGTCATGAGCACGGTTTCGCAGCGTAAGGACATTTCCGATCCCGAGGAAATCCAGCGCTTTGCCAGTCACGTGGCCACTGAAGAGCGTTTGGACTATCTCTACACGCTGACCGTGGCGGATATCAACGGCACCAACCCGGAGCTGTGGAACGCATGGCGTGCTTCGCTGCTGCGTCAGCTCTATACCGAGACCCGCAGAGCCTTACGACGGGGTTTATCGAACCCCATCGGCCGACAAGAAGTCATCGATGCCACCCGGCGCGCTGCCGCCGAACTGCTGGAATACCGAGGATTCCTCCAAGAGGAACTCGACGAGCTTTGGGAAACCCGCGGAGACGATTATTTCCTGCGTGAACGCCCCGAGGATATCGCCTGGCATACCGAGGCGATCGCCGACCATAGCGACCGTGAGCGCCCGCTGGTGCTGGTCCGCCAGGCCGGCGACTCCCCAATTGCCAGCGCCACACAGATCTTCCTGCATGCTCGGGACGAAACCGAGACTTTTGCGAAGGCCTGTGCCGCGCTTGAAGTCATGGGGCTGAGCATTAACGATGCACGGATTTACTCGGGCAAAGACGGGGCCACCCTCGATACGTTCTTTGTTCTGCGCGACGACAACACGCCGCTCGACGACTCCACCGAGAATCTTGAGCGTATCGCCGAAGCACTAACCGAGGCGCTCGAGCGCGCAGACACTCGCACCATCAGCCGCCGTATACCAAGAGCGGTGAAATCGTTTCACGTCGCTACCGAGACCACCATAACCCAGGATAAAGAACGTGCCTGGACCGTACTTGAAGTCGCGACCCGAGACCGACCAGGGCTCTTGGCAGAGATCGGTCAAGTTTTCGCCGACCAGGACATCGCCCTTCAGAGCGCCAAGATTCAAACGCTTGGGGAGCGCGTCGAGGATGTGTTCTTCATCACCGACCTCAGCGGCGGCCCCATCGAAGCGCCCGAGCGGATCGACCGCTTGTGTAGCGCCATCACCGGGCAACTCGACACCCACAACGAGGCGAGCGCATGAACCCCGGCCTGGCCACGCTCAAGCCCTATCCATTCGAGCGCCTCAAGGCATTGTTTTCATCGGTGAGCCCTGCGGACATACCGGCCATTCCATTGACGATCGGCGAACCACAGCACACGCCACCCGCTCATGTACTGGAAGTGCTGGCTTCGAGCCTCAACGAGGTCGCCCGCTACCCCGCCACCCGAGGCGGCGAGCCGCTCAGAGCGGCCATTGCCGACTGGTTGACCCGGCGGTTCACGCTGCAAGGGGTCGATGCCGATCGCCAGGTCCTGCCCGTCAACGGCACCCGGGAAGCCCTGTTTGCGATTGCTCAGGCACTGGTCAGCCCAGGTGAGAGCGGACGGGTCATTAGCCCGAATCCGTTCTACCAGATCTATGAAGGTGCGGCGCTGCTGGCCGGCGGCGCCCCCACGCTGGTCGCCGCCGACGCCACTACCGGCTTCCTGCCAGATTTTGACGCCGTTGATGCTGCGACCTGGGATCGTTGTGAACTGCTCTACATCTGCAACCCGGGCAATCCATCCGGGGCGGTGATGGATATCGACGCGCTGCAGGCGCTGCTGAGGCTCGCCAACACCCACGATTTCACTATCGCCAGCGACGAGTGCTACAGCGAAATCTATCAACGCGAGGACAACCCACCACCGGGCTTACTGCAAGCCGCCGCGGCGATGGGCAATCATGATTTCCGCCGCTGCCTGGTGTTTCACAGCCTGTCGAAACGTTCGAACCTGCCTGGACTGCGCTCGGGATTCGTTGCAGGAGATGCCGATCTTCTGGATACGTTTTTACGCTATCGCACCTACCACGGCTGCGCGATGCCACTGCATCACCAGGCGGCGAGCGTCGCGGCCTGGCGTGATGAGAGCCACGTCATCGCCAACCGCGAGCGCTACAGGGCCAAGTTCGAGGCCGTGCTGCCCATCCTGCGCCCAGTGCTGGATGTCCCTGACAACGACGCCGGGTTCTACTCTTGGCCGGCAACACCGATCGACGATGAACGCTTTGCCCAGCGACTGCTTGAAGCTTGCAATGTCGCCGTGCTACCCGGGCGCTACTTGGGCCGCGAGGTCAACGGTCTCAACCCGGGAGCCGGTCGGGTGCGTATGGCCTGGGTCGCCACACTGGAAGACTGCGTCGCTGCCGCTGAGCGCATTGCCGCATTGGGCAAGGCGGGCTGGTAATGGCAAGCAACAACCTGAGCAAACCCGAGCGCATTGCCTACATCGACGAAAAGCTCGAAGCGTTATACCCCGACCCACCCGTTCCCCTCGATCACAGCGACCCTTACACCCTATTGGTAGCGGTGTTGCTCAGTGCCCAGTGCACCGACGAGCGGGTAAACCAGGTCACACCCGAGTTATTCCGCCAGGCCGACAATCCTGCGGACATGGTCAAGCTCAGTGTCGAGCAGATCCGCAGCATCATTCGCCCCTGTGGACTGTCGCCCCAAAAATCCAAGGCCATCCACCGACTGAGCGAGATGCTGCTCGAGCAGTACGATGGTGGTGTCCCCGCTGATTTCGACGCGCTGGAAGCGCTGCCAGGCGTCGGTCACAAGACCGCCAGCGTGGTCATGGCCCAGGCCTTTGGCGTACCCAGCTTCCCCGTGGACACCCACATTCACCGGCTTGCCCAACGCTGGGGATTGAGCCGCGGGCGCAACGTGGTGGAGACCGAGCGCGATCTCAAAAAGGCCTTCCGCCGCGATCGCTGGAACGATCTGCACCTGCAAATCATTTTCTACGGGCGCGAGTTCTGTACTGCCCGCGGCTGCGACGGCCGAGTCTGCGAAATCTGCCGGACCTGCTACCCCGACCGGAAACACGCTAAAACCTTGAACAAACCCTGATTTCCGTCGTCGATTGTCCAACGCGGTACCCCTTGATGGGCGCAGTTTTGCTACGCTTGTGCCCCCCAAAGGAGACCC
>CAYZWL010000042.1:18047-27914 GCA_964482195.1 uncultured Alteromonadaceae bacterium | reverse complement strand
ATGATGTTCTTCCGCATGTATCTGGTGGTCGCCCTCACTGTGTTAGGCGCCTATACCGGTACAGTGGGTCTGCAACATGGATGGGACTTGCTGTCGATTTTCTTCGCCGATCTGGCGGCCACCACTTGGCCCGGCCAGTTCAATCTGGACTTCATGACCTTTCTCGGCCTGTCCGCCATTTGGGTCAGCTGGCGCCATCGTTTTTCCCCATTGGGTGTGCTCCTTGGGGTCGTCGCGTTTTTCGGCGGCATGATGTTCCTTGCACCCTATCTGCTGGTAGCGCTGCATCAGGTGCGCGGGGACAGCGTACGCTTGCTGCTGGGTGATAGTCACCCGGCACTGCGCGCAGACCACGCTCAATGAGCGCACCAACCGCGCAAGGCACGGTCGACCGGGAAGCACTTCGGAAACGCTATGCCGAGGAGCGTGACAAACGGATTCGCAGCGACGGTAACGACCAATACCTGGAGATCAAAGACGGCCTGGGACATTACCTCAAAGACCCCTACACGCCGCTTATCGAACGCGCTCCGGTCAGTGACCATGTGACCTTCGCGTTCATTGGTGGCGGTTTTTCCGGTTTGACCACCGCAGCACGACTCAAAGATCAGGGCATCGATGATGTCCGACTCATCGAAAAAGGCGGCGATTTTGGCGGCACCTGGTATTGGAATCGCTATCCGGGTGCCCAGTGCGATACCGCCTCGATGGTGTATCTGCCGCTGCTCGAAGAAACCGGTTACATGCCCAGCGAGAAATATGTGCATGGTCCTGAAATTCGCGAGCACTGCCAACGCATCGCCCAGCAGTATGACCTCTACAACAAGGCGTTGCTGCAGACCGAAGTCACTGAACTCCAGTGGGAGCAGGCCTTCAGCCGTTGGCGGATTCGCACGCGCCAGGGCGATGACTTCACCGCACAGTTTGTGGGCATGGGCACCGGTCCATTGCACGTACCCAAACTACCGGGCATTCCCGGCATCGCAAATTTTTCCGGGCATAGCTTTCATACCAGCCGCTGGGACTACGCCTACACCGGCGGTGACCCAGAGGGCGCACCGCTGGACCGTCTTGCGAGTAAACGGGTCGCCATTATTGGGACAGGTGCCACCGCGGTGCAGTGTATTCCTCACCTCGCTCGTGCGGCCAAGACGCTCTACGTCTGCCAGCGCACACCCTCTTCAGTCGACGTCCGCAATAACGGCCCAATCGACCCTGAGTGGTTCGAGCAAGTGGCGACGCCAGGCTGGCAAAAGCGCTGGCTGGAAAACTTCACGGCCAATACCTCGAGTACACCGGCGACCGACGACCTCGTCCAGGATGGCTGGACCGACCTGGTGCGACGTATCGTTGGCAAAATTGCAGCGCTGCCCGCCGAGGAACGCACACTGGATGCCATGATGGCGGCCTTCGAAGATGCCGATTTCGAAAAAATGGAAGAAATACGGCAACGCTGTTCCTCGGTAGTTGATGACCCCGCCACCGCGGACAAGCTCAAAGCCTGGTACCAGCAGCTCTGCAAGCGACCCTGTTTTCATGACGATTACCTCAAGGCCTACAACGAACCGGGCTGTCATCTACTGGACACCGACGGTCAAGGCGTTGAACGCATCACCGAGCGAGGCGTGGTCGTTACCGGTGTTGAGTACCCAGTGGACTGCATCATCTATGCATCGGGCTTCGAGGTCGGTACAGCGTTCGAACGCCGAGCCGGCTTTGATACCGTGGGTCGCGATGGTCTCAAGCTCAGTGACTACTGGGCACGCGGCATGCGCAGTAAACACGGACAGCATGTTCACGGTTTCCCCAATTTATTCATTGTTCAGGCGAGCCAAGGTGCCAATCTGATTTCAAATTACCCGCACAATCTCACCGAGTGTGGAACAACCATCGCGGCCATGATCCGCCACGCGATCACGACAAATGCGAGCGAAGTCGAAGTCAGCAAGACGGCGGAGCAAGCATGGCTTGAACTGTTGCGTCAGACGCCGCCCACCTTGCTGGGTTCCACACAGTGCACACCGGGCTACTACAACAACGAGGGCAAGGGTTGGGACGATGAGCAACGGGCGGTCGGCTATCCTGAAGGACCGGTAGCGTACTTTCGTTATCTGGAGAAATGGCGCAACACCGGGTTCGAGGGGATCGAGTTCCGTTGATTGGTGACACCGCGGCGAGGAGTTCCTAGACTCGAGACATCCGTCTTTTATCGCCGCGAGGCCCGCCATGAAGAATGCACTGCTCAGCCTGTCGATCGTCACCTTGCTGTCCGCCTGTGGCGGGGAGGCGCCGACCGCAGAGGCGCCCTCAGTCCCTGCTCCCGCGGTGGCCCATGCCGAACAGGCCACCAGCTTCGAAACAGTCATGGCAGACATTACCCGCGACTGGCTGCGACTCTCCCCAGAGAGCGCCAGCGCACTGGGTGTCAGTGAGGACATCGCGGGCGGTCGTTACATCGATCGACTGGATGCCACTGGCCTCGAGGCGCGGAAAGCGAAAATGGCTCTGGTGCATTCGATTGTCGACCGGCTTGAAGCGCTGAAGGCCGGCGCGCTCACTCCCGCTCAGGCACAGATGGTGGACATCCAGCTGTTTCGCTATCAGCAGTTGATTGAGATCGACCAACTGGTGGACTTTGGTACGCCGTATCTGACGGTCTACGGACCCGCTTTTGAGCCCTACGCCGTGGCACAAATGAACGGTCCACATATCGAGCTCACCAGCCTGCTGGAAAATGCCCATCCCGTCACCAACGCCGATGAGGCTCGTGCGTTCATCCGCCGGCTCGAGGCTTCGTCCAACATGCTCGCCGGGCTTGCCGAGGAAGTACTCGCCGATGCGACTGCCGGTGCCGTACCGCCGGATTTCATCATCGACAAGACCGAGGCTCTGCTTCGCAATCTGATCGCTCCCTCTCCCGAGGAAAACCCGATCTTCACCAGCTTCAGCCAGCGGGTGAATGACAACGCCATCGAAGGGGGTGACGCGTTGATCGCCGAAGCCCTGGAAGCGCTGACCACCCACACCTATCCGGGCTATGCGGCGCTGGCAGATACCATTGCCCGGCTCAAGGACAGCGCCGACCACACTGCGTCTCTTGCCAACATGCCCAATGGTGAGGCGCTGTATCAGGCCATGATGCGGTTGAATACCGATACACAGCGCACCGCCGATGAAGTCCATCAGCTCGGACTCGATAATGTCGCCCGTATCCATGCGGAGATGGACGCTCTGATGCAATCGATTGGCCGGACGGAAGGCTCGGTGCCGGAGCGCCTGCGGGCGATGGCCAAGGACCCTGAACTCATCTATCCCGATACTGATGAGTACAAGCAGCGCACCCTAAATGAAGTCACCGCCATGATCGAGGCCATCAACGCGCTGGCTCCTCAATACTTTGGCACGCTGCCCGAATCGCCGGTTGAAGTGCGCCGTGTGCCCGCGTTCCGCGAGGCGACCAGCGCCGCGGGCTATTACAACGCGCCCTCTGCTGACGGATCCCGACCGGGCATCTACTACCTGAACCTGCGCTCAACCAGCCTGATTCCCACCTGGGGGCTACCCACCATCACCTACCACGAAGCCGTGCCGGGACATCATTTTCAGGTAGCGTTGGGCTTGGAACGGGACGAACTTCCCCTGCTACAACGCATCAATACCAACACCAACGCTTTCGCTGAGGGCTGGGGTTTGTATGCAGAGCGGCTCGCCTGGGAAATGGGCATGTACGACGGCAAACCCCTAGCCGATATCGGCCGCCTGTACGACGAGCTCCACCGGGCAGTCCGACTGGTGGTCGATACTGGCATGCACGCCAAGGGTTGGAGCCGCGAGCAAGCCATTGAATACATGGCGACCAACAAAGGGGCCGAGGCATCGGGATCCGGCTCGGAAGTGGTGTCCGAAATCGAGCGCTATGTCGCCATGCCCGGGCAGGCACTCGGTTATATGGTTGGCATGCTGACGATTCTCGACTTACGCGAAGAAATGAAGACTGCACTGGGTGATGACTTCGATATTCGTGATTTCCACGACGCTGTGCTCACCAAAGGCGGCATGCCTCTCCCCATGCTGCAGGCCGATGTTCGGTCCTCTCTGGGTGTGACCGCTGCCGAAGCTACGCAGTAGGACCGAGCCAATGAACGAACAGCAACACGTCAGGGAAACCCTGGTCAGTTCAGGCGCATTGTCTGGTGATCGACTGGCCTGGGTTGCCATCGGCCTATCGCTCATGGCGGTACTGGTTTCGGTGGTTGAAGTGTCCTTCTTGCGCAATGAGTCCCGCGCCCAGGCCTGGCCATATCTTCAGCTACACAACAGCTACTCTGAGCTTGGCTACTCGTTTTACATCGAGAACAAAGGCGTCGGCCCCGCCAAGGTGCGCAGTGTTGAGTTTCGCATCGACGACGAAATTCTCACCGATCTCGATGCCGCAATCGTCGCGGCGCTGGGTGAGGAGGAGGCCTTTAGCTACGACCTCTACAAAATTGGCAACCCGGCTCCCGGCGTCATGAGCGCAGATGAGAAGATGAATCTGTTCAGTGTGCCCTGGCAGAACAACACCCGCCGCCTTGCCGAGGTCTGGGCCGGTCGGGTGGATATCGTCGCCTGTTACTGCTCGATCTATGACGATTGCTGGCTGGCCTCGCTCAAGGGCAAGGAACCCCAACCCGTCAAAGCTTGCCGTTAACCGATGCAGAGCCCTCGATATCAGCAGCGCGGATCATAGCGACGAATGGACAGCGAACATGGAAAAGCGCTCGAGAGCCACCGTAGGGCCAACCACAACCAGGTGATCGCCAGTACACGCCGCTGGGTTGAGAACGTCGTGATCGGACTCAATCTCTGCCCCTTTGCACGTCGAGAGTTTGAGTCAGAGCGGATCGTCTTCACCGTCAGCGATGCAACCTCAGAGCAAGACCTATTGATGGATCTCGCGGGCTCACTGGGGACACTGCTCGAAGACAGTAGCGTGGAAACCACCCTGCTGATCCATCCCGCGATACTCGAGGATTTTTACGACTACAACGAGTTTCTGACACGGGTCGACCAGCTGCTGGTTCAGCTCGATCTTGAGGGCGTCATTCAGGTCGCCAGCTTCCATCCCCAGTATCAGTTTGCAGACAGTGCGCCCGATGCGGTCGACAACTACAGCAATCGCTCTCCCTACCCTATGCTGCATCTGCTTCGCGAAGACAGTATCAGTCGCGCAGTCGACAGTTATCCCGATATCGACGCCGTGCCAGAACGCAACATCGCGCGTCTGCAGGCCATGGGTGAAACCTCGGTGGTGGCACTGTTCAATGCCTGCAGGGCGCCCATCGACGCGACCTCGGATCCGTGAACTATCTCGCCCATCTCTATTTGGCCGACGAACATCCCGACGCTGTCTTCGGCGCGCTGGCAGGCGACTTCATCAAAGGTCCGGTGCCCAATGACCTGCCCCGTCGCATGCGGCACGCGGTGATACAGCATCGGCGCATCGACAGCTATACCGACAACCATCCGCTTGTGCTGCAAAGCAAGCAGCGGATCAGTCCGAGATTTCGGCGCTACGCGGGCATTCTGATCGACATGTTCTACGACCACTTTCTGGCCGCCAACTGGGCCCGATACGATCCTCGCCCCCTGGAGGCATACGTTGCCAACATTTACCGGGTCGTCGCCAGTCACGACGCGCCGAGGCCTGGACGAATGGCCAGAGCGATGGACTTTATGATCGAGTACAACACCCTGGTCGGCTATCGAGACACTCAAGGTATCGCGATGGCGCTGCGCGGTATCGAAACCCGCTTGCGCCGGCCCAGCGAACTGGGAGAAGCCATCACCGAGTTACACGACAATTACGCCCAGCTGGAAGAAGAGTTCGCCCTCTTTTTCTCGGCCCTGATCGAATTCGTAGCGACCGATAAGGACTTTCCATGAGACGGATCACCTTGATGCTGCTTGCTTGTCTGACCGATGTCACAGCCTATGCCGAGGAAATTCGCCCCAGAGCCAGAGACGCGGGCATCACCGTCGGCATTTTTGCGCCAGGCACCCACAACGCCATTACTGACGTCGAGGGTGTTTCAGTCGGACACAGTACGCTGATCGAGGGAGACGACGTACGCACAGGGGTGACTGCCATCATTCCCGCCGAGGGTAACCTCTACCAGCGACCGCTACCCGCTGCCGTCCATGTCGGTAATGGCTACGGCAAAATGACCGGCATTTCACAGATTCAAGAGTTGGGCACCCTCGAGTCCCCCATCGTGCTGACGTGCACACTCTGTGTCTGGCGCGCCGCTGACGCCTTGAAAACCTGGGCGTTCAGACAACCGGGGATGGGCCAGCACACGTTTAATCCGGTGGTCGGGGAAACCAACGACGGACGTCTCAACAATCAATGGCAATCCCCCTTCCCTCTGCGAGACAGCCATGTATTTGCCGCCCTGGACAATGCCGACAGCGGTCCTGTCGCTGAAGGCAGTGTCGGCGCTGGGACAGGCACTCAGGCTTTCGCCTGGAAAGGCGGCATCGGCACCAGCTCTCGGGTACTGCCCGAGGCTTTGGGGGGGTGGACTGTCGGTGTCTTGGTTCAAACCAACTACGGCGGCGTTCTCTCAGTCGCCGGTGCGCCCGTGGGGCAGTCGCTGAAGCAATACGCATTTCGTGGCGTGGTGGAGCCCAAGGGGGACCGCGACCCGCAGGAAGATGGGTCAATCATGATCGTTGTGGCAACCGATGCGCCATTGCGGCCCCAATCGCTGGAACGCGTAGCCGCGCGAGCGATCATGGGACTCGCACGCACGGGTTCTTATGCGGGCAACGGTTCGGGTGACTATGTGATCGCATTCAGCACCCATGCGGACACTCGTATTGGCCGAGACATCACCACTCCGATGAACGTGCCGGTGCTGGGTAATGCAGCCCTCTCTCCCCTGTTTGCCGCGACCGTCGAGGCCACCGAAGAAGCCATCTACAATGCGATTTTCAAGGCGACTACCGTGCGTAGCAGTCGCGGCACGCTGGAGGCCATCCCGATGGACGCACTACTAGAAGTCTTGGCGCGGTACGGCGTCATCCCACCGCACTCATCGGAAGCACATTAGGCAGTTAGGGCTTCAAGGTGGGACTGCGCACTGCTCGACAACACTGCCAGGTCGTAGCGCCCTTCAAGTGCTGCGACCACCCGCACGGAGACATCGTCTGCGGACGATGACCGCCTTTGCTGGCACTGGGCCAGCAGACTCCGACAAAGGTCTTATTCCCCCCTGTCGACAAGTGCTTAGACTGCCAATGAGTATCTTGGGCCAGAAGTGCGTCGTAGAGGGAGTGTGCTGTGAACGAAACGGTTGCTGGCATGGACGACTTCGAGCTTGCCGATGTGGTCGAGTTCCTGCGTGGGTCGCTGCCCTTCAACGAGCTCGATGACCCCACGCTCGCCAAAGTCGCGCGCCAGCTTCGGACCGCCTATTGCCCTCATGGCACGCGCTTCGACGTCAACGCCGAGCAGGATGGCCTGCGCATTCTGAAGAGTGGCGCGGTAGATATTCGCGACGCAGACAACAAACTGCTCGACCGGCTCGGTGAGGGCGAGAGCTTTCATATTGTTGGATTGAACGCCGAACGTGGCGAGGTCATGGCAACCGTCATCGAAGACGCGCTCATCTACCGTTTGCCCGACGAACACTACCAAAATCTGCGTGGTGAACACCGAACGGTTGATCGCTACTTCAGTGGACAGCGCAACCGGCGGCTGCGGCGTGCGGCCAGGTATAACCCCGCCCCCAATGCCATGCTGGCGCCCATCGCCACCGTCATGAATGCCGACGTGTTCACTCTCCCCCCGGATACTGCGATCCACGACGCCGCCGCAGCGATGGCAGAGCGGCGGATATCCTCGGTGTTGGTCACCGAACAAGAACGGCTACTGGGTATTCTCACCGATCGCGATTTGCGCACCCGGGTACTTGCGCGCCAAATGGATACCCATACGCCGATACGCGAGGTCATGACCCAGGACCCGCACACGGTCTCGGGAGCGGACTCCATTTTCCAAACCACCCTCGCGATGACCCAACGCGGTTACCATCACCTGCCAGTGGTCGACGACGGCACACTGCGTGGCATGGTCACCACATCTGATTTGATTCTCGCGCGCCAGGATGATCCGGTATATCTGGTACAACACATTTCCCGGCAAAGCGACGCCAGGGGCATCGCAGACCTACTCAGTGGTATGAGTAACCTGATGGTGCGCTGGGTTGAGAGCGGCATGCCCGCGCAACAGATCTCGCAGATACTGACCGCTATCTCCGATGCCGCAGCAGTTCGCCTGATCCAGCTCGCCGAGGAAGAACTCGGACCGGCGCCCGTCCCCTGGGCATGGATGGGTTTTGGCTCCCAAGCTCGGGCAGAGCAGTTGCTTGGTGCTGACCAGGACAACGGCATCGTTATCGATGACCGAGTCGAACCGGACCAGCTCGATTGGTATCGCCAACTCGCGGTGCGCGTCAGTGACGGACTGGCCGCCTGTGGCTACAAATATTGCCCAGGCAAAGTCATGGCGACTACCGACAGTTGGCGTGTGCCTCTGGCCGATTGGCAAACGACGGTCTCTCGCTGGACCCAATCTCCCACCGAAGACGCCGTCATGCGGGTGAGTATTTTCTACGATTTGCGCGTACTGCATGGCGACCACCAACTGGTCGACGCGCTCCAGCAACGCATGTTGGCGACAGCGGGACCCAACACCATTTTCCTGGCCGCACTCGCTGCCAACGTGCTGGACAATCCACCGCCTTTGGGCATCTTTCGGCGCTTCGTTGTTGATCGTGATGGAGAGCACCGAGACAGCGTCGATATCAAGAAGCGCGGCATTCTGCCGATCACGGAAATAGCGCGACTACATGCGCTCGCTCATGGCATTACCGAAGTGAATACCCTCGCCCGCCTTGAGGCACTTGCCAAGGCCGGTCACATGACGATCATCGATTCGCGCAATCTCTGTGACGCGCTGACCTTCATTCAGCAGGTCCGTGTACAACACCAGAGCGAACAAGTGCTGGCGGGCGAAGCACCGGACAACTTTGTCAATCCGAAGATTCTGCCCCGTCTCGCCCGGGAGCAGTTACGAGACGCTTTCACCATTATCGATGAGGCGCAGTCCTCGGTGCGCAGCACCTATCGCGCAGGATTGGGCTGATGTGGCGTCTGCGCCTGAGACGGTGGAACCGTCGACGTAAGGGCCACCTCGACGATGCCCTGCTGAGTTTCTGGGAGCCACCGTTACCGGACTGCGATCAGGACTGGCGGAAACAGGATTATCTCGTCTGCGACGCAGAGATGTCCGGACTGGACCCTAGGGAGGCGGAACTGCTGAGTCTTGGCTGGGTGGCCATACATCGCGGTGAAATCGACCTCGCCTCAGCCGACCACCGATTGATTCGCAACCAAAGTAGCGTTGGCCAGAGTGCGGCGATCCACCAATTGCGCGACTGCGAACTGCAAGAAGGAGAATCCTTGCGCGAAGTGATCTTGACCTTGTTGGCGGCGGCGAGGGGTCGCACATTGGTGTTTCATCATGCACCGATCGACCTGGCCTTTCTCAATCGTGCCTGCCGGGAGGTATTGGGCGCCCCGATGCTGGCACCGGTTGCCGACACGCTCGCCATCGAGCGCTTGCGTATGTCACGGGCCAACCATATTCCCGGCAAAGGTGAGCTGAGGCTGCAGGCCTGCCGCGAGCGGTACGGACTCCCCCCGCACAAGGCCCATAACGCACTCAGTGATGCCATGGCCACGGCAGAGTTGATGCTGGCCCAATGCGCCATGCGGGGTGAAGGACTGAAGTTAGGGGATCTACTCACAGACTGACTCGTA
>CAYZWL010000042.1:0-17947 GCA_964482195.1 uncultured Alteromonadaceae bacterium | reverse complement strand
CAGCCAGAGTGCAACCCCGGGAATGAGCACGATTGCCATCCACCATCCGCTACTCAATGCGTGTCCCCCCTACACGAGACGCCACCTGGTCATGCGAGCCAATCAGTGCTCGGACAATGCGGTCAACACCTGATGCCAATACTCAAGCGCCTGGTAGAACGACTGAACAGGCACCCTTTCGTTCAGCCCGTGGGCAAACATGTCCTCGTCGCGAATAAACAAGCCCATTACCCCATAGGTCGGCATGCCGGCTCTCCGCATTTCCTTGCCATCGGTGCCATAGGGAGCCATATACGGAATGACAGGCACATCCCCATGAATGGCGTTCACCGCATTGGTGATCGCCGCATTGAGCGACTCATTCATGGGTGAAGCCGGACTCTCCAAAGATTCGTCCCGCAGAGCAATTTCCACCTCGGGATTGTCTGCCACGGACAACAGTACTTCGCGGATCGACTCTGCGCTGACGCCTGGGAAAATTCGACAGTTGACTGTTGCTGTCGCTGACTGAGGTAGCGCGTTTTCTGCATGTCCCGCCGACAGCATGGTTGCGATACAGGTGGTGCGTGTGATTCCCACCAAACTTGGTGAGGCACTCAAAACCGCCTGAGCCGCGGGGTCCTCGTGATTCTCTGCGTAGCGCGCCATCGCCGAGCGGATGGGTTGCTTTGCCAGCGGCGCCGACAGCTCAAAGTAGCGGCGGGTGACTTCGTTGATGCGCGCGGGGAATGCGTGAGCCTCGATCCGTTTCAGCACGGTGGCCAGCTCGTAGATCGCATTGTCCGATCGCGGCATCGAACTGTGTCCCCCCGGGTTGCGCACGGTAATATCAAAACTGGCGTAGGTTTTTTCAGCAGCCTGGACCATGAACGCGACCGGCATACCCTCGCTGTCGAGATGCCCACCACCGCCGTCGGCGTTGAGTACAAACTCTGCGTCGGTCAGGTGGCGATGCGTGGTCGCCAGTGCACGAGTGGTTTCCATACCGGTCTCCTCGTCACCGGTGAAACCGATCACCAGATCACGCGAGGGCACAAAACCTTCGCTTTTAAGGCGGAGGAACGTCGAGGTCAACGTGGTGATGCCAAACTTGTCGTCCAGGCTACCGCGACCAAAAAAATAGCCGTCCTCCTCGATTAAAGTGAATGGGTCGCGCTCCCAATCACTGGGAATGGCGTCGACCACATCCATATGTGCAATCAACAGAATAGGCTTCTTCCCGGACGAACCGTCTCCTGCGTAGCGAACCACCAATGCCGCGGATTGCTCTCCACTGGACAGGGTTTGGGGCAGCACATGGACATCGCTCGGAGAGAATCCGCCTTGCAGGAACTGGTCAGCCAGATATTCAGCGACCTCGGGCACGCGGCCATGACCGGCGGCTGAGCGGATCGACACCAAGTGACGGTAGATCTCCAGCGCCTGCTGCTGATATTTGGCGCTGTAATCGCCACTTCGATGCTGGGCAAGAACAGATCCGACCGACATCGATGCCAGCAAAACTAAAATACGGACGAATATTTTCATCGCAGTCTCTCCCAGAATCAGTGACTCGAGTCTCTCACAACTCCCGCCATCTGGATTGCGCCATTTCGCAGGCCATTTCCCTCGTGCGTTGCAGGTGTTGGCGAAATCCGGTGCTTGAATTACCCTGATCCATCGTATCGCTACTGGGGAAAGCGATGACCCGACTCTGCCACATTGGCAGCGCGCTGATGGTCGCGATTTTTGCCGCCTGGCTGCTGGTCACGCCGGTAGCATCGGGCCAGAACTTCTCATCCTCCGAAGTCCGCGCTGCGCTCATCGTGCAGTTCATTCAATTCGTCGGATGGCCGAATTCGCCCGCAACAATCAGGATCGGTGTACTTGCAGATGATGCACAGATTTTCAATCTGTTGGATGAGTACGCCCGCGGCGATACGCCCAAGACTACCGTTACTGTGACGCGCCTAGGCGATACGCGCTTTGATCCCGAGCTTTTTGAAGCGGTCTATCTAGGGCCAAAGTACTCCAGCAATCTCTCCGCTGTTGCCGATCGTGTTCGCGGCAGCGCGACTTTACTGATCAGCGACCAAAGCGCTCGACGCCAGGATGTCATGATTAACCTCATCGACAATGGCGCGCGGACCAGCTTTGAAGTCAATCGCAGCAATATCGTTTTTGAACGGCTAACGCTGGACCCTCAAGTATTGCTGCTTGGTGGCACCGAACTCGATGTCGCCGTGCTCTTCAGAGAGACCGAGGCGGGATTAAAGGCAGTGCGCGCAGAGCTGCAGCAACAACGCCAGGCATTACTGGAGCGCACGGGAGAACTGAATTCGCTTGAAGCTCGGCTGGCTGAAGCGGTGGCTGCCGTCGCGACCCAGACCGAGGAGGTCAATCGTCGTACAGCGGAATCCGCGGCGCTACAGCAACAATTACTCGAGCAAACAACGGCACTGGAAGCGCGAACCCAGGAACTGGTAGGCGCCCAGGGACAACTCGAAAGCATCGAGCAGGCGCTACTTTCCTCGTCTTCGGAACTCGCCACGAATCAGGCAGCTATCCGTTCGTTGGCTGAAACCATCGAAGAACGCAACGCCATTCTTGCAGAGCAACAAGCCGCCATTGAGCGCCAGACCTTGCAGATTGAACAGCAGGACGCCGCCTTGGGTGACTACTCGAAAACAGTGTCGACCCAGCGCCGACTGCTGATCGCCAGCGTGGTTGTCGTGCTGGTGTTTACCGCAATGACGTTACAAATTGTTCGGGTGAAGCGCCAGGTTGAACTGGTCAACGAGAAACTCAGTGCCAGCAACATCGCGTTGGGTGAGGCCAAGCAATTAGCGGACGCCGCCAGTGAAGCCAAAAGCGAATTTGTCGCACGAATGTCCCATGAGATACGCACTCCGCTCAACGCCATTCTCGGCTTCGCGGACCTGATGGCCCGAGACCGCGCCCTGACCGATCATCAGCGCAAGCACATCGATACCATCAACAAAAATGGTCGTCATCTGCTGGCCATGATTGGTGACGTGCTGGATATGAGCAGCATCGAGTCTGGGAACCTGTATCTCTACCTCGATACGGTGCCGATTGGCAGTCTGCTCGGCGATCTGGAGTCCATGTTCGCCGGTCAAATTCAGCAAAAGGGACTGATGTTTGACATTGATGTGGACCCATCTCTGCCAGCCAATATTCGCTCCGATCGACAAAAACTGCAGCAGATCCTGGTCAACCTCGTTGGCAATGCCATGAAGTTCACCGATTCGGGATCGATCAGCGTGCGTATGCAGCCCGCTTCTTCGACACAATTGTCGATCGACGTCATCGATACCGGCAAGGGCATCTCTCCCGAAGAGCAAGCCCAAATTTTTGAACGTTTTGAACAAGCTGATGCCGGACGAAAGTCGGCCACCGGCACCGGCCTGGGACTGCCCATCTCTCGCGAGTTTGCCCGCCTGATGGGAGGCGACATCACCGTCAGCAGCACACCAGGGGAAGGTGCGACCTTCCATGTGGTTGTCGACTTTGAACCGGCAGAAGACCAATACATCAACGAACGGAGAATCACCATAGAGCCGCCGCGCCTCGCAGGCCACTGCCTATTGGTCGATGATGTCGCTTCAAACATCGATCTGCTGCTGTCGCTACTGGAGCCGACAGGACTCAGCCTGGATACAGCCACATCAGGCAGCGAGGCGCTGCAGAAACTGCGTGATGAGCACTTTGACCTGGTGTTACTCGACCTCAAGATGCCGGACATCAACGGCGACGACGTTCTGGACCGCGCCAATAGCGAGGCTCTACTGGCCGATACCAAGATTGCCATGGTCACTGCCAATGACCTGCTTGGGGAACGTGAGAGACTGCTGGATGCAGGGGCAAATGCTTTTCTCGCCAAGCCGTTTACCGCAGAGAACCTGTACCAGACCCTTGGATCGCTGGCGGCGGAGCCGCCCCCGGCAGAGGAACCAACGCCTGGAAACAATGCCCCCCATGTTGCCGGTGGCGACCAGTCCCGCAGCATTCTCATCGTGGAAGATAACGCTGACCTCCGGGAAATGTTTGTCGAATCTGCTGAAATGCTGGGACTGCGAGTCATTGAAGCCGACGACGGCCAAAGCGGCCTCGACGCCTGGCGATCCGACCCCACCGATTTCATTCTCACTGATTACCAAATGCCGCGAATGAATGGGATTGAACTCACCACCGCGGTACGCGAATTGGAATCCGCCATAGGCAAGCGCCCCACGATTTTCGGCGCCACCGGACAAGTCGGTGACGAAGAAGTCGGCATCGCCGCGGGCATGGATTGCGTCATTATCAAGCCCTTCACCTTGGAAGAGCTCGACGAACTGTTGGAGGCGCACGCCTGAGCGCGTGCACTCGCCGACGCCGATGATCAGTATCGCGCCGCCCACTGTCGCCATGCCATCTGCTGTGACGCCGTCAGCTCGGCAAGCCACCGAGGCGCCACGCAGCGACACGACCGAATCAAGCACGCGCCGCGACGAGATCAATGGTCTCACTCAAGAGGAACTGAAGCTGGTGCGGAAACTGGCGGCACGAGACCGGGAAGTACGCGCGCACGAGCAAGCGCACGCCAGTGTGGGCGGCCAGTATGCAGGCAGTCCAACCTATACCTATGAGCGCGGGCCCGATGGCCGTAATTATGCCGTCGGTGGAGAGGTGCCCATCGACACGGCACCCGTACCCGGCGATCCCGAGGCCACTATCGCCAAAGCGCGCGTTGTCAGGCGTGCCGCGCTGGCCCCCGCCCAACCGTCGCCACAGGACCGGGCAGTCGCGGCCGAGGCGACCGCCATTGAACAGCAGGCCCGAGCGGAGTTACTGGCCGGAGAAACGTCGTCACAGGAAGATGGCAGTGCATCCGAGAACCGATCCTTTCGGCTAGCCGACTACCAACCGATCGACACCAGGGCCTAAGGCGTCCAGCGCAACTCCAGTAGCGCAAGCCGACCTCGATTGGGCAGGCCAAATTCAAGCCCACCCTGGGCGCTGGAGAAGGTCCGATACTGATCATCCAGCAGATTGTTGAGTACCAAGGATGCCTGCCAGCCATCACCTAGCTTGAGGCTACCGCGCATATTGAGATGCCAGAGTGAATCCAGGGCAATGGCTTCTCCCTGCCCCGCGCCCTGAGGGCGAGACAGCACCTCGCCATGGTAAAAGCCACCCAGCGACCAACTGAGGTTTTGCTTGGCATAGGTCACCGAAAACGAGGCCAGGGTATCCGCCTGGCCGTCCCCGAGCGTCTTGAACAAGCGCGAACCATTGACCCGCGCAGTCCAGTGCTCGCCCAGGGTGCCCGTCAGTTCCACTTCGAGACTGTCGAGTTCACCGCTGCCTACGTTTTCCGGACGAAAGGGAATAATGCCCAGCGATACGCCTTCCGGATACTGCACCCGCTCAATACCGTCTTCCAACCAGCTGTGGCTCCAGGTACTCACTAAGCTGAGGTTGCGCCACTTGCGCTGCCAGACCAGATCGAGGGTTGAAATAGTCTCAGGCTCCAACTCAGGATTGCCAATCGTATTTGAAGCGATCAAAGCGCGGGTCTCCAGCAGCGATGGCGCGCGGAAGGCATCACCATAGATCAGCTTGACCAGATTGCGCTCATCGATATCGACCACCGCAGAAGCGCGAAAAGAAGCGTGCCCCCCAAAATCTTCGTATTCATCCCAGCGCATCCCAAGGGTCAGCGCAACGCTCTCCCGCCATTGCCATTGGTCCTGCACCCAGGCGTTGGCCACCCAACGATCCGATTCGGGAAGCAGGTCGGACAGTTGCCCGCCGAAGTAGAAGCCCCGGGAAGTACAGTCGCAGGGCAGCAGCACGGTACCCCGACTTTCTTCCATGGCCACCGGGTCCCAGTTGCCCTGAAAGGGATTGCGATCGACTTGTTCAACCCTGAATTCCATACCGCTGGAAAGGCGATGGGCAGCGTTGAGTTGCCACCAACCATCGACAGCGAACTGTTCAGTCTGCCAGCGCCGATAATTGCCACCGACGGCCGCCACGTCACTGCCATCACTCCACCAAACCGCCTGCGCCACCGGGGCCGGTAGTATGGTGATCGATGCATCGTCAGTTTGAGTCAAATAGTCGAGGTAGACCTTGGCCGACCAGTTTTCGGCACCCAGGCCCGCATATTGCAAGCGGAGCGAGCGGGTATCATAGGAGACGGTGTTGATACCGTTGCCTGTCGTCGAGCCCAGTAGCCAATCATCCTGGGTTGCGTCGGAATAGTAAGCATCCAGCGTCCAGTCGCGGTAACCCAGCTTCAGTGCCGCCGTACTGCGCGTGAGCGGATCCTGGGTATCGCGAAAATCACCCAGGTAGTTGTAGAAAGCGTCGTATTGTTCACCGTCATCCTCATGGTGATGCACGTAGACCGCGGCGCTCCAATCACCCCAGTCACGCCCGGCTGTCACGCTCGCATCGACACTGCCGAAGCCGCCCGCTCGCAGGGTCACTGCGTCACTGCTGAAATCTGTGACGACGTTGATCACCCCATGAAAGGCGTTAGCACCATAGATCGTTGAGCCGGGTCCTCGGATCACCTCGACCTGCTTCACCCAGTCGAGATTGTTGAGCGGCGCATGGAAGGCACCGCCAAAGACGGGGCTGTTCATCCGCCGGCCATCGAACATCAGCAATATGCCGGGACTGGTACCGTGCCCCCCACGGCGACCGCGAATAGCCGGGGTATAACCCGCTATTTCATCTTGAGTACGATTGGACTGCACCCCGGGCACATAGTTGAGCAGCTCCTCCAGCGAGACCACACCCAGGCGTCGAATCTGTTCGCGGGTGAAAACCGTCACGCTGGAAGCGGCTTCTGGCGCGCGTTCTTCGCTGCGGGCCGCAATAGTGACTGGTACGTTGATCAGCTCTTCAAGGGAGAGGCTGAACACATCCTCAGCGGCATGAACCGGCAATGCCAGTGCCAACATCACTGCCGTCATGGATGCGCATCGCTGGTTTTGGAGCAACACCTTCATCAGCAAGCTCGAACGGACCGGGACCCAACAGCCTACAGAAAAACCCTAGCCCAGCAAAACACCCAGGACTTTCCAATGTCCCATTGGAAACTGTGCTACTGCTATTGAAACTGCGCAAGGACCCGCGAGATCAGTGTTTTCAAAACTGCATAGTCCTCTTGCGTCAATACAACACCCGCGATGGCGATATCCCTACCCGGCAGGTAAACCGCCATGGTTCCCCAGAAACCACCGTGCTGATACACCTTATGCCCCCCCATCTGTTCGATGAAAAGTCCACTGCGATACGGCGCACCGGCTACCTGACCTGGTGCTGAGACCATGAATGTCAGCGTCGCCGGATTATCGAATACATCACCGCCAAACAGCGCAGCCCAGAAGCGCGCCAGATCTTTCGGACTGGCCACCAATCCCCCGCCGCCATGCAGATCCAAAGACGCGTGCCAATCGTGGGTGTCCATGCCGCCCATGCCCTGATGAGCGCGAGGCAAGGCCATGGCCGGGCGCGACTCGTGTAATTCCCACCAGGTTGAAGACAATCCCAATGCGTCGAAGCGCAACAGGCTGCGAACATTCGAGGCCAGCGTCTGACCCGTCAGTCTCTCGATCAGGTGGCCCAGCAGCACGTAACCGGAATCGGAATAATGAAAGGCCTCACCCGGTGCAGACAGCGGATCGTGGTACCGGGTCAATACCGCCAGTTGCTCAATTGGTGTCCACTCCCGGGATGGCGACAACAAAACCAGCTTCAGGTATTGCTCGTCGGCGTGATTGGCGAGCCCGGCACTGTGATAAAGCAAATGTCGCGGCGTGATGCGCCTGGTGTCGTAACCATCGGCCTGCAACAGTGCATCAACCACGGGATCGACCATACCTTGGATAGGTGTATCCAATGGTGCCCGCCCAAGCTCCCAGAGCCGCAAGTAAGCGGCGGCGACAAAAGTCTTGGTATTGCTGGCAATTCGAACCGGTGTCTCAACCGAGAGCGCAGGTCCTCCGGGCGCAGCGCGACCCGTACTTGATCCAACTTGCAGTTGCTCGGTAGGCCCCTCAATCCACAGACTGACGCCTGAAGTGGTTGGATGCTCGGCCAGCAAGCGATCAATAAACCGCTGCGCATCTTCAAGAGCCGCGTGGCTTGGAGGAACCGCGAACACGGCAATGAGAACGAGGGCTGTGCAGGCGAACTGAGATCGAAGCATCATACGCAAGCTTCCAGATAAACAAACCACTATGGTAGGCAAGTGCGGACGATACCTCTAATCTGCAACCCCCTACTGTTGACCGAAAAGAGAGACCCTATGCGCTTTAACCCGGTGCTGATGCTGGCAATCCCGCTGTTGCTGGCCCTGATGTCGGCCGCCAATACCAGGGCTTTCGAACTCGATGAGTTATTTGCTTCACCCTCGCTGACCGGCACCGCGCCATCAGCCCCCAAATGGTCACCAGACAGCGCCCGGTTCGTGTTTACCTGGAATCGAGCTGGCGTCAACGGGCGTCGGTTATGGCTGGCTGACAAAACGGGAGGCCAGCTACGTCCGCTCACAGAGACTGGCGTCAGCGATTTCGCATGGCTCGATAATTCGACCGTGCTGATGCTCCGTGAAGGCGTACTTTGGCGAGTGACGGTCGACAGTGGCGAGCTGGTCAAACTTGCCGATCTTGGCCGTGGCGCCGGCGACCTGCGTCTTGCACCCGATGGCCGCCACGCTGCAGTGCTGCAATCCGGCGACCTGCAACTGGTCGCGCTCGACAGTGGCAAGGTCAGATCGCTGACCCAGCTGGGCATACCCGGCCTGTCGCCGCTACAGCGCGGGCGCTACAGTCGACGTGAACGGGAAATCGGGCCCGGCATTTGGGGTGGGCCTCGCTACTCGTGGTCTCCCGACAGCAGCACATTGGCCGTCCATATCGTCGACCGCCGGCAAATGCGTCAGGTGCCGTTCCCGAACTACCTCGACCAGGAGACCGTGCCCAACCACGTGCGGCGAGGCTACCCCGGAGACAGCAATGAAATACGTCAAGTGGGGCTCGTTGACGCGGCCTCGGGCAACTTGAAACTCATCGAATTGCCTGCCCCCGACGCCACACAGGTGCTTGGTTTCTCCTGGTCTGCCGCCGGTGCACTGCTGATTGACACCGCTGCCGATACGGCCGTCGACCGCAACATTTACGTACTCGACCCAACCGACCACGAGCCACAACAGGTATGGCACGAGCGCCGTACCAGCCGCATGTATACGTCGTTCGCCGCAGACTGGCACCCGGATGGTGAGCGCCTATTGGTCCTCAGCGACCGCGAAGACCGCTATGGACTGTACGTGCTGGACCCCGGTCAACCCGATCAGTTGCCGAGCCGGATTACCGACGAGCGTTTCGACGTACTCTCAGCACCCCACGTCGTTGCTGCCGCCGATGCGGTCTACTTCGCGGGGAATGGCGAAGGGCCCGCGTCGCGCCACGCTTATCGCTTTGACACCGCAAGCGGCGATACGCAAAGACTCAGTGCTCAACCGGGCCACCACACAATCTACCCAAGCCCAGATGGCCAGCACGCCGTCCTGCGGACTCACAATGACACCACGCCACCCGAACTCTGGATCGCAGGGTCGTCTGGCGCACCCGGCCGATCCGTGACCGACTCCACGACCGCGGCTTTCAAAGCCCGCGCGCTTCCCCGGGTCGAATACGTCAGCTTCGCCAGCCAAATTGACGACTACACGCTACACGCGCGGATCATGACGCCGGCTAACATCGAGCCTGGCCAGCGTCACCCAGTGCTTTTTGGGCCCGTGTACTCCAATACCGTTCGCAATCAGTGGCGGGGCGTCTATAGCCTCATGCAACAGTACCTGGTCGATCTGGGTTACATCGTGGTGCAGGTCGATGTCCGGGGCAGTACGGGCTACGGTCGTGCTTTCCGAGAGGCATTCCTGCTCGACTTTGCGGGCGATGATCTCGACGATCTTGCCAGTGCTGTCGCTTACATGGAGGCGCAGCCCTATGTCGACCCAGACCGAATTGGCATCTGGGGTAGTAGCTACGGGGGCACACTCTCGGTGTACTCGCTGTTAAAGAAGCCCGGGCTCTTCCAGGCAGCCGCAGCTGCAGCTGCTGCAGTCGACCCAGATTTCTTTGGTACCGACGACGTCGCCATCGTACGTCGCCCCGACAGCCACCCTGCCATTTTCGATCGCAAGGCAATCAACTTCGTAGACAACTTGGAAGACCACTTACTGCTCATCCATGGCATGCAGGATCATGTCGTGCCCTTCAAAACGACCGCAACGCTGGCCGAGGCCTTGATCAAAGCCGGCAAAGATTTCGATTTCGCCTTCGCACCGGGCGCGACCCATTCTTGGGCGCGGGAACCTGGCTACCAGCGCTACTTGTTCGGCAAGCTGGTGGACTTCTTCGAAAGACATCTGGGCTCAGCGCCCGCCCCGCAACGGGACCCTTAAATTGACAGTGGTGATTCATTTAAAGATAATGATTCTCGTTTCTTTTTGTGAATTCATCCCATGCCCCGGCTCATGCTCAAACTCCTGCGCACCCTGCATCGATGGGTGGGATTGCTCACGGGTATTTTTTTAACGCTACTGGTCAGCACGGGTGCTCTGCTAGCGGCCAGTGACCTGGGCACCCACTTCATCAGAAGCACCCTGCCCGGGGATCCGGCGCTCAAAAACCTGACCATCAACGATCAAGCTGCCTACGTTGATGCCATCAAGCAGCACTATCCCAAAACGATATCTATCCGCTTCCCCAGCGATCAACGCGCGTATTTTGTGGCGTTGCACCACGGTGGAAGTCTGCTGTTGGACAGCCAACTCAACGTCGTCGATGGCGACCACGGTCCCGCTCGGTGGATCCGGGAAGTCATCGTCGACTTCCACGGTCAGTTGCTCATCGGTGCGAGCGGCAGTGCACTGACGGGTGCTGTGTCACTGGCCACGGTCGCCCTGGTGCTCGTCGGGTTGAGCCTGCTGATCCCCATCCGTCGAGCGCTGCGAATCCGCCAACTGTTACCAGCAAATAGCGAGGCCCCCGCGCTCATTCGCTCACATCAACTCTGGGGGCTGTTGGTTGCTGTTCCGGTTGTGGTCGCCGCGTTGAGTGGTGCCAGCCTTGTCTGGCGAGGTCCCGCCACCAATCTGCTGGGTACAGCCTCACTGCCAACACCATCGATTGACCTCGAAGCCCCCCCCGCATCGAGAGCGCGCGCAATCGCCACGCTCGCCACCATTTGGCCTGAGCAGCGTCCGGTCGGTGTCCTGATCAGAAGCGCCCGCGGCGCCCGCCCCGGCGAAATACTCCGCCTCGATTTCGAAACCGCTGGCGCGGCATGGTTTGAAGGGGGCGACTCGCTAACCGTCCGCCTGCCCGAGGCGACCACGGCACGGGTATCCAGGCTGAATGAACTGCCACTTAACGCCTGGCTATTGAAGCTACTGCGCCCACTGCACGACGGACTGCGCTTACCACTCTGGTACTCGTTTTGGTTGCTGTTGAGCATGAGTGCGGCCTGCTGGGCCTTCTCAATCACGACCTGGACAATGGCCAAGCGCCTGATCCCGCCCCGGCGAGCAGACAGGCCTGAACTCGCAGGCTAAGGCGTTGACAACGGGGTATACTCAACTGACCGAGGCCGGAATTTGGCCTCGAGCCATGAGCCCCAAACCCAGGTACTAAGGTTGTCTATGTCCGCTTCATCGCGCGCCGCCAGTACGGCGTCACCTGCCCCGCTGTATCAACGTTTTAGTGACTTGCCCGCCAACGGCTTCAAAATTGACTGGGGAACGACCACCTTCCTGGTCATCAGCCATCTGGCTGCCATCGTGCTGACGCCGCTGGCCTACTGGCTGGCACCGGCGGGTCTGTGGCAATGGATGCTGGGCTGGACCATCCTCCACTGCCTGCTCGGATGTCTGGCAACCACCGTTTACTCGCATCGTTTGATCGCCCACGGCGCAGCCAACGTGATTCGGATGCCAGTACACTTGGTGTTCCTGTTTCTACAACTGTTCGCCGTTCAAGGCAGCGTTCGCCGCTGGTCTGCCCAGCATGTGGTCCACCACTCGGTCGACAAGACGGGTCAACACCATCTCGACCCGTACAGCGCCACCTGGTTTACCAGCGGCTGGCGCAACTTTCTGTGGTCACACATGGTGACCTACTTTTTCGAACACCCCCCCGCCCGGGAAACCCAGGTGGCCTTTGACAGCAAGAACCACCCTGCTCTGGTTTGGCAAGACAAGCATTATGTGCCCCTACTGATCGCCGCCAACTACGTGGCACCGATTCTGTTGGGTCTGGTGCTCGCGGGGCCACTGGGCGCATGCTGCATGCTGATCGCCAGCGTTGCGGGCTACGTACTCGCGCAACACAACACCTGGACCGTGAACAGTGTGACCCACATGTGGGGCTTCAAGAACGGTTTGTTCAGCTCCGCGAAGAACAACTACCTCTGGCTCGGCCCACTGGGGGAAGGCAACCATCATGCCGACCACCACGACTATGGCCGTGACTATCGCAATGGCTTTGGTTGGAGCGGCTGGGCACTGGACCCCACGCGCTACGTCATTCTCAGCCTTCGGGGCTTGGGGCTGGTGGGCGGCCTCAATCGCGCCAGCCGTCTGAGAGAAGCCCAGATCATCGCCGGGCGGAAACTACGAGACGCCAGGGCCCGCTCGGAACAGCCCGTCTGGACGCGCTGGGAAGAAAAGCTCGAGGAACTCCAGGCCGAGTGGCTGGCGGCTGCCAAGGCCTGGGACAATTTCAAATTGAAGAAATCCCAACTCAAGCAACAGTTGCGTCAAGCGGGTGCTGCCAAGCTCGAGGCAACCCAGGCCCGCATGGATGCCACGCAGCAGGAGCTGCAGGAACGGCTTGAACAACTCAAGCTGGAAACCCGCGCCGCCAAACAACGCATGCGCGACCAGCGCGAGGCATTTTTCCATGGGCTGCAGGAGTTACGACAGGCTAACCTGGCCTCGGCCGCGGTCTGATTTGCCAGCGCATGGACGTGGAAGGCCTCAATGCACTGACGACGCCCTGCTTGCTGCTGGACCGACGAAAGCTACATCAGAATCTTTGGGCGATGGCCGGCCGGGCCAGCGTGCTCGGCGTCAAGCTGCGGCCGCACGTCAAGACCCATAAATCAGCCGCTGTCCTGCGAGAAGTCATCGATGCCGGCGAGACCGCTGGCATTACGGTTTCGACGCTTCAAGAGGCCGAGTATTTTTTTGCTGAGGGTGTGACGGATATCTTCTATGCCGTCGGTATGACCCCCAACAAAGTTGCACAGGCCGCAAAGCTGATCGCTCAAGGTTGCGACCTGAGTGTCACCACCGACAGTCTGGCAATGGCAGCCCTGCTCAATGAAACCAGTGATGCTCAAGGCGTACAGCTTCCGGTCGTGATTGAACTGGATGTAGACGGTCATCGCTCAGGAATCACCCCTGACTCCGATGCACTGACCCAGTTGGCAACAGCGATCGACCGGGCGCCAGCCTTGATACTCAAGGGCGTTATGGCCCATGCCGGTGAGTCTTACAATTGCGGTGATATCGAAGCCATCGCTGCCATGGCACGCCAGGAACGCGATCTTACCGTGGCTTCTGCCCAACGAATCCGCAGCATCGGCCTTGACTGTCCAGTGGTCTCTGTCGGCTCGACGCCCACCGCATTGACCGTCGATAACCTGTCGGGTATCAGCGAGTTCCGACCCGGGGTCTATACCTTCATGGATCTGTTTCAGGCGGGGCTTGGTGTTGCATGCCCAGACGATATCGCACTCAGCGTCGTCACCACGGTAATTGGCCACCAAGCGGAAAAAAGCTGGGTGATTGTCGATGCTGGCTGGATGGCCATGTCCCGCGACCGCAGCACCGCATCTCAAATCATTGATCAGGGCTACGGATTGGTGTGTGACGCCAGCGGACATGTTCTGGAGGATGTTATCATCAGTGAGGCCAATCAGGAGCACGGCATCATCACTGCACGCGCAGGGCAACCGGGCCTGGACCTCGGTCGGTTTCCCGTCGGTACAACACTGCGCATCCTACCCAATCACGCCTGCGCCACCGCAGGTCAATTCAGCGGCTACCATGTGCTCGATGAACAGCACATCAGCGATTTCTGGTCACGTACTACAGGCTGGTGATTGGCGGCCTTACTGTTTGAGATCGTCCGGAATGGGTCGCTTGGTGCCGGTGGCGGGGTCGCGGTGTACGAGCACGGATTTACCGCGCACCGTTAATTGGTCGCCCTGCCACAACTCGCAATGAATCGTCATTGACGTGTTGCCGTAGACAACCTCGGTGATACGCAGCAGCACATCCTTGCCATAGAACGTCTCCGCCGCGAATTCAGCCAGCACCGATACCACCACCCACGCATCCGCCGATGCCGCCGGATGGTCACTGGCCATGCGCTCGAGCAACTTGGTGCGCCCGAATTCCAACCAACCTGTGATTGAGACGTTATTAATATGGCCCAGGGCATCGGTCTCATAGAGACGAGGCTGGATGGAAAATTCCAGAATGGGTTGGTTCATGAGGGAGTCCTGACTACGGTGATGCGTTTGGAGAATCGGGCTCGTCATACCCGCCGGGATTGTTACTCTGCCATCGCCATAAATCCTCAATCATGGCTTCCAGCCCGAGTTCAGCATGCCACCCCAGCGTGTCCTGAGCCTGGCTAATATCCGCATAGGATTCAGCAACATCGCCGAGGCGGCGCTCGACGACCTTGAAAGGAATACGCCTGCCGCTGACACGCTCAAACGCACGAACAATCTGGATCACGCTGTACCCCTGCCCGGTACCGACATTAAAAACCCGGCAACCCGGCGCTTGGGTGAGTTGGTTCTCCAAGGCCGCGATATGTGCCTTGGCAAGATCAACAACGTGGATGTAATCGCGAATGCCGGTGCCATCCGGCGTCGGATAGTCATCACCAAACACACTGAGCTCGCGCAACCTGCCAGCCGCCACCTGTGACACATAAGGCAAAAGATTATTGGGAGTGCCGCGCGGGTCTTCGCCGATCAATCCACTCTGGTGCGCACCAATAACATTGAAGTACCGCAACAGCGTGATCTTCCACGGGCTTTCTGGCGCGCGACAAAGATCCCGGAACATCGTCTCGACAATCAGTTTGCTCTGCCCATAAGGGTTAGTCGCCGACGTTTCGGAGGACTCGTTCACCGGCATCACCGCCGAATCCCCATAGACGGAAGCCGAAGAACTGAAGATCAGGGTGCGAACCCCGCAGGCCAGCATGGCTCGTGACAGTGCAAGCGAACCCGCCACGTTGTTTTCGTAGTACTCCAGTGGCTGCTGCTTCGACTCGAAGACAGCCTTCAGGCCCGCAAGATGGATGACGCCGACAGGAGCCGTCTGCGCCATGATTTGCTGCAAGCGGTCGCCGTCGCGAATATCGACCTGATAAAACTTCGGTGGCAACCCGGTAATCTGCTCGACGCGGGATAATGCTGTGAGCGTGCTGTTCGAGAGATTGTCCACCACAACGACGTCATAACCCGACTGCAGCAACTCCACACAGACATGGCTGCCGATGTAACCCGCTCCGCCAGTGACAAGTACCGTCTGCTTGCCGTTCATGGTGCTCTCTTCACTTCATTCATCAGCCATCAAACACGCCCTGCCCGGCTGGCACACTAAGCGCCTAGCGCGCGAAAACGCGCCTCCAATGGAGCCACACTCGTATCCACACAGAACTCTTCGCTAACGGTTTGCCAGGCGGCCTGCTTCAGCCGCAGGCGCAGCTCCCGGTCAGAAAGCAACCGACAAATTTTCTCGGCCATGTCAGAGGCATCCGCAGGGTGATACAGCAGGCCATTGTTGCCGTGGTCCACCAGCTCCGGAATACCAGCCAGCCGCGGCGCGACCACGCAAACGCCATTGGCCATGGCTTCCATCAGTACCATGGGCAGACCCTCCATAAAGCTGGGCACGACCAACACCTGGGCATTGGCGCGCAGTTGCTCGATGACCCCGCTTTCGGTTTCGGGCCCCAACCAGGTAATCCGACCGGCGATACCAAGCTCGGCACTGCGAGCCTTGAGCAGTGCCTCATCGGGGCCGTAACCAATAAAACTCAGACGCGCCTCCGGGAGCGACTGCAGCACCTCTGCGAAGGCATCGAGCAATACCAGCTGACCTTTTTCCGCTGACAGTCGCCCAACAGCATAGAGTTCAAGACTGTCTTTGTCCTCTGCGAGGGCGTCCACATCAATGAACTGGCCGCGCTCGACACCGCAGCGCACCAATTCAAGCTTTGACCAATGCTCAGGCCCTGTGGCACGCATCGCCTGTGAGCGACCGTACTTGGAAACGCAAACGGCAAACTCTGCGGTCTGCAATTTCTTGCCCAGTAAGGGCCCTGCGGGATATTCGAAATCACAGGCCCCATGCAGCGTGAGACTCCAAGGGATACCCGTCATCCGGTGGCAGAGAATGCCAATATGCGCACTGGCGATTGCAAAATGGACGTGTAGATGGCGTGCATCCATCTTTTCGAGATGCCGGCTCACCACAAGCGACTCAATAAAATAGAACAGCGACCACAGACCATAGCCCATGCCGGGCAATCGATTGCGTAGTGCAAAGGATAGGGTCGAGAAAAACCTGACAGGCGAACGCAGGAATCGGGTCACAACGATGCCCAGCAACGGCAACACCCCAATCGGCAGGATCGACCAGGTACGCTCCCACTCACGACGCTCAGCATCGCTGCGCAGTTCCTCCTCGGGACAGCGCCGGATCGCCAAAATATCGATATCGAGCCCCCGAGCCACGAGAGCCTCCCGTTCGCGGCGAATAAATGTGTGTGATCGCGCGGGATACTCACTGACCAGATAGGCAATCTTGGCGCCTGATGTGCTCATTGATCCTGGCCCATCCCCGGGAACTGATTGGTAAATCGCATGAGGGTACGCGTCGCTGACAAGCGCCCGGTGAAAGACCGGTGCGCATCAGGGTTCACATCCATTCGCCGTAAACTGTAAACGTTGGTGCCAGCATCCGATAGGCCCCATTGGGTACTTACCGCCGAGGTGTAACCTGCAGACCTTGCTGCCTGTACGCAGCGGTCATCGAAGTCGCCATTAGGGTAGCAAAGCGACCGCACCGGGATTGCGCACTCGGCCTCTATCCGGGATTTGCTATGACTGATCTCCCAGTTCAGTGGTTCATCCTCCAGCTGCGTGAGCATGTTGTGCGTCACACAGTGCGAGCCTATTTCGTGACCCAGCTCATGCAACTGTTTGACCTCCGACCAACGCATCATCCGCGACCACGCCGGGTACTCACTGGCGGGAACCTGTGACGCCAGCCACTCGCACAGGCGGCCACGTTCCTTCGGACTGATATTCTTGAGTGATTCCACCAGTGCCACGGGCGCGAACGCCAACTTTTGTGCCCCGGCCGGCAACTGGGACTGCCACGCCGCGCGCTGATTGGCATCGCCGCTGGCAGCAAAAAAGCGTGACGCGAAAGCCACCCGGTCATGCCAGATCAGTCGCTGCTCATCGACAGCCTGGGTGGGGATATAAAAAGTGGCGGGAACCCCGTGCCTGGCCAACACCGGATGAGCGTAAGCGAGGTTATCCCACTGACCGTCGTCAAAGCTAAGGGCCAGTAGTGGCTTGCTAACAGGTTCATCACGCGCCAGTCGACTGGCGGCATCGCTGACGGTTCGGACATCAAAAAGCGGCAGCAACAGGCGAAGCAGCCAATCCAAATCCTCAGGAGTAATCACCAGGCCAGGAAACGGGAAAGACTCGCGCTGAGCCTTGGGCAGGCAGCGGTGGAACATCAGGATGGTGAGGTGGTCACGGTTGGTGAGCTGAGGGGTCAGCTTGCCACGCAAAGCCAGCTGCGCTCCCCAGAGATCAGCAACCAAACGTCTCAGTG
>CAYZWL010000041.1:0-29055 GCA_964482195.1 uncultured Alteromonadaceae bacterium | reverse complement strand
GCCGGGACCGGGCGCGTCTGCGGGTAAGTGGCACCGATCCTGCTCCCAGCCACAAAAAAGCCCGCACAAGGCGGGCTTTAGCGTCTTGCGAGCTGGCTTACATCTTGGCGATGACAGCCTTGCCGAAGTCGGAGCAGGACACCAGCGTGGCGCCGTCCATCAGTCGCTCGAAGTCGTAGGTGACGGTCTTGGCCTGAATGGCACCGTTCATGCCGTCGATGATGAGGTCAGCAGCTTCGTTCCAGCCGAGGTGACGCAGCATCATTTCAGCCGAGAGGATCAGCGAGCCGGGGTTTACCTTGTCCTGGCCGGCGTACTTGGGCGCGGTGCCGTGAGTGGCTTCGAACAGAGCGACGGTGTCTGAGAGGTTGGCGCCCGGTGCAATGCCGATACCACCGACCTGCGCAGCGAGGGCGTCAGACAAGTAGTCACCGTTGAGGTTCAGGGTAGCAACCACGCTGTATTCACGCGGACGGGTCAGCACCTGCTGCAACATGGCGTCAGCGATGACATCCTTGATGATGATCTGCTCACCCGTGTTCGGGTTCTTGATCTCAACCCAGGGGCCGCCGTCCAGCAGTTGGCCGCCAAACTCTTCCTGAGCGAGCTCGTAGCCCCAGTCACGGAAGGCACCCTCGGTGAACTTCATGATGTTGCCTTTGTGCACCAGGGTCACCGAAGGCAGGTTCTGATCGATGGCGTACTGTATCGCTTTGCGCACCAGGCGCTTGGTGCCTTCGGCAGAGACCGGCTTGATGCCGATACCGACGTTCTGCGGGAAGCGAATTTTGGTGGCGCCCATTTCGTTGCGGATGAAGTCGACGACTTTCTCGGCTTCAGGCGTACCGGCCTGGTATTCGATGCCCGCGTAGATGTCTTCAGAGTTCTCGCGGAAGATGACCATGTTGCAGTCGCCGGGTGCCTTGACCGGTGAGGGAACGCCCTCGAACCAGCGTACTGGTCGCAGGCAGGTGTAAAGATCGAGCTCCTGGCGCAGTGCCACGTTCAGCGAACGGAAACCACCACCGACAGGTGTAGTCAGCGGGCCTTTGATGGCGACCGAATAGGTTTTGATGGCGTCCAGGGTCTCTTCGGGGAACCAATCGCCATCGTAGAGCTCGGCGGCCTTCTCACCGGTGTAGATCTCCATCCAGGAGATTTTCTTGTCGCCGCCATAGGCTTTCTCGACAGCAGCGTCGACCACATCGATCATGACGGGGCTGATGTCGACGCCGATGCCGTCACCTTCGATGTACGGAATAATTGGGTTGTTGGGGACGGTCAGGCTGTTGTCTTCGTTGACAGTGATGACGTCACCGGTTTCCGGTACTTTGATGTGCTTGTAAGCCATTATTTTGGAGGTCCTTCTGTCGGGTCGATTTGGGTATGCGACGATAGGTGAGGTCACCGGCATTGAAGTGAGTGCCGAGTACTCAGGATTACCCTTACCTGTCGTCAGGATTTGCGGCTTGTGGCCAATTTCCGGGGCCGGAGTCTACCATCAAAGGACGGTTTAAGCCGCTGTGAGTCGCATCATTCTCTTCAATAAACCCTTCCAGGTACTCAGCCAGTTCACCGATAACGATGGTGCCGCGGGCAAGCCTCGCGCCACACTGGCGGATTGGCTCGACGCCCCCGGGTTTCGTCCAGCCGGCAGACTGGACTATGACTCCGAAGGGTTACTCGTCCTGACCGATGACGGGCGATTGCAACAGCGGATCGCCAATCCGCGTCATCGCTCCTGGAAAACCTACTGGGTGCAGGTCGAGGGGGATATCACCGAGGCCGCCTGCGCCGAGTTGGCGCGGGGGGTCACACTCAAGGACGGCCCTACCCGCCGCGCCCGCTGCCGCCCCATAGAAACACCTGAACTCTGGGAACGAGATCCGCCGGTGCGTTTTCGCAAGAGCGTTCCCGACAGCTGGCTTGAGTTGTCAATCAGCGAGGGTCGTAATCGCCAGGTTCGGCGGATGACGGCTGCTGTGGGCTTTCCAACGCTACGTTTGGTGAGAGCCGCCGTGGGGAATTGGCGGCTGGATGGACTGCAGCCTGGCGAGTTTCGCAGCGAAAATCTGCGCTGACTCGGGTATCAGTCAAGCGGGTGCTTGGTGCCCTGATGCACCACCCCCCAGATACCAATGGCGGGCCAAAGTGAGGGCTCGGTATCCAGTGGGTTGGCTGTGAGCACTGTAAAGTCTGCTTGCTTGCCGACGGCGATCGACCCGATGCGGTCTTGCAGGCCCATGACGCGGGCTGCATTGATTGTGATGGCAGCCAACGCATCCCGAGGCGTCAGCGCTTGAGTGGCCTCGTAGACAGCCCCCTCCCGGTTGATCCGGGTCATTTGCACGCTCGCCGCCTTCAGCGGTTGCGGTGGCGCCAGCGGCGCATCCGAATGCAAAGCGATGTTAACCCCCGCTTCACGTAATGCACCTACCGGGGTGATCCAACTCGCCCGTGGCTCACCCAGTGGCGCAGCATATTCACCGGACATGTGATGCGCGTAGTGGCTTGCCGCCGATACCATCATATCCAGCGCGGCGGCACGTTCGATGTGCGTGGGTGAGAACAGGCCGCCGTGCTCGACAACGAAGTCATTGGTGATTCCACGCTCCCGCAACACGGCCAGCGCATCGAGTGTGGCGGTTTGGGCAGCGTCGCCATTGGAGTGAATGTGTACGGCCAACCCGGCTTCAACATAGGGCATAAATGCGGGCACCAGCGCATCGGGCTCAGTGACCCATAGCCCCTGTGTGCCGTGCGACTGGCCGGCGAGATAGCCGGGCGCCGTGAGGCGCATGGTCTGGGAGTAAAACGCCCCGTCGGTAAAGAACTTGACCCGTGGTAATACCGGCGCGGGTGCGGCCTGTTCGCCCTTCGCCATGGCCGCAATCACACTGGGTGCTCGCTCTCCGAAAGCCCGCTGGAAAGCGCGCTTTTCAGGCACAAGGTGGAGGCTGAATGGCAGTTCGCGCCCCTGCCAGAGCCCGGTAATGAACTGATTCTCCAGGGCAAGGTCAAAAGCGCCCCAAGCAAGATCTGCGGTGGTCGTGATGCCACCCTGACGGATGACCGCGCGATACTGGGCGGCCCCCCTTGCCAGCGCTGCGGGCGCAAGTATGTCGCCGCCAAAGTGCTGCATGATCCAGGGCATAGCGTCTTCATAGATGCGTCCGGACAGTGTGCCATCGGCCATGACATCGACGCCGTGGAAGGTCTCGGCCATGGCCGGGGTTGCCCCGCCCTGTTCCAGCGCTGCGCTATTTAAGTAGAAATCGTGGGCGGAGTAGTGCCAGACCAGCAGCCCCCGCGACGGGCTGATGTCATCGAGAACCCTGCGATCGAGATCTCCGTGCACCAGATTGTGGTAACCGTAAACGACGATGTTGCTGTCATCATCGGGTGCCGATGCCACGATTTCGCGCAGACGGTCGAGAAAAACCTCGCGGTTACCGTACCCCGCCAGTTCACCGCCCGGCACCGCCATCGCCCACGGGGGGGCCAGGGGGTGGGCATACAGCATGCTACCCAGTAGCACGTGCATGTGCGGATCGATGAGGCCCGGTGTGACGGTGTGTTTGGCGAAAGTTCGGTCAACGGTCGCCTGCGGATGTGTGGCGACCAAATCAGCCTCCGTACCCACTCCGGTAATCATGCCGTCAGTGACGGCAACGGCGTTGTACCCAGCGCTCTCGTTTTCCATGGTCAGCAGCTCGCCTGCCACGTAAATCACGGTTTCTGATGTCGCAGCGGCGGGTTCAGCCGAAGTGATGTTGCTGCAAGTCGCGAGCAAAATGAGCAGGCAGCTACGGAGGAGTCGGTGGGCCATCATTCTTTGTCCTTGTTGTTTGTGCGGCATTGGTAGTTTACCCACAGCGCAACGGGCACGACGGCGGTATCATGCCGGCCCTGACAAATAACCGGGATAACTCCGCCACAGCTATGACTGCGTCTTCAGCGACCAAGGTGATCGTCGGTATGTCCGGCGGTGTCGACAGCTCCGTGACCGCACTGCTGCTCAAAGAGCAGGGATATACGGTGGAGGGCCTGTTTATGAAGAACTGGGAGGAGGACGACGACACCGAATATTGCACGGCCAAGGCAGATCTCGCCGACGCTCAAGCCGTCGCCGACCGACTGGGAATTCACCTGCACAGTGCCAATTTTGCCGCCGAGTACTGGGATGGCGTGTTCGAACATTTTCTTGAGGAATATCGTGCCGGACGAACGCCCAATCCCGACATCCTCTGTAACCGGGAAATCAAATTTCGCGCGTTTTTGGATTACGCCACCTTGCTCGGCGCCGACGCAATCGCCACTGGTCACTATGTGCGACGGGGTGAGGCCGCAGACGGCAGCACCACTTTGTTAAAGGGCTGCGACCCCAACAAGGACCAGAGCTATTTTTTGCATCAGGTCGGCAGTGAGGCACTGGCGCGGTCCCTGTTTCCCATCGGTGAAATGGAAAAACCACGGGTTCGGGAAATCGCCGAACGCGAGGGCTTTGTCACTGCGAGGAAAAAAGACTCAACCGGTATCTGTTTCATTGGTGAGCGTCGCTTTGCTGATTTTCTTAAGCGTTACCTGCCGGCGCAGCCCGGTGTGATCGAAAGCGTTGACGGCGAGCGTCTGGGTGAGCACCAGGGCTTGATGTATCACACCATCGGTCAACGCCAGGGCTTGGGTATCGGTGGACTCGCCAACCATGACGAAGCGCCCTGGTACGTCGTCAACAAAGACCTCGAACGCAATGTCTTGCTGGTAGCTCAAGGCAAGCAGCACCCTGCCCTGTTCCGCAAGGAGCTGAGCGTCAAGGACATTTTTTGGATAGCAGGGCAGGCGCCCGCGTTACCAGTAGCACTCAAGGCGAAGATTCGTTATCGCCAAGCTGACCAGGGCTGTGTGCTGGAGCCGGCGAGCGAAGGTTACCGGGTGATCTTCGACGAAACCCAGCGAGCGGTCACGCCAGGCCAATCGATTGTGTTCTACGACGGCGATCGCTGCCTTGGCGGCGGCGTGATTGAGGCCGGTCGATGAGTCAGCGCAGTCTTCCCGAGCAGCAGATCATTGCCCTTGCCGGCGTTGCCCAGGCGGCAAGAATCGTAGACCAGGTCGCCCGAACTGGTACCTGGCCCGAGCCCTTTCTGGAAGCGTCGATCCAATCATTGTTCGCTTTCGATGCCCCCGATGTGGAGTCGGTCTACGGCAACCTGCAAGGCGTCAAATTAGGCCTGCAGAATCTGGCAGCCTGTCTGGCGACTCAGGGCGATGAGTCTACGGCTGGCACCATGCGGTATCTGATGGCGATTCTGAAATTAGAGCGCGAATTTGCCCGCCGGGATGACCTGCAACAAGTCGTCCACTCGAGGCTGCAGCACACTCACTACAAGGCGACGCACTTTTCCCGGGACACGGTTGAACTGTGCGCTAACGTCGCCGGCATATACGAAGATACGCTGAGTTCGCTGCGGTTTCGTATCAAGGTTTCGGGCAGTGCCCAGCATCTTGCCGATAACCGCAACGCACAGGTGGTGCGAACGCTGTTGCTCGCAGGGGTGCGGGCCGCCCACCTCTGGCGTCAGTTGGGTGGCCGCCGCTGGCGATTGCTGCTTAATCGGGGCGGTAGTCGAGATATTGCGCTTGAGCTGTCCCGTGAACTGGGTATCCGGTAAAGTGCGCCGCCTTTCGAAAACCACGACCAACACAGGGGATGAATGACATGGATCTTGACGTTCTGACGGCGATATCGCCACTGGACGGCCGTTATGCGGGCAAGGTAGCTCCTCTGCGTAGCGTTTTCAGCGAGTACGGATTGATCCGCGCCCGTGTTGAAGTTGAGGTACGTTGGCTCCAGTCTCTGGCGGCGCACGCCGGTATTCAGGAGCTGCCAAGCTTTAGTGCCGCCGCCGCCGCGCATCTCGATGCACTGCTGGACAATTTTTCATTGGAAGATGCCGCAGCCATCAAGTCGATTGAGCGCACGACCAATCATGACGTGAAAGCCGTTGAGTACTTCCTGAAACAACAATGCGCAGACGTGCCGGAACTGGCTGCAGCATCTGAGTTCATTCACTTCGCGTGTACCAGCGAAGACATCAATAACCTGTCCCACGCCATTATGCTGCGTGATGGGCTCGCGGTGGTGTTGCCGGTTATGCGTCGAATCATCGCTGAACTGGTCGATCTTGCAGAAAGCAACGCCAGTTTACCCATGCTGTCACGAACCCATGGCCAGACTGCAAGCCCCACCACGCTGGGGAAGGAAGTTGCCAATGTGGTGGCCCGCCTGCAGCGACAATTGTCGGGCATCACTGCCATTCAGCCGCTGGGTAAAATCAACGGCGCTGTCGGCAATTACAATGCGCATCTTGCGACTTACCCCGAGATTGACTGGGCCGCCCATGCTGAGCAGTTTGTGGCGGGGCTTGGTCTCGAGTGGAATCCCTATACCACTCAGATCGAACCCCACGACTACATGGCTGAACTGTTTGATGGCATGGCTCGCTTCAATACGGTGTTGATCGATTTCAATCGGGACGTTTGGGCGTACATTTCGCTTGGTTATTTCAAGCAGAAAACCATTGCCGGTGAAGTCGGGTCCTCGACGATGCCCCACAAGGTGAATCCGATCGACTTTGAAAACTCTGAGGGCAACCTCGGACTCGCCAACGCCATGTTTGCTCACCTCTCCCAGAAGCTGCCCATCAGCCGCTGGCAGCGCGACCTCACCGACAGCACGGTTTTGCGCAACATGGGTGTCGGCATTGGCTACTCTTTGCTGGCTTATGAATCTGCGCTGAAAGGCATCGGCAAACTCGAGGTCAATGCGGCGCGCCTGGCTGAAGATCTCGATAATGCCTGGGAAGTGTTGGCGGAACCCATCCAGACGGTCATGCGTCGTTTTGGCATCGAGGAACCGTACGAGAAGCTCAAGGCCATGACGCGTGGCCGAGACATGAACCGCGAGACCATGCACGCGTTCATCGAATCTTTGGAGATTCCCGAAACGGCGCGCACCGAGTTGCTCGCCATGACGCCGGGCAGCTACGTGGGTAGTGCAGCGGCGCAGGCAAGTGCGATTCGCAGCCGGGTCGATCAGGGATAACGCGTGAGTCGCGCGCTGCACATGGACCGTTGCCCCCGCTTCGCGCTGGATAGCGAACGTTTCTTGCGCGATCACTGGCAACAGCGCCCACTGTTCATCCCCGATGCCCTACCCGGCTTTATGCCTCCCATCGACGCCTCGACCCTCGCAGGTCTTGCTATGGAGTCCTCGGTAGACAGTCGCATCGTAGAGCGTAGCCAAGAAACCTGGTTGCTTGAGCACGGTCCTTTCAGTACCGACGCATTCCAGCGAGATAATCCCTGGACCCTGCTGGTACAGGGCGTGGACCGCTGGTTCCCTGAGGTGGCGGCATTGCGCGGCTGTGTCGACTTCCTGCCGGCCTGGCGCTTTGACGACGTCATGGTCAGCTACGCCAGCGACGGTGGTAGCGTGGGCCCACACTTCGACCGATACGACGTTTTTCTGCTGCAAGGAGAGGGAGAACGTTTGTGGCGCGTTGGCGAGCTATGCGACGAAAACACGCCCCGACTGGCACACGATGACCTCAATCTGCTGCGTCACTTTGTCACCGTTGAGGAATACCTCGTTAAGCCCGGAGACGTTCTTTATATCCCGCCCGGTTATGCGCACTGGGGCATTGCTCAAGGGGAATGCACGACCTTTTCTCTGGGTTTCAGAGCGCCTCGGGTGAGCGACCTGACCGCGCGGCTCACGGATGCGGTACTGGAAAAAATCAAGCCCGAGTTGTTGCTCGAAGATCAGCGTAGCCTTGAAAAGCGCGCACGGCCGGGCGAGCTCACTCGTGAGCAGCGCGAAAACGCGCGTGCTGCAGTGCTCAATGCCCTCACAGCACTGGACGACGGTCTGTGGTTGGGGGAACTTCTGACCGAGCCGTTCGAGGGAGAGCTGGAGTTGCCCACAATGCCACTCCCCGCTTCAGTCATCCACAGTCCCGATGTCGGCCTGCTGTGGTTCGAGGATGGGGCGAGCATCCATGTCTTCACGGACGGTGAGCACAGCCGGGTGTCGCCGGAACTGGCCCCTTTACTGGTGGCGTTATGCGGCGGCGAGCGAGTAGCCACCGCTAACCGAAATGACGCCGAGCACGCTCTACTAAACTATTTATGGCAGTGTGGGGCACTGGTGAGGCCAGAGGAATTGCAGTGATGCATCCACCCGTACTCGATGACGCCCGCGAACAGCTGATCAGCATGCTGTCGAGTACCGCTCGACACGTAGATATCTTGAGCCCGCTGCTCGAGCCGCTGTTGCTCGACAATGAAGTCGTCGCCTCAAAGCTGACGCAGTTGGCGCGACGCGGACGAACTACCCGAATACGTATGATTCTCGCTGAGGAACGACCCGTACTTGAGACCGGCCATCAGTTAGTGAGCCTAAGCCGCCGACTGCCCACGGCGATGAGTGTGAAAGTTCTCCCTCAACACAGTGAGTGGAATGGAGAGACGCTGGTTGTCTGCGATGCCAAGCAGGGCCTCTTGCTAAAACTCGATGAGCACCGTTGGCGACAGTTGGACAGCGCCGCCGAAGCATCGCGGGAAGCCGAACGTTTCGAGCGACTCTGGCATGCCGCCGAGCCCGCGATCGAGCTCAGACAGTTCTAGGGCACTGTCGCTCGGCTGTTGAGCAATTCCCGAATAGGCCTTATCAAGTCGGTGGCCAAAAGGCCTCTGGGGCCCGACGCCGCAGCGGCAATATCAGCCGCGCCCGAGTGCAACATGACGCCTAAACGCGCAGCCAGCGCGGCCGGCAAGCCCTGGGCCAGCAAACTGCCCAATACACCCGACAACACGTCACCCATGCCACCACTCGCCATGCCTGCATTGCCCAGTGAGCAAACCCCGATCGGCATGGCGGCGCCGGCGTCTGCGACAAGCGTTCCCGCGCCTTTCAAGATGGCACTGACACCAAATTGTTCGCTGAGCCTGGAGACCGCCGCGTAGCGATCTTTTTCAATGGATTGAATGTCGCACTCCAGCAACCGGCTGGCTTCGCCTGGATGGGGCGTGATGATGGTGTTCTGCGGTAAATTGATACTGGCACCGGCGATCAGGTTGAGGGCGTCAGCGTCCAGCACCAGTGGTTGGCGAACATGGGTCAATTGCCCCATGAGATCGCGCCCCCACAGGCCCGTGCCGAGCCCGGGCCCCAATACGACCGCGTCGGCGCGCTCCAGTAGCAATGGCAATGCCTGCGGATCATCGATACCGGTGACCATCAACTCGGGTCTTCGTGCGAGCGAGGCCGGCACATGCTCTTGCCGAGTGGCCAACGTCACCAACCCAGTACCACAACGCAACGCCACCTCGGCGGCCATGATGGCAGCACCTCCCATGCCATGGTCGCCGCCAATCACGAGTAATCGACCCGCCCTGCCCTTATGGTCCGTTGCCGCCCGCTTGGGCAATTCGGCCATCAGCATGGCCAGGTTTAGCTGTTCGGTGCTCGCTTCGAATGTGGCAAGCTGGGCCAGCGGAAGATCAAGCGAATCGATCAGTAATTCTCCGACGTGGTCGCGGGATTTGCCGGTGAAGAGCCCTCGCTTGGGGGCAATAAACGTCACTGTGAGCCGAGCGTTTACAGCCATACCGGGGACGGCGCCGGTATCGGCGTTGAGGCCGGAGGGGCAGTCCACCGCAAGAACCGGGCCGTCGAGCCTATTCAGGCAGTCAATCGCAGCCAGACTCCATCCGCTGGGGGCAGCGCGTAGCCCGATGCCCAGCACAGCATCGACATTCACCCAGTCCGATGCCGGGCTTGCGGCAGCAAAGTCGTGAGAAACCTGTCCACCTGCCTCCAGAAAATCCGTACGCGCATGAGCAGCGGTTGCAGTGCCTGGCGATCGGCCTCGCTCGGCGAACACACGGACCTGATAACCGGCCTGTAATGCAAGCCGGGCGATGATCCAGCCATCGCCCCCATTATTGCCCGCGCCGCAAAATACTTGTACCTGACGATGCTCGGGCCAGTGGCGACGCAGTTCACGCCATGCCGCGTTGCCTGCCCGTTCCATCAGGGCAAGCCCGGGGATGCCCCAGTCATTGATAGCCGTCTGATCAAAACCGCGCACCTCTTCAACGGTGAAAAGTTTCACGAGGACGCGGGTAGCGCGATGCCGATCTCAGCGCCTTCATAAACCGGTTGAAAAACGCGCAATGACTGGCATGTACCACCGTCATGGCGACCGTCAATCAACGAAAAACCAAAGCCATGCAGCGGGCAAAAGATGGTGTCGTCGAGAACATCTGCGCCTTCAAGAGAAAATTCCTGATGTGGGCAGCGGCTCTCGATGATGTGAACCCTACCCCGCTCCTGAATCATCAGAACATCGAGACTGTCGATTTTGACCCGCCGACGATAACCGTCGTGGAGGTTGATCAACTTGTCCAAGGGCAGAAAGCGCATGCCGCCACCCTAGGCGTCGTGAGAGCAATTGGCAACCGCGAACTCAGCGCTGGCGGAGTCTGAGAATTTCCATCGCTGCTGCCAAGGGGGTGGTTTCCGCCGCCTGTACCTGCCGTTCAAGTTCGGGGGTGCCTGCTTTGACGGCCGGGTGGCTGGTGAGATCGCGGCGCAGTAGTTCGTCGACCAACTGCCGCATCCAACTCAGGTTTTGTCCCGAGCGGCGCGCCTCGATGGCGCCCGCAGCTTCGGCGCGCTCTCGATAGTCGCAGATCATTTGCCAAACTTCTGGCACGCCCGAACCTTCCAGTGCGGAGCAAGTCAGCACCTGTGGCTGCCAAAGCTCGGCATGTTTAAGCAAGCTGAGCGCCCCGCGGTAGTGCTGCTGGGTGGTGCGTGCGATGGCCGCGCTGTCACCATCAGCCTTGTTAATAACAAGTGCGTCGGCAAGTTCGACGATTCCCTTTTTAATGCCCTGAAGTTCATCACCTCCGCCGGGGAGCATCAGTACCAGGAAGAAATCGACCATCCCGGCGACAAGGTGCTCAGACTGACCAACACCCACTGTTTCGACCAGAATGACGTCGTAACCCGCTGCCTCGCAAAGCAACATGGACTCGCGTGTCTTGGTAGCCACACCGCCGAGCGCTTCCCCGGCTGGTGACGGCCGTATGTAAGCAGACTCACTTCTCGACAGCACCTCCATACGAGTCTTGTCACCGAGAATCGAACCGCCTGCAATTGGCGAACTCGGATCTACCGCGAGCACCGCGACTTTGAGTCCTTGCGAGATGAGGTGCAGTCCGAAGGCCTCGATAAAAGTGGATTTGCCAACACCTGGAACGCCGGTAATACCGATTCGGATGGCTCTACCGGTGTCGGGCAGCAATTCGGTCAGCAGAACCTGTGCTTGCTCACGGTCATCCCATCGCTGGCTCTCCACCAGGGTGATGGCCTTGGCGAGTGCGCGGCGTTGGCCGCTGCGCACCGCTTCCGCAGTTGGCACGCTCGGCATGATTCAGGACTGGGCCGCTGTGACTGAATCGAGTACCTGACGTGCGCAGACGGGAATGGGGGTGCCTGGTCCAAAGATGTGGCTGACACCGGCCGCTGTCAGGAAGTCGTAGTCCTGCTGCGGAATTACGCCCCCGGCGATGACGACGATGTCTTCAGCACCCTGAGCTCGCAGGGCTTCGATGAGTTCGGGCACCAGGGTCTTGTGCCCGCCTGCCAGGCTGGAGGCGCCCACGACATGCACGTCATTCTCAATCGCCTGGCGGGCAACCTCTTCGGGCGTGGAAAACATCGGTGACAGGTCTACGTCAAAGCCCACATCCGCAAAGGCGGTAGCAACAACCTTCGCCCCACGGTCGTGTCCATCCTGCCCCATTTTGGCCACAAGCATTCGCGGCCGGCGTCCAAACCGTTCTACAAAGGCGTCGATATCCGTAGCGATAGCCCTCCAGTCCTGATCATCCTCGTAGGCAGCACCGTAGACCCCCGACACGGTTTGTGCGTGGGCCACAAATCGACCGTATTCCTTCTCCAGCGCATCGGAGATCTCACCCACGGTGGCGCGCCGCCGAGTGGCCTCAACCGCGAGTGCCAACAGATTGCCTTCGCCGGATTGGGCCGCGTGGGTCAATTGGTCAAGAATATCCGCCACGGCGGCGCTGTCACGATCAGCGCGGATTCGCGCCAGCCGTTCCAGTTGCGCGGTGCGCACCTGTTCGTTGTCGATCTCAAGTACGTCGACGGCATCATTGCTGTCGGTCTGGTACTTGTTGACGCCAACAATGACATCTTCGCCCCGGTCTATTCGCGCCTGCTTACGGGCGGCGGCCTCTTCGATACGGAGTTTCGGCACACCGCTCTCGATCGCTTTGGCCATACCACCAAGCCCATCGATCTCGGCCATCAGCTCGCGGGCTTTGTCGGCAATATCCGCGGTCAATCGCTCCATCATGTAGGAGCCCCCCCAGGGATCGACCACCTGGCCAATACCGGTCTCCTCTTGCAGCACCAACTGGGTGTTCCGCGCGATGCGTGCGGCAAAATCTGACGGCAGAGCGATGGCTTCGTCGAGCGCATTGGTATGCAACGACTGAGTGCCACCAAATACCGCCGCCATTGCCTCGATCGTGGTCCGAACAATATTGTTGTAGGGATCCTGCTCGGTCAGCGACCAGCCCGAAGTCTGGCAATGGGTCCGCAGCATGGAGCTTTTGGGATTCTCCGGCGCAAACTCAGCGACGATTTCAGCCCACAGCAGGCGCGCCGCTCGCATCTTGGCAATCTCCATGTAGAAGTTCATGCCAATGCCCCAGAAGAACGATAGCCGGGGTGCGAACTGGTCAATATTCAGACCGGCTGCCAGCGCGGTGCGAATGTACTCCTTGCCATCCGCGAGTGTGTAAGCGAGCTCCAGCGACGCGTTCGCGCCAGCCTCCTGCATGTGGTATCCGGAAATCGAGATCGTGTTGAACCGAGGAAGGTTTGCGGAGCAGTAGGCGATGATGTCGCCGATGATGCGCATGCTCGGTGCCGGTGGATAAATGTAGGTGTTGCGCACCATGAATTCTTTGAGAATGTCGTTCTGGATCGTACCGGCGAGTTGATCCTGACTCACGCCCTGCTCTTCGGCAGCGACGATGTAACCTGCCAGAACTGGCAACACGGCGCCGTTCATGGTCATGGACACGGATACTTTGTCGAGAGGAATGCCATCGAACAGGATTTTCATGTCTTCGACTGAGTCGACCGCGACCCCCGCCTTGCCCACGTCGCCTGTCACCCGAGGGTGGTCCGAGTCATAGCCTCGATGGGTGGCGAGATCGAACGCGACCGACACACCCTGCCCGCCCGCAGCCAGCGCTTTACGATAGAAAGCATTGGAGGCCTCAGCCGTGGAGAAGCCGGCGTACTGACGAATCGTCCAGCGGCGACCGGCGTACATGGTCGACATCGGGCCGCGGATATAGGGGCTCATACCTGGCATAGTGTCGGTGTACTCCAGGCCTTCGAGATCCGCTGCCGTATACAGCGGCTTCAGGCCAATACCTTCCGGGGTGTGCCAGGTAAAGTCGTCGGGGGTCAGCCCCTTGCTCTGCTTGGTGACGAGGCCCGCCCAGTTCTCCAGGGTGGCTTCGTCCTTGTCATAAATACTCAATGTAGGCTCCTCAGCGCGCCAACCTGTGTGGCTTCAGTGGTCGGCTGCGGGCTGGTTAAGTTCGATCAATACACCGTCACAACTTTTCGGGTGGATAAAGATGACCCGCGAGTTGTGCGCGCCGGGGGTCGGCGCATCGGACAGAAACTGGTAACCCTTGTCGCGCAGCCGCGCCACATCAGCGTCGAGATCGTCGCTGCGAAAGCAAAGATGATGGATGCCGCCACCACGCTTATCGAGGTATTTGGCCACCGGTCCTTCGCCATTAAGCGGATGGATCAGTTCAATATGAGTGGGCGGTAAGTTGAAGAAGGCGGTGGTGGTTTTGGCTGGGATGACATCTTCAGTGCCATCAAAAGACAAGCCAAAATCTTCCATGAAGCGTTTGATAGCTGCTTCCAGATCTGGAACGGCAATCGCGATATGGTCGAGTGCAGTAATCATTCCTGAAGCCTTAGAGAAACTGTTGCATCAATGATTGGGTGTGACTGCGACGCCGATCGGCCAGTTCCTGCTCAGAGACGACTTCAACCTTCTCGTCAGGAGTGACCTTCAGCAGGGGCTGCCCTTTGGCAATAATGATCCCATCTTCGTCGACCAGCACTTCGTCTACCGTGCCGCTGAATGGCGCGTAAACCTTGTTGAACATCTTCATGACCTCGACGATGTATAGCGGCTGCCCGGCTTCGAAATGTTCGCCCGCCTGGATGAATGGCGGTGCGCCTGGCGCCTCTCGCCCGTAGAACATGCCCCCGCTTGCGGCGACGATTTCATCCGACTTGGCCATAGGCGGCGGCGCCAGGGCTTTCATCATGGCGGCCTGATGGTCTTCATCGAGCAGACGTTCGGGAATGTACTGGGTCAAATCTTCATTGACCGAGAGATCGTAGAAACCCGTGACGCGCGCAATTGCCGGGAGTAACTCGAGCATCTCGAGTCCGGCCTGGTGCCCCGCATGTGCGGCCTGAATCGCGGCCCAATCTGCCGGGTCGATGCCCTCCGGCTCCGCACCAGCAATGAAGCCTGTCAGTGTGGCCCAATCACCCAGGTCGAAACGCGTGCCCAGGTCACGATAGAAGTCTTCGGCAGCGGTCAACAATTCGTGATCGTGATCCCAAATCACGTTGGCAGCTGGCGAGGAATCCGACCAATCCAATTTCAGGAAGTGATAGGTGTCTGACAAGACCTCAATGGGGTTTTCGGCCCACCGAATACAATCGGGATTCGACATATCGAAGGCGTCTTTATTGGCGCTCAGCCAACCCGACAGTAAATGGGGTGACTCAAGCAGCGCGCGAATAGGACGCAACAGTAACGTCTGCTTGCGGGCCATGACGGCAGTCATGTTTTTGGCGTGGTCACCCGCGGCGTGTGCCCGAGCCTTGCACAGCATCTGCCACGCGACATCGACGTCGACCTGACTCGATTGCTGTGCCAATTCACCGACACTGGTGAGGTAAGGCACGATGAAGCGTGTGGTGGGTCGCGCGTTAACTGTTCGTCCGAGGAACCAGTGCACCAATCCATAGTGGAACTGCAGATTGGTATGCAGATCCTTGCCCCGCAAGCTGGTAGACCGCAGCACCTCGGCCATGTGCTCGTAGCTGGATTCTCGGCTATCTCCGACGGTGAGCAGCAGCGCGATGTTGGAATCGTAGGCCCCTGCCAGCGTGTAACGCATGAAGGTATCGGTATCGGGGTTATGCAGGCTGATACCCTGATCGTCACGAATCTCGCCTTCGATAGCGTCTGACCAGTATTCAATCTGACCGCCCGCATTGGGCTGCAGCGCGTCGTTGGTGGCATTCAATCGCGCTTCGAGGCTGTCATTGAATCGCGGAATACGCTCGGGCTTGGGCAGCCTTGGGGCATGGGCCGCCAATAGCACCATGGCCTCAACCAGGGACTCCACCACGAAGTAATCGTCGCTGTTGTCAGGATTGACGAACTTCATCGCGTAGCAAAGCTCACTGACGCGATGCTCGACCTGAATGCGAGTGTTCATTTCCATGAAGAAGTGCTGTTCACGATCGACAATGCACTCGAAGGTGGAGACCGAATCGAGGCCGACTGCGGCGCCAAAACGTGAGGCTTCGTCTTCCATGGCATCCAGGGTCACCACGTCCTGAGCGAGCACATCGGCTTCAACGCTGTTGCCAGCAGTGCGGGCACGCGTTTCAGCGGCGAGTAGTGACTCGCGGGTGACCGATACTTCAAGCAGTTTTTGTTCATGCATCTGGAGCGAGCAATCGCGGCCGCCCAGCGTGATGCACCAGTCACCATTCCCGACTACCTGAATCTCCTGGTGGCGAGTGGTCTCGATATTCAACTCCACCAACACATTCTTGTTGTCACCAACGCCAGTCGCTTTGACCTCATTGAGGATTTCACGCACGAGTTCAGGGGTTCGGCTGACCTCTTCCGGACGCAAGATGCGCTGTCCCTTACCACCGCCACCACCGATCGCCTTCAGGCGCACACGATTGCTGGGATAACGCTCGTTAATCTGACGTACCGCATCGGAAAGCGTCTCACCAAGTTCGTCGATGGTGTAAAGATCAATGCCCTTGCGGTAGCTGGCAGCGAGCACCGCTTCGGCCACGGCCTCGAGATCTGCGTGTTCAAACGAAGTCTCTACATCAAGCCCTTCGTCTGCGCATAACTTCTGCAATGCTGCGGCATCGGGATACTTTTTGAGCAAAGTCAGTGTGGTGCCGTTATCGATACCTGGGGTGACTGACACGCCAGCTTTCAGGGCGGTACGCTTGGCCTCATCCTTGAAACCTGCTTCCCGAACCGTGCGCGAACAGGGCCCGATGAAATTCAGCCCTGCGGCCTCCATCGCCGATACCATGACCTCATCCTCGGCCATGAATCCGTAGCCCGCGAACACCGCGTTGTAGTCGTGGTTGCGCGCAATGTCGATGATGGTATCGATGCGCTCCTGACGTTCTTCTTTGGTCGCGCCGGTGTAGTCGGGAATGCGATGGATACGCTGCGGGTTGGTGAGGACTCGCAGCTCGGGTGACAGCGCCCGCGGATAAACAATCGAGTCCTTCTCCGACAGCAAAATGCCGTAGTGCTCGATTCCCATCTCGGCGAACACATCCATCGCTTCTTTGCGGATGGGGCCGCGACAAATGATCAAGGGTCGAATGCTGGTGCAGTCGAATGAACGCACCCAGGGTGAAGGATGCGCCGCCAGTCGACGTTCGTTATGAATCAGCGGATTGTGCAGATAATGCTCGTTGGACACCGTTGGTCTCCCAAAAACTCAGTGGAACTCGCGCTGGACCGCCATCAGCGGACCTGGCTCGTAGTGACGCAGACAGAAGGCCATGTGCTCAGCGAGAACCCGGCGCAGATCTCCCGGCATGACGACCTGGGAAATCGAACCCAGGCTGAGCGCTTCATCGGGGTTCATGATTTCGCGTTCATAGCGAGCCGCCAGTTCGGCTTCCTCGCGGCGAACCCAATCTCCGACCAATTGCTCAGCGGCTGTCATTGCATCCTCGTCTGAGAGCCCCTGCTGTCGCTGAGCTTCCGCCTCGGCGGTCATTCGGGTTTTTGCCTCGCCGCGAAGTCGCTGTAGCTCTGCCTTGTAGACATACTCCACGCCTGCGGGACCCATGACGGCAACCCGTGTCGTCGGCAGGGCCACAACAAAGTCTGCGCCGGTGGGATAATTGTTGTATGACGCATAGGCGCCACCGAAAGCGTTGCGCACCAGTACGAGGAAACGCGGGGTTCGCAGGTCTACGATCGCATCCAGCATGGCGCGCCCGGCCTGAACAATGCCTCGGTGCTCCTGATCGCTGCCCGGCAGGAAGCCTGTGGTGTCTTCGAGGAAGATCACCGGGATGTTGTATAAATTGCAGAAGCGAATGAATCGCGCATTTTTATAGGCGGCATCGATGTCGATTTGACCCGAAGCTACCGCCGAATTGTTGGCAACAAAGCCGATGACATTGCCGCCCATGCGCCCGAACGCAGTGATGGTGTTGCGCGCACGTTCAGCCTGCACCTCGAGATAATCACCGTGGTCACAGAGTTGCTGGATCAGGATGGTGATATCGACCGGCGTATTGAAGCCCGACGGCGAGTTAAAGGCCTTGCGCAAGAGAATATCGATATCCTGGGTATCCCGGTCGACCGGGTCCGAGGACGGCTGGTGCGGCGCCAAGCTGTGGTTCGCATCCGGCAGATAGTTGAGAATCTCCTTAACTTTGCGCAGCGCGGCGACTTCATCGTCGACCACAAAGTCGGTGACACCGGTTTGGCTGTGCACCCCAGGGCCGCCAAGCTCGTCGGGAGTGATGTCTTCACCCAGTACCGACTTGACCACGCCGGGACCGGTGAGACCGAAAAAAGTATCTCTGGGCTGGATCAAGAAGCTGCCCTGACGCGGCAAATAGCTGCCACCGCCGGCGTTGAATCCGAACATGCACATGATGCTGGGAACAATGCCGCTGATCTTGCGCAGTGCGGTAAACGCGTCGGCATACCCATCGAGACCACCAACACCGGCAGGAATATATGCGCCGGCCGAATCATTGAGACCGACCAGCGGGATTCTCCGCTTGGCGGCAAGTTCGAACAGTTTGGCCAGCTTTTTGCCATTAGTCGCGTCCATTGAGCCGGCGCGAACCGTGAAATCATGGCCATAAACGGCAACGTCACGCCCGTCGATCTGGATGATCGCGGTGACCAGCGAAGCGCCATCAAGGTTGGGGCCCCAGTTCTGGTATAGCACCTGAGGAGCACTGTCAGCGAGGTAGCGGATCCGCTCCCAAACCGTCATGCGGGACTTGGCATGTTGCCGACGGATACTGGTTTCGCCCGCTGTTATATAGGGTTTCGCCTGAAGTTCGGCGGCGCGATCGATCGTTGCCTGATACCGATCTTCTGCTGGATTGGCACGCTGTCCGGTAGCGTTATGTGCAAGGGGGTTGTCGAGCCTGAGTGCCGCGGCGCCAGAATCTACAGCGTCGCCATGGGCGTTATCGTTCATTTACCGACGTCTCCGGGAAGTCATGATTGCAATGATCAAAACTGGGGCGACACAGCCTCTGCTCGGACTTTGGGCCACCAACACTGGGGGGGTAGACAGTACTTTTTTAGTCGTCACGGTGTCAATTTCATGCATTTCGTTTATAAATGCCGCGTGACTAACGCCGCCCTTGACATATTGGAGATACCGTACCGAGCTGATGCCTCGCAGCACGCGAATCGGCTCGCTGATTTGCCCGGCTTGGTGTTCCTGGACAGCAGCGTGGCATGCTCAGACAGCGGCCATGACTGGGACCTGATCGCGGCGATGCCCGAAACGGTGCTCTCAGCGGCCGACTACGAGCACGATGCCGGTCGGTGGCTTCGAGCCGTCGAATCAGCGCTTCAGCAACGTCGCTATGGCGTGTGTTCGCTCGATGCCCCTTTCGCAACCGGGGCGATCGGTTTTCTGGACTACGACACCGCGGCAAGGACCCATGGTGTATGCCGAATGCCACCGATGCCTGCACGCGTGGGTCTGTATCCGGCAGTTGTGCTACAGCACCATTGTCGGCAGCGGGCATGGCTGGTTTGTGAGCCTCACTGCCCCAATTCAACCCGCCAGGCTTTGCTTGAGCGTTTGACGGATAACACCCCGCTCTCAGCAGCGCCAAAGGCCACCGATAACACGGTCTCATTGGATCGGGGCTTCCAACCGGAACAGACGCGTGAGGCGTACTTGCAGGCGGTCGCTGGTATTCAACACTATCTTCGGGCTGGAGACTGTTACCAAGTCAACTATGCACACCGGTTCTGTGCCCGTTTCACCGGTGACTACTGGCATCTTTATGGGGCGCTCAGACAGGTGTTGCAGGGCGGTTTCTCAGCTTATGTGGCTCTCGCGCCCAAACATGCGCTGTTGTCCTTTTCTCCTGAGCGTTTCTTGGCGGTTAACGGCGAGCAGGTGATCACGCAGCCAATCAAAGGCACAGCCCCGCGACACCCCGACCCTGCTGCCGATCACGCAGCCGCGCAAACACTCGTGACTTCGAGCAAAGATCGTGCGGAGAACGTCATGATCACCGACTTGCTGCGGAATGACCTTGGGCGTTTCTGTCGGCCGGGCTCGGTGCGGACCCGCGAACTTTGCGTCCTGAAAAGCTATCGCAACGTCCATCACCTGGTGAGCACTGTTCTCGGATCGATCAGCCCGGGTGTGTCCAGCGGTAGGCTCTTTGCCGGCAGTTCTCCCGGCGGGTCGATTACCGGTGCGCCCAAACGACGAGCGATAGAGATTATTGCAGAGCTTGAGTCGGCCCCTCGAGGCGGCTATTGCGGCAGTATCTTCTCGCTGACTGTGGACGGAAGGCTGAACAGCAGCATCACCATAAGAACCATCGAGGCGCTGGCAGAGACGCTTTACTGCTGGGGTGGTGGTGGTATCACGGTCGACTCTGACCCGGCCGCGGAGTACCAGGAAACGCTGGATAAAATCGGCAGTCTGATGGCCGCCCTGCCCGTCTCAGTGAACGGGTAACTCAATATCGCGATACAGCACTGCCCGCTCGGCGGGGTTCGGCCGGCTGAGGGCTTCCTGCACCAACTCCCGATCAAGATGAGGTGCCAGGTCATGAATGAACTCGTGCATGTAGCCACGCAAGAAGGTGCCCTTGCGGAAGGCCAGACTGGTGACGCTGCTGGCAAACAGGTGGCCGGCATCTATCTTCACCAGGTCGTCATCAAGCACTGGGTCGTAGGCCAACCCGGCGATGATCCCGATACCCAATCCCAGCCGGACGTAGGTCTTGATGACGTCCGCATCGACCGCAGTAAACACAACCCTGGCAGTCAGATCACGGCTGGAGAAAGCCTCATCGAGCTTGGACCGTCCGGTGAAACCAAAGGTATAGGTCACGATGGGATGTTCGGCCACGGCTTCCAGCGTGGGTTTCTTGACCTTGGCCAAGGGGTGGTCACGCGGCACAACAATGCAGCGATTCCAGCGATAACAAGGCAGCGTGATCAGATCATTGAAGTGGTTGAGTGCCTCGGTGGCGATGGCAAAATCCACCTCCCCCTCCGCGGCCATTTGGGCAATCTGCACCGGTGTTCCCTGCTGCATCTGTAGTGACACATCGGGGTAGCGCGTCATGAAATCGCGAATGATCGACGGCAACACATAACGCGCCTGGGTATGCGTGGTAGCGATTGACAGGGTGCCCGAGGTTTCGTCGCTGAATTCCTGGGCGACTCGCTTGATCGACTCTGACTTGCGCAGAATTTCACCTGCCAAATCGAGAATCACTTCGCCCGCCGGCGTGATGTGTGTCAGGTGCTTTCCCGAGCGTGCGAAGATTTCAACGCCCAGCTCGTCTTCCAACAGACGTATTTGCTTGCTAATACCGGGCTGGGAAGTGAACAGGCTTTGGGCTGTGGCCGAGACGTTCAGATCGTGATGGGCGACTTCCCAGATGTAGCGCAACTGCTGCAGTTTCATCGCAGACACCTCTCCGGAGCTGACCTTGGCGCACTACCATAGCGTCGACTGCACGCGGGTGCCACCAAAAATGAATAGATGTCGAATTTTTTATGCAGTTGTGGCGCTTAGCGGGTTTCGTCGTTGGGTGGATTCGCCACCCCGTGCGGCACGTGCCCGGTAGCAATATGTTCACCAGCGAGATCACAGTGAGTCTGTTGGTCATCAAAAAACACATCAGCCTGATAAGCACGCAGGAATTCTGTTTTGTTGAGGCCGCCGAGAAAAATCGACTCGTCGATGCGAATGTCCCAGGCTCGGAGTGTGCGGATGACACGCTCGTGGGAGGGCGCTGAGCGCGCGGTTACCAAAGCAGTCCGGATAGGGGCCTCGCTGGCCGGGAAAGCCTGTTGCAGCTGCTGCAGGGCCGCAAGGAAACGTTTGAACGGCCCTCCGCTCAGCGGCTGGTGCCGGGCGGCCTTTTCGCTGGCCGCAAAGGCTTCAAGCCCCTCGGCTTTGTAAACACGCTCGGCTTCATCTGAGAAGAGCACAGCGTCACCGTCGAAGGCGAAGCGAAGCTGCTCACTCGCGCTGTCAGCGGGCGCCCGCGATACCAGGGTCGCGGCTGCCACGTTGTTCTCCAGCGCTTTGCGCACATCTCCGGGCTCTGCAGAGAGAAATAACTGGCACCCGAAAGCGCTGATGTACCGCCACGGGGGCTCACCGCCGCAAAAAGCGGCACGGGTGATGCTCAGTCCGTAATGTTCGATGGAGTTAAACACGCGCAGGCCCGTGTCGGCACTGTTGCGCGATAACAACACGACTTCAACGCGCTGTTCGGCGGGCAGTTGATCGTTCAGCCGCAACAGTTTTTGAACAACGGGGAAGGCTTGCCCAGGTGGCAGTGGGTCGTCTTCGTGCTCGATCTGGTAATGCGAGTAGGCCGCCAGACCTTCCTGTTCGTAGACACGATGCGCCTCATCAAGGTCGAACAGTGCGCGCGATGAAATCGCGATCACCAAGCCTTGAGTCGGCGCAGTTGGCATCGCTTAGCCAGCCTTGTCCGAGGAGGGCTGACCTGACTCCCGCTGAAAATATTCCTTTGACAGGGCGAACACCACCGGCGAGAGCAGTAACAGCGCCACCAGGTTCGGGATTGCCATAAAGGCGTTCAGCGTGTCGGCGATCAACCAGATAATACCGAGGTCGGCGCCGGCGCCGACCGGAATGGCAAGCACCCACAGCACACGAAATGGCATGATGCCCTTGGTACCAAATAAGTAGACGACGCAGCGTTCGCCATAAAAGGACCAACCAATCATGGTCGTGGTTGCAAATAGCACCACACCAACGGTCACCACCAGCTCTCCACCGGGGAAAGCACTGCCGAATGCGGAGGCTGTCAGGCTGGCACCGGACACGCCGCTGTCCCAGACGCCGGTCAAAATGATCACCAGCCCCGTCATCGTACAAACGATCAGCGTATCGATCAGGGTGCCCAACATGGCGACCATGCCCTGCTCCACGGGTTCATTGGTCTGGGCCGCGGCGTGCGCAATAGGAGCACTGCCGAGTCCAGCTTCATTCGAAAAGACACCACGGGCGACACCGAATTGAATAGCCGCCCAGACGGTCGCTCCAGCGAAGCCACCACCAGCCGCAGTGCCGTTGAACGCCGATGACAGGATCAAGCTGAAGGCTTCGGGAACCGCACTGATATTGAGGGTGATGACGATCACGCTCATGAGGATGTAGGCCAGCGCCATTGCGGGTACCACGGCGCCCGCCGTATTAGCGATGCGTTGTATGCCACCGAGAATGACACCACCGACGAGTACCATCAGCACGACACCAGTGATTCCCCAATGCACGTTGGCATTGTCTGTCATCACCTGAGCGACTGAGTTGGACTGTACGGTATTGGCAAGCCCGAAGCCCGCCATGGCACCAAACAGTGCAAAGGCGCCGGCGAGCCATTTGTACTTGCTGCCAAGACCGTTGCGAATGTAATACATCGGACCACCGGAATAGCCACCCTGGTCATCCTGCTCCCGGTATTTCACCGCCAAAACACCCTCGGCGTATTTGGTGGCCATACCGAACAATGCCGTAATCCACATCCAGAAAAGCGCACCCGGGCCACCCAGGGTAATCGCGGTAGCAACGCCTGCGATATTACCTGTGCCGATGGTCGCCGACAGTGAGGTCATCAATGCTTTGAAAGGTGCGATGTCACCGTCGCCTTGCCCTTTGAACCCGCCAAACAGCAGACCAAAAGCACGGGGAATACGACGGATGGTCAGAAATCCCAGCCCCAGGGTGAGGAAGATCCCGGTACCCAGCAGCAACACCAGCATCGGCGGCCCCCAGGCGTAACTGTTGATGACGGTAATCACCGCTTCCATGGTGCTCTCCTCAAAATTCTTTGTTGTGTGCGGGGCGCTCTAGCGGCGCCCTGTCGATGTTGTTTGAACCGAATGGCACTCAGGCGGACTCGACACCCACTGACTTCAATGTCCCTTTGGGCAACACCGCATTGACGTGAATACGCTGGAACTTGAGTTCGGTGTTTTGGTTGACCGAGAGCACCACGTAGTTGTCATCGAGTGACTTGATCTTACCCAGCATGCCTGACGAGGTGACGACCTCATCGCCCTTGTTCAGCGCTGCGACCATTTCCGAGTGTTCCTTTTGTCGCTTGCGCTGGGGCCTGATGGCGACGAAGTAGAACAGACCGAACAGTACGATCAAAAAGCCGATCTGAAACAACTCGCCACCGGGCTGCGGCGCACCTTCGGCTTGCGCGTAGGCACTGGGAATCAACATGGGTACTCCTCCTGAAAAACGGGCTACTGTACGGATCGTCGAACCTCTCGACAACTCACACAGACATCGTGTGGTCAAAATCAATGGTCAGCGGTGCATGATCCGAGAATCGCTCCTCCCGATAAACCTCGGCGGCCAGACCGGATTCCGCAAGACCGGGGGTGACGAGCATGTAGTCAAGCCGCCAGCCCACATCTTTCGCCCAGGCTTGCCCCCGGTTGGACCACCAAGTGTATTGCTCGCGCTCCGGGTGGATGCGTCGGTAGACATCCACGTACCCCAAATCATCGAAGACCTCGTCCAACCAGGCGCGCTCGTGGGGCAAAAACCCTGAGTTCTTTTGGTTGGCTTTGTCATTCTTAAGGTCAATCGGGCGATGGCAGATATTCCAGTCGGCGCAAATCACGAATTCCCGACGTTTACGACGCAGGGACTTGAGGTGGTCGTAGAACGCCTGCATGAAGCGTTCTTTTCGCGCCTGGGCCTCGTCACCAGAAGATCCTGAAGGCAAGTAGAGCGAGATCACACTTAACTGATCGAAATCGGCCTGCAGGTAGCGCCCCTCGTTATCCGCAGGGTCCCAACCCAGCTCGGTCACCACTTTGCGAGGCTTCAGCCGGCTGTACAGGGCTGTACCGCTGTATCCCTTGCGTTCGGCGTCGTTGTAGTAGCAGTGGTAGCCCGCTGGGAAAAACAGTGCGGGGTCCAGCTGCTCGATCTGGGCCTTGGTTTCCTGAATGCAGACAACGTCCGCATCTTGTTGAGCCAGCCACTCGAAAAAGCCTTTGCGCTGTGCCGCGCGAATGCCATTGGTGTTACAAGTAATGATGCGCATGTTGACCGCTACAAATCTGAAATTGGGTTAACGGGGATCAGAGCTCTAGCGACTCGAGCAGTGCCAATAGATCTTCGTGATGGGTCTTGGTTTTGAATTTGTCGAGGACGGCCTTGAGCCGGCCATCTTTACCCACCACAAAAGTGGTTCTCAATATGCCGTCGAACTCTTTACCCATGAATTTCTTGGGCCCCCAGGCACCGTATTTGTCGGCGATGGCGTGGTCTTCATCACTGAGCAGGGTGAAGTTCAATTCATCTCGCTCGGTGAATTTAGCCAGACGCTTGCAAGCATCGGGGCTGATGCCCAGCACCACCGTATCGAGTTTGGCAAGTTGCTTGGCGATATCGCGAAGCCCCTGCGCCTGCACGGTGCAACCCGGCGTCATGGCCTTGGGATAAAAGTACACCACCACGTTTTTGTCGCCCTTGTAGTCCTTCAGGGAAACTTTGTCACCGTTTGCGTCGGCCAGCGTAAAGGCCGGCGCCATGTTGCCAATCTTGGGGAATGCCATGAGTTTGCTCCTTCGGGGGATCAGTTGGGTACGGGGGCTCTGGGCGGCCGATAGATCACACTGTGGCGGACGGGGTATTCGCCAGTGACGCGGTCTTCAAGAAATTCCGTGAGTACTTCCCGGATCACGGGGAACGCCAGTTCGTCCCAGGGAATATCCGCAGCACCGAACAGTCCTGTTTCCAAGCTTTCTGGCCCGACGCCGTACTCGCCATTCTCGATGCCACAGCGGTAGAACACGTAGACTTGATGGATTTGGGGTACGTCGAACACGCGATACAGCATCAGGTCAGTGCCCTTTGCGTGCGCCTCCTCCCAGGTTTCCCGAGCCGCTCCTTCGAGCGTGGATTCACCGTTCTCCATGAAACCGGCAGGCAATGTCCACTTGCCGTGGCGGGGCTCAATGGCCCGCCGGCACAGCAGAATCTGATCGCCATGAACCGGCAAGCAGCCGACGATCACGCGCGGGTTTTGGTAGTGGATGTGTCCGCAAACGGTGCATACATGGCGCTCTCGGTCGTCGCCTTCGGGGATGGCGAGATGTAGCTTGCCACCGCACTTGGTACAAAATTTCATGGATTCACCAGCGTTGTCTACGAAGCGTATCCCGCTCCTGGGCTTCGACCCATTGTCCACCCGCACTGCCCTGCTCCTGCTTCCAGAACGGGGCATCAGTTTTGAGTACATCCATGATGTACTCGCAAGCCGCAAAGGCCTCGGCACGGTGTTGGGCAACCGTGCCTACCCACACAATGATTTCGCCGGCGCTGAGAGCGCCGTATCGGTGGACGATGCGCCAGCCCAAGAGCGAGAAGCGCGATGCCGCCGCGACCCCGAGTTCGCCCAACACCCGCTCAGCCATGCCTGGATAATGTTCAAGTTCCAGCGTGGCGACATCGCCGTGTTTGGAGAACTCGCGAACATAGCCGGTAAAGGTCGTCATTGCCGCGCCGGGCGACTCCAAAAGCAAGCGATCATACTCCTCGCCGGCCGAGAAGCGCTCTTGTTGCACACTGACGCTCATATCAGCCCCCGGTCATGGGTGGAAAAAAGGCCACCTCATCACCATCGACGACTGGCGCGTCGGGGTCGACGACTTTCTGATTCACAGCCTGCACCAAGTTCGGCTGGAAGAGTGTTTCCCGCCAAAGCTCACCGTGTTGTTCCGCAAGCCAGTGTTTGAGTCCATCGACCGAGACCACACCGGCGGGTACGGCCAGTTCCATGTGCTCAACGTCCAGGGCCTCACGGACCAGCGAAAAAAACTTAATCTGCAGCACGTTGCCAGGTCCCACTTTTACCACCGGCCTTGAATTCCAAGGCGATTTCACTAATCACCATGCCCTTGTCGATGGCTTTGCACATGTCGTAAAGCGTCAGTGCAGTGACTGAAGCAGCAGTGAGCGCCTCCATTTCCACCCCGGTTTGCCCGCTGACCTTGCAGCGCGCCTGAATTCGCACCCCGGGCAATGCCGGGTCGGGCACGAGTTCAACCTTAACGGAAGTCAGCGGCAGTGGATGGCAGAGCGGGATCAGATCGGCGCAGCGTTTTGCGCCCTGGATACCTGCTATGCGCGCGACTGCGAATACGTCCCCCTTGGGTAGCGCACCCTCCGTGATGGCCTGCAAAGTTGCTGGCGCCATGGTTACCGCAGCGCTGGCGATGGCCTCGCGCTCTGTCAGTGGTTTGTCACCGACATCGACCATGTGGGCTTGCCCCTGAGCATCCAGGTGGCTGAGTGTTGAATTGATCGTCGTCATTCGCAAATGCTAGCACGTTGGGGTTTGGGCAATCGCGAGAAGTCTGGCATGCTGCAAGCGCTGCCCCCGAAAGCAGATAAGACGCGCATAACAAGCACACAAAAGAGAAGCTGATGTCTGAAACTACTCCCCCTACCCCGGCCGATACCGGCAAGGGTTATCGTTGGTTCGTCCTGTTCATGTTGACGGTGGTTTACACCTTCAACTTCATCGACCGTCAGATCTTGGTGATTCTCCAGGAGCCCATCAAAGCAGAGCTGGGGCTCTCCGATGCGCAACTGGGTTTGCTGACGGGATTTAGCTTTGCCCTGGTGTATGTCACTGCGGGCATTCCGATAGCCTGGTTGGCTGATCGCAGCAGTCGACGCAATATCATCGCCGTGTCGCTGGCGGTGTGGAGCGGTATGACCGCTGTCTCCGGACTTGTTCAGAACTACACACAACTGCTGCTGGCCAGAATCGGGGTCGGTATCGGCGAGGCTGGCGGGTCTCCGCCCGCCCATTCGATGATCAGCGATTATTTTCCGCCCGAACAACGCGGTACCGCGCTCTCGATATACAGCTCCGGTATTTATATCGGTATTCTGTTTGGATTCGCCGCCGGGGGCTGGATGGCCGAGGCCTTCGGTTGGCGCCAGGCATTTTTTGTCATTGGCATTCCCGGGGTTGTCTTCGCGGTCGCTTTGGCGCTGCTGGTCAAGGAACCGCTTCGCGGTCGATATGACGGCGGACAAGCCCCGGTTAAGGCCTCATTCGGCGAAACCATGGCGGTTCTGCGTCAGCGACGGGCATTTTGGTGGATCGCTCTCGCCTGCGCCTTCACCTCATTTGTCGCCTACGGCAATGGCAATTTCTATCCCTCTTATCTGATTCGAACCCATGGCATGAGCATCGCTGAAGTCGGCGCTGTGCTGGGACTGATCTCGGGCCTCGCCGGGGCCGTGGGTATGTTCCTGGGGGGCTTTCTTGGCGACAAATTCGGGCAGAACGACAAGCGCTGGTACCTCTGGGTGCCCATGCTCGGTTGTCTGGTCTCTGGCCTGCCCTATCTTTACACCCTGCTTGGCACCAGCAAAACGTTGATCATCATGATGCTGATCCCGGGCAATGTGCTATCTACGATGTATCTCGGTTCCAGCATTGCCATGTGCCAGTTGCTGGTCACTCCGGGCATGCGAGCAATGGCATCGGCAGTCCTATTTTTTGTACTGAACATGATCGGGCTTGGATTGGGCCCATTGATGGTGGGACTCTTGAGCGATGCTTTCCAGGCCCCCTTCGGTGAGGACAACCTCCGCTACGCTATGCTGGTCACGCTGGCACTAGGGACGATACTTGGGCCGCTGTTTTTCTGGTTGGGTGCCCGGGATCTGAGAGGCGATATCGCGCGCAATCAATCCCTGCTGGCGTCATCGTGAATGATGCGATGCTCACAGGCTCGGTCCGCCTCCTCAGAGGAGTCGATGCCGAGCCAGCGCCAGAGATAGCAGCGTCCTGACAACGCATTAAGGACCAGAAACACCGAGGCGAGAGACAGGGCCGCCTCAATCCACCCGAATTGCGGACGCTGCATCACGACTACTGCCAGTGCGAGTCCCAGCAATAGCCTGATGCCCCGCTCCACGTTGCCAACGTTTTTCCGCAAAGGTTTTTCCCAGCCCTGATAAAAGTGTCCTTAGTATGGTCACTTACGCAAGATACTGGGAATTCGGTCACTGCAAAGTTCACAAACCTTTGCCCATTAATTGGAACAAAAACTGGTCGCCGTAGCGGGCAACGTGAACCGAGTGGTGTACAAGGAAGGCGTCTGCAGGAAGGTGGCTACCTCCCGCGGCGGCCCCCAAATTCCGCCGCGGGAGGTTCGCCGGTGCCGCTGCCCCCGCAGCGACTCCCCCAAAATGAGGTTTCATAGATACCACTTTATTGGGCAGGGTCAATAGCAGTTTGCTGGCTGTCGTGAAAAAACACCCATGAAATGCGTGTTTTTCGGTAAAGCGGAC
>CAYZWL010000040.1:0-29076 GCA_964482195.1 uncultured Alteromonadaceae bacterium | reverse complement strand
AGATCGTTTCTGCTCACTGCGGATTGCCTTCGACAGGGCATGGCGCATAATAGTGTGACCTGAGAGGAGTCACTTCATGAAGCTCGTCACCGCCATCATCAAGCCATTCAAAATGGACGATGTACGTACTGCGCTGTCCGATATCGGCGTGCAGGGCGTCACTGTTACTGAGGTCAAGGGGTTTGGTCGCCAGCGCGGTCACACCGAGCTGTACCGCGGTGCGGAGTACGTGGTCGACTTCCTGCCCAAGCTGAAGCTTGAGATCGCCGCCAGTGCGGACCAGGTTGAGCGCATTGTGGATACGATCCTCAGCGCCGCCGCCACCGGCAAGATCGGTGATGGCAAGATTTTCGTCTCCGACCTCGAGCAGGTCGTGCGTATCCGGACCGGGGAGACGGGTACCGAGGCTCTCTGAGTACTCCCCAAATTAGTCCACCAAGGAAGGTAACTATGCGAACCATAGCCACTCTCGCCGTTTTGGCGGTCCTCACCACGGGTTGTATCAGCGTCGACAGCGAAGATATCAACCGTGAGCCCACGACGGGTCAGCAGCTGATCGATCTGGCCGAAGCCCATGAAAAGGGTCTGATCAGTGACGAAGAATACAAGCGCGAGCGTCGTAAGATCCTCGACAACTGAGCACTCAAAGCTGCCCGATTACCTCGGGCAGCGCTGACAGACAGCTGACGCTGGCGTCGGCCTCATCGGTCGCTTCACCGTCAGGGTTGAACCAGATTGCCCGGGCACCAAACGCCCGGGCGCCTTTCACATCGTGATCGATATGATCCCCCACGTGGGCGATCTCATGGGGTGCTACCCCTGCGGCTTTCGCGGCCGCCTCAAATAGCGCGGGTGCCGGTTTGCTGGCGCCGACTTCCTCCGCCCGAAATGCAAATTTGAACAAGGGTCCCAGGGGCGTTTTACGCACCTCCGCGTTGCCATTGGTCAGCGCGCCGAGGGTGTAGTTGGTTGCCAGTGCTTCGAGTGTGGGCAGCGCGTGGGTAAACACGTCCACCTGTTGGCGCTCGGCCAGGAAGGTGGCAAAGGCCTCGGCGGCGGCCGCTTTTGCCGTCACTGCAGGCACACCGCTATCGAGCAACAGGCGCTCGATAAACCGTTCCCGAAAGCGACTGATGTGGTGGGCGAGCTCCGGTTCCTCGGCGAGCAGCGTTTTGCGTAGCGCTCCCAACCGATCCCGGTCACTGCGGTCGACCTGGCCTGCGAACTCGCGCTCCAGCAGGTCCCACTGGGCCGCCTCGGCGCGCAGTAGCGCCGGGCGTACGTCCCAGAGGGTGTCATCGAGGTCAAAGGTCACGACACGAATCATGGGCGCTCAGGTCTTTTTGCGACGCTGGGCCCGGGGGTGGGCGGCGTCATAGGTTTTGGCCAGGTGCTGGAAGTCCAGGTGGGTGTAGATCTGGGTCGTGCCAATGTTGGCGTGCCCGAGCAACTCCTGCACTGCGCGCAAGTCACCGCTGGACTCGAGCAGGTGACTCGCAAACGCGTGGCGCAGCATGTGGGGGTGCAGCGGCTGTGACAGCTGCCCCGAGCGCGCCAGTTGCGCGAGCCTCGCCTGTACGCTGCGCGGGCTGATGCGTTGCCCGCGCTGGGAGATAAACAGCGGCTCATTGGGTCCACATTGGCCGCCACGGACGGCCAACCAGCGATCCAGCGCCTTGAGCGCGGCGTCGCCCACCGGCACGGTGCGGGTTTTGGCCCCCTTGCCGGTGACAGTAAGCGTGCGGTCGCTGCGATCGAGCGCATTGAAATCGAGGCTGGTCAGTTCCTGTAGGCGCAGACCAGAGGAGTAAATCAGTTCGGCCATGGCGAGATCGCGCAGCAGCAAAGGGTCGTCTTCCTGTCGATCCAGCAGTGTGCCTACCGCGTCGGGTTCCAGTGATTTGGGCAGTCGTCGTCCGCGCTTGGGTGCACGTACATGTTCCACCGGGTTACCGAGTGCAGGGTCGCGAGCAGTGAGGTAGCGATACCACGCCCGCGCGGCGGACAGCGCGCGTTGGATCGATGGTGCGGCCAATCCCTCGCGGTGCAAAGTGGCAACCCAGCCGCGTATATCCGCTTCGCGCACATCCCGCGCGGCGCTGCGATTCAGGTTCGACAAGTGATCGGCGAGTTTGCCCAGGTCGCGCTGGTAGGCCGCGATGGTGTGGGACGACAGACGACGAACGTCCCGCAGGTAAACGATAAAAGCCTCGATGTCAGACTCGAGGGCGCTGCTCACGGCTCGCTGGCGTCTCCGCGCGGCAGCAGACGAACAATCACTTCGGCAAGGTAGTCCAGGAACAAAGTGCCATCGGTGGCCTGATAGCGGGTCATGTCCCGGTCGCCGACCGCGATGATACCCAGCAAGGTATCGCCATCGGCCAGTGGGGCGACGGCGGCTGAACCTTCAACGGTACCCGTGCCAAACAACGCGCCCATTTCTTCGCCGCGCAGCACGCCGCAAAGCGATTTGCCGTGCTTGACCAGGCCCGACAGCATGTCACCCGTGGCGTCGGCCACCGGCACGATGCCGTCAACGCGCTCCGCCGCGGCGGGCATCCAAACGAGGTTGCTCATTTGAACCCGGTAGGTATCACGCATGGTCTCCCGGTATACCGATTCGATAGCGTCTGCAGACGGGGTCTCGAGCAGGCCGAGTACAAGCGCGCGGGTAGCGGTAAAGAGGGCTTCGTTGCGTTCAGCGCGCTCGCCCATCAAGGCCAGTCGCTTGCGCATGTCGATATTGCGCTCCCGCAACAGCGCCACCTGACGCTCAACCAGCGACACCGCACCCTCGCCGCCATGGGGCAGTTGCAAGTCGGCGAGCAGGTCCGGTCGTTTGCGGAAGAACCCCGGATGGTCGCGCAGATAGGCCTCTACAGCTGCGGGGTCGAGGGCTTCGGTGTCTTCGGCCACGCGGGCACCCACTTTATCTGAGCTCATGTTGCAGGGTGCCTCCCGGGGCGTAGTTGGCTTCAGCCATTGCGAAGTTTGATGGCGCCTTCAAAGACGGTGGCGGTTGGGCCGCCCAGCCAGACCGACGCGTCTTCCTCGCCGTTCCAGGTGACCGTGAGCTTACCGCCGGGCAGTTGGGCTGTCACCGTGTGGCTCAGCAGTCCTTTACGAATGCCGTGCACGACCGCGGCGCAGGCGCCAGTACCACAGGCTTTGGTTTCGCCGGCGCCACGCTCCCATACCCGAAGCCGGATTTCCTTGTTGTTGAGCACCTGCGCGAAGCCGATGTTCGCTCGGTCGGGGAAGCAGGGGTGATGCTCGAGCTTGGGTCCCAGCGTCGTGACCGGCGCGCTGTCGACGTCATCGACCAGCAGTACTCCATGGGGATTGCCCATCGACAGCACCCCGAGTTGATAGGTGTTGCCGTCCAGCGAGACTGGATACTCCACCGCCGGTTCGTCTGCCGTAAAGGGCACTGCGGCGGGGGCGAGCTTGGGCGCGCCAAGGTCTGCGGTGATGCGCCCGTCTTCCTGCATCTCCAGCTGCATAACCCCACCTGGGGTTTGCACGCGCATGGATCTGGAAAAACTCAGTTGCTTCTCCCGCACGAAACGCCCGAAGCAACGGGCACCGTTGCCGCATTGACCGGCCTCTGAGCCATCGGCGTTATAGATGCGGTAGCGAAACTCGGCGTCATCGCTGTCCGGTGGCTCGACAATCAGTACCTGATCGCAGCCGACGCCCCGATGCCGGTCGGCGATCCGGCGGATCTGGCCGGGCTTGAGCGATAGCTTGCGGGTGACGGCGTCGATCACCACAAAGTCGTTGCCGGCGCCGTGCATTTTGGTGAATTCGAGCTTCATGAAGCCAGCTCCCCAAGCCGGCGTTCTCCGGCCCACAAGGCGCTCAGCGCTTCGCGCTCGCGAATCAGGTGGCACTGCCCGCCATCGACCATGACTTCAGCGGGGCGTGGCCGGCTGTTGTAGTTGGAGGCCATGCCGAAACCGTAGGCGCCGGCGCCCGCGACCACCAGCAGGTCTCCCTCAGCCAGGGCCAGCGACCGCTCTTTGGCGAGAAAGTCTCCGGTTTCGCAAACCGGGCCGACGATATCCCAGGTCAGAGTGTCGGTGCCGGACTGGCGATTGACAGGCAAGATCTCCTGCCACGCCGAATACAGCGAGGGCCGCAGCAAGTCGTTCATGGCCGCGTCGACGATCGCGAAGTTCTTTTCCGCGGTTGGTTTCAGGTATTCCACCCGGGTTAAGAGTGCGCCGGCGTTGGCGACAATCGAGCGGCCCGGTTCGAGGATCAACTCCAGTGATCGCTCAGCCAGCAGGGTGTCCAGTGCGGCAATGTATTCGCTGACAGCCGGCGGTGCTTCGTTCCGGTAGCGAACGCCGAGACCGCCGCCGATGTCCAGATGGTCGATGGCAATGCCATCGGCGGCGAGCTGGTCGATCAGGCCTACAAGGTTTTCAAATGCTTCGACGAACGGCGCGATCTCGGTGATCTGGCTGCCGATGTGGCAGTCGATGCCGACCGGGTTCAACGCCGGATCCGCCGCGGCTTGCCGATACAGCGCCAGTGCCGTGTCGCCGTCAACACCGAACTTGTTTTCCTTAAGGCCGGTAGAGATGTACGGGTGGGTCTGGGCATCGACATCGGGGTTGACCCGGATTGAGACCGGCGCCACCGCCCCCATGGCGCTGGCGACTTCACTGAGTCGACTGAGTTCCGGTGCAGATTCGACATTGAAGCAACGGATACCCGCCTCGAGCGCCTCGCGCATCTCATCGGCCCGCTTGCCGACACCGGAAAAAATGATCTTGCCGGGATCGCCGCCGGCGGCGAGCACGCGTGCAAGCTCACCGCCCGAAACGATATCAAATCCCGAGCCAAGCCCTGCGAGCGTCTCGATGACCGCCAGATTGGAGTTGGCTTTGACGGCGTAGCAGATGAGGTGCCGCCGCCCTGCGAGCGCTTGCTGGTAGTTGGCAAAAGCCTCACTGATGGCTGCTCGCGAATAGACATACAGCGGCGTGCCGTGCTCGGCTGCGCATTGTTCGAGTGCGACGCTCTCGCAAAAGAGTGCGTCGTCGCGGTAGTGGTAGGCGTCGCTCATGGGGTTGTCGTCGTGGGTTCCCGGGGCGTTTCAGCGGGCTGGAGCGGGCCAGTTTGGCCGCAGCCCAGCAGAGTCGCCATTAGTAACAGTGTGGCGATTCTCTTCACGCCGGCACTCCTGAAAAACCCGCAGTATAACCCTGCTGGTCGCCGATCCGTTGAGCCACTACCATGGCGCCGAATCATAAACTCGGCCCAGCCCCCAGGAGTGCCCATGACTCAGGCGTTTTACGACAGGATTGATGACACCTTTGAAGCAGTGGAGACTCGCCTGGAGGACCTTCCGGAGGACCCGGATATCCGCGCCGCCGAAGGCGTTATCAATGTCACTTTTGCCAACGGCGTGGTGTTTGTGTTCAGCCGTCAGCCGCCCACGGAACAACTCTGGTTGGCGACCCCCGGGGGTGGCTTCCACTACACCTGGGATGAGCAGGCGCAGGATTGGCGTGACACCAAGTCCCAGGCACTGTTCCAGCCCTTCCTGGTGGCGCAGCTGGCCGAACACGCGGGTGTGACCTTTCAGTGGTAAGAGCGGGCCTGTTCGCCGCCGGACTTTGCTGTTGCCTACCGGCCGCACAGACCGCTGCTGACGGCGCTGCCAGGGGCGCTCGTCTGGATGAGCCCCTGGCTGTCAGTAACACCAGCCCACTCGTGGCCAACCGCTTGCTGCCGACCCAACGCAGTGCGGAGATCGCAGAGGGCTTACAGGTGGGTGTGAGTTACGCCATCAGCAGCCACTTCATCGACGAGGTCGGCGGTCCAGAGACCCTGTTTCTGGATGGCGAGACACACGATGCCACGCTCAATCTGCGCTACGGCTTTGCCGAGCGCTGGGACCTCGCCCTGACCTTGCCCTATCGCAGTCACCGCGACGGCTTCCTCGATGGCGTGATCAACGACTGGCACGATGTGTTTGGCTTGCCCGATGGAGGGCGCAGCCACTTTCCCAATGGTGAGCTTGCGTATCGCTACCAGGGCCCGGCTGGCGATTTCTCCATGAGCAGCCCTGAGGCGGGGTTGGCGGATCCCCAGCTGGCGCTGCAGTTTGCCTTGTGGCGCGGTGACGAGGGTTGGTTGTCACTGGCCGCGGGCGTCGAATGGGAGGGTGGTGACCCGGCGGGGCTCACCGGGAGTGGCGGTGAGGAGGTCTTCGCTGCCCTGCGCTTCAGTGGACGGCACCAGGGCAACTTACCGCTCACCTGGCATGGTCAGGTGGGCTATAGCCGTGCCGATGACGTGGCGCCGCTCGGTGCGCTGGCTGAGCGCGATCTCTGGTTTGCCGGGTTAACGGCGGACTGGCGGATCGGGCCGGCGTGGTCGCTGGTGGCACAGCTCGATGCCCACAGCGCGCCGTTCGACAGTGAGCTCGCCGCGCTCAGTGATGCCTCAGCGATGCTCAGTCTGGCAGCCCGCTGGCGACTCAATCCTCGGTGGGTGATCGACGCTGGCTTCAGCGAGGACGTCGCGGTCGAAACGGCCCCCGACGTCGTGTTTTTCACCCGGCTGCGTTACAGCCCCTGATTGTCGCGGTCATTGAGCCGCTGCTCTGCCGCGGCGGCGGCCTCGCGAACCCGCTCGGGCGCCGTGCCTCCCAAATGGTTGCGCGCCGCGACTGAGCCCTCGAGGGTCAACACCTCGAAAACATCGGCATCAATGGCGTTGTTGAAGCCCTGCAGTGTTTCAAGTTCGAGTGCTTCGAGCGAAGTGTCGTTGCTGACGCAATGGCCCACTGCGCGCCCCACGACATCGTGGGCATCCCTGAAGGGCACGCCCTTGCGCACCAGGTAGTCCGCAAGATCAGTCGCGGTGGCAAAACCTTTGAGCGCTGCGGCACGCATGGCCTCGGGCCGCGGTTTCAGTGCGGGTACCATATCTGCGAAGGCCATCAGGCAGTCATGCAGCGTGCCGACGGCATCAAACAGCGGTTCCTTGTCTTCCTGGTTGTCCTTGTTGTAAGCCAGCGGCTGCGATTTCAGTAGGGTCAGCAGTGCCATCAAGTGGCCGTTGACCCGCCCGGTTTTACCGCGCACCAGCTCTGGGACATCGGGGTTTTTCTTTTGGGGCATGATCGAAGACCCGGTGCAGAAGCGGTCGGGGATCTCGACAAAGCCAAACTGCGCTGAGGTCCAGACCACCAGCTCTTCAGACATGCGCGACAGGTGGGTCATGGTCAGCGCGGCGGCGGCACAGAATTCCACCGCGAAGTCCCGGTCTGCGACCGAGTCGAGCGAGTTGCGGGTCGGCATGCCGAAGCCCAGTGCGCGGGCCGTGGCTTCCCGGTCGATGGGGAAGGTTGTGCCGGCGAGTGCCGCAGAGCCCAGCGGGCACTCATTCATGCGCTTGGCGGTGTCCATCAGTCGGCCGGCGTCGCGCTCGAGCATCTCGTTCCAGGCCAGCAGGTGGTGACCAAAAGTAACGGGTTGGGCCACCTGCAGGTGGGTGAATCCCGGCATGATGACATCGGCGGACTCGCTGGCCAGTGCCACGATGCCGCGCTGCAAGCGGGTGAGTTGGCCCAGCAGGGCGGCAATGGCATCGCGTAGCCAGAGACGGATGTCGGTGGCGACCTGGTCATTCCGCGACCGCCCAGTGTGCAGTTTTTTACCCGCATCACCGATGAGCGCGGTCAGGCGGGCCTCGACGTTCATGTGCACATCCTCAAGCTCGACCTGCCAGTCGAATGTACCCGCGTCGATCTCTGCGATGATTTGATCGAGCCCGCTGTGAATGGCGTCGCGTTCCGCGCCGGTCAGTACGCCGACCTGGGCCAGCATGTCGGCGTGGGCTTTGGAGCCGCGAATATCCTGGTGGGCGAGAATTTGGTCGAAGTTCACCGAGGCGGTGAACTGCTGCACAAATTCGTCGGTTGCTTCGCTAAATCTGCCGCCCCAGAGATCGGCACCCGCGCCGCTTTGCTGGTCTTCTGCCATTGATGGAAGTTCCGTTGCTCAAAACACCACAGTGTAGCACTGGGCGGTGTGCCGCCCCGCCCGTGGTACCCTGCGGTATCGGATAAGGAATGCTGCTGTGACCACGATAACCATCGCGACTCGAGAGAGCCCTCTGGCGCTCTGGCAAGCCAATCACGTCGCTGACGCCCTGCGTCGATTGCACCCCGATGTCACTGTGGAGCTGCTGGGAATGACCTCCCGCGGTGATCAGTTACTCGACAAGCCGCTGTACAAAGTGGGCGGCAAGGGCCTGTTCGTCAAAGAGCTCGAAACCGCGCTGCTGGATGGCCGTGCAGATATTGCAGTGCATTCGATGAAAGATGTGCCCATGGCCCTGCCCGACGGGCTGACCCTCGGTGTGATCCTCGAGCGCGAAGATCCCCGGGATGCCATGGTGGGTGCCCCGGGTCTCGATGCGCTGCCTGAGGGCGCTCGGCTCGGTACTTCAAGCCTGCGGCGGGCCTGTCAGATCAAGCGCGAGCGACCGGATCTGGATATCGGCTTCCTACGCGGCAACGTCAATACGCGGCTGGCCAAGCTCGACGCCGGTGAGTTTGACGCCATTATTCTGGCCTGCGCCGGGCTGATTCGACTCGGCATGGGTGACCGCATCGCCGCGACCATTGACCCGGCATTGTCATTGCCTGCCGGTGGCCAGGGCGCGGTGGGCGTGGAGTATCGTGGCGATGATGCCCGCGTGGCCGAGTTACTGGCGCCGCTTAACCACGACGTCACTGCCCGCTGTGTGCGCGCGGAACGGGCCTGTGTGAAGCGACTCGATGGCGGATGCGATGTACCGATTGCCAGCTATGCGGAGCTGCAGGGTGATGAGATCTGGCTGCGCGCCCGTGTCGGTGCCCCCGATGGCAGCGAACTGCTGCGCACCGAAGTCCGCGGCACTGACCCGGAGGCAACGGGGATTCGCGCGGCGGAGTCACTGCTCGAAGCCGGTGCGAGCGATATTCTCGACGCGGCTCGGGCGTGAAGCCCACGGTTGTTCTCACCCGCGCGGCTGAGGACAGCCAACGGCTGGCCGCCCGGCTCGCGGCCCATGGATTCTCTACCTGTCAGAAGCCGCTGCTCGAGATTCAGCCGCTGAGTGCCGAGGCTTTACCGGCGGTACCCGCGTTGGGTGACCGCGATGTGGTCATTTTTGTCAGCGTCAATGCCATTCATTACGGATTGCCCATCCTGCGCGAAGCGGGTCAGTCTGAGGCGCCCCTGAGCATGGCGGTGGGGCGGCGCACGGCGGCGGCCTTGTACAGCGCCGGTCTCAGTGCCACGGCGCCAGAACGTGAAGACTCTGAGGGTTTATTGGCGCTACCCCAGCTGCAGGTCATGACAGGCCGGCGCGTCGTCATTGTGAAAGGGCAGGGTGGTCGGGAGCTGATTGCCGACACTTTGCGTGAGCGCGGCGCGGAGGTCATGGAACTTTCTTGTTATCGGCGACACTACTTACCGTTGACTGCCGCTGCGGTCGCGACTGACATCGCGCCCCGTGTGCCGGTGGTGTGGGTGGCGAGTAGCGCCGGTATGGTAGAGCATCTGGGCGCGCAACTTGCACAGAGCGGTAGCCCTGAGCTAAAAGCTCAGCCATTGGTCGTGCCTTCGGCGCGCGTGGGTTTGCAGGCGGCCCAATGGGGCTGGTCCCATGTTTTGACTGCCGCGGACGCCAGCGATGATGCTGTCATGGCGTTGCTCGACCGACATTATTCGTAAGCCAGGGGTCTCTTGGATCGACCCCAGAATCAGCGGAATTCATGCATGAGCGATGAGAAACCGACAGCGGCATCCGACGAGGCGCCGTCCACGAGAGCCCCCGCTGAGATGAATGCGCCCGAGCCCGCACCGGCGCCGGCAGCGCCGTCCGGGGACGACGCAGGTGAGTCCGGGCACTCGGTGGGCGCCGCTGTTGAATCAGATACCCAGGCAGCTAACGCGGTGCCCCTTGCGTCTGAAACCCCAGTCGCGGATACAAAAACTGCTGAAACCGTTGAGTCGCCCAAGCCGACAGCTGCCGCTGCCAGCCCGGTGAGCGGTGCGCGCCAATCCGAGACACCGTCGCCTCCGCCGCGGCGATCGGACTGGTTTGCGCGGATTCTTGTCCTGCTGCTCTGGATGGCCTTGGCCGGCGCTGCAGCGGCGGCCTGGTATTTTGGCCGCCCTCTGCTCGCCGAGCGTGACACCCGGCAGGACGACCTGGCCACCCGGATCGAGGCGATCGAGGCGCAGCTCACCAGTGTCGGGCGTGATGCAGAGGCGCAGGTCAGCAATGCCATGACCCCGCTGCAAGCCCGTATCAATGCCATGTCTGACCAGTTGGCTGCGGAAGCGGCAGCTCAGCGGTCGCGGGTTGCCACGGCCGAACAGTCGCTGACCGATCAGATGCGGCGTTTTGATGGTCGCTTCCAGCGCATCGATGAGCGTCTGGCTCGTCTTACCGCCACCGATCGCCGCGCTTGGCTGGTACAGGAGTCCGCGTTCATCGTGCGACTGGCGGGGCAGCGGCTGGCGGCGGCACGCGATGTCGCTTCCGCGGCCGCGTTGCTGCAGACCGCTGACGACCTGCTTGCTGAGGCCGCGGACCCACTGCTCGATGCGGCCCGTCGAGCGCTCGCCGCAGATCTGGTCGGTCTGCGCGCCGTGCGGCTACCCGACACTGTCGGCCTCGATGCGCGGTTGGATGCGCTGATCAGCCAGACTGCATCCTTGACGCTGGTGCCCCCTGAGCCCGAGTTACCACCGCTCAACGAGGGCACGTTGATCGAGCGAGCTGAGGCTGGCTGGGCTGCTGCGGTGGCCAGCCTCTCCGATTACCTGGTCATTCGCGAGCGCAGTGAGGAGTTCTCCTCCCTGCTGACACCGGACTGGGAAATGCTCGCCCGGCAGAACCTGCGCATGTTGCTCGAGCAGTCCCAGATTGCGCTGCTGTCGGGCAATGAGTTGCTGTTCCAGCGTGCCTTGGAACGCGCCCGCGACTTCGCGTTGCTTTTCGAGCAGGCAGATCCCGCGCTGGTGGCGGTGTTTGTTGCAGAGATCGACGCCCTTGCTGCGGTGGAGGTCGCCCCAGAGCTGCCCACCTTGCTGGAATCTCGTCGGGCGCTGGCCGACGCTACCCGCCAGCTGGTTGTCGAGAGCGGAGACTGACCGTGCGACGCCTGCTACTTGTCATTGTTATTGGATTGATCGTTGGCGCCGGACTGATGGCGCTGGTCGAGCGCGACCCAGGTTTGGTGGTCATCAGCTACGGCAACACCACGGTTGAAACCAGTGTCTGGTTGGCGCTGGTCCTCTGGCTGTTGGTGTGGTGGCTGGCCGCCATGGCACTGCGACTGGTGCGTAGCACCTTCGCTTTGAGGCATTCGCTGTCGGGCTGGTTGGGTGGCCGAAAGACCCGCAATGCGGCGATTCTGACCAACCGCGGATTGATCAGCTACATCGAGGGCAACTGGGCGCGGTCCCGTCGTCAGCTGTTGCGCGCGGCCCGCTATAGCCGTGCACCGTTACTCAATTATCTGATGGCTGCCAGAGCCAGTTTCAGGCTCGGCGACGCCGAAAGCATGCAGCGCTATCTCGGTGAGGCCGAAGGCGTGGAGTCAGAGGCGCGCATTGCGCTGGAATTGACCCAGGCGGAGCTGCAGCTTAACGCCGGTCAGGACGAGCAGGCTTTGGCGACGCTGGTCAGGGCCCGGGACAATGCCAGTCGACATCCCTATGTGCTCGAGCTGTTGACCAAGGCCTATACCCGACTCGGCGACTGGAAGGCCCTACAGAGCTTGCTGCCGGAGCTGCGCAAAGCGGACGTGCTGGGCGCCGAGAAACTGCAGGAGCTTGAGCTGGCGATCTGGGAGGGCCTGTTGCGCGCGGCCTGTGCCTGCGAAACAGATCCTGTCGACGAGGTTTCCCGTTTGTGGGCCAAGATCCCCAAGCCGTTGGTACAGCAGTCCACAGTGCTCAAGCAGTGTTATGTCGAGTGTCTGATCGCCAGAGAGGCCTGGGACAAGTGTGAGCGTTTTGTGGTCGGTGAATTGGACCGCAACTGGGACGCCGCACTGGTGGGTCGTCTGGGTAGCTTCCCGGCGAGCAAGCCGGAGAAGCTGCTCAAGACCCTGCGTCGTTGGCTGGAGTCCCAGAGCGGCGACCCGGTGTTGTTGTTGGCCGCCGCACGTGTGGCGCTGCAGGCGGGTGACGAGAACGCAGCCCACGATTGGATGACACAGGCCCACGAGATCGCGCCCAGCGCCGAACTGTGTGTCGAGTTGGCGCGGGTCAAAGAGGCCCGCGGTGAGATCAAGGGCGCCCGCAGGCTTATCCAGCAGGCGGCGGATATTGCCGTGGGTCCGTTACCCGATTGGCGCCCCGACAAAAAAGAGAAGCTGGCGTTACCGCCCGGGTAACTCGATCCCCAGGTCATCCCAGAGCGCGTCGACCCGCGCTTTGACCTCGCTGCTCATGCTGATGGCGGTGCCCCATTCGCGGTCGGTCTCGCCAGGCCATTTATTGGTGGCGTCCATGCCGACCTTCGAGCCCAGTCCCGCCACCGGTGAGGCAAAATCCAGATAGTCGATCGGCGTGTTGTCGACAAAGACGCAATCCCTTTGGGGGTCCATGCGAGTGGTCATCGCCCAGATCACATCTTCCCAGGACCGGGCATTCACATCCTCATCGGTGACGATGATGAACTTGGTGTACATGAACTGACGCAGATACGACCAGACGCCGAGCATGACCCGCTTGGCATGGCCGGGGTATTCCTTACGAATGGTGACCACCGCCATTCGATAGGAGCAGCCTTCGGGTGGTAGATAGAAGTCGACAATTTCCGGGAACTGCTTTTGCAGCAGTGGCACAAACACTTCGTTCAATGCCACGCCGAGGATGGCGGGCTCATCCGGTGGGCGTCCGGTGTAGGTGCTGTGATAGATCGGGTCACGTCGGTGAGTGATCGCCTCGACCGTAAACACGGGGAACTGTTCCACTTCGTTGTAGTAGCCCGTATGGTCGCCAAAAGGCCCCTCGTCGGCCATTTCGCCGGGTTCGATGTAGCCCTCGAGTACGATCTCGGCGTGGGCCGGTACTTTGAGCTCGTTGGCACGGCAGCGCGGCGTGACGCACTCCGCGAGATCGGTTTTGCTGCCGCGCAGCAGGCCCGCGAACGCATACTCTGACAGGGCATCAGGCACCGGTGTGACGGCACCCAGGGTCGTCGCCGGGTCGGCACCCAGGGCGAGTGCGACCGGGTAGGGTTCTCCAGGCCGCTTGAGTTGCCAGTCGCGGAAGTCCAGCGCGCCACCCCGGTGGGACAGCCAGCGCATGATCAGCTTGTTTTTACCGATGAGCTGCATGCGGTAGATGCCGAGGTTCATGCGCGGTTTCTCGGGTCCGCGAGTGATCACCAGCGGCCAGGTCATCAGGGGGCCGGCATCGCCCGGCCAGCAGGTCTGGATAGGCAGAGTGCTGAGGTCGACATCGTCACCCCGCAGCACGGTCTCCTGGCAGGGCGGGCGACTGATGACCCGGGGGCCCATGTTGAGGATTTTCTTGAGCAACGGCGCTTTGTCGATGAGGTCGCGCATGCCCTTGGGCGGATCGGGTTGGCGCAGATAAGCGAGTAATTCGCCGACCTCGCGCAGGGCTTCGGCAGATTCAGCCCCCATACCCAGCGCTACCCGTTGTTCGGTGCCGAACAGGTTCGCGAGAACCGGCATGTTGTAACCCTTGGGGTTTTCAAACAGCAGTGCAGGGCCGCCACCGCGCAGGGTGCGGTCGGCGATTTCGGTCATCTCCAGAACGGGGTCAACTTCTGCGCTGATGCGAACCAGATCGCCGCGCTTCTCGAGCTCGGCCATGAAGTCGCGCAGGTCGTCGAATTTGGCTGCCATGTGCATTCCTCAGGTCGCGGCCGGGGCCGCGCAGACAAAAAAAAGGCGCCACCTGTGACAGGGGCGCCCCGATTCTAACCAACTGCCGGTCAGTGGCGGTGCATCACTTGCGTTTCATCGACTTGAAGAACTCATCATTGGACTTGGTGTCCTTGAGTTTGTCGAGCAGGAACTCGATTGCGGGCAGATCTTCCATGCCGTGCAGCAGCTTGCGCAAAATCCACATGCGTTGCAGTTCTTCATCACCAGTGAGCAGCTCTTCGCGGCGGGTGCCCGAGCGGCGAATGTTGATGGCGGGATAGACCCGCTTTTCGGCGATCTTGCGGTCGAGATGCAGTTCCATGTTACCGGTGCCCTTGAACTCCTCGTAGATGACTTCGTCCATCTTGGAGCCGGTTTCCGTCAGCGCGGTGGCGATAATCGACAGGCTGCCGCCTTCTTCAATGTTTCGTGCCGCACCGAAGAAGCGCTTGGGTCGTTCGAGGGCGTGGGCATCGACACCACCGGTCAGCACCTTGCCGGAGCTCGGCACCACGGTGTTGTAGGCGCGGGCCAGGCGGGTGATCGAATCGAGCAGGATGACCACATCACGCTTGTGCTCCACGAGGCGCTTGGCCTTTTCGATCACCATGTCGGCAACCTGCACGTGGCGCGCCGGCGGCTCGTCAAAGGTAGAGGCGACAACCTCGGCACCGCGTGCGCCAACGGAGCGCTGCATTTCGGTCACTTCCTCCGGGCGCTCATCGATCAGCAGCACGATGATGTAGCACTCGGGATTGTTGGAGATGATCGCCTGGGCGATGTTTTGCATCATGATGGTCTTACCCGCCTTGGGCGGTGCGACCAGCAGGCCACGCTGGCCTTTACCGATTGGCGAGACCAGATCGATGATGCGGCCGGTGAGATCCTCAGAGGAGCCGTTGCCTTTCTCCAGGGTCAGGCGTTCGTTCGGGAACAGCGGTGTGAGGTTCTCGAACAGGATTTTGCTCTTGGCGCTCTCCGGCGATTCGAAGTTGACGTCCTTGACCTTGAGCAGCGCGAAGTAGCGCTCAGAGTCCTTGGGCGGACGGATCATGCCGGTGATGGTGTCACCGGTACGCAGATTGAAGCGGCGAATCTGGCTGGGGCTGACGTAGATATCGTCGGGGCCGGCCAGGAAAGAACTGTCGGCGGAGCGCAGAAAGCCGAAGCCGTCCTGCAGGATCTCGAGTACGCCGTCGCCCCAAATGTCTTCCCCGCTCTTGGCGTGGCGCTTGAGCAGGGCAAAAATAATGTCCTGCTTGCGCGAACGCGCCATGTTCTCGATGCCCATCTCCCGGGCCATGTCGATCAGTTCTTGCGTCGACTTGGTCTTGAGGTCGGTCAGGCTCATCGGGTTGGCGCTGGGGGTATTGGGGTCGCGCTTGGGCCGGCGCTGCTTGCGGTTGCGGCCGCGCCCACTGGGCTTGCCGCCCTCGTTCTCACCCTGTTCTTGGTTGCTGCCGGCTTCCGCGGCCGGTGCCGGGGCGTTTTTCTCGGCAGCTGCAGTAGCGTCGCCGCTCAGATTGAGCGACAGGGTGCGCGGTTTTTCTTCTGCGGCGTCCGAGTCACCACTGCTGGCGGGTGCGCTGGTTGGCTCGGGAGTGGTCTCGGCAACGGGCGCATCAGCGACCGCATCAACGGCATTGGATTCAGTAGTCTTTTGATCTTCCACAGTGTGTTCCGTGAGTGGGTACAAAGAAGGGTAGTTAGTCTCGCCCGGGAAAAGGGCGGCTGGGTGGGGCGCCAGTGGGACCGGTGCCGCGAACCCCAAACCTCGTCGCTTTCGTAACTCTCGTTAGTACAGCCCAGCGAATGGTGCTGTTGAAAGGTGAGAAGTCGGGGAAGATGCCAGAGCGGCGCGGGGGTCTAACCCCCTGCAGTTGTTAAGCTAGCACCCGAAAGATGATGCGTAAAGCCTTTGCAGGCTCTGTAACAACGGCTTTTTGGTTGGGGAAAACAGGGGCCTCGACGTCGAGGCCCCGCAAACATTCAGAGGCAGCTGTCGACGAAGGCTGTCAGCTGGCTCTTGGACAGTGCGCCCACTTTCGTTTCAACGGCGCTGCCGCCCTTGAACATGATCAGCGTGGGGATGCCGCGGATGTCGAACTTGCCCGGGGTACCTTGGTTGGCATCGACGTCCATCTTGCAAACCTTGAGACGATCACCGTACTCGCTGGCGATTTCCTCGAGCACCGGGGCGATCATCTTGCAGGGGCCACACCATTCGGCCCAGAAGTCAACCAGGACAGGGAGTTCGGCGGCCAGGACTTCCTGGTCGAAGTCGGCATCGCTTACGTGCAGAATATCAGCGCTCATTGGGGCTCCGTTGGCTTTCGCAGAATTAGGGGGAATACATCAAGTCGTGGACTATAGCACTCCGGCGCCAACGGAAAAATCTTTGCCCCCGGTCGAGGGGTGGTGCGTCTACCTGCTGCGCTGCGCCGACGGCAGCTTCTATACCGGGGTCACGGCCGATATCGAACGACGGTTGCGGCAGCACAATGGCGATCTGGTCGGTGGTGCCCGCTACACCCGGGGGCGGCGCCCGGTCAGTCTCGCCTGGGTAGAGCCGGCTCAGGATCGATCTGCAGCGCAACAGCGCGAGCGTGTTGTCCGCCGCTTGCCGCGCGCGGCCAAGCAGCGTTTGATGGCAGGACAGTGATGAAGCACCCCGACAGCAACGTATTCTGGCACTGGGCGCTCGAGTGTTATCGGCACAAGCCCCTGCAGACCCTGCTGTTGCAGGCACAGGATCGTTTTGGTTGTGTGGTGTTGGAGGTCATGTATGGCGCCTGGCTCGCCGAGCAAGGCTTGCTTTACGACACCGCACGGCGTGACGCCGTGACAGCAGCGATTACCCCCTGGGAGGCCGAGGTTGTACGACCGTTGCGGGCCCAGCGGCGTCGCTGGCACTCGGTGCCGGGTCGCGAGGACCACTATCGTCATCTGCAGCAGCTTGAGCTTGATGCCGAACGCCACCTGGCTGCACTAATGGTCGCGGCAGGGCCGGCTCTGCCAGCGGTAGCCACTGCCATGGACCCCGCTGAAAATCTGGGCCGCTTCGCCAGTACGGTACCCGAGGCGCGCCCGCTGTTGGCCGCTATTGCCAACTGTTTTGTCCAGTTGGGTGGCAAAGACCCGCTCGCTGACAGTGGCGCTGAGTGACCGGGAGTCGTACCATGCCGGCTTCCTCAAACCACCCCTGCGGAACTCGCTATGAATCAACTGACTTCACGTCGTCTTTCCACATTGATGCTCGCGCCCGTCGCAGCGGTCATGCTGACTGCCTGCCAGGAGCCCGTGAGCGAAGCACCGGAGCCCGAAGCTGTGACACTAGAAACCTCCAATTCACGCCTGAGCTACGGCGTTGCCCTGCGCATGGGTCAACGCATGAAGGCCGACGGCATGATCGTTGACGTCGAAGCCTACGCCGAAGGCCTGCGCGATGCCATGGAAGACAACGAACCCAAACTGACTGAAGAGGAAATTCAGGAAGAAATGGTTGCCTTCCAGAGCCGTGTTGAAGCCGAGCGTCAGGCGGAGCGAGAAGCGCTGGCAACCCAGAATGCTGAGGCCGGTGCTGCCTACCTTGCTGAAAATGCCAAGCGCGAAGGCGTGATGGTCACCGAGTCGGGTCTGCAGTATGAAGTGGTCGAGGCGGGTGAAGGCGCCAACCCAACCCCAGAGGATTCAGTGGAAGTCCACTACGAAGGCAAGCTCATCGATGGCACCGTCTTCGACAGCAGCATCCAGCGGGGCCAAACCGTCACCTTCGGCGTGACCCAGGTCATCGCGGGATGGACCGAAGCGCTGCAACTGATGCAGCCGGGTGCCAAGTACAAGCTGCACATTCCGCCGGAGCTGGCCTACGGTGCGGGCGGTGCGGGCGCCATGATTGGTCCCAACGCAACCCTGGTGTTCGACGTTGAGTTGGTATCGATTGTGACCCCCGAGGGCGCAGCCAGCGAGTAATTGCTCGCCGTCGAGACAAAAAAGGCGCCCCCATGGGCGCCTTTTTTATGTCTGGAAGCTCGTCTGCTTCAGCTCGCGCCCTGAAGCGTCTGATACTGTTGATAGAAGGTGGCGAGATAAGTGTCGAAATCGACCTCATCGGCCGCCTCAATGGCACGCTGGCGCGCCAGCGACGCCTCCGCCTCGGCTTCCAGTGCCGATTGTTGCTCTTCAGGAAGCGGGTCAGCCAGGAAGCTGTCATGCCATTGCTTCGAGTAGTTGTGGGCAATCTGCCAGAAAGCCGCGCCTGAATTGCGCATTTCCTCCAGCAGTCGACCGGACGGCGTCAAGCCGGGGTCCGCGAGACGCTGTTCGGCGGTGTCGATCGCATCGCTGTAATCCTGGCCGCCGTGGGCTTCATCGAGCCGTGCCGCTGCGCGGCGCATGCCGGCCAGCAGCGTCGCCGCGACATCCGACAGCGGTGCTTCAGTATCGTCCGCGTTGAGCAGGGTCAGCGCCGGGTCCCTGCCACCGTCGACCACCCGGCGCAGGTTTTCCTTGTCACGCTGTCGGCTGGCTTCGTCACACAGCGGGCTGTCGGTCCACAGGCAGTCCAGCAGGAAGCAATCGATGATTCGAATGGTCTCGGCGTCGATGCCCAGCGGCAAGAATGGATTGACATCGACGCAGCGGATTTCCACGTATTCGATGCCGGCGCGCTTCAGTGCCACCAAAGGCGCTTCGCCACTCTGGGTGACGCGCTTGGGTCGAATCGGGCTGTAGAACTCGTTTTCGATTTGCAGCAGCGCCTCGTTGAGCTGGGCGCGCTCCCCTTCGTCGGTCAGTTTGAAGTCGGCGTAGTCGGGGTGCGGAGTGAGGATGGCCTCGCGCAGGGTCTCGATGTAAGTCGATAGGGAGTTGTAGCAAATCGACATCTGCTTCTGGGCATTGCTGTTGTAGCCGAGGTCCCCCATGCGCAGCGAGGTGGCATAGGGCAGATGCAGGCTGTTGCCCATGGCATCGAATGGCTGCAGGTGATGATTGCGGTTGCCCGCGAGGAAACTGGCACAGACCGCGGGCGAGGCCCCCAGCAGATAGACCAACAACCAGACCCGGTGCCAGAAGTTGCGAATCAGACCGAGATAGCCCTCGGTTTTGAAATCCGCCAGTTCGCCTGGGCTGCCCGCCGCTTGCCAGGCGTTTTCCCAGTAGGCCTCGGGCAGCGAAAAGTTGTAGTGAATGCCCGAGATCGCCTGCATCATCCGCCCGTAGCGGGCGCCCAGACCATTGCGATAGACCCGCTTCATGGTACCTACATTGGAGTCGCCGTAGCTGGCGATGGGAATGCCCCGCTCGCCACTGACGATGCAGGGCATGCTGGCACCCCAGATGAGTTCCTCATCGAGTCGGCTTGCGGTGTAGCGGTGCAGGGCCGATAGCGTGTCCAGGCTCTGCTCTATGGAGTGGCTTACTGGCGTGATGAATTCGAGTAAAGACTCGGAGTAATCGGTAGTGATGGCACTGTGGGTGAGCGCCGAGCCGAGTCCCTCCGGGTGTGGTGTCTGGGCGAGCTGGGCGGTTTCCGCTTGCACCCGCAGCCCTTCTTTTTCCACGCCGCGGCTGATTGCCTTGAGCAGCTCGACTCGGTCGCCGTCTATGGCGGCCTCGTGATGTGACAGGGTTGGACTCACTGCGCTTCCTTCTCGGTTGGCTTCTCGATGTTGCCGCTGGGGTCGGGCTAAAGAATTTGGGGGTGTGCGCCAAAGCCGACGCGGGTTTTAATGGCGGTCCAGAGTGTACGTAGGCCACAGGGCCGCGTACAGCGCCCTGAGCCCTCGATAACAAGCGGTGTGGCCGCGACAAAACCAGGAGTGGGACTATGCAAATCGAGAAGTGGTTGGTACAGCTCGCCGAAATCGGTGGTTCTGACCTCTATCTCTCTACCGGTGCGCCGGCTTGTGCCAAGGTCGATGGCCAACTGAAGCCGATCGATACCACAGCACTGAAGCCCGGCGATGTGGAGCGTCTCGCCCTGGAAATCATGGATGAGACCCAACAGGCAGATTTCAAGCGCGACCTTGAAATGAACCTCGGTGTCTCCGTGCCGGGATCTGGCCGCTTCCGGATCAATATTTTTCGGCAGCGCAATGAAGTCAGCATTGTCGCCCGGCACATCGTGACCACGATTCCCAAGTGGCAGGACCTTGGGCTGCCGGAGATCCTGCCGCAGTTGATCATGCGTAAGCGCGGCCTGATTCTGTTTGTTGGGGCCACCGGTTCGGGCAAATCGACCTCGCTGGCAGCGATGATCGACTACCGCAACAGCAACAGCAGCGGGCATATCGTGACCATCGAAGATCCGGTGGAGTTTGTGCATCGGCACAAGAAGTCCATCGTCAATCAGCGCGAGGTCGGGGTGGATACCCGCAGCTGGCACAACGCCCTCAAGAACACGCTTCGCCAAGCCCCCGATGTCATCCTGATTGGTGAGATTCGTGATCGCGAGACCATGGAGCACGCCATCTCTTTTGCGGAAACAGGCCACCTGTGTATTTCTACCTTGCATGCCAACAATGCCAACCAGGCGCTCGACCGCATCATTAACTTCTTCCCTGAAGAGAAGCGGCAGCAGCTGTTGCTGGATCTGTCGCTGAATATTCAGGCCATTGTGTCCCAGCGCTTGCTGCCCAACATCGACGGCGGTCGCTCGGCTGCGGTCGAGGTCATGCTGGGGTCACCTTCGATCAAGGAATTGATCCTGCGCGGTGATGTCACCGAGATCAAAGAGATGATGGAGAAGTCCACCGAAGGCGGCATGCGTACCTTCGACCAGGCGCTGTTCGGGCTTTGGCGGGCGGGCGCCATCACCGAGGAAGATGCTTTGCGCAACGCCGACTCGGCGAACAACTTGCGGCTGAAGATCAAAATGGCGGGTGATGCACCGGTCGGTGCTGGGGGCAAAGCGGCGGGTCTGTCGCTTGAGCAGATGGATGACGAGCTCGACGCGCCTCCCTCGGTATTCTGATCAGGCCAGGCGGCCGTGTTCTTCGTAACGCACGCCCTGGTTGCCGGCCATGCCCTGGATGGCTTCGCGGAAATTGCCTTTGCGCTCGAGGATATCGACCATATCCCGCTCGATCAGACCAATGAGTTGGGCGACGGTCAGCTCGCGTAATTTGATGCCATCGCGGTTGGTGAAGATGTAACTGTCCTTTTCCAGATCGCGGACAGCGACTTTGGCCATCATGGGGGGTTCGCGGTCATGGAAGCCCATCCAGGTGCCCATGGGCAGTTGTAACTTGACCACGGTATTCGATTCATAGGGCGAGTCTTTCGATGGCATGGCATCGGGGTCATGCCGTGGCGCCGACAGCTCGGTGTGGCTCTCATGCGCGCTGTTCGCTGGCGCTGCATCGTGGCTGGGCTGCGCTTCGGGTGCGGGCTTGTGTGCCGCTGCCTCGCGCGCAGCACGGGCCCGTTCCTCGGCCTCGGCTTGCGCCTGCGCAGCCTCGGCAGCAGCTTGGGCCTTGGCGGCCTCCTCTTGGGCCAGTTCGGCGGCGTGCTCGGCTTCTTCGCGCACCCGCTCGGCTTCTTGTTCGGCGCGCACTGCCTGCCGAGCCTCGGTGGCTTCCGACATGGCTCTGCAGAAACTGTTCTCTGCGGCGAGTGGTCTTGCCTCGCCGGATTTGAGCAGTTGAGAGAACTCTGCATAGGTTTTACGGGTTGCCCGGGCGCCGAGAAAGTCCATGAACAGCACGTAGGCATTGGCGGCGAGGGTACCAACCAGTCGGGCGCGCATATCGCCCTCAGGGGTTTGCAGCAAATACCAGCGACCGGTCTGAATCCCCTCTTGCTCCAGCTCGGCGTCGCTCGGCAGGCCGTCCTCGGGTAAACCGCGCACACTGATGGGCTCGGCGCTGAGCAGGCCCAGATCCTCGCCACGCATGTTGCGCAGCAACGCGTATTCGATCAGCCCGACGGCGCCTGCAACCGCGTCGCTATCGGGCTGTAGGCTCAGCAACTGGCGCGACAATGTGCCAGGCAAATGTTGCATGGTGGCCTGCAGGCGGGCTTGCGCCTCGGGTTCGGTCGACGGCACCGGTTGCACGGCGTCTACCAGCAGCTGGCTGGTATTGAGGTAGCTGCGCCAGGCTTCACTACTGATGCCGTCCCGCTCGGCAATAATGACGCCACTTTCGAACCAGTCGGATTTCATGAAGCGAGCCACGGAGCCAGGCACCTGATTCGCCTCGAGCAGGGCGTTGATCACGATGGCCGCTTCGATCCGGGCAATGTCATCGCCCATGGTCGCGACTTCGCGTTCCAGCAAGACAGCGTCGAGCCGTGCCAGTTGGGCGGCGTGGCCATTGATCTTTTGGGCGAGCAGGTCGCGGGTGGTGTCGACTTCGGGTTCGCTGGGGAAATCCCTTCGCGAACGTTCAATGGCTTCGCGAGCCCCCTCCAGCGCGTTGCGGCTGTTGCCACCCAGGCCTTCATACCAGCCCGAGAAACCTTCGTGCATGATGTCGAGCAAGCGGTGCAGGGCGTGGGCACCGGGGGTGAAGAAGCGTTCGTCTTTGAGGGCGAAAGCCGCGGCCAGTGGGCGGGCGTTGTCGAGAATGGCGTGCAACTCGCCGGCCAGTGGGTAGTGCGCGTGCCAGTGCTCGAATACGCTGTCGATCCAATTGATCACCGGCGCGTCTTCGGCGTCGGGGGGCATGAAGCCCGCATCACGTAGCGCGGTTTCCAGGGGTTCGCGACCGGGTTGGAGGTTTTTCAACGCCTTGAGCAATGCCTTGCGGCTGAGGCCCTCGCGGGACTCAACGGCATAGGCCGCCCTCACCTCGGCTTCGAGGGAGCGGGTCAGTGACAGTCGATCGTCATCGGTCACGACATGCTCTCCAGAGGCGCCAGGGCCTACAGCGGCTGCTGCAGATTATCCGGCGCGGTCAATCAGTGTTGCACAATCCGGGGGTGTGACACCCAGATATGTGCTCCTGAGGCCCGCCGAATTCAGCGCGAATCTGCGAGCAGTTTGTCCACTATCTTTTCCAACTGCTTGAGATTATTACACTCTGTGGCGATGTGACAGTGTCTTTTGACCGCCAACATTTCCGAATCTCCGCTGCCCCAGGCGCGCCGCGATTCGGGATTCAGCCAGATCAGCTGGCGGCATCGCGCCTTGATATCGGCCAGGACATCGAGCCGCGGGTCGGCCTCATTGTTACGCGCATCACCGAGAATGATCACGGTCGTGGCGCTGTTGATGTCAGTCATTGCCAGCTCACTGAAGTCCACGAGCGCCCGGCCGTAGTCGGTGGCGCCCCCGTAGCGCTGGTTCACACGCTCGATGGCGCGCTCGATCGGTTCATTGGCGAACAGATCGCTGACCTCCCCGAGATTTGAGGAGAAGGCGAAACTGCGCGTGCGCGGCAGCACGTCCTGTAGTGAATACAGAAACATGAGCAGGAACTTGGCGTAGGCGGCGACCGAACCACTGACATCGCAGATGGCGAGAATCTGTGGGCGTTTCTTCTGTATTTTTCGCCAGCGCGGCCGAAAGGGAACGCCATCGGTCGTGATTGATTCGCGCAGGGTGCGGGTCACGTGCAGCTGTCCGCGTTTTGCTCGGCGCTTGCGGCGACCGTGACGGGCGGCGAGCTTGCGCGCCATCCGCGCCATCAGTTTGCGCAGCCGTTGCAGGTGATGCGGATCGATGTTGCCGAGCTTCATCTTGCTGAGGGCCTCATCGAGCAAATCCTCGGTCTCGCCACTGGCGTGGACGAGATAGGCGCGTTCAACGCGGTCCCGCACCCGGCTGCGCAGCTGCTCGCGCAGGGCTTGTACAGCCTCAAACGCGGCGGGTTCGCTGCCCTCGAGTTCGATCGCTGCCTGGCGCAGCTGCTCTTCCCCCAGGGCGTCCAGCATCTTGCGCATGTACTGTCCGCGCTGAGTGAACATGCGGATATTGTTCACTTCAGCTTCGGCGGCGGCATTTTCCACCGCCACGGCAACGCCGCTGCCGTCACCGCCGCGCATGGCTTGAACCAGCGGGTTTTCGAGCATGTCAGCCACGGTTTGGTTGCGCTCGGCGGCGCCTTCGAGCGGGTCACCACCATTCCCTTCGCCCGGTGACCCGGCGGCGGAGGGTGGGGGGGCGGATTCTTCGTCGGACTGCGAGTCGCGCTCCGGGTTGTCTTCGGCGCCGGGACCTGCCGCATTCGGTGCTGCAAAGAACAGCTCGAAGCCTTCGGCGAAGATGGCCTCCTCCCGTGCCGACTTGGCAAGCGCCGCAGCGAGGCCGTGCTTGAGTTGCTCGCGCTCGCTATAGCCAATCAGGCTGGCGGCGTGGACGGCATCAAGCGTGTCGGCGGGGGATATGGGTATATCCCGGCCACGCAGATAGCGGACGAAGGCGAGCAGTTGATCGCTGCCGGCGCTGGTCATCCCCGGGCGCTGCCCAGCAGTTTGGTGAGCTGGTCTTCGGTCACGGCGACATCTTCCTCGTATTTGAGCAAGACGTTCAGGGTGTCGTGGACCAGCTGGCTATCCAGCGTATCGGCATGCAACAACAAGAGGCTGCGTGCCCAGTCGATGGTCTCGGAGATCGCCGGGGCTTTCTTGAGATCCAACTCTCGGACCTCGTGTACAAAACGCACCAGCTGATCGGTGAGATTGGCCTGCATGTCGGGCACCCGGCTACCGACAATCCGGCTTTCGAGCGCGATCGAGGGGAAGGGGATATGCAGGTGCAGGCAGCGCCGCTTGAGCGCATCGGACAGATCCCGAGTGTCGTTACTGGTCAGAAAGACCAGGGGTTTTGAGCGCGCAGCGATGGTGCCAATCTCGGGAATGGATACCTGGAAATCCGACAGAACCTCCAGCAGCAGCGACTCAAATTCGAAGTCGGCCTTGTCGATCTCGTCGATCAGCAGCACGGCGCCATCGGGCTCTTCCATGGCTTTGAGCAGGGGGCGTGGCTCAAGAAACTCCTTGGCGTAGAACACGTCGCTCAGGTTGTGCAGTTTGGCCATCGAATCGCGCAGGCCCTGGGCCCCGTCGAGTACCTCGTTGAGCTGCTGTTTGAGCACCTGCGTGTAAAGCAACTGCTTGCCGTACTTCCACTCATACAGCGCCTTGGACTCATCGAGGCCCTCGTAGCACTGCAGTCGCACCAGCGGTCGATTAATGACGCTGGCGCAAGTCTTCGCCAGTTCGGTCTTGCCGACGCCGGGCGGTCCCTCCACCAGAATCGGTTTGTTCATGGTGGCGGCGAGATACACCACCGTGGCGATGCGTGGCGTACAGATGTAGCCAGCGCCTTCGAAGCGCTCGGCGATCCGCTCGACCGAGTCGAGTTCGGGGTAGACGGTGTTAGACACAGGGGTTCCTCGTGGTATCGCTGCCGATCAACCGCCGGACGCGTTCATGAAACGCAGAATCTGGGGCTCATCGGGTCTGTCAAAAACGTGCCGTTCGGGCTTGGCGTTGAGGGCGGTTTGGATTGCCGTGGTCAGTTCTGCGTCGCTGAGACCGTCGCGCATCAGATCTCGCAGGCTGATGGAGTCCTCGTTGCCGAGGCAGAGCAGCAACCGACCTTCGGCGGTGAGGCGCAGCCGGTTACAACTGGCGCAGAAGTTATTGCTATGGGGTGAAATCATGCCGACCCGGGTCTGGCTGCCCATGATTTGCTCGTAGCGCGCGGGGCCAGCGTCTCGCTGGGCATCGGTTGACTGCAAGGCGTAATGGTTTGCCAGCGTGTCGCGCACTTCCTGGGAAGTCACCAGCTCGAGGTTTTTACCAGCGGCGTTGACTTGACCCAGGGGCATCTCCTCGATGAAGGCGATATCGATGCCCCGGTCGAGAGCAAAGGCGGTGAGCGGCAGCACCTGATCTTCGTTATGGCCGCGCAGTACCACGGCATTGAGGCGGATTCTCGGGAAGCCGGCATCCACCGCCGCGTCAATGCCCGCGAGCACCCGCTCAAGATCGCCGGTCCGGGTAATTCGCCGGAAGGCATCCGGGTCCAGCGTGTCGAGGCTGATGTTGATGCTGGTGACGCCCGCGGCCTTGAGCGACGGGGCCAAACGCGGCAGTTGACTGCCGTTGGTGGTGATGGCGAGTTCATTGAGGCCCGGCAGCGCACCCAGCTTCCCGATCAACTGGTCGACGCTGTGGCGCACCAGTGGCTCGCCCCCCGTGACGCGAATCTTACTGACACCGAGCCCCGTGAAAATGCGGGCGAGACGTTCGATCTCCTCCAGCGACAGCACCTGGCTGCGCGGCAGGAAGGTCATCTCCTCGGCCATACAGTAGGTGCAGCGGAAGTCGCAGCGGTCGGTGACCGACAACCTCAGATAGCGAATCTGCCGACCAAAACTGTCGATCAATGCGGGGGGCTTGGGGGTGTTCATGCCCCCGAGTTTACACAATGCGCATTTACGGCGAGCATCGGGGGTATGTCCTGGAAACAACGCATCAACCCCCGAACCTCGATCTGGCCCGGTGTTTTGCTCGCGCTCGCCGTCGCTACCAGCCTTAACGCTACGGGTTATGACCTTCCGGTGCTGGTCACGGCGGTGGTGACGACCCTGTGTATTGCCTGGTGGATTTTTGAGCCAATTCCCATCCCGGTGACATCGTTGTTACCGCTGGGTGCGTTACCGCTGTTTGGCGTGCTGACCCCGGCTGAGACCGCCCAGGCCTATGGCTCACCGCTGATTTTATTGCTGCTGGGCGGCTTCCTGCTGTCCCGGGGCATGGAATCTACGGGGGCCCATCGGCGGATTGCCCTGACGGTGGTGAACCTGGTGGGAGGGCACAGTCCCCGGCGACTGGTGCTGGGTTTCATGGTCACCGGCGCCTTGCTCAGCATGTGGATATCCAACACCGCAACGGTGTTGATGCTGTTGCCGGTCGCCCTCGCGGTACTCGCCGGGGTGGAAGATCGCAGCCGCCTGGCACCGGCACTGTTACTGGGGCTGGCATGGTCATGCAGCGTGGGCGGTATGGGCACGCCGATCGGGACAACGCCGAATCTGCTGTTCATGCAGGTGTATGCCGATACCACCGGCACCGAAGTCGGGTTCACCGAGTGGATGAGCTGGGGTGTGCCCGTGGTGGCAATTCTGGTGCCGTTGGCCTGGCTGTGGCTGACCCGGGCGCTGCCGGCCTCAGCACCGATAACTTTGCCGGAGGTTGGCCCCTGGCGCAGCGCAGAGCGCCGTGTACTGCTGATTTTTGGCCTGACGGCGCTGGCCTGGATGACCCGGGCGGAGCCCTTTGGCGGCTGGCGAGAGTGGCTGGGTCTGGCCAGTGCCAACGACGCCTCGGTGGCACTGTTGGCGGTGGTCTTGCTGTTCATCGCCCGCGATGATCAGGGCGAGCGACTGATTTCCTGGGAGCAGGCATCGGAAATTCCGTGGGGGGTGTTGATTCTGTTTGGCGGTGGCATCGCCATTGCCAAGGCCTTTGTGGCGTCAGGCCTCAGCGATATCGCCGGTCAGGCGGTATTGATGGCCACCGAGCTGCCGCGCTTCTGGCTGCTGTTGGCGGTCTGTCTGTTTGTGACTTTTCTGACCGAGGCGACTTCCAACACGGCGACCACTGCACTGCTCATGCCAATTCTGGCAGCCGCAGCCATTGCCGGGGGCATCGAACCCGCATTGTTGATGGCGCCGGCGGCGATGAGTGCGAGCTGTGCGTTTATGTTGCCGGTGGCAACTGCGCCCAATGCGGTGATTTTCGGCACCGGCGAGGTGCCCATACAGCGCATGGTGCGGGAGGGCTTTGCCGTGAATCTATTGGGTGCCTTGGTGCTGGCTACGGCGGGCTATCTGCTACTGCCAGGCTAGCCCGCCGGGAGGGTTGCTTTAGAGCAGTCCCATCATGGTTTCAGCGCTGCTGACATCGACGCCAGGGCCTTCTTCGACATTCAGGTGCTCAACCACACCATCGTTGACGATCATCGCGAAGCGCTGGCTGCGCATGCCCATACCGAAGCCGCGGCCATCGAGCTCGAGGCCGAGTGCCTGGGTGTAGTCGCCGTTGCCGTCGGCCAGCATCAGAATTTCTTCGGCGTTCTGGCTCTTGCCCCAGGCGCCCATGACGAAAGCGTCATTCACCGACAGGCAGGCAATGGTATCCACACCCGCCGCCTTGATTTTGTCCGCATTGACCACGTAGCCGGGCAGGTGGGTCATCGAGCAGCCGGGGGTGAATGCACCGGGTACAGCAAACAGCACGACCTTTTTGCCGGCAAACAGCTCGCCGCTGGCCAGTGGTTGTGGGCCCTGTTCGCCCATGGTCATCAGAGTGCCCTCGGGCATGGTGTCGCCAACGGTAATCGTCATGGCTTGTTCTCCTGGTTGGGGGTATTGGTCTGACCGCGGGCTCAGGTATTGAGCATCCGGCGGTGCAGGGCCTCACATTCTTCATAGAACTGGGCCTCTTCGCCACCCAGATAGGGTGCGCAAACGGTCAGCAGTTGCAGAACGCCGCTGTGCACGGTGCCGATTGAATCAGCTCCCCGGTGTTGCAGACGGTCGTAGCTGAGCCAATACACCAGCGTCAGGGTCATGGCGTCGGCAATGCGTTCAAAGCGCGCGGGTGTGCTTGTGTGGTCAGAGTGCTCGAGCAGCGAGGCCGCCACGGCGCGGCAACTGGCTCGCATCATCAGTGTCAGGCGCGGGAAGCCGCGACCAATGGCGTCGTAGCGATGCATCAGATCGTCGAGGTTGTGGTACAGATAGCGATCGGCGTACATCGTTTCCAGCACCACCGTCAGATACAGCCACGCCCGCTCCACACGACCGGAGACGCTGTCATCGGTTTGTTCGAATAGTCCCGGGTCGTGCACCGGACCGGCCAGTACCCCGGCCAATGCGCGCTGATGCCGCGACCACAACTCCGCGAGAATGTCGTCTTTGCCCTTGAAGTGGTAGTACAGATTGCCCGGGCTGATATCCATGACCAGTGCGACTTCGGAGGCCGTAATGCTCCGCTCGCCCTGCTCATTGAACAGGTCGCGGCTGGTTTCCAGAATGCGCTCGCGGGTTTTCATCACAGTCGCTCGGCGGGTTCAGCTTGCAGCTTAGCACTCCGTATCCGCTGCTCGAGCAGCTGGGAGAGTTTGTGGAACCATCGAGCCGCACCCAGCCAGCGGAAACGTCCTCCCAGACACGCTCGAGCCGTCC
>CAYZWL010000039.1:0-29937 GCA_964482195.1 uncultured Alteromonadaceae bacterium | reverse complement strand
GGGCTGTTTACCCGAGAGGATCTCGCCAATTACACCGGCCACTGGGAGCAGCCCGTCACCGGTTCCTGGGGTGACTACGTTGTGTACTCGCACCAGACGTGGAGCCAGGGCGCCGTGCTACCGATGGCCTTGCAGATGCTCGAAGGAATGGATCTCAAGTCCATGGGGCATAACAGCCCCGAGTATATTCACACGCTGTTGCAGGCGGTCGAGTTGGCCATGGCAGATCGTGAGGCCTGGTTTGGCGACCCGGCCTTTGTGGATGTGCCGATCGAAGGCCTGCTGTCCAAGGACTATGCGTCATTGCGGCGCGGCTTGATGACGCCGGGCAAGGCCTTCGGGGCGATGCCACCCCACGGCGATCCGAATCAGTTCATGGCAGCTGCACCCCACGTGCCGCTCTCTGAGGCGGTGGCCCGATTGGAAGCCGGACCTGAGGGCAGGGACAATTTTCTGCAGCGCAAACTCGATACCAGTTATCTAGCAGTGACCGATGCGCAGGGCAACTCGGTATCGCTGACACCGAGTGATTTCCCCAAGTCGCCGATGGTGCCAGGCACGGGGCTGAATCTGGGCATTCGCATGACCCAGTTTCGACTCGACCCCGACCATCCTGCGGCACTGGCACCGGGTAAGCGGCCTCGTCTCACACCCAACGCGAGTATGGTGACCCGCAACGGACAACTGTTTATGACCTTTGGCACTCCCGAGGGCGACCAGCAGCCCCAGGCGCTGTTGCAGTTCTTTTTGAACCTCGTGGTGTTTGGTATGGACGTGCAAGACGCCATCGAGGCGCCGCGGTTCCGCTCCCAGAACTTTCCCGACTCGTTCTCACCGCACACCTATCGTCCCGGTTCTGTGAAGCTCGAACAAAGTTTGTATGACAGTATCGGTCCGGCGCTGACCGAGATGGGCTACGCCATCGTGCCTGTTGAAGACATGCATCACAGCATGGGAGCCGTGGGTGCCATTATTCGCAATGCGAGTACCGGTGGGTTAACCGGCGGTGCCGACCCGCGGCAGAGTAATCTAGCGGCCGGTGAGTGAGTAACGCCATCGTTGTCATAGACGAATATATTTCTGTTCACCCATGCCATAGAGCCCATCAAAACGGCTCACCTCTCCCGCCGTGGTTTTGATGGTTCCCTCAAACCGCCCAGTGGGTCCGTGGTAGTCGACCTTGGCGATGCCGGCATTCAGGTAGTTGCGGTAGCTGTCGATGGGTCGAAAACGCAGATCCACCAATCCGTAGGCATCGCGAATTTCCCAGGTGCCTGTCACGCCCTCGGGGCGTGCCACCTCGATGGGTGGCAGCGGAACCATGTGGCCGTCGCGCCACAGGCAGTTCTCGTTGAAGCGCTCGTGGTCCGTCACCTGATTATCGGTCAGGTTGAAGCCAATCGGTTGCCCTGCGGCATCGTGCCCGAGCCCGGTTACCCAGTCGTACTGCATGACGGCGGGGTAGTAGCCTTTGTGGTCGTCGACGATCATGACCATCTGTGACGCGTCGTATTGTTCGGTATGGTCGTTAACCCGCAGTGTGCCGCGAGCGGGCATCAGCGCTTTGTGGGAATAGAGCGGACGATTGGGACCAAAGGGCTGCAGAATGACCATGGGCTCGGTGGTGTGTGCCGCTACAAATTCCCCCGCGAGCGAGGGGCTTTCTGCTTGGGCCTGAGCGGTAAAGCGCAGTGTGATGCGGTCGTCATCGAGCCGATTGTCGATCTCAATACTCAGGCCACGACCGTTGTAGTTGGTGCTGCTATGGCCGAGTCCGCGGGCAACCTGCAGTTGCCAGCTTGGCGCTTTGCGTTCGTAAACATGCAGTTTTTGGGCGGTCTTCTCGAAGGCCATGATCACCGCGGTGCCCAGCGACTTGGTGTCATAGACCGCGACGCAGAAAAACCAGTCCGGGGTGTCGATCTGGAACGCCTGCCATTCCTTTAAACGCAGCGATTTGAGCCATCGCGGGGCGGGTATTGCGAACGGTCGGGCTGCGTCCAGCAAATTGAGGTTTTTGACGGCGGTGTTAAAGGTACCCATGTGGCACTTACCGCCTTCAACCGCAGACGCAGGCGCGGGAGTCACGGGTCGGGGTTGGTAACGCGGTGTGCTCATTCGTTGGTCCCCGCTGAGCGGTAGCACTTGGCGAGGCACCAGGTAACCAGCCCGGGCGCTACGATCGCCTGCAGACTGAAGAAAATGAGTGTTACCCATTCGCTGGTCTCTACGGCTTCACCCTGCGGAATCAGCAAGTGGTTGCCAATGGGTCCTGATGAAAACACCAGTGCAGTGACCAGATTCCAGCCCAGGTGTAGACCGGTGGGTGCATACAGCGACCCGGTCTTGGCAAAGGCATAGGCAAACATCCAGCCTCCGGCACCCGTCACCAGGAAGATGTAGGCCATCAAAATCCAGCGCTCGCCAAACACGCCGTAGCTGAACCAGTGGTAAATGCCGAAGGCGGTGGCGCTCAAGAGGCAGGCTTTAACAGGCCCCAGATATCGCATCAGCAGGAACAGCAGCGCGCCGCGAAAGACCAGTTCTTCAAACAGTACAGCTTTGACAATCCAGAACACGCCGCCCAGAAAAGCGAGCAACGAATACTCGGGGTTGAGTGAATAGCTGATCTGCTTGAAGTCCGCCTGCCAAACAAAATTGATGACGGCCACCACCGCCATAAAGCCCATGGCCAGGCCACACTGCAGCAGGCGCTGGCGGTTTGGTGTGATACCCAGCACCAAAATGGACTCGCCGGTGAGGAAGCGGAGTAGTGCCCATGACATCAAAAAGACAATAAACAGACCAAGCATCACAGCGTCTTCCCTTGTTAGTGTTGTTGTGGCGCGCTCGGGATCGGTCGGCGCGGTCACCCGGCCTGTGATTCAGCGGGCGCGTCGGCGTCGACACAGTATCATCGGTGCGAGACTGGTGCCCGTCCGTGGCTGGGTGTCTGGTTGTTAAATGTAAACGGGTAACAGGAGTTTCAGTGGTGGAAAAGGTCGTGGTCATCGTCGGTGGCTATGGGGTGGTGGGTCGCGAGACAGCGACGCTGTTGCGCAAGCGGCATCCCGACGTCAAGTTGGTCATCGTTGGACGTCGGGCGGTGGAGGCCGATGCACTCGCTGCTGAATTGGGCAACGCGGTGGGCGCCGGACGAGATCTGGATGAGGTTTCCGCGGCATTCTTGCGCGAGCATCGCGCGGATGTCTTGCTGTCGGCCGTGTCTGACAAATCTCGACGGCTCTTGCATGCGGCAATCGACGCTGATGTCGCTTACATCGATTTTGCCGTATCCGGGCAGACTCTCATCGACTCGATCAATCTGGCTTTGCAACCCCGCACGTCGGCACCTGTCGCCCTGGTGAGCAACTGGATGGCAGGGGTGCCTGCAGTCATTGCTCAGCATCTTTCGCAGGGCTTTGATGTCGTCGATGAAGTCTCGCTCGACATTCTTTATTACGGCAACGACCGAGGTGGGCCGGACACTGCTAATTCGGTTGAGCACTTCGCTGAACCGTTTCTGGGCTGGCGCAACAGCCAGTGGCAAACGGTTCGCGCCCTGAGCGAACCCAAGCGGGTGTCGTTCATGAGCGGCCATACCCGTACGACGCTCGCCACCAACTTGCCCGATGTGACCAGCCTGGTGTACGCCACCGGCGCGCGCAGCGTGTTTGTTCGCCTCGGTATGGAGCGGGAACTCGATAGTGTGTTGCTGCGTGGCATTGTGCGCTCCGGGTTGTGGTCCTTGTTCCCGGTCAAGCTCAAGAAGTCGATCATGTACAACCCGGGGGAGGGTGCAAACCACGAGCTGGTGGTGACCGTGCAAGGTACTCGTGATGGCCAGACCACTTCCAAGCGTGTGTCGCTGCTGGACCCCCAGGGTCAAGTCCATTTGACGGCGCTGGGGGTGGTGCATGCGATCGAGCAGGTACTGGGGGTCGACGGCGAACCCGGCGTATCGCGGCCGGGCCCCATCGGTGCGGAAGCACTCGGCGATGCACAGAGGCTCTACACGTTGCTCGCAGCTGAAGGTGTGTCAGTCGAGCGCTAGCTGTCGGTCAGGCGGCAGCCCGCCAGATGCCACTGGCAGCCATTTCACGGGCGTAGTCAAAGAAATCCCGGGGCGGGCGGCCCAAAGCGCGTTGTACCCCGTCAGTGAGATAGGCATTGCGGCCATCGAGTACGGTGGCGAACAGGTAGTCGAGCATCCACACCACATCATCAGGTGCACCCGATTGCCTAACCTCCGCCACAAAGGCGTCATGGGGCACCGGCACATAGTGGATGTCTCGCCCGGTCGCGGCTGAGATTGCCTGTGCCACTTCTTCCAGCGTCAGCATCCGTGGGCCGGTCACTTCATACAGTTCACCTGCGTGTCCCGGCTGTGTCAGGGCGGCGACGGCAACCTCAGCAATGTCATCCACATCCACGAAGGGCTCCGGTGTGCTGACGTCGGGTAGCGTGATTTGTCCTGCCTGCACCATGTCGACAAAGGCGCCTTCAGAGAAGTTCTGGTTAAACCAACTCGCCCGAACGATGGTCCAGTCAATACCGCTCTGTTGCACGATGCGCTCGCAGGCCTGAGCCTCCTCCTCGCCGCGGCCAGAGAGCAGAACCAGTTGTTGCACACCGGCGCTGCGCGCTCGCTGGGTCAGTTCGGTGATCGCATCGGTGGCGCCGGGCATGGCCAGATCGGGTGCGTAGTTGATGTAGATGCGGCTAACGCCCTCGAGGCACTCGTCCCAATTTCGGCTGTTGTTCCAGTCGAAGCTGGGTGATGCCGAGCGCGACCCTAATCTCACGGGAACCTCCAGACTTTGTAGCGCAGCGACGATGCGCCGGCCTGTCTTGCCAGTGGCACCCAAGACAAGGACAAGTTCCTGGGAGGAATGTTTGCGGGCTGTCATGTGCGTGGTTTGCGTCATGTGATGACTCCTGTCATTTGTTGAACATGCAGGATCATCATCGCGATGATGTGCGTGGGCTTATTGCCCGCTGATGCCAGTTTTTTGACCGTTGGCGCCACTGGCATGATTTGCCACCAGTGTGTTGTATAACGTCACTTATGAGCGAACTGACTTCCCTGTATGTCTACAAAGTCGTCAGCCAAGCGTCGGCTGGCGTGGAGACCGCGGACCTTGTGCGCCAGCTGGGGTTAGACCCGAACGCGCCGATCAATCCTGACAAGATGGTGTCGTCCACCGCGTATTACGACTTTTTTGCCGCCCTCGCCGAGCGTGATCCCGACGGGCTGACACTGTCGCTGCGCATTGGCGCGTCCATGCGCAGCGATGAATACGGCGCCTTTGGATTGGCGTGGAAGTCGGCGCCCAACTTACGCGGCTCCTACATACGCTCGGCCCGCTATGGCCATGTGTTGGGCAGCGCCGAGACATACTCACTCCAACCCGCCGCGGACGGTTGGTTCTTCAGTTTGGAAAAGGCGGGTGACGGCCGCTTGGGAATGCTGCTCTCCAATGAGGCGAGTATGGCGGCGGTTGATGTGATCAGCCGCGAGGTCAGTACACTGGATTTCTCGCCGCTGGCGGTGCACTTCAAACATGCACCCCGAGGAGATATATCGGTGTATGAGAGGCACTTTGGCTGCCCGGTGGTGTTCGAGTCGGGGCGCGACGCATTGTTGCTCGATGACGCCAGTATTGATGCACCCAACAAACTGGGTGATGAAACCATCGCCAGCTTTTTTGACCGTCATCTCGAACAGCAGCTTGCCTCGATACGGCAGACACCCAGTCTCGAATTGGAGGTTCGGCGTGCGGTCACCCAGGTGCTCAGTGAGGGCGTGCCGACGGTCACCGCGATTGCGTCGAGCCTGGCCATGAGCGCTCGCACGTTACAGCGGCGGCTGGCGGAACAGGGACACTCTTTTCAGAATGTCGTCGATATGGCGCGCAAGGATCTGGCGCAGCAGCTGCTTAGCGAGACCGAGTACAGCCTTGCGGAAGTGGCGTTTCTGACCGGGTTTGCCGAGCAGAGCGGCTTTACCCGGGCCTTCAAGCGATGGGCCGGACAGACACCCCGTTCATATCGGTTGGCGGCCCAGCAGTAGTCAGTCCTGTCGCGGTCGGCACAGAATTTGGCGTCGCACGACAAGCCGCGACCAGTGCAGGTCCTTAGAGTCACACTGAACTGACTCACACAGGAACCTTTGTCATGACCCATGATCTCGTATTGATGCTCTGCCTGCTGCTTGCACTTTGGAGTGCCGTCGTCGGTGGCGTCTTCTCTGCTTTTTCAGAGTTTATTATGGCGGCGCTGGCGCGCTGCGAAGCGAAGGCCGGCATCGAGGCGATGCAGCACATCAACATCACGGTACTGCGAACGCAGTTTGTGGCGGGTATCTTATTGATCGGTCCGCTGTCACTGCTGCTGGGTGTCTACGGCATGGTGTCGATGGACGGTGTCACCCGCTACCTGTTGCTGGCCGCGCCACTGATTTATCTGCCCTGCGTGCTGCTCATGACCGTGATGGGCAATGTACCCATGAACAACCGCCTTGCCGCGATTGGCAGTGATTCCCCGGAGGCCGAGGCTTACTGGTCGACCTATCTGACTGAATGGACCCGACGCAATCATGTGCGAACGGCTGGCAGTGTGATGACTGCGGCGATCTATCTGGCGGCGGTGGTTGAGGCGGCGCACGGTGCAGTCCATTGACGGCGTTTTGCAAAAGAAAGGGCAGCACAAACGCCGCCAGCCCCCTACAATGACACCACCAAAGCCAACACGCGATGGGCGACCCACGAAAGTTGACCACATTGAATACCGGGTTCGCTCCGCGTTAAGCCAAGAGTTAAGAAGGCACTGTGCTAACAATAAAAAATTGCCGCCTAGCGCCCGACGCCACAACGGGTATTGATCTCAACTGTCAGCCGGGCACCTTGACGGTGCTGCTCGGGCGGAATCAGTCGGGCAAGACAGACTTGTGCCGCTTGATCGCGGGTCTGCCGAGCCGGGCTGGCGGCACAGTGTCGTTCGACGGCCAACCTCGAGTAGGTAAGACCGGCCCGGTTTCGATGGTCTTCCAGGCCTTTGTGAACTACCCCAATTGGAATGTGGCGGAGAACATCGCCTCACCCATGCGCGCTGTCGGTAAGCGCGATGACCATCGGGTGCGCGAGCTGGCGGCGTTGGTCAAGATTGATCACTTGCTGGATCGCATGCCCAACGAGCTGTCTGGCGGGCAACAGCAGCGCCTCGCGATTGCCCGGGCCCTGGCGAAGGACCCTAAAGTGCTGGTGATGGATGAACCCTTCGTCAATATCGATTTCAAGCTGCGTGAGGCACTGAATCGTGAGCTGCGCGCCATGGTCGGGCAGACCGGCGTTGCACTGGTGTTTGCAAGCTCGCAGCCCTCCGACGCCTTGTCGCTGGCAGACCAGTTGGTGCTCATGGAACAACACCAGATCCTGCAGGTGGGAACGCCGCTGGCGCTCTATCGCAATCCAGGCAGTATCGCCGCGGCCAACCTGCTCTCGGACCCTGTGCTCAATCAAATTGCGCCCAATCTTTATGTACGGCCTGAACATGTGGGGCTGGAGGAGGATCTCGGCAATGATGCAGCTGCTTTGAATTTTGTCGCTAGTGTGGAAGCGGTAGAGACCAACGGTGCTGAATCCTATATCCACGCCGACGTCGAGACCGAACTCGGTGTGGCGCCCTGGGTGGCCAAGGTTCAGGGCATGCGGCATGTCACTGCAGGTCAGTCCGTGCGGCTGCAGGTGAGCAGCAACGACGTGCTGCAGTTGGCGGGCTGATATGGCGAATGTGTTACTCAATGATGTGAGTTTCCGGTACCCCGGTGCCCCATCTGACACGCTGTCAGCGCTCAACCTCAACGTGGCCGATGGCAGTACCCACGCTTTGCTGGGTGCCTCGGGTGCGGGCAAGACGACCATGCTGAACTTGCTGTCGGGCTTGTTGGCACCCACCGCTGGTGCCATCAGCTTCGATGGCAGAGACGTATCCACACTGGGTGCGCGGGATCGCAATGTGGCGCTGGTATTCCAGTTCCCGGTGCTTTACGAGACCAAGAGCGTGCTCGAGAACCTGATGTTCCCGCTGCTGAACAAAGGCTGGTCTGCGCCGGATGCCCGGGTTCGGGCTGCCGGCATCGCCGCCGAGCTTGAGATCGCCGATGTGCTCGATGCTCGACCTGCCAGCCTGTCGCTGTTTCAGAAGCAGTTGACTGCCATCGGTAAATCCCTGGTTCGCACCGATGTGGATTTGGTACTACTCGACGAACCGTTAACAGCGGTTGAGCCCGCCAAAAAATGGCACCTGCGCCAAGTGTTGTTGCGCTTTCAGGCGGCGCATCGCCTGACGATGATCTACGTGACCCATGACCAGACCGAGGCGCTGACTTTCGCCTCTCACGTGAGCGTACTGGCGGAGGGGCGGATTCTGCAGACCGGAACGCCCGACGACATCTACAACACGCCGGTCAATCCCTATGTGGGCGATTTCATTGGTTCCCCGGGCATGCGCTTCGTCGAGGCCGCGCAGCTGGAGCAGGGTGGACTTCGGGACTTGCAACTGGAGCAGCGCGAGGCGCTTCCGGATAGAACCTTGATTGGCCTGCGCGCTGAGTGGCTAAACGCGGAGTCTGTCGATAACGGTGCGTGGACGGTCGACAGTGTGGCTTTGGAGGGTACGTCCCGGGGGCAGCCTCGATCGTTGCTAACGCTCACACAGCACAACGTCGAATTGATGTCGCATGCTTTCGGGGCCTGGCAGCCTGGTGATCGCGCGCGGCTTAGCGCCAGCCGTTGGGTCAATCTGCCGAAAACCGAGGTGAACCATGCAGAATAACCGCGCATGGCTCGGCGTGTTGCCTGTGCTGCTGATCGTGGCGTTCAGCGCCGTAGTGCCGTTGATGACCGTGGTGAACTATTCGGTGCAAGACGTGCTCGATATCAACACGCGCTTATTCGTGGGCGCTGAGTGGTACCAGGAAACCCTGCGTGACCCGCGCCTTCAGGAGGCATTGTCGCGTCAGTTGTTGTTCAGTGCGCTCATTATCGTCATCGAGATTCCACTGGGCATTCTGGTGGCGCTGGCGCTGCCTCGGGGTGGTCGGTGGATCTCCTTACTGCTGATTTTATTCGCCGTACCGCTGTTGGTCCCCTGGAACGTGGTGGGCACCATCTGGCAGATTTTCGCCCGCGGCGATATCGGGCTGATGGGGGTTGGCCTCAATGCGCTGGGTCTCGATTTTAACTATGCCACCGAGCCACTTCATGCCTGGGTGACCCTGTTGATGATGGACGTCTGGCACTGGACCTCGTTGGTGGTGCTGTTGTCGTTCGCCGGTTTGTCGTCGATTCCGCCGGCGTATTACCAGGCCGCCGCGCTCGACGGTGCCAGCCGGTGGCAGGTGTTCCGCTACATTGAGTTGCCCCGACTCAAGGGTGTGTTGACCATCGCGGTGCTGTTACGGCTGATGGACTCGTTGATGATCTATACCGAACCGTTCGTGCTCACTGGTGGGGGACCGGGGAACAGTACGACCTTCCTGTCGCAATACCTCGCGACCAAAGCGGTGGGGCAGTTTGATCTTGGTCCGGCAGCGGCGTTCTCGGTGATTTACTTTCTGGTGGTGTTGCTGCTCTGCTGGATCTTCTACACCACAGTCATGAAAGGGGAGAGCGATCGTGGTTAAGCGTTCGCCCTGGGCGACGGGCTTGTTGATCGCCTACTCGCTTTATTTGCTGCTGCCATTGTACTGGTTGCTGACCATGGCCCTACGCAGCAACCCAGACATTCTTGGCGGCTTCGAGTTGGTGCCCAGCACGCCGACCCTCGCGAATTTTGCGACCATCTTTACCAGCGAGGTGTGGCGTTCGGGTTTCGCTAATTCCCTGACCTATGTGCTGCTGAACACGTTGATTTCGGTATCAGTGGCGTTGCCGGCTGCCTATGCGTTTTCCCGGTATCGTTTTCTTGGTGATAAGCAGCTCTTCTTTTGGCTGCTGACCAACCGAATGGCACCCCCCGCCGTGTTTCTGCTGCCGTTTTTTCAGCTCTACTCGGCCATTGGCTTGTTCGATACGCCGCTGGCCGTGGCGCTCGCCCATTGTCTGTTCACCGTGCCGCTCGCGGTCTGGATTCTCGAGGGCTTTATGTCTGGCGTGCCTCGTGAAATCGATGAGATGGCGCAGTTGGATGGGCACTCTTTCCCCAGCTTTTTCTTCCGCATCTTCCTGCCCATCAATCGCGGGGCGATCGGCGTCACTGTGTTTTTCTGTTTTATGTTCAGCTGGGTTGAGTTGCTGCTCGCGCGCACGCTGACCGCCAGCAGCGCCAAACCGATCGTGGTTGTGATGACCCGCACGGTGAGTGCATCCGGGCTGGACTGGGGTGTGTTGTCGGCAGCGGGTGTGCTGACCGTAATTCCCGGTTTGATCGTTGTGTGGTTCGTTCGGCGCGATCTGGTCAAAGGCTTTTCCCTGGGGAGGGTTAGCTGATGCAGTGGATGGCCTGGACCTTACCGACCGCGCTGTTCTTTGGTTTTATTGGCTTGTCGCTGGTGGTGCTGACGTTGATGGAGCTGCGCTGGCCGACAGTACCCGCTCGAGGTTGGTTGCCGATGGTGACCACGCGCGGTGATCGCTTTTTTATCAGTTTGTTGTTGGCGGCCTGGATTCACCTGCTGTGGCTGGCGCTCAGTGACTGGCCGCTCGCGATGGCCACGCTGCTGAGTGCGCTGGCGGCTATTGTCACCCTGCGTTGGGGTTAACCGTTTTGGAGAGGATGGTGTTCATGAAGAGATCGGTTTTGCTGGCCTCACTGGTGTTATTGCAGGCCTGTGGCAGCAGCGATGCACCGGCCCCCGCGCCCGAGGTTGTAGCGCAGGATTACTCAGCCAATGCCAGTCGTTGGATTGCTGATGAGTTCCAGCCTTCTACCTTGTCCCGTGAGGCCCAGCTCGCAGAGATGGCCTGGTTCACCGAGGCCGCGGCGCCGTTTAGAGGTCTGGAAATCAGTGTCGTGTCTGAAACGCTCACCACCCACGCCTACGAGAGCGAGACCCTGGCCCAGGCTTTTTACGAGGTAACGGGTATCAAGGTTACCCACGACCTGATTCAGGAAGGCGACGTTATCGAAAAGCTGCAGACACAGATGCAGTCGGGCGAGAACGTCTACGACGGTTATGTGAACGACTCGGACCTGATTGGCACCCATTCGCGGTACGGTTATGTGGTGCCCTTGAGCGATTTCATGGCGGGTGAGGGCGCCGATGTGACCTCGCCCACCCTGGATCTGGATGATTTCATTGGTCTGTCGTTCACGACCGGCCAAGACGGCAAGCTCTATCAGTTGCCTGACCAGCAGTTCGCCAACTTGTACTGGTTCCGCTACGACTGGTTCAGTCGAGAGGACCTGCAGGCCCAGTTCCGAGACAAGTACGGGTACGAACTCGGTGTACCGGTGAACTGGTCAGCTTACGAAGACATTGCTCGCTTCTTCTCTGAGGACGTCAAGACTATCGACGGCGAGCCAGTGTACGGGCACATGGACTACGGCAAGAAGGATCCGTCGCTCGGGTGGCGCTTCACCGACGCCTGGCTGTCGATGGCGGGTGCTGGAGACAAGGGCATTCCCAATGGTGTACCGGTAGACGAGTGGGGCATCCGCGTGGAGGGTTGCCGACCGGCGGGTTCATCGGTGTCGCGCGGTGGTGCTACCAATGGTCCCGCTGCGGTCTTTGCATTGCAGCGTTACATCGACTGGCTCAAGGCCTATGCGCCGCCTGAGGCTGCGGGCATGACCTTTTCCGAGGCAGGCCCCGTGCCTGCCCAAGGGCGGATTGCGCAACAGATTTTTTGGTACACCACCTTCACCGCCGACATGATCCGCGAGGGGCTCGCGGTGGTGGATGAACAGGGCCTGCCGAAGTGGCGTATGGCGCCAAGCCCGCGTGGACCCTATTGGGAGCCGGGTATGAAGCTGGGTTACCAGGACGCGGGAGCGTGGACATTCCTCGAATCAACGCCGCTGGAACGACGCAAGGCTGCGTGGCTGTATGCACAATTTGTGACGTCTAAAACGGTGAGCCTCAAGAAGACCCTGGTGGGCCTCACGCCAATCCGCGAGTCCGACATCAACTCGGATGCCATGACCGAGCTGGCGCCCAAACTGGGTGGGTTGGTCGAGTTTTATCGTAGCCCGGCGCGTACGGCGTGGACCCCCACGGGTACTAACGTGCCGGATTATCCCAAGCTCGCACAGCTGTGGTGGGCGAACGTCGCCAATGCGGTGAGCGGTGAGGCCACCGCCCAGGCGGCGCTCGACCAGTTGGCGTCAGAGCAGGACAAAGTGCTCGCGCGGCTCGAACGCTATGACGTCATGGGCGAATGCGGCCCTGCGCTCAATGAGGAGCGCGACGCCGAATACTGGCTGTCGCAGCCCGGTGCACCCAAGGCCAAACTGGCCAACGAGAAGCCCCAGGGGCAAACCGTGCCTTACGACGACTTGATCGCCGCCTGGCGCGAAGGCCGTTCAAGCTGACAACCCGAGGGGAACTCCATGTTGGAACCCAAGCACAACCCGACGCCGCGATTGATTGTCGATCCGCCTGGCTGGTTGCGGATGCTGCTATCCAAGCGCGTTCTTGGGCCCGAGGCAGATGAGGGGGTAATCAACAAGCGCCGTCGCAAGGCCGAGGCACGTCGGATTTCCCGCGGAGAGCCCCACGTGGTGGACTACTTTCACCAGTTGGACGACCCCTATTCACACCTTGCGGCCCAGGTGTTGGCGGATTTCGCAGCGCGCTACGAGGTAGACCTGCGTATTCACTTGATTCGCGCGACTGGCGGGAAGGCTCAGCCCGAGCTCGACAAACTAGCTGTTTGGGCCCGGCGCGACGCTGGATTGATTGCTCCCTACTTGGGGCTGTCTTTTCCGACCGATGCGCCAATGGTGCCGCCACCGGACCTGCAGCGTTTGGCGGGGCAATGTCTTGTCGCTTCGCAACAGGCGGGCGGGCTGACGGCCTCGGTACTGGCAGGGGTATCCGAGGCTTTGTGGGCGAGGGATGAAGCCGCATTGCTGGCTCTCCCGGCGACGTCGATCAGTGCAGCGCAGGTTGACGCTGTGTTGGATCAGGGCTCGGCGCTACTGCAGCAAGGACACCACTATTCCGGCGCCACCTTCTGCTACGGCGGTGAATGGTATTGGGGCGTGGACCGCCTCTATCACCTTGAGCAAAGGCTACGCGGACTGGGTGCCTGTCGGGAAGCAGCATTGCCCTTTATTGTGCCGCGCCCGGAAGTTGATGTAACGGGAGTCGATGCCAGTGCACTGGTCTTGGATTTTTATCCCTCGTTAAATTCACCCTATACGGCGATTGTTTACGACGAAACGATCGCACTCAAGGACAGCTGCGGAATCACCTTCCGTCACAAGCCAGTACTGCCCATGGTGATGCGCGGTGTGCCCGCGCCGATGGACAAGGGGCGTTATATCCTCTTCGATACCAAACGCGAGGGTGCTTTCCGGGGCGTGCCGTTCGGTAACGTCGTCATGCCCATTGGCAAGCCTACCCGCGACGCCTACTCGCTGCTCCCATGGGCCATGGCGCTAGGCAAAGATGAAGCGCTGATGAGCTCGCTGCTTCGTCATGCGTTTGCCATGGGGGTAGGGCTGCATCGCGAGGCAGGCTTGCGCCAGGCGGTGGAAGCGGCAGGTCTCGATTGGTTTGAAGCCAAGCGCCGGATCGGTAGTGAAGACTGGAAGCCGATCATCGAAGCCCACCAGGATGAAATGGTCGAGGGTCTCGGTCTGTGGGGGGTGCCCAGCTATCGCCTCTCCGGATCGGATGGCGAGCAAGATGTTGCGGTTTGGGGACAAGATCGACTGTGGTTGATCGCCGCCGAGATCAAGCGGCGAGCAATGAGGTCTGGTGACTAGGTCGCTGAATTTCTCAGTTTGCCCATCGCGCTGTGAATACGCGCCAATGCCTCGGGTTTGATCGATGCATCGTCCAGTTCGACTTCGATGTCTGCGGTGGCTGCCTCGATCTCATGAAGCCCGACTTGCACGATATGGCGCATCGAGCGGTCGTTTTCCTGCAGTCGTTCCTCGCTTTCGAGCAATCGCTCAGACAGAAACTCCAGCTCGTCGGCACGCTCCCGTGACGATACCAGCACGCGGCTGATAAGAATCGCTCCGGCGATGTTCACTGCTATCCATGTTGTGCACCCGATGAAGACGCCGGTCACGGGACTATTGGGGTTGAACATCAGGCAGGTGATGATGACCGGGACCATCTGTAGCGCTGTGACGATGGCCATCGCCCGCCCACCATAGAGCGCAAACGCCACCATCGCCGGCGGCACCATCACGTAGATGCCAGGCTGGGTTTCCCAATGGTAAAGCGCGTTGATTGACAGTCCGACCAGGCTTAAGGCGATGCCACCGGCTATGAAGCGGGATGAAGCCCTGCGCGGATACCAGCCGAGCGCCACTGGCAGATACAGCGATGGCACAAGCACATGGAGCCAGCCAATGAGGGTGTAGTTAAGGATCAGGTGTTCCCAGACCGCAAAGGGCAGGGTGCACACCAGCATCGTCCAGTAAACGGCATTGATGGCGCGCTCGCAGCCATCGAAAACCACCGGTTCGGGCATGCCTTTGAAGCGCAAGACAGCCGTGAGTGCATCGAGCGTGCTCTCGGCTGAGACGGTTTGGCTGGTGACGGGCTGCAAGATTCGATACCTCGGCTTGACCGTGTCGTTGCAGCGACCCGGGCGTGACCTGGGCCGCGTCTAGCCTTGCAATGATCAGGGCTGAGCTGAGCAGCCTAACATGGGTGAGTGACAGTCAGGCACACGGCCGGAGAGCCGCGCACCTGGTGGCTTCAGCCCTCAGCAGCAGCGGCGAACGCCGCCAGCGTTTTGAGATTGGCTTTATCCTCTTCGGTGAGATCAACCGGACCGTCACAGCGGGGGTCGGTTTTCTGGATGGTGGCGATAATGCTGCGGGTTAGCGGGATCGGGTCGCAACCGTGGCTGTTATCGCAGATCAGATCGTATTGCGGTTTTGCTTTAACGTGGCAGGCGAAGCAGTTGCCGCCAAACTTGTTGACCACATCCGCGAAGCCGCGTTTGCGAATGGCAGTACCTTCGGGACTCACATCCAATTCAAAAAACTCCCAATCTTTAGTCGCGGGGCTAAAGCCCGCCTCGCGCTTGACCATTGCTTCGCCGGGCACCAGTTGTACCACCGAGCCTTCGGGATACACGCCACCTTCATCATTACTGGCAACCGCAACGGTCGCTTCGATATCACCATTCAGGTTGTCTACGTAGAAATGCTTAACCCGAGTCATATCTGCGAGGCAGTTGAAGGTTTCAGCTGTGATTTCAGTGCTGTCCTCGGCATGGGCGGACAGGCTGACCAGGGCTGATGCCGCAAATACCAGCATGGAAAGACGTTTAACAAAGTGGCGCATGTTGGACTCCTCGAGAAAATGTTTGCATGCAAAATAAATTAGCAAGCACAGGGTGGCGGGTCAATACAGTTTGCATGCAAAATAGTCGAAGCATCAGCCAGCCAATCATGACCATGACCGACCCGCTCAAGCTTGAGAATCAGCTCTGCCACCGCTTTTATCTTTTGTCGAATGCCTTCACCCGGGCCTATCGGCCACTGTTGGCATCGCTGGGTATCACCTACCCACAGTACATCGTGATGATGGCCTTGTGGGAAGAAGACAACATCACCATCCACGACCTGGTCGCCAAAACCGGTATCGATGCGGGCGCGATGTCATTGATGCTGAGAAAGCTCGTGGAAAAGGGCTACTTGGTGCTGAACGCCGATGAGCAAGACCGTCGTGCCAAGCGGGTGGCACTGACGGTTGAAGGCAAGCAGGCGCGCGAGGCGGCCCTGGCGGTGCCCGAGGGCATGCTGTGTCGTTTGGATGGCATGACCCGCGAAGAAGGCAAGCAATTGATGCGACTGATGGACAAGCTCAAAGGCTGTTTCGCCGAGTGAATCCCGCCCGCTTGGTACTCGTTTAAATGACCAGTAGTAATGCCATCGCGAGGATCGAGCCGAGTGTGCCCAGCATGGAGATAGGGCGTAGCACGATGGGTAGGCTGCGGGTCACGATCATGACGTAGTGCAGCACACGTGCAGCCAGAAACACTGACCCCAGGGCCATGAGCATCGCTCCAGACATGCCGTTCAGTTCATTGAGCAGCAACAACAGCAGCCCCATTGGCACTTGCTCGGTGAAATTGCCATGTGCGCGAATGCGGTTGAGCAGTTCCTTGTCTCCACCATCACCGAGGCTGATGCCGCTCTTGAAGCGATAGCCGCCGACCCTGAGCGTGAACAGTACATGCAGTACGGCGAAAACGGCGGCAAAGAGGGCAGTAACCTGAATATCGACGGGTGTGATCATGGGGAATGCTCTGAAACGATGATTGAGAATGAACGACTTGGTTGCGAGGCATCCTAGCAGGTCAGCTTGCATCCGTGCGCTGCAGACCTGGCAATACAACGGCGGTCTGGCATTGGGCGACAAGCCTCAAAGGTAGCGCCTGCTTTAGGCCGGGCCGTTGGTGCTCGCCAGGGTTCTCACCGTGTTTTCGCGGAAAAACCGCGTGAACCCATCAATCGAGACGGCGACAGGATTGACTACCCACTGGTAGCTCACGCCAAACAGCGCCGACGTGAAGTGCATGCTGAAGGCTGTCGCATCCACCTCGCTGTTGATTTCGCCGCTCGCCTGACCTGCACGGACCAGCGCTTCAATGTCAGCGCGGGCCTGGTCGTGAAAACGAGAGAGTTCTTCGCGCATCTCAGATTGGGTGCCGACTGACTCGAACCACAGCACGTAGAGCACCCGGGCGTCGTCGGGGTAATGCTCGACATAGGCATTGATAGCGTCGATGCGAGACAGCAGTGCTGCGAGTCCGGTCTTTTCGCCAGCCGCGCTTTGCAGGGCCTCGATCCAGTGCGAGAAACAGCGCCGGGCGAGGTGCCGGAACAGCACGTTTTTATTACCAAATCGCGCATTGGCGAGCCCCCGACTGTAACCCGCCCGCTCTCCCACCGCTTTGAGCGTGGTCTTGGCGGTCCCCATTTCAAGAATCATCGTGCGGGCGGCATCGAGCATCAATTTGTCCGACAGCTCGGTTCGTTCGCGATGGCTGCGACGTGGGCGAGCCGTTGAAGGGTGAGGTAGGTCGTTCAAGCAGTGCGACTCCGTTGCTGAGAGGACAGGTGTGTGCAGACAGTCGCTTCATTACAACACATTATTTATTTGTTCAGAGCAAGCAAATAATTTAGCATGCCTTTCACTGGCCCTTGTGGCCCAGCAAGAGGGATGCACATGTCCGGATACCAGGCGCCCACTCGAGACATCGGGTTCTCGTTGTTTGAAGTGCTCGACTATGAGGCGCACTGCGCATCGCTGCCTTTGGTCGACACTTTGGATCGCGAGACTGCAGAGACTCTGCTGGCAGAGTACGCACGCTTCTGTGAAGAACAGATCGCATCACTGTCGCGCAGCGGCGACGAGGCAGGCTGTCAATTTCAGGACGGTGACGTGGTGACGCCGGCGGGGTTTGTGCGGGCATACCAACAGTACGCGGCTTCAGGCTGGTTCTCGCTGGCTTGCGATCCCAGGCTGGGTGGTCAGGGCTTGCCGGGCTCATTCGCCAAGGTGTTGGTTGAAATCATGGTGGCTGCAAACCCTGGGTTCTCGCTCTACACCTCCGCTATCCCGGGCGCGATCGCGACATTGTCACATTACGGGTCGGAGTCGCAGCGGCATCGCTATGAACCGAGACTTATCTCTGGCGAGTGGAACGCCACCATGTGTCTTACCGAGCCCCATTGCGGGACGGACCTGGGTCTACTGCGAACCCGGGCCGTACCCAATGCAGACGACAGCTATTCGATTTCGGGGACCAAGATATTCATTACCGGTGGAGATCATGATCTAACCGAGAACATCATCCATTTAGTGCTTGCGCGCATCGACGGAGCGCCGGCAGGGACTCAGGGAATCTCGTTGTTCATCGTTCCCAAGTGTCTCACCGATGAACCGGGGGTAGAGCCCGGCCGTAACGCGGTGCATTGCGGTGCTATCGAAAAGAAAATGGGGGTCAAAGCCAGCGCTACCTGCGTGATGAATTTCGACGCGGCTACTGGTTTTTTGTTGGGTGAGCCGGGTCGCGGGCTGGCGGCGATGTTTACTTTTATCAATGCGTCACGGATCAGTGCAGCAGCCCAGGGCGTGTCGCATGCGGAATTCGGATTTCAGCAGGCACTAGCCTACGCTCGCGAACGCCTGCAAATGCGTTCCTTGAGTGGCGTGAAGAACCCAACGGGGCCGGCGGATCCAATCATCGTGCACCCCGATGTGCGGCGTATGTTGCTCACCCAGAAAGCCTTCGCGGAAGGGAATCGGCTTTTTAACCATTACCTCGGCCTGCAGTTGGATGTCGCAAAGAGTGCCAATCATGGCGAGGCCCGAGCCATGGCCGAACAGCGCCTGGCCTTGCTCACCCCAGTGGCCAAAGCCTTCATCACTGAGACTGGTGTGGAGTCCGCGGATCTGGCGATCCAGTGCTTCGGCGGTCACGGGTACATTCGCGAGTGGGGTGTTGAGCAAAATCTACGAGACGCGCGGATTGCGACGCTGTATGAGGGCACGACGGGTATTCAGGCCATCGATCTGTTGGCGCGTAAAGTGCTCGTCGATGGCGGCAGCGCGCTGGCGTTGTTTCAGAGCGAGATCCGGGACTTCGTAGCCACGTTGGACGTCGCTGACGTGCAGTTGCAGCGGTTTGCCAGCGCGCTCACTGCCAAGCTCTCCGAATGGGAGGCCCTGACGGTGGGACTCGCTGCACGCGCTGAGGCTGATGCTGATGAGATTGGCGCAGCATCCGTGAGCTATCTGATGTTCTGTGGTTACGTGGTGCTAGCGTACTTCTGGGCGCGCGCGGCTGCGCTGGCTGCAACACGCGTTGCTGCGGGTACCGACATCGATGGGTTCTATGCGGCCAAGGTGCAAACTGCTGAATTCTATTTCGACCATGTGTTGCCGCGCACACTTGGACTTCAGGCCAGCGTGACCGCAGGTGCGCGAAGCATGATGGCGCTGGAAGCTGCGGCCTTCCGATACTGAACACAAACAATAATCAGCCAAGGATATTCCGCCATGAGCATCGCAATCAGAGACTGGATCCAGAGCCATGCCCACCGCCGCCCCGATGCCCTGGCGCAGGTGGATAGAGCGAGTGGGCGTCGCTTCACCTACGCGCAAATGCATCAGCGGGTCGGTCGCATTGCCAGCTATCTGAGGCACACGTTGCAATTGCGAAAGGGAGATGTAGTCGCGGTATTGGGCAACAACAGCAGTGACACCTTCGACATTGATTTTGCCTGCGCCCGCTGCGGCGCGATATTTCTGCCACTCAATACCCGTTTGGCCGCGCCGGAACTGGCATTCCAGTTGGATGACGCCGCGCCGGTTGTGCTGTTTGTCGGAGCCGGGTTCGAGGCGCTGGCCGCGGATGCGATCGTACAAAGTGAGCGAACCCCCCGGGTTATCGCCTTCGGAGAAGGCACTGCCGACCACCATCTCGAACAGCTCTGCGCTGAAGGCGACATCATGCTCGCCGAGCAGTCGCTGAGCGCTGACGATGGATGGACGCTGATGTACTCCTCCGGCACAACGGGTAGACCCAAGGGCGTACTACACAGCCATGGCGCCGTGGCTGCTCAGGCGGTCAGTAACTGTGTGCCACTGGGGTTATCTCCCCGCTCGGTCAACATGACCATCTTGCCGTTGTTCCACATCAGCGGACTGAACATTTTTGCGCATGCGGTTTTCTACGCGGGCGGTACTCAGGTCACGCTGGATCGGTTTGTACCGGGCGAGGTGATCCAGACGCTGTCGGACCCGAGCCTTGGCGTAACGCATCTGGCAGGTGTGCCCACCATGTTCGAGATGCTCGCCCAACATCCCGATTTTGCGTCGGCGGATATGAGGTCAGTGGAAGGCGCGTTTGTCGGCGGTGCAGCGTCCACCGAGGCGCTGCTCAACACCTACGCCGACAAGGGCATGCCCTTGATTCAGGGTTACGGGCTCACCGAGACCGGACCCACCTTGACCGTACTGGACGCCGAGGACGCGATTGCGAAGATTGGGTCGGCGGGCAAAGCGATCATGCATGTGGATCTGCGCATCCTGCGTGATGATGGCAGTGAGGCGGATGCCAACGAGATTGGCGAGATCGTGGTTCGCGGTCCGTCGATCATCAGGCAGTACTTTCACCGGCCCGACGCGCAAGCTGACAACTTCCTGGATGATTGGTTACTTACGGGAGACATGGGTCGGCTCGACGAAGACGGCTTTCTGTTCATCGCCGATCGTAAAAAAGACATGTTCATCTCCGGTGGCGAGAACGTTTATCCCGCCGAGGTCGAGAACTGCATCGCCAGCGTATCAGGTGTGGCAATGGTGTCTGTCATCGGTGTGCCCGACGAAAAGTGGGGCGAGGTCGGTGCGGCCTGCGTGGTCGCGGTGCCAGGGCAGACTGTGACTGAAGCCGACATCATCACTGCCTGCGAAGGACGCATCGCCCGGTACAAGATACCCAAGTACGTTCATTTCTTTGAGGCGCTACCGCTTGGTGGTAGCGGCAAGGTGTTGAAGACCGAGCTGCGCAAGCTGTTGGCTTAAGTGTTGACACAAACTTTCACTTGCGTGTGCCAGCGATAGGTTCTTCGGCACTGATTCTTTGGTCGAAATGCGGTGCGATCACGTCCCAAGTACCTGCGGACTAGTACGTAGCGAGTTCATCACTGGAATAGATGCTCGTTCCGTTGGACGGAGTGCGCGCAATCTTTGTCATCGCCTTTGCGACTTGAGTGGCAGTGATTGGTCGATAGCGCTTCAAACGACCATTCATCAGAAATGAAAGCTTCGGTATCAACTGGCCAAACAGGTGCTCCACCGGGCGCCGCTCAGCCCGGTCTCCAAGCAGCAGCGACGGGCGCAAAATATCTACGGTCTCATAGCCCAAACCTGTCACGGCTATTTCCACCTCACCCTTTACCCGGGAATAGAAGTTGGGCGAGCTCGCACTGGCCCCCAACGCGGAAATCAATAACAGGCGACGGGCACCTTGCTGGCGGGCAAGCGTTGCACACTGCAGCACGTAGTCGTAGTCCACTCGACGAAAGCCCTCGCGGCCGCCGGCAATTTTTTGGGTGGTGCCCAGGCAGCAAAAGACGCAGTCGGCAGCCAGTTGAGAAGCCACGCTTTGCAGGCTCTCGGCGTCGGCAATAACTTGCACCACCTTGGATTGTTTGGACGCCATGGGGCGTCGCGTCACGCAGGTGACGCGTGTCCAGTGAGGGTCGTCGGCCAGTAAAGCCACAAGCTGCTTGCCGATCAGGCCGGTACTGCCAAATACCAATGCGGTCTGGGTCATGGTGCGTCTCGAAGCAGGCCCTGATAAACTCAATCAAACTCGGGCTCTTCCCACCAGGGGAAGAACTCGGGCATGTCGCTGGAGACGCGGTTCGGATAAACCGGCGCGCGTTTTTCCAGAAAAGAACTGACGCCTTCGCGTACATCATCGGACTGGCCGCGTGACTGCACGGCACGACTGTCGATCCGGTGCGCCATCATTGGGTGCTCACTGGCAGCCAGACGCCAGAGCATTTGTCGGGTCATGGCGACTGACACGGGGGCGGCGTTGTCGGCGATCTCGCGTGCCAGTTCGGTCGCGGCTGGCATCAAGTCACCGGGTTCGTGCAGCGATCGGACCAGGCCTCGCTCATGGGCCTCTTGCGCCGGAAACACACGACCTGAGTAGCACCATTCCAGCGCGGTCTGCATGCCCACCACACGAGGCAAGAACCAGCTCGAAGCGGCCTCCGGAGTAATTCCCCGCCGTGCGAAAACGAAGCCAAAGCGAGCTTCGGTACTGGCGAGGCGGATATCCATGGGCAGCAGCATGGTCGCGCCCACACCTACCGCCGGGCCATTGATCGCAGCGATCACAGGTTTGAGGCTGTTGTAAATGCGAAGCGTGACCAGCCCACCGCCGTCGCGGTAAACATCGCCCACCTTTTGTCGGTCACGGCCTTCGCTGCTCTGCGAGTCGTAGTCGAAAGTTTGATCGCCACCTGATAGATCCGCCCCCGCGCAGAACGCGCGCCCCTCACCGGTCACGATCACAGCACGAACCGCATCGTCCGCGTCGGTGGTATCGAACGCTGCGATTAACTCGTCGCGCATCTGTGTGGTAAAGGCGTTGAGCTTGTCGGGACGGTGCAGAGTGATCGTCGCGACGCCTTCTTCGACGTGGTAGCGCAGGGTTTCGAATGTGGGGGTGCTCATGCTGGGGTCATTCCTCTTATCTCGTTATTGGGTACACAATGATGCCACTGTTTGACGAGGTATCGATTGGGGGAGGAATCATGGCTTATCAGGAAGACACTGCGGGGGGCATTTCCGCGATGGGTGATCGCTCAGTACCGGATCATCAGGTGGCGTCGGGGCTCTGGCATCATCTGACGCCACACCAGCACGCCAAGCCCCCGGTGATTGTTCGTGGTGAGGGCATGCGTGTCTGGAACGCCGATGACATCGAGCATCTCGATGCCACCTCAGGTGGTGTGTGGTGCGTCAACGTGGGGTATGGGCGCCGAGAAATTGCCGATGCGGTGCACGAACAACTGATGACGCTGTGCTACTTCGCCCAGAGTGTGGTGCTGCCGCCTGCCGAAGCGCTCTCGCGTCTTTTGCTCAGCAAGATGCCAGGCATGGGGCGAGTCTATTTCTCTAATTCAGGGTCGGAAGCCAACGAGAAGGGCTTCAAACTCGTACGCCAAATCGCGGCCAAGAAACATGGCGGCCAGAAGCACAAGATCCTGTATCGGGAGCGCGACTATCATGGCACCACGATTGGCTGTCTGTCTGCCACCGGCCAGGAGCAGCGTCGTGACCAGTACGGTCCCTTCGCGCCGGGTTTTGTGCCGGTCCCTCATTGTTGTGAGTACCGCTCTCAGTGGGGGGCGGTCGACGACTACGGTGTTCGCGCCGCGAATGAGATTGAGCGCGTGATTGTGGAGGAGGGCCCTGAAACGGTTGCTGCGCTCTGCCTCGAACCCATCACGGCCGGTGGAGGCGTGATTACGCCGCCAGCCGGTTACTGGCCACGAGTCCAGGAGATCTGTCGTCAGTACGACGTCCTGTTGCACATCGATGAAGTGGTTTGTGGTTTGGGACGAACAGGTGCGTGGTTTGGTTACCAGCACTACGGTATTGAGCCCGATATCGTGACCTTGGCCAAAGGACTGGCATCGGGCTATGCAGCCATCTCTGCCACCGTGACAACCGAAGCGGTTTTCCAAGCCATTCACGACGCAGATACGACGCCCCAGATGGATTACTTCCGGGATATCTCTACTTTCGGTGGGTGCGCGGGAGGACTCGCCGCTGCGCGTGCGAATATCGAACTGATCGAGCGCGAGGGACTCGTGGAGAATGCCCGCGTGCAGGGCGAGTATCTACTGCATCGTCTTGAAGCGCTAAAGGCCAAGCATGCCCATGTTGGCGACGTGCGTGGCAAGGGCCTGTTTGCGGGTGTTGAACTCGTGGTGGACGCCGATAGCCGAACGCCCGCGCCCGAAGCTTACGCAGCTGCGATTGCCGCCCACTGTATGCAGCACCGGGTCATCATTGGACGCACCAATCGGAGCTTCGAATCCTTCAACAACACCCTGTGTCTCAGTCCGGCACTGATCGCAACGTCAGCAGAGATCGACCACATTGTCGGTGCCATTGACTTGGCATTGACGGAGGTGAGCTTCCCTTAGATCACCAGGGTTTTTTGGAAACTCATCTCACGAATGGCATAGCGTGCGCCTTCGCGGCCAATGCCCGAATCCTTTACCCCTCCGAATGGAAAGTGCTCGGCCCTGAACCCAGGGCCGTCATTGACCGCCAGGGTGCCGACTTCCAGTGCTTCGAACAGCTCGCGTGCGATGTTCAGGTCGCGGGTAAATACACCCGCCTGCAATCCATAAGGACTGGCGTTGACTTGCTCGATGACCGTTTGCAGCGCATCGAATTTCACCAGCGGAATCACTGGACCAAAGGTTTCCAGGGCGATGAGGTCGGCATCGGCGGGCACCGATTCCATGATCGTCGGCTCGATCACTGCGCCCCGTCGCGCGCCACCGGTGACCAACTTGGCACCGGCTGCCTGGGCATCGACGATTCGCCGTTCGATCTCTTCGGCCGCTGCCTGGTTGATGACCGGGCCGACAAAGGTGTGCTCAAGTGTGGGGTCACCTGATTTAAGCTTCGCAGTTGCGGCGACGAGTGCGGCACTGAATGCCTCGTAAACATCGCTGTGCACGAACACGCGCTTGGCGGCAGTACAGCGTTGCCCCGCGGTGGCAAAGCGCTGATTGATCGCGGTCTGCACGGCGGCATTGATATCGCCGTCGGGCATGACAATCAGCGGATCATTGCCTCCCAATTCGAGCAGTAATTTCTTGTACCCGGCAGCATCGGCAATGGCCCTGGCCGCAACCTCGCCGCCAGTAAAATTGATGGCGTCTACGTGTGGATGCGCCACTACAGCAGCCATGTCGGAGACCTCGGGCATACAGAGTTGCAATGTCTCCTCGGGGACGCCCGCTTCATAGGCCAGCGCTACCAAACGCCGTGCAGAAGCCGTGTTGACAGGCGCCGGCTTGAAAAGAATGGCGTTGCCGGCAGCAAAAGCGGGACCCAGTTTGTGCATGGCTATATTGATTGGAAAGTTGAAGGGTGTGATACACAACACCGTACCCAGGGGGCGCCAGCAAACGATACCGAGTCGTCCGCGTGCGGGCGGGAAAGCATCAGAGTCCAGAGCTTCGCCGTGAATCTGCCGCGCCTCCTCGCTGGCGGCTATGGTGGTGTTGATGGCCCGTTCGATTTCCACCCGGGCATCGGCGATCGTCTTGCCGGTCTCTGCGGTCACCATGCTGGCAAGCGCTTCTTGGTGTTCACGCAGCAGCTCAGAGAGTCGTCGCAAGATGTCTGCGCGCGCAAAGGCTGTTAGCTGTCGCTGGAGGACCTCGCCCTGTTGTAGCGTCTCAAGCATGCCCTCGACCTCCTGGAAAGTGTGGCAGTGATACTCGCCCAGTGTTTCTCCGGAGTAGGGGTTATTGACGCTGTAGGGCATGGCTGTGTCTCCGATCTAAGCGCCGCCGGATGCGGCGGTGTTTCCGTATGGTGCCTCAGACACCCCGGCTTCGTGTAGCCAGCGACGACCTGAAGCGTCATTTTCTTCGCCGTTTCGGACTGGCGCTAGGGCCTTGGCCGGGTTTGTGTTTAGGTGGAGGCTTCTGCCCGCTGAAAAAGAAGACACTTCATGCTCGACGCCGCCGTGGAAGCTGCAATCAGGCCTCTGGCCGCTGCCTTATCCAGCTTTGTGTTTTACCCGCTGTCGCTGTTTGGCGTCGAAGTGCCGTGGATCGTGTTGTGGCTGGCCGTGGCGGCGACTTTTTTTACGCTGTACTTCGGATTCATCAACCTGCGTGGCTTTGGTTTGGCGATTCGTTTGGTTCGTGGGGATTTCCATGATCCTGAGGCACCCGGTGAAATTTCTCACTTTCAGGCGGTAGCGACGGCGGTGTCGGGCACTGTGGGAATCGGCAATATCGGTGGGGTGGCGGTGGCGATCATGCTGGGCGGCCCGGGGGCCGCTTTCTGGCTGCTGATCGCCGGTTTTCTTTCTATGTCCACCAAGCTGGTGGAGTGCACGCTGGGTGTGAAGTATCGCCGCGAGCACCCGGATGGTTCGGTCTCGGGTGGTCCCATGTATTACCTCGAACAGTTGCTGAGCCAGCGGGGCAAGCCGCGCCTGGGTCGCGCGTTGGGCGGGTTTTACGCGCTATGTCTGGTCATTGGCTGTCTTGGCATCGGTAACATGTTTCAGTCGAATCAGGCTTACGTGCAGTTCGTCACGATCACCGGCGGTGAGGCGAGTTTCTTCGCAGACCGGGGTTGGCTGTTTGGTATTGCTATCGCATTGACCGTCGCTGCGGTGATCATTGGCGGTATTCGTTCGATCGCTGCGGTCGCGGGCAAAATCGTGCCGTTTATGGCCTTGCTCTATGTGGTGTCTGCTGTGGTGGTGATTCTGCTCAGCGCCCGTGAGATCCCGGCCGCGGTTGCGCTCATCGTCAGTGATGCGTTTACCCTCGAGAGTGCGACGGGGGGCATGGTTGGTGCCATGATCGTCGGCTTTCAGCGGGCCTTGTTCTCGAATGAAGCAGGACTGGGTTCTGCATCGATCGCGCACTCAGCCGTACAAACCGAGTATCCCGCGTCTGAGGGTCTGGTATCACTGCTGGAACCGTTTATTGACACTGTGGTGATATGCACCCTCAGTGCACTGGTGATCGTAGTCACAGCGTTCCCAGTGGGCCTGCATGAGCAGGGTTATGAGGGCATCGAGTTGACTTCGGCGGCGTTTGCACACCACGTGAGTTGGGCGCCGTACCCTCTGGCACTGGCGGCTCTGCTGTTTGCCTTTTCAACCTCGGTCGCGTGGTCCTACTATGGTCTCAAAGCGTGGACTTACCTTTTTGGTGAGCACCGTTGGTCGGTGAACCTGTTCAAGTTCATCTTCTGCGCTTTCCTTGCCTTGGGTTGCATGGTGCAACTCAGCGCTGTGCTCGACTTCTCCGATGCGATGGTTTTTCTGATCGCAGTACCCAATATTCTCGGGCTGTACTTTTTTGCGCCCGAGATCAAACGTGAGGTACAGGCATTTCGTGACGCGGTGCGCAGTGGGGCGGTACGCAGCTTTCGCTGAGCTGTTAAGGCGCTTCGAACCGCAGCGCCGCCTGTTGCAGCACTGTATGCATCGGCCTGCGCGACAAGACTTCTACAGGGGCTCCGACACTTAGCGTGCCCAGTGCGCGCGGGATAGCGTTTTGGCCAAAAAACACGCCGTGCAGTTCATCAGTTTGGCCCCGCCGGGTTTCAATCAAGGTCTTGGTGGGTTCATCTCCAGGTGCGATACCTGACTGTTGATCGATATTGGGGACACTGCAGCGTGCGCAAGGCAGGGTCAGTTCCAGCACCGTCTCTCCAATCCGCAGCTCGTGGATTACGTCTTCCTCGAAGGGTAGCGCGCCGTCCAGTATCAGGTTGGGTCTGAAACGATCCATGCCCACCGCATCAGCGCCCAAACGCCGGTTGAGGGCATCGAGCGAGGCGGTTGTGGTCACGAGCAGGGGCATACCGTCGGCAAAGCTCACACGATCGCCGGGTTGTGAGTACCTCGGGTCCGTCGGACGCGGGGCGCGTTCGTCCATCTTGACCAGCCGGCAGGGCATTCCGAGGTAAGCACTAAACCAGTCCGCCGCGTTGTCTCCGGCATCCAGCGCAGCGCAGGCGGTTCCCCAGACTTCAACACTTTCCGGTCGTGTCACCAGCTGATCTGGTTCTACCGCGAGTGTAGATTGACCTGGCGCTGTAAAGACCACCCCGCTTTGTGCGGTTGGTAACGCTTGGATCAGGGCGAGCTTGCCGCAACCCGGGCTGCGCTGAGAGATAAAGCGTCCCCGTTGCTTGCCGCTGTCCTGTACCAGCATCCAGCGTCGATCATCGCGTAACCCCAGCGCGGTCACATCGACTTGCTCGCGCGGCAGACCTGCTCCCGCCTTGAGCGGGTAGATGATGCATTCAGCCAATGTCATCGCCATGGGATTCATCCTTAATGAAGTGATGGAGGGCGCACAAGCGGGAATTATCCATGACCTTTGGCGATTTGAGCGAGGGTTACCAATCTAGCTGCAGTTCCGCGAAGACGGTGCGTGACAGCGGGTCACTGAACAGGTACTCGTTGTGGGTTTGGTTGAAGACATTTTTCACGCCCAATTTGACCCTGAAGCCTTCGCTGATGTCATGGTTGTAACCGAGGTCCAGCAGGTGACGACTTCGAATATTCTGGCTCACCAGGGTGGGTGGTGCTGCACTCAGGGTGAAGCCATAGGCATACTCGGGCCGGTGCCCGGCGAGGTAATAGGACTCGGCACTGATACTTGAATGCGGACCGATGGACCAGTAGCCGTTGACCCCTCCATAGATATCGGGGCTGCCCTCGTAGTCCCGATCAAAGGTCGGGCCAATCCCCGCCACCATTTGCGAGTCGAACAGCTCGGTGCGTTTGGCGGTGATGTGCGCCTGCATCTTGAAGCTGTCACTTGGTTCCCATCCTAATGACAGTGTCGTGCCAAGCTGTTCGGTGCGAGCGGGTATGGAACTCCAGCTGTAATCAAAGACCACACTGTCGCCTTCAATCGTTTGCCCGGTTCGAACGATTGCCGAGTAGCTCGTGGTTTCCCGATAGAAGACATCCAGTTGCAGGTTCAGTCGTTTACTGACCTGGGATCGCCAGCCAAACTGAACCTCATCGAGATGTAGCAGTTCCAGATCTTCATTGCCGCGGAACCTGGAAAAGCTATTGTTCGTAGGTACGGTGTTGGCTTCGATGAATGTGTCCAGCACGAACGGACTGCGAAAAGAATTGCCGTGCATGAGCCAAACGAGATTGTCACGGGTGAATCGGTAGGTTAGCGCCAGCTGGTAGCTGTCTTGATTTTCGTGGTCGGTGGAGAACTGATCGAGACGGTAGGCCGCCAGTAATCTCCAGCGCTCGGACACTTCGAAGTCGAGATGCACACCCAGCGCCAGATTGCTCAGGGTGCGGCCGTTGTTAGCCCCCAAGAACTGGGCTGATCTTGTTTCCACTGCATTATAGGTGACATAGCTGTGCAGGTTGGCGCTACTCCATTGCCAGTCTGCAGACGCTTGTGCGCGCTGTATGTCCATGTTGTAGTCGAGCACCTCGCTGCCCGCGAGGTCCTGCCGCGGTCGATTGACGCTGTACTCAAATTGGAACTCATCCACTTCGTGGCTGATTCGGGCCCCGTAGCCATGCAGGTCAAGAAACGCGAAGGTCGTCGATGCGGTGTCGAGCGATGGGGTGTGAAAACCCGCGTCATAGTCGAACACGTTGAGGGTGGTTTTCCCGTATTTCTGCCAATCGAAACTGGCGCGCAGTGCGACGGATGATTCGTCGAGGCTTTGATGTGCATTGGGAAAAGCGCCTGGCGTCAGTGCCTCTACCGGGAAGGGTGTGTTGAGGAACAGCACATCCTCGGCCGGTTGATAGCGCTGAGTCTCAAACCCGTAGTAGAGCTCGGTGAAGCGGTCGCGCATATGTTGCTGTGCGTTGATGCTGAGCGAGGCACGTTCGCCCAAATAGTCGGCGCGCCAGGCGATGTCCTGGTAACCGACTTCACCCATCGCCAGGCGCATACGCTGTTGCCATCCTGATTTGCTCGGTGTCTTGCTGCGAATGCTGATGACGCCGTTGGCCGCGTTGGGACCATACATTGCTGTGGCAGGACCACGGACAACCTCGATCGTCTCGATATCTTGCACATTGATGCCCAGCGAGGGCCAGTACACGCCACCCGTGAAATAGTTGAAGACCGGTTCCCCATCGAGCAGTACCAACAGGCCGCTATTGGTGGAGAAGGGGGGCGCATTGCCGGGGACCACGCCATCGTATCCGCGGACATCGACGGTGTAGTTTCCGTGGGTTACCTGTTTGACAATCACCCCGGGTAGTAATCGTAGCGCTTCGGGGATTGAGGTGGCGTTACTCCGCCGGATTTGCTCGGCGCTAATACTGTTGATCGCGATTGGGGCGCTGAGCTGGGTCTCCTCCCGAAAAGAAGCGGAGGATACTTCGAGGGAAATCAGCTCGCTGAGGCTGAGATCAAAGAGGCCTGGGCTGTCTGGGTTGGCTGCGGATGCGCTTTCGGCGGATACAGCGATGGCAAACGCGACCAAGGCGA
>CAYZWL010000038.1:0-30542 GCA_964482195.1 uncultured Alteromonadaceae bacterium | reverse complement strand
AGCACAGCATTCATAATGCTGGGGTCGGTGGTTCAAGTCCACCCGTAGCTACCACCTCCTGCATCAAAACCAACGTCATGGCATCCGCTGCCTACAACTGCCGGCTCAAGTACAACCGTAACTGCCTGGGTTCGAAGACGTGAAAGTGAATATCTTCCACGCCCGCGCTTGGCTCGCCCGGCAGCCGTGATGCGTAGAAGTAATCAATGTCATGATCGTTGGAATCGAGCAGATTCAGGGCGTCCAACTGAACTCGCCAGACATCATCCGACCAGCCCAGCGCCAGATTCACCATGGTCGACCCATCGGACTCGACGCTGCCATCTTCGATCAAGGGCGCGGCACCAAAATGGCGAAACCGGAGCGAGCCAAACCAACCACTTGGGTATTGTGCAGATAAGGCACCAGTGACAACCGATTTCAACGCGCCCGGGATGGCGTTTCCCTCTGGTACCGCATCACTGAACCGGGCATCCGTCCAGGCAAAATCTGCCTCCAAGGACCACACATCAGACAGCGGCCAAAAGTTGTTGACTTCGACACCCCAGCGCTGACTGGCCCGACTCGCTTCGGTCGTGCCTGCATCGCCGACAAACAGTAGTTCAGAGTCTAAATCCAGAAACCACACAGCCAGTGACGTGTTCCAATCATCCAGCCACTGTGCCTTCAATCCGATTTCGGCACCCGCCGAGCGAACCAGCGGATCTACCGCGGCGACCGAGTCTCCACTGACGGGATCGCGAGAAATCGTGACGCCTCGTGCATCGTTCGAGTGAAAGCCCGCTCCTGCACTCAAGTAAGCCTCTGCCGTGTCGGAAAACGTATAAATAACACTGACTGTGGGGGACGCCATGACGTCTGAACCATCACCTGCATTGACGGGATCACTGGCGCGAACGTCAAACCAATAGTGATCGCCACGCAAACCGATCACAGCTCGCCAGTCGGTCGCGAAGGCCCACGAGAGCTCGTAGAACAAACCGAGACTGCCTTGCCCTACTGCGTCTTCGCGCACCGTGCCAACGCGTCGCCGGTCATCGGTGCGGTAAAGACCAACGGTTGCGATATCGTCGTAGCGCAGCTCGCCACCGATCCTATGCTGGAACTGGCCATCGATGCCGCTGACCCAGTAGCCGTTATAGCCCCCGCCATAAATGCGGCGATCATCCACCTGCTGAAACTGGTCACCGTTCTCCGGATCTTCCAGCGTGTAAGTGAAGTTGGACCAGAGATCGAGTTCGTAGTCGATGGCGTAACCGTTCCACTCACTGCGGTATCCGCGCGTGTCACGCACAAGCTGTGCAGAGATGCTTGAGCGGCGCGTGGCGCCGCCAAGGGAGGAATCGAGCGAGCCTCGCTCGTCAATGAGGCCGCGGCGGACTGCGCGCTCAGGAATTTGATCGGCGGAGTTCCATGCGTTGTCGTAGTACATACCGGTGAGCGACCAGCGCCCGAGATCTCCGGCACCTACAAGCTTGATGAGGCCATTAGTTTTTTGCACGTCCTCCTCGATGTCACTCCAGGGGCCCTGGTAACGCTGGGCCTCGAGAGCGCCGGAAACTTGCGCGCCCTGAACATTCGTCGACCCCATCGCCAGCGCCCGAGCGAACCCATTTCCCCCCGCGCCTGCGGTGAGTCGGTTCTCGGGTATTCGGTCAAAGGTCTTGATATGCACGCCACCGGCTGACGAAAAATCGCCCAGCTCTGCGTGATAGGGACCCTTGACGAAATTCATTCTTGCCACAGTCTCGGGAATCAAAAAATTGATATCCGTGTAACCCTGACCGTGCCCGTGAGACCGCATATTGACTGGCATGCCATCTATCCACGTCGCGAAGTCTGTGCCATGGTCCAGATTGAAGCCGCGCAAAAACATCTGATTGGATTTACCCGAACCGCTGTGCTGGGTGACGATGAGGCCTGGGACGGCCTCCAATACATCGCCTGGACGTAACAACGGTCTGATGGAAAGATCCATTTGCCCCACCGCCCCCTCAGAGGCCGTGCGCGCCTCGCCGGCCAAACTCTGCCGGCGGCCAATGACTTGCACCTCTTCCAGCGTTTGCTGAGCCTCGGCACCCATCGGCAAAAGGCACATCAGGCTGGTAGCTGTGGCCGACGTGGCCACAGCAACCGAGCTCATGAGTGCAGGCTGAATGCTGCGAAAAAAACCATTCATGATTTTGACTCTCAAATACTCAAGTTGTGACCTACCAACGGACTAACCCGCCATTTGGATGCACCGAACGCTGGGTCTCGAAGGTCACTTCGCAGCATCAACCAACAGACTTGACCGCGGCTGGTTTGCGCTCAACAAAGAACCGGTCCAGCCAGGCGTGTCTGGTGTCTTGTTAAATCTCAATAACCGGTGCTGTGAAGACCACCGGCCCGGTCGGTGCCCCCGTCGGAGACCCGCCGGGGGGCTCCACACTCACGGCAACACCCTTCGCGTCTCTCAACAAAGCGAGCAGCGCTGGTGACAAGGCAAACTCTGCTCGGGCACTGTTTGTTGCAGGCAGCAGACCAAACGATTCCGGGGCCCCCTCTGCAGGCAGCATCCAAAGCTGAAAAACTCGGTCAGCATCTTGGGCGGGAGCGTTAATCGCGACGGATTCAAGACGGCCACTCTGCTCATCGACGGTGATCACCCAAACGGGTTGCTGGTCGCTATCCTGAATGAATGCAAGACGCTCCGCTGCACTATCTGCGCTGATCGACGGCTCGCGTAAAACAGAAGTCAACAGCGTTACCGTGGTCACCAACAATGCCACTGCTGTCACCGCGGGCCACCACCATGTGCGCGGTTGCTTGGGCGTCTTGAAGCCCAGGCGTCGTTCAATTTCCTCCCAAGCATGGCTGGGTGGTTCTACTGGAGAAACCGAATCTGCCAATGGGAGCAATCGGCGTTCCCAACGCCATATCGCGTGCTGTATCACTGCAGACTCGCTTGCCAGACCTGCGAACCGGCGACGTGCACCGCCCCGCAAGGTACCCAGTACGTAGGCGGCGGCGAGAGCGTCCAGAAGCTCAGGGTTTTCGTAGTTCATTTTTCGAGGCACTCCTTGAGCTTACTTAGTCCACGACGGACCCACGCCTTTACCGTACCCAAGGGTTTTCCAAGCTGATTTGCGAGCTCGGGGTGTGTGTAGCCAGCGAAGAAAGCCAGACCAATACTGTGCTTTTGGTCTTCGTTCAACGTACCCATACAGTTATGCAGAAGCGCTTCGTCAGCATGACTTGCGAGCTGGGTGAAGGCATCGCGAGTCTCATCAGGGAGGCTGCTCACCAAAGCATCATCACCCTGGCGTATCTTTGCTGCCCTCAACGCATCGATCGCGGCGTTGCGCGCGATGCTGGCAATCCAGGTAGTGACCCGCCCTCGTTCTGAGTGATAGTCGCCGGCCCGATGCCAAACCTTGATGAAAGTATCTTGAAGCAGATCCTCTTCCAGCCCCTCATTCCGCAACATACTTCTTAATAAGCCCATGATGTTCGGGGCAGTTTGGTCATACAAAGCCTTGAAGGCCGCGCGGTCACCCAGAGCCACCTGCGCTACAAGATGCACCAGTTGCTGATCACTCTTCACTGTCACGGTTTCCTTAGGTCTCTCAATCAATACGGGTGAAAAAAATTCTGGATGCACTGCGTCTGCAAATCACCACGAGCCGTACATGGCCGGATTTCAGTCGATTCGCGACTGCTTTACTACCCGGAGATGAAACGGCTATGACAAGAAAACCAGTAAATGCTAACCACGCCGGCGCGTTGCTGCGTCAGTTCACCGCGGCCGCAATTGCGCTGACGCTGCCCGCGCTGACCGCCAGTGCATCGAGCCACCGAGAGGCCCCGTTCATTACAAAACTGCCCCAAGTAGATGCAACCGACTTCTACCTGTTCAACTCCTACGAACCGGGTCGCGAGGGATTTGTCACACTGCTTGCCAATTACATTCCCGTGCAAGCGGCCTATGGAGGACCCAACTACTTTCCACTCGATAGCAACGCCGTCTACGAGATCCACATCGACAACGACGGCGATGCGATAGAAGACATGTCATTCCAGTTTCGATTCAGTGACACCCTGGCGAACAACGGAGCAGCATTGAATTTTGACGTAGGCGGGGAGTCAGTGAGCTCTGTGCTCAAGAACGCGGGGACGCTGTCGCCTGAGAGCGAGGCGGGCCTCAGTCATCTCGAGTCCTACAGTTTGACCCTGGTGTCGAATGGTCGGCGCAGCGGTAACAGCGCGGCCATCACCAATGCCACTGACGGCAGTGATCAGTTTCGCAAACCGTTTGACTACGCGGGCACCAAAACATTTGGTGGCGATGGCGGCTACGCCCGCTACGCGGACAGCTTTATTTATCCGATCTCCGTGCCGGGCTGCGATGACGATGGCCGTGTATTCGTGGGACAGCGGCATGAAGCATTTAAGATCAGTCTCGGCGAAGTCTTTGACCTGGTTAACTTGATTCCCGTCGAAGGTGACAGCAGCCCAGGGGCTGGCGACGGTGGTGGATTTCCCGGTGGCGTGACCCAGGATGCAACACGCAATACATTGGCGCGCAACAACGTAACGACCCTGGCCTTGGAACTACCGGCTGCCTGCCTCACAAATGACAGCGGTGTGATTGGCGCATGGACAACCGCCAGTCTGCCCCAGGCTGCCATTCTCAACCCCAACGCAACATTCGACAGACCCGAGGTCACCGGTGGTGCACTGACCCAGGTGTCGCGACTGTCCAACCCGCTGGTCAACGAACTGATCATCGGCTACGACCGCAAAGACGCATTTAACAGCAGCGAACCCGTAGACGACCCGCAATTTCTGACCTTCGTTACCAACCCTGTACTACCCGTTATCCTGGATAGCTTGTTCAGAGAAGCCGTCAATGCGACGCTGGGCACGAGTATCGAAAACCTCGCGCCCTCAAATTACCCGCGGCAGGACCTGGTCACTGCCTTCCTGACAGGGTTTCCCGGCGTCAATCAATTTGACGGAGGCGCGCCCGGTGAAATGCTCAGACTCAATACGATGATCCCGTCCACCCCGCGCGAAGCCCAGCAATCACTCGGCCTTGCGGCGGGGGATCTGGCGGGATTCCCCAACGGACGCCGCCCCGGTGACGATGTCGTCGACATAGCACTGCGAGTCGTCATGGGTGCACTGTGCCATGAGTTGCCTTTGGGCGAGGGTGGTGAGCCTGTCAATCTTGGACTTTGCGCACCTGAGGACGCCCCGGTAGGAAACGTACCATTCACCGATGGTGCCCCACTATCAGCTCAAGAACTCAACAACCGCTTCCCCTACCTGTTGACGCCTTATGCGGGATCGCCGATCGGCGCGCCACTACCCACACCGGAGGCCTGAGATGAGCATCCTTAGAGACGTCACTGTCAAACCCCTGCTCGTGTCTGCACTTCTGCTGGGATACGGCTGCTCGGATGACAACAATACCGCACCCGACATGCCGCCCAATCGCGCACCCGGCATCTCCTCGATCGCCGATACCACTGTCTCCGCCAACTCCGAGAACGTGGAGGTTTCGTTCAGTGTTAACGACGACAACACGGCCACCAGCGCCCTCGTTGTGACTGTCAGCAGTGATTCACCAGAGACCATCGACAATGATGGCATCACCGTGGATGGTAGTGATCAGTTGCGTAATTTGGTCATCACACCCAAACCCGCGACGACTGGGGCGGCAGTACTCACCGTCAGCGTGACAGATGCGGCAGGTCTGACGAGTGAGACCAGCTTCGTGCTGACTGTTGTTCCGCAGCAGGTCCTTTTTGACGACATCGCGCGGTCTGCTTTTGGCGCCAATGAAAATGCCACACCCATTTCTCTGAACGACAAGGAGCTAGCTGACAATGCGGCATCGTTTAATGACCTCCTGCTCAATTAGTCTTGCTTTCGCGTTCATGATTTGGGGAGCAGCAGCGCATACAGGCGGACACAGCCATATGGCAAGCGCGATAGAGGCTGAACGAGCCCACCGCTTCGAACTCGCCGAACACCATTTGCACGCGATCCTCGATCAGGACCCACGCAATTTCCCCGCGTGGCTGAAGTTGGCATCACTCGAAACTGTCCGGGGCGACTTAAGTCGTGCCCGCGCAGCTTGTGCTGCTGCTGCGCGGCTATCTGAGCTACTCACGGCGGTCGCTTGCCGCGGCCGCCTCGCTCTCGCCGGTGGTGCCGATGCAGAACACACACTGCAGACGCTGCTGCAAACTCTGGACCACCCGCTGGTTTATGAACGCTCAGATCCCATCGCTCAATGGACTTGGGGCGTAGCTGCAGAGCTCGCCGCAGCCGTCGGCGATACGGAAGCAGCCGATCGCCTCTTTGAGCGTGCCTTGATACAGCACGCGCCTTTGCATCTTGAGGCGGCCTACCTCGACCATCTTTTGGCCACTGATCGCGCGCAACGCGTACTCGACGTGGTACCTGATGATGATCAGACATTAGCGATACAACTACGGCGAATGCTCGCAGTGCTGGCACTCGGTCAACAACCCGATGCAGCGATAGTGGCCACCATGGATGCAACATTCCGCACGTGGATAGCCGCGGAAGACTTCACACATGGTCGCGAAATGGCCATGTTTTATCTACGTGTGAGGCCAGACCTTGGGATGGCGCAACTGGCTGCGCTGCGCAACCTTCACTTTCAGAGAGAACGAGAGGACCTGAGGTTGTGCCGAGATGCGTTTTCGCATCTTGCAGATCAGGCCTGCAATCCACGAAGTGCAGCAAAAGCGGTTCGAACGGCACAGCAACCCAGTGTAGGGCCGAGAATATGAAGTTGCTGGACCCAACAAGAGACCACGAGGTGATCGCGTCGCCTACCAAGGGCCCGGCATATGAGTCAGATGTGCGTGGCGCCGTGGCGAAACAAAAGTCTGGCAGGGGGGCCAGACAAGGGGATGACTGCACAGCCATCGGGACCGGCATCACTCGCGATGTCGAGATGGCGGCACTAAAACGAGAGCTCGCCATTGTGAGGGCTGAGCGAGATCTCCTGCGTGAAGTGGCCACGTTCTTTGCTAAGGAATTATCCTGAGGGCATGATGCGTCGATGTCTGGATCTGCACCGATGCTATGCTCAGTGAAGAGTGACAGCTCGCGATACCAACCGAGCGAAGCCGGGGCCCATGCGCGGCGAAAACCGACCGTATTCGGTCATGCTTTGAGCTTGTGGTGGGCGATTCATTCAAGAGCGCGTCACTAGTGCAATCACCGAGAACAACGCCATGATCGATTCCGTACGTAACGCCCTGCTATTCATCGCTACCATGATCCTCTCTGCCTGCGCTGCACAGCTCACCGACACCCCACAGTCAGGACTCGCTGATGCGAAACTTGAAGCACTTTACGAACGAGAGTGGGCGTGGCGGCAGCAACAGAATGCACGCGAACGCGACGACCAGGGAAACTGGGTACGTTCGGGGCATTTTCCCGACGTCAGTGCTGAAGCCCAGTCAGCACGCCTCGACTACTGGGAGTCTGTACTCGACGAGCTCGACGCCATTCCAGCGCAGGCCCTCAGTCACGAGGCGACGATTAATGCCACCGTGTTTCGGCAGATTATCGAGACCCAGGTTGCCAATACCCGCTTCAAAATCTACGAGGCACCGCTGAACTCCGACTCGTTCTTCTGGGCGGGGCTACACCCGCAAATCGGCGGTTTCAGCGATCTGACCACCTATGAGAACTATCTCGGGAGAATGCGTGATTTGCCGAGGTACTTCGCGCAGCATCAAGCCAACATGCGCGCCGGACTGGCGCGAGGCTATACGCCACCGCGGATTTCACTCGCAGGTCGCGAAGCCTCCATCGAAAGCTATCTGCTCTCTGGAGAACAAAATCCCTATTGGGTCCCGCTGACCGATCTGCCCAACAGCATTGACGAGGCCACCGGCGAACAATTGCGGGCCGAGGCTCGGGACATCATCAACCAATCTGTGGTGCCCGCCTATCGCGAGTTGCTGGCCTTCATGCGAGAGGAGTACTTGCCCCATACCCGCGAAGCGCTGGCAGCACGCGACCTGCCCGACGGCGAAGCGTTCTATCTTTCCCAGATCAAGGGTTACACCACCCTCGATCTGACACCGGAAGAAATTCACCAAACCGGCCTGGCAGAGGTTGCGCGAATCAAAGCTGCCATGCGGGACATTCTTGATGAAATCGACTGGCAGGGCGACTTTGCCAGTTTCTTCGAGTTCCTGCGCACCGATCCACAATTCTATGCCGAGTCCCCCGAGGAATTGATGGGCGTGTCGGCGTACACGGCCAAACGCATGGATGGCCAACTGGCGAAGGTTATCGGATTCTTGCCGCGCAGACGGTTTGCCATCAACCCGGTACCCGATGCCATCGCGCCGATCTACACCGCCGGCCGAGGCGGGCTGAACGCCTGCCTGATGAACACCTATGACCTACCCTCACGCCCGCTCTACACCATTCCGGCGCTGACGCTGCACGAATGCGCCCCAGGGCACGCACTGCAGGCAGCAATCGCCTTGGAGTCTCCGGTCGAAATGCCCGAGTTTCGGGCACGAAACTACTTCTCTGGCTATGGCGAGGGATGGGGGCTTTACACCGAATGGCTGGGTGGCGAACTCGGTATTTACCGAACACCCTATGAACGGTTCGGACAGCTGACGTATGAAATGTGGCGGGCTTGCCGATTGGTCATCGACACGGGCGTTCACTACTACGGCTGGACGCGGGAACAGGCGCAGAGCTACCTGCGTGACCACGCTGCGCTATCCGAGCACGAGATCACCACCGAGGTTGACCGCTACATTTCATGGCCCGCACAAGCGCTGGCCTACAAACTGGGCGAGATGCTCATTCGGGAAAAACGTACTGCCGCCGAGCTGGCACTGGGTACGGATTTTGATCAACGCTACTTTCACGACAAGATTCTGGCGCTGCGGTCCGTACCGCTCGGTGTGCTTGAGGCCGAGCTGGATGCCTGGATCGCTGCGGGTGGGCCCAATCCGTTCCCGACGCTAAATCCTTAAACCACACAGTATCAGTGAGGGCCCGGTATGTCCGGGGAGGAGCTCGAGCTAGACGCATCGCTTGCTATAGCAGCGTTGGCACTTATCGATCAGGCCGGCGCAGCTCAACCAACACCCGATCAATGACCGATAAAGAAGTTACCTAGGCAAAACCCACGGCTCACACGTCTTACAGCGCGAACACACGCTGGGCATTGCCCGCCAGGAACCACTCGCGGCCCTCGTCGCTCAGTGCCAGCTCGTCCAGCCCACCCAGCGCTGTGGCGGCAGTCATCATGGGGTAGTTGGTGCCGAACATCACTTTGCGTTTGCCACGCCCGCGCAAGAAGGCCACCAGTTCCGGCGGATAGCGTTTCACGGTGTAGGCCGAGGTGTCGATGTAGACGTTCTCGTGCTTGGTCACCACCGCGATCGCCTCCTCGGTCCAGGGGTAACCGATGTGCCCACCGACAATGGTCAACTCGGGGAAATCGAGTGCCACCTGATCGAGATAGATCGGGCGCCCCACCTCCGAGGACATGAGCGGACCGGTGTGGCCGATCTGGGTGCAGAAGGGTACGCCCTCCTCGACACAAGCCACATACACCGGGTAAAAACGGCGATCCGTGGGCGGTAGCTCACACAGCCAGGGCAATACGCGGATTCCCTTGAAGCCGTACTCGCGCACGCAACGGCGGATTTCCGCCACCGCCAACATCGGTTTGGAAATATCCACCGAGCCAATACCCACCAGTCGGTCAGGAGCCTCATTGACGAAGCCAGCGACCTCTTCATTGGTAATCAGGTCAATCCGCGGTGCCTGCCAGGCACTGATCAGCATCTTGTCGACGCCGGCCTCATCCATCTGCGCGATGGTGAGACTCACCGGCAGCGCCTGCTCGGGAACCGGCTGACCGGTCCAGCGCCGCAGGGAATCGAAAATAGGATCTTGCGAGTGCCGTAAAGTCGGGTGCTGACCCCAAACATCAATAATCATCAAACAGCGCCTCCATTGCGGCTACAATCGCAGTCACGTCAGAGCACAACTCTAGAGCATTACTCTAATGGCCGCAATCTCTGCCCGACAACAGATTCTCGACAGCGCGCTGTACCTGTTCACTGAACAGGGGATTAACAGCACCACTGTCAACGCCATCCGCCAGCGAGCTGGAGTCTCCAATGGCAGCTTCTTTCACGCCTTCGCCTCCAAGGAAGCACTCGCCGGCGAGCTGTATCTGCAATGCCTGACCCACTATCACGAGCATTTGGGTCACGTCTTGGAAGACACACGGAATACTGAGGCGACGATCGCGGCACTGCTTACCGCGCATGTAGATTGGGTCGTCAAGCAGCGAAATCAGGCGATGTTCCTGTTCGACCAGGCCAATGCTGCATGCTTGCAGCACATCCGTGATGCGCAGGCGCACATCAACAAGCGCCTGCAGGACCGCATAAAAACCTGGCGAGACCCGCTGATCGCGAACGGGACACTCGAGCCGATGCCATTGGGTGTATTCACGGCCCAATTGATCGGCCCGGCGCAACTACTGTGCCGGGCCTGGCTGGCGGGCCGCAGCGAAGAAGCCCCTCACCAGCATCTGGAGCAACTGGCGGCCAATGCACAGCGCGCGCTACTGGCCCGCTGAGCGGTAACAACGCCCTGAGGCTTGGCAGATAAAGTCAGCGTGAGCCGATCAGCTCAACATCGAGAATGACATCCAACAACGGATAGTTTGCTTCCAGGTAAGCGCTACCGCCCTGCTCAATCGGCCCCTGACGCCCGCCGCGCATGCCTCCCCCGGCCTGCTCACCATGCAACGCATAGAGCCGGTCGACGACGGCCATACCCGCCGTGACCTCACCGAATGGCGCAAAGTCGTCACTATCGAGTCGCTGGTTATCCACCAAATTGATGTACACCTGGGTGTTACGGGTATCAGGCCCGGTCATCGCAAAAGCGACACGACCCCGTGTATTGCTGGCCGCTACCGGATCATCGCCGATCGCACTGCCCGCCCAGGCCGCCGTGACCTCGGGGTCGCCACTCAAGCCAAACTGCGCGATAAAGCCCGCCACCACCCGGTTGATCGTGACACCATCGTAGAAGCCGTGGCGCACCAGGTTGTAGAACCGATCCGCCCCGAGCGGGGCCCAGTTGCGATGCGCGGTAATCTCAAATGCGCCTTCGGTGGTTCTGAATCGAGCAGTGAATACCTCGGGAGCCTGGTCTTGCCACGCCTTATCCGAGGGCTGCAGCAACAATGGATGAGGTTCGGGCTGACCGGGATCGGTCGCCGCGAGCAAGCGGGCGAGGTACGGCCCCCAGATACTGGGGTGCGAATGGGTGCCATGCCCACGAGTGAGAGACGTAATCGGCAGCACCACTGACTGGCCGTTGGGGACACGCGCCGTCTCCCGCGTAAGAATACCCAGTTCCGGCGGATTCACCTGATCGTCTGCAGAATTGATCGCCAACAGCGGAGCGGTGATTTTCTCCAGATGAGGTGCCGGGTTGTAGAAGCGCGATGCGTCGAAAGCCCAGACCAGATCGTTGGCATCCATCACACTGCCATAGCGATTGACCAAGTTTTCCAGCATCGCCTCGGCAGCCTCACGAGTGGGCGCTGCCGCCTGGTACTGCAGCGGGCTCGACACCATCACCACCAATGGGTACAAGGCTTCACGCAGACCCGCCGGTTGCTCGTCGTAGTCTCCACCGTTCCAATCCGGGTCTCGCTTGACCCCATCGATGATCATCTTGCGCAACATGCGATTGCGCCCCGCGATCTCCACCGGCAGGCTCGCCAGGGGCATTAAGGCATCCATAAATTCAGGATAGGTATAACCCCACACCCAGGAAAACATCCCGCCCATCGACGTGCCGGTCACCAATCGCAGGTGGTCGACGCCAAGATGCTCGGTCAGCATCCGATACTGGGCGCGCACCATGTCATCGTAGGTATAGGCAGGGAATCGACCCTTCAGGCCGTCGCTGGGCCGGCTGGAACCCCCGTGACCGATGGCGTCGGGCAAAATAATGAAGTACTCGGTCGCATCGAGTAATCCGCCCGGTTCAAACAATACGCCTGCATATTGATCACGCAAAAATCCGGCACCGCTGCCCGTGGTGCCATGCATGATGATCACCGCATTGCTGGCCTGCCCATTGGCGTCCCTGCGCAGAGTCCCAATCGTGCGGTAATGCTGTCGCAGGTCGCGTGTTTCTCCAGATTCATAGACGAAGTCGCGGATGACAAAATCGCCCTCGACGACATCGAGCGCCGCATGTGCATGCGATACAGCCACCACGGTCAGCAAGGTGAGCAGCAGGGTTCGGAGCATTGAGGGTATCCCTCCGTTGAATGATGAAGGGACTACGACTGACACAGGGTACCGGATCGAATCAGTCGACGGCTTCGCTCGCAACCGGCGCACGGAGGGACGCATCCTCACGTGATGTTGTACGCACCTCACCACCGCCATCGGCGCGCTTGGCCACCTGGGCGAGAGCAAAATCCAGGGCATCGCTCACCCGCTGCGCCATACGCACGCGCTCCTCATCGCTGAGGAAGAACAACAGGTTGACCTCGGAGCGAATGTATTTCGGCGGTAGACGGTTGAGGGCGGTGCAAAGAATGTCCTGGAGCGTACCGGAGTCGAACTGATCGTCCACACCACGGCCGGTAATGGCATTGCGAACCAGATCCTCATAGTAGTTATGGATGCTCTCTTCACGAGCCAGTTCTGCTTTCTTTTTGTTGTCCATAACACCCTTCCCCCAATGAAACGCCCTGATAGAAAGGTAGCCTTTCGGTGGGCTATCTAGCAACCAAAAACCCCGTCCCCAACACCGTCGGAGTGGCTTGTCTTGCCCACTGCAAGCACCCTAGGATGAGACAGTATCAATTTCGCAGGCCCAAGCATTATGGCGACGCAAGTATACGTTCTCGGTGGCGAACAAACCGACTTTGCACGCAACTGGTACCGCGAAGGACTGGAGGTCTTCGACCTCTTCGCCGACACCGTGCGGCGCGCACTCGAGCGCTGCCAGTTGGCTCCCAACGAGATCGACGTAGGCCATGTGGGCAACTTTGTCGGCGACTTGTTTACGGGGCAAGCACAGCTGGGCGGTTTCTTCGGCCACGTTGACCCCGCGATGCAGTACTTACCCGCCAGTCGCCACGAGGCCGCGTGCGCTTCAGGCTCGATGGCTCTGCTTGCCGCCATGGCGGATATCGAATCGGGTCGTTATGAACTGGCCTGCGTTGTCGGTCTCGAGATCATGCGCAATGTGCCCGGCCAGCAGGCCGCAGATTACCTGCGTCCAGCAGCCTGGGCATCGCAAGAGTGGTCTGACACGCCCTTTGTCTGGCCCTGCGCCTTCAGTGACCTCATCGACATCTACGAACAAAAACACGGTATTGACCGTGCACACCTGCATGCGATTTCCGAGAAAAACTTTGCCCAGGCGCGACACAACCCCAACGCGCAAAGCCGCGACTGGCAATTCGATGAACGAAGCTTCAGCGACGACGACGATTTCAACCCTACCGTGGTCGGCAACATCCGCCGCACCGACTGCGGCCAGATTACCGACGGTGCCGCAGTGCTGTTTCTGGCCAGTGAAGCACGGGCTGCCGAGTATGCCCGCCAGCGAAACATCAGGCTCGACACCATCCCACGCATCAAGGGTTGGGGCCACATCAACGCGCCCATGGCGGTTGCCGCCAAAATGCGCCTGGGTGAGCAAAGCCCCGATGTCTTCCCGCATGTCCGACAACTGTTTGAAGAAACGCTTGCGCGAGCAGGGATGCCCGATATCTCGGCGGTGGACGGCATCGAACTGCACGACTGCTTCAACATTACCGAGTACATGATCCTCGATCACGCAGGCCTGCGAGCCCCCGGCCAAATCTGGCAGGCAATCGAAGCGGGCGAGACCCAGCCCGGCGGACAGCTGCCTACCAATATGAGCGGTGGCCTGATCGGTCAGGGCCATCCGGTCGGCGCCACGGGTGTGCGAATGCTGCTCGACGCCCACCGTCAAGTGACGGGCACTGCGGGCGGCTACCAGATTGCCGGTGCCCAAAACATGATGACTTTCAACCTCGGTGGCAGCGCTACCACCTGCGCCAGTTTCGTTCTCGGCCGCTGAGTCACGAACGGCCGTCATGAAACGCACGCCGCCGCCACTCAAAGGCACCGACAAACACCACCTGCCCGAACTGGACCCAGCCTCGGTGCATGCGGTGGTAGCAGCTATCCCTGCAGGCTGCGTTTGCGCCTACGGTGAAGTGGCGCGTCGCGCCGGGCACCCCGGCCGCGCCCGATGGGTGGGTAAAATTCTGTCCCAACTGCCGGCCGACTCGGAAATACCCTGGCATCGCGTCATCAATGCCGCCGGAGGTATCACCTGCCCAAAACCACAAATTGCCAGAGAGCGCCTGATCGCCGAAGGCGTCGCGGTCAAAAACCTGAAGGTCAACATCAACCGCTACGGCTGGGACTGAGACTCAAACCCCAGTAGTGAGCATCACGCGCGGGACTTGTTAACAAACCCCTAGCGCGCGGCCAGCAACCGTTTGGCGTGAGCCATCTGACGCCGGGTAGCGGCCATCACACCCAGTGAATCGCTGGGCTTGCCCTCGCGGCCAATCAGGGCGATTTGTTCGTAGAACCAGTACTGGGTCGCAAATGCCCCCACAGTGCGAATCAAGTTGATGCGCTCAAGTCCCTTGAGCCAATTGGGCAACAGCGACAATGTCTGCTCAAACCGGGGTAACTCATCGCGACCAGCCAACAATTGCGCGGGCGCGTCAGTGAGCACACACATCGGCCGGCCCAGCCCAATCATGTCAGCGCTGCCCGAATCCAGCGCCGCTTGCATGGCGTCGCGCCGACGCAACCCACCCGTCACCATGATCGGGATCGCCAACTGTTCGCGCATCGCCCGGGCGAAGTCCACAAAATACGCTTCACGCGCCAGGGTGCTCTCTGCGACGCTCTGTGCGTCAACGGGTTCCACGCCTTCAAGATTGAGCAGCTTGGGCTGCTCATAAGTACCACCGGAAACCTCGATCAGATCGACGCCGGCGGCCTGCAGCCATTGAGCCACCTGCAGGCTATCTTCGAAGGCAAAACCACCACGCTGAAAATCGGCGCTATTGAGCTTCACCGCCACCGGGAAATCGTCACCCACTGCGGCGCGCACCGCGGCGACCGAGTCCAGCAAGACGCGCGCACGGTTCTCCAGAGTCCCACCGTATTCATCGTCGCGCTGATTCACTCTCGGTGACAAAAACTGTGACAGCAAATAACCGTGCGCCGCGTGTAACTGTACGCCCGTGAAACCACACTCCTTAAGCACCCGGGCACACAGCGCGAAACGCGCGGGCAGCTCGCGCACTTCCTGGGTTGACATGGGCACCGGCTCTCCAAACTGACCACCAGGCAGCCCGAGCTTCACTGCCGACGGCGCTTTGGGGTTCGGATTCACGGTCTTCTGGCACTGTCGGCCGGCATGACTGATCTGCGCCCAGAAACCGCTACCGCCCTTGGTCGCCGCAGCTGCCCAGCGCTCCAATGCCGCGCGCAGCTCTGCATCCGGCTCGCGATCGACCACGACATTGCCGGGTCGCTCAAGATGATCATGATCAATCTGTACATTGCCCGACAACAGTAAACCGGCGCCGCCCTGCCCCCAGATGTCGTACAGCTTGATCAGCGCATCGGTCGGCACCCCCCGGGCATCGGCCAGACCTTCGGTCATGGCCGCCTTACAAAGACGGTTGGCTAAGGTCTGCCCGCAAGGAAGGGTCAACGGCTGCTCAATCATGACTGAATATCCGGTGGATTTAGGGGAGCCGACACCATGTCACAGAACGGCGTTCCCAGTCAGCTTTTAGGCTGGTGCAAGCCGTCGAATCAGCGCGGGGGTTGTGGTGCCCTGCACAAGCAGGCTGAACAACACCACGCCGAACACCATCGACTGAATGGTGTACCAGTAGTCGAGCTCGATGGGCAGCGACAGCACCAATGCCAGTGCAATGGCACCCCGTTGACCGCCCCAGACCAACAAGCCCTGCCATGCCCAGGGCAAGCGTCTGCCCATGGGCCAGGCGAGCAAGCCACACACCAGCACCACTGCAACGCGGGCAATCAGCGCCGCGGCAATGGCAATCAGCATTGCCAACCATCGACTCTCGAACATGCCCAGCGTAATCACCAGCCCCATTAACACGAATAGCAAATGGTTAAGCAGCGTGCTTGCCCAACCCCAGGTGAAGGACAATCCACGCGCTGTTTCGGTATCGAGATCGTCAAGCAAATAGCGACTCAGCAATGCTGCGCTGACTACGGCCATGATGCCCGACACCTCTGCCAGCGATTCGGCGAGGAAGAAGCCCGCAAAGGCCGCAAACAACAGCACGACCGTCGTTGCGGCCGCACTGGCGAGTCGCCGCGCGACCCAAGCCGCGATACCCCCCACCGCAAGACCGATCAACACCCCCCCGAAGAAAACCCGCAGGAACAGCAGCAACCCCGCCTGGGGGGGCTGCGCAGGACCCAATGCCACAGCCAGCACCAACGAAAAGACCACGACGGCCGTCGCATCGTTAAACAAGCCCTCACCGTCGAAAATAATGGCGATACCCCCAGGCGCCCCTAGTTCACGTAGCCGGGCCGTTACCGCCGAGGGATCGGTCGCCGCCAGAATCGCCCCGGTCAGCAGCGCCGCAATAAGAGGAAACCCGGTGGGATGACCTATTCCCGCGTAGACCATGATCGCCGTCGCCGCGGTCCCTACCATCACGCCAACACTCGCGAGTAACACAATGGGCGCCAGCCACTGGCGGAGCTGCGCGGGTCGGATATGCCAAGCCCCCTCAAACACCAGCACCGGCAGGATGACAAAGAAAATGACATCTTCGAGATTATGCGACCGGATACCGGTATCGAAACCGAACACACCGACCATCTGCCCGCCCACAAAACCTGTCGCCACACAGGCGAGTCCTACTTCAATGCGAGAGAACTGACTCAGCAGGCTGGCAACGATGGCGAGTGCGACGAGAAACAGCGACTGGGCTACGATGGTTTCAATCATAAAATTTCCCCATTGGCCCCCTATTGGTCGCCGCGGGCGTCCGCACCTTACGTCGCCCCAGTATGCCCCCGCCGACACCCATAAAAAAACGGCACCCGAGGGTGCCGTTGAGTCGTCGTCACCAGGCTTGTTCAGTGCGCTTCGCTGGCCTTGAACATCTCCTTCGCGTAGATGATGCCCAGACCGTAGCCGCCACCATGGGCCTTGGCGATGCCGGTCACGGCTTCGTAGCTGTCGGTACGCGACCAATCACGCTGCAGTTCGAGCATGTACTGCAGCCAGGTGATGGGATGCGCTCCGGCCTGGACCATGCGCTGCACCGCCATGTTGTGGGCGTCATCGCTCACGCCACCCGAAGCATCGGTCACGAAGTACACCTCATAACCCTGCTCGATTGCCGAGAGCACAGGACCCACACCACAGACTTCGGTCCAAAGCGCAGCAATAACAATCTTGTTACGGCCAATGTCATTGACGCGGTCAGTGATGCGCTTGTCTTCCCAGGTGTTCATCGTGGTACGGTCGATCGGTGTCTGATCGGGGAAGACAGCCTTGAGCTCTGGGAACAACGGACCCGAGAAGGATTCCTCAGCCACCGTGGTCAGGATCGTGGGCACGTCGAAGACCTTGGCGGCTTTCGCCAGACCGGTCACATTGTTACGCAACTCGACGATGTCGATTGACTTGGTCGCGAAAGCCATCTGCGGCTGGTGATCGATCAGGATCACGGTGTGATTGTCGGGGCTGAGCATGCTGTCTGCCGGCGTGGGTTTGGCGTCTGCGAGAACACTGCTGCCAGCGAGCGCCAGGCCCAGGGCAGTTGCATAGGCTGCGACTTTACGAATCATGTTCATGATGTATCTCCTTGCTGTGCTTTTGGGGGTTAGTGGGTGGAGCGGGCGCCATCGCCCATGTCGAACAACAACACCTCAGCCTGCTCCAGAGCTGTGAGTGCAATCGCGTCCCCAGACTGAATCGCCACGCCGTCCCCGGCGGAGAGCGCAGTACCGTCAAGGGTGAGCCGGCCACGAGCCACCTGCAGCCACAGCTTGCGGTCGGGTTCCGGGCTAAAGCTGACCGATGCCTCAGCATCGAGTGTGGCGGCGTAGAGATTGACGTCCTGATGCACCGTCACTGAGCCATCGCGCCCATCCCGGCTGGCCACCAACCGCAGCTGGTTGTGGCGGGACTCGAGCGGGAACGAGGTTTGCTCATAACCCGGTGCCAGGTCTTTGGCTTCCGGCAGAATCCAGATTTGCAGGAAGTGCACGGGGTCTGTCGTGGATGCGTTGTACTCGCTGTGTCTAACGCCAGTGCCAGCCGTCATGCGCTGAACATCACCGGGGTGGATCAGCGAGCCGTTGCCCAGGCTGTCTTTGTGCTCCAAGGCGCCATCGAGCACGTAGGTGAGGATCTCCATATCCTGATGTCCGTGGGTGCCAAATCCCTGGCCGGGCTCAACCTTGTCCTCGTTGATGACCCGCAGCGGCCCGAAGCCCATATGTGCCGGATCAAAGTACTGCCCAAAGGAAAAGGTGTGGCGGCTGTCGAGCCATCCAAAGTTGGCCTTGCCGCGTGCGTCGCTGTTTCGAATGACCATCATGTGTCTATCTCCCGTATCGATTGCCCGCGAATTCAGGCATTTCGAATATGGAAAGCATGGTAATCATTGATATGTGAGACTAAAATCGAAACAAATCGACGGATAGTTTCAACTATTTTGAATAATTATGAGCCAACGCCGACTGACCCTCGAAAGCCTGGAAGTCCTCGACGCCATTGACCGGAAAGGCAGCTTCGCCGCCGCCGCTGCCAGCCTGTACCGGGTGCCGTCGAAGATCACCTACACCGTCAACAAGCTCGAAGAAGACCTTGGGGTCGTGCTGTTCCGCAAAGAGGGCCGCCGGTCGGTGCTCACCCCGGCCGGGCGGTTGATGCTCGAACAGGGGCGCGAAATTCTCGACGCCGCTGACCGCCTCGTGGAGAACACGCGCCAATTGGATCGGGGCTGGGAGTCGCGACTGCGCATCGCGCTCGATTCAGTCTACGGCTTCAACGTGCTGGCCGGCCTCATCAGTGACTTCTGCGCCTTGCAACCGGGCACCGAGATCGACGTGACTGAAGAAGTGCTGGGCGGCAGCTGGGAGGCGATCGCCATGGGCCGGGTTGACCTGGTCATTGGCGCACCCGATGAGCCTGTGGACCGCCGGGGGCTTCAGGCAGAACCCTTTCTGCCTTTGCCCTGGGTGTTCGCCGTAGCACCACATCATCCGCTGGCGCAGGAAAAGACACCGATCAGCCTCGAGGCCCAGCAAGCCCACCGAGCAGTCGTGGTACGGGATTCCTCCCGTGAGCACCCCGCACTCAATCGACGAGTTTTTGATCAACAAGCGCGCATTGTGGTCGCGAGTATCGAGCACAAGATTGCCGCACAGCGTGCGGGACTGGGTGTCGGTTATCTGCCTCGACCACGGATTGAACACCTGCTTTCCAGTGGTGAACTAATCGCCCTGCCCACCGAACAACCCGAGGTCCTCAGTGACCACTTTTTGCTGTGGCGCAGTGACAACCGCGGCAAGGCGCTGCACTGGTTTATTGAACAACTTCAGGCACTGGCCGCCAATCAAGTCGGACTCGACCCTTGACCCACAACATATCGACAGACAGGATTTGCAGCCCAATCTGTTGACCCCGGAGCCACAGTGCCTGACAGCGATACCAACAAGGACAGCCTGAGCAAACTTCAGCAGCGACTCGACAACACCCTGGACACAGCCCGAGCAACTGCTCGCGACAAACGCCATGCAAAAGGCTATCGCACCGCCCGGGAAAACTTGGATGATCTTGTCGACAGCGGCAGCTTCAGTGAATACGGCCAGCTCGCCGTGGCGGCACAGCGCAGCCGGCGCGAAGGAGATGCCCTCTATCAGGACACGGCCGCCGACGGTGTCATCACCGGCACCGCACAAATCAACGGCGACGTGTTTCAGCCAGCCCAAAGCCGCAGCGCTGTGATTATCAACGACTACAGCGTACTTGCGGGCACACAGGGCTTTTTTCACCACCACAAGATTGACCGGATTCTCGATGTCGCCGAGCAGCAACATCTGCCAGTTGTGATGTATACCGAAGGGGGCGGTGGCCGCCCCGGGGACACCGATGTACTGGTCAGCATGGCGGGACTCAACTATCCCACCTTCCATCGCTGGGCAGCACTCACCGGCAAAGTGCCTCGAATCGCGGTCAACAATGGTTATTGCTTTGCCGGCAACGCGGCCCTGTTTGGTGCCGCTGACATTCGTATCACCACGCAGCAATCGTGGATCGGCATGGCGGGCCCAGCCATGATCGAGGGGGGCGGACTGGGCAGTTACGCCCCGACCGATATCGGACCCGCCACCGTCCATGAGCGCAATGGCGTGGCCGATCTGATCGTCGCCGATGAGCGCGAGGCCACGAACGCGGCCCGCCGCATTTTGAGCTACACCCAAGGACCGCTGCAGCAGTGGCAGGCCAGCGACCAGACCGCACTCAGAAGCATCCTGCCTGACAATCGGCGCATGGCCTACGATGTTCGCAAGGTCATCCACACCCTGGTCGACCGCGACACATGGACCGAGGTCCAGCGAGGCTACGGGCGCGCCATTCTCACCGGCTTCGCCCGCTTCGCCGGCGAACCCGTCGCCCTGCTGGCCAGCGATTGCAGACATCTGGCCGGGGCCATCGATGGTGAGGCCGCGGAAAAGTGCAGCCAATTCCTGACAGTAGCAACCCGCTGGGGCCTGCCCGTCGTTTCACTCATCGATACCCCCGGATTCATGGTGGGGCCCGAGAGCGAGGCCGCGGGTGCCCCACGCTCGATGGGCCAGTTGTTCAATACGGCGGCCGGCGTTCAAGCGCCCTGGATTGCGATCTTCCTGCGGCGTGGCTATGGCCTGGGCGCCATGGCACTGGCCGGCGGCTCCTTCGCGCGACCGGTCATTTCGGCCAGTTGGCCTCAAGGGGAATTTGGTGGCATGGGCCTAGAGGGCGCGGTCAAGCTCGGTTTCCGCACCGAACTCGACGCACTCCCCGAAGGGCCCGAACGCGAAGCCCGCTACAATGAACTGCTAGCCATACTGTATGAGAAAGGCCGCGCGACCGAAGCCGCGAGCTATCTCGAAATTGACACCGTCATCGACCCCGCTACGACCCGGGATGTGGTGAGTGCGGCACTCAATCGCTAAAGCGCTTGTCAGACCCCATGGCCCGGAGGCACGGCCGCCTCCGGCGGAGTATCTTCGTCTTTCCAACGATCAAAGATATCGGCCAACATGTACTGGTGTTCGATGAAAGCCTCGATCACATCCGGGCGGAAATGCTCAGGCGCGGTGCGGCCGTCGCCCTTGAGAATGATCTCCATCACCTTCTCGTGACTGAAGGCGGGCTTGTACGGGCGCTCTGAACGCAGTGCGTCGTAGACATCGCACAAGGTAGTAATCGACGCCTCGACCGGGATTTCATTGCCCTTCAAACCGCGGGGATAGCCGGTACCGTCCCAGCGTTCGTGGTGGCACAGGGCGATGCGTGCCGCCATATTCATGACCGGGTAGTTTGAACGCGACAGTATTTTGTAGCCGTGCTCGGGATGGCGCTGCATGATGCGCAGCTCCTCCGGATCCAGCGGGCCTTCCTTGAGCAAAATGGCGTCGGGCATGCCCACTTTGCCAACGTCATGCAGGGGCGCCGCCATGCGCAGCATTTCAGCACGCTCCCGTGACCAGCCCATCTTCATGGCCAGTGCAGACGCATATTCGCCAATGCGCGTAATGTGCTGGCCGGTCTCCGGGTCCTTGTATTCAGCGGCGGCGGCCAGCGCGGCCAAAGACTCGGCGTAAGCGCGCTGTACGTCCTTATTCAGGGAATCGATTTGGATTTCGTTGGCGGTAACCTTGGCCGCCAGCGCTTTTTCGTTGAGCCTGCGAAACTGTTCCGCGGCCACATACTCACGCGCGGTGTGGATATTCTTCTCGAGCTGCTCGAGGTCCACCGGCTTTAACAGGAACTCAGTCGCGCCCAGATGCATGGCCTTGATGACCGACTGGGTGTCGCCATTACCCGTCATGAAGATGACCTGACGGATACGGTCTTCGGCTTCGGGGGAGATGTTAATCCCCTCAAGCATTTCCAAACCGGTAATACCGGGCATGGTGAGATCGCTGAGGATGATGCTGATGTCTTTGTCGGCGAAGAATTTGCTCAGCGCTTCTTCACCGTTCGCGGCGACATCAACCTCGTAATCGAGGGCACCGACAAACTCGGTGAGCTCTTCGCGGATTTCGGGTTCGTCGTCAACGATCAGTACTTTCATGACATTCTCAACGCAGTATCAAGCAAGATTCAGCGGCTCAGCACCGACGCCGACATCAACCAACGGCAAGCTTATCGTGATTTGCGCGCCGCCGCTGACGTTTTCCGCCCAGATGTCGCCCTGCATTTCCCGGACGATACCGTAACTGATCGAGCCGCCGAGTCCCGTTCCCTTACCCACTGGCTTGGTCGTGAAGAACGGCTCGAAAATATGCGGCAGAACATGGTCGGGGATTCCGCCACCGCTGTCTGTGACGCGCAGCCGTACTCGGCCACCGCCGACTTCGGAATCAACGGTGATGGTGCCCGCGCTCTGGGTTTCCTTGATGGCATCCTTGGCGTTGTTCACCAGGTTGATGATCACCTGCTCGAGCTGAATCGCGTTACCTTTGACGGCGAGTCCCTGGTCCGGCACTTCATTGAGCAGCGCGATGTTGGCCAACTTGAGTTGCTCTCCCAACAGATTGCAGGCACCACCGACCACTTCCCCAAGATTGATTTCGGTCAATCCTTCACCAGCGAGGCGTCCGAAGGCACGCATGTGATCGATAATGTTGGCCGCACGATGCACCGCACCATCGATACGATCGAGTTTTGACAGGGTATTGTCGGGAGTCGCTTTGCCTTTCTTGATGGTAAAGCGGAGATTGCTGGTCGCGAGCGAAATCACATTGAGCGGCTGGTTCAGTTCGTGAGCCATGCCAGTCGACATCTCACCCAGGGTGGCCAGCTTGGATGCCTGAATAAGCTGCGCACTGGTCTGCTTTTGCTCAGTGAGATCGGTGACGATCACCCAGAGTCCCGATTCTTGACCCCGCTCATCCAAACGATGGTTGACCACCAACAACAGGCTTTTGGGAGAGGCGTCGTCCAATACCAACTGCCATTCATCAACGGTGATGCCGCCAGCGAGCATCTGCGCGGCCTGCCCCTTGAGTCGCTGTAGCGCCTCCTGACGCTGCCCCGTCATTTCACCCAGCGCATCATTGAGAAACTGCACCCTTGATGCACCATCTACCGCCAAGACACCGAGCGGCAATGACCGCAACAATTCGTCGTAGTTGGCAGCAATCGTCGACAGACGGCGTTCACCGTACATCACATCCTGGGCGAGGGCCCGAAACCCCTGCTGCAGACTGTGGATGTCCTTGAGTGCAGACAGGCCTGAAGAATCCATCGCCTGCAGGGCGGCGCCAGATCCGAGTTCGCCGCCACGGAACTGCCGCCAGCTTTCGAAGATTCGGGTCAACTCACCCAACGGAGCGATTAACCGGCCCACCAGGACCCTCGACGCCAACAACAGGGCCCCGAGAATCAAAACATCGATGATCGTGCTGAAAGTCACCGCAGCGGCAAAATCCAGGAAGTAGCTCCAGACATTGACCTGTGCACGAGCGCGGTCGGAGCTGTGCAACTGCTCGGCAAAGACTTCATAGCGGTCGGGGGACAGCCGGAATACCGCGGTCAGCCCTGGCGCCATGGTGGAGAGTTCGTGCAGACCGTCTCCACCCTCCTCCTCGGTGACGTCGCGCCAGACCAGACCGTTGTCCAATTCTTCAACAACAGCGCCAAACTGCGGAATAGCGAAGTCTTCCTCCAGTGACTGGGCATTGCGCGGCACCACCACCAGCGACACCTGATCACCGTGCCCCTCGGCGACCTCCAGCGACGACGCTTCAAAGAGCTCCGCCGCCGTCATATCAGCAAAACGCACCAGCAAAAAACTGCCGTCGTCACCGGCATAGGCGCTGACCGGATGCACGGCTCCGTCTACTGGCGAGGTGACCTGAAAGGCACGCAGACCGATAGCACCTGGAAAACGATTGGAGAATTCGGCCATTACCGCCGACACTTCGGCAGGCGCAAACCCCACGGTCGCTCCAGTCTGCCCATCGGTGCTTACCGCGACGTCATAAGCCACCGAATCGCTGACCTCCTGCGGCGTGCTGACAGCGATAAAACGCCCTACCTCCGTGGCCAATTCATCCAGCGACAATCCCCGAAGGTCGCGCTGGACCATGGCGTGGCGCAAAGATAATTGCAGCCGTTCGCGGACAATACCGGCCGCCGTGGTGTGACGATCCTCAAGCCGACTGAAAGCCGCGCGCTGGATTTCATCATCAATTTCAGCTTCCCAGCTGCGCCAGAACATGATCAACGAGATCACCAGGCTGATCGTGACCGCAACACTGGTAATCAGTTCGGCCACCTGCACCAGCGATGGCCGGAATCCAAGCCCAGTGCGAACGGGGCCCAGCCAGCGCCAATCAGAGAGCGTAGCCGCCAGCACCACCGCTTCGGCGACCAAAATGCAGAACAATGACTGCACCACATAGCGCGACGACAGCAAAGTGGCGTGAAGCAGCTCCAAATCGACAAGGTAGTAGTAAATGACCGTCAGCAACGGGTAGCCCATCAACAAGAGCAATCCGGTGGCGACCAAGAGGGTTTCATCGATTTTGAGCGAGCGCCGAATCACAACGACGCCGGCGCAAATCAGATAGGAGACGATAGCGACGGGAAAATACTTGTCGCTGGGACTGTCCAGCACCGGAATGGACACCATGAGAACAATGATGCCGGCGCCCAGAAAAACACCGATGCTGGTCACATAGGCGGCAATCAGCGCTGGCACAAAGTAGAACAGCATCATCATGCCGGCCACTTCCAGCGGCGGCACCATGCCAAGCACTACTGTCACAAGCATCATGATGCCCAGCAACATGTACTCTCGTTGCAACACCAGACCTTTTTCCATTATCCCGCGCTCAACCCAAGACACCGCCGCAATGACCTGACGAGGGCTACGAGCGTATCACATGCTCGCAGGCCGACAGCGCCCGCAACAGGCTCGTCCTGAAGTTGTTCGACTTCACAGAAGACACAGGGTTTGCTTATAGTCCCGTCCATGGTCCTACACAAACGCATCATTCTGGTCGATGACGAGCCAGTCATCCTCGAGGAGCTTTCGGAACTGCTCGATACCATGGATTTCGACTGCGTTTGCGCGAGCAGCGTTGACGAGGCCTTGGCCCTGATCCACGACGACCCGGACATCACGCTGGTGATCACCGACATGCGCATGCCAGGGCGGGATGGCATTGAACTGGTGCGAGAGCTATCCAGTGACGCAGACCGCCAATACGAATTCGTGGTGATATCGGGTCATCTCGACAGCGACGTGGAGATGGCAGGACTCAGCCACTTGCCCGTCAAGCTGCTGCGCAAGCCCATCAACCTCGAAGAGTTCATGGACGTGCTGGACGCACTGACTTTCGCCGAATAGCTCAGTTGTTCAGGCTATCCGCACGGGCATTCAGTCGCTCGAAGATCGCCTCTTGATCAATATCGATGGCCCCGGGCACCGCTTGAGGGCAAACCGCAATCGTTTCGTCTTCACCGCGTTTCAAATCGAGCTCGAGTGCCTCGATCTTATCGGCGTTGAAGCCAGCGGCATCCAGGGTGCGGGTCAGTGCTCCCATTTCTGCCAGGGTCCTCGCCTGGGCCGTCACCAGCTGGGTTCGCGCGTTGATCAGAGCACGCTGGGTATCAAAATATTCGTTTTGGCTATCGAGCAAATCCAGCAGGGACCGTTGACCGAGGTCAAACTGGTCGTTGTAGGCCCGGCGGGTCTTGTCCTGTGCATCGAGCTGTCGCGCCAGGTAGTCCACCTGCCGTTCCAGCACACCAATATCGTTGAAGGCGATCATCGTCTGACGACGCACGTCCAGACAGGCCTGCTTCCTGGACTCAACGGCGGCGTAATAGCGATTGGAGGCCTGCCGACGTCGTGCTGAATCAGCACCGCCCCGATACAGGTTATAGGTCATGACGATTTCCACCGCCTCGAGGTCGGTGTCGCCACGGAAACCATCCTGATCCTCTGCCCGCTCATTGCGGTAGCGCAAATCAAAACGCGGGAAAAACGCACCGCGCGTCGAATTGGTCAGCTCGCGTGCGGCTCGCATATCTTCGATTGAACCGTTGATGACCGGATTCTGTCGGTAGGCGATGGCCAATGCTTCATCCCGGACATCGGGCAGTGCACCACCCGGCAGTGTAGGCAGGCTCAGCTTGTCAGCGGGCAGGTGGCCGACCACACGCTGAAACTCAGCCCGGGTGTCGTGCAGATTGGTCACTTCGGTCAGCAGATTGGACTCGGCCAGCGCCATACGCGCTGTCGCCTGCTCGAGGTCAACCCGCTGGCTGACACCCGCATCGGCGCGCTCCGCGATACGATTGAACAGTTGGCGGTGAACGACGTAGTTTTCCTCGGCGTACGCGACGAGGCGCTGGTAGAGCAAAGTCCCCAAATAGGTTTCGGTAGCCTCAAGCGCAACGGCCTGGGAAGCCGCATCAAATGCGTAGTAGGCCGACAGCGCATCAAAACCGGCAGCACGGGCCTGATCGCGGGTCGCAAAGCCGTCAAACAACAGTTGGGTGATACTGAAGCGCACCGAGTTGCGCCCGTAGTCACCGAAGTCATTCAGTGGTGTCTGCCGTTCTTCCCAGGCCACATCAGCAGCCACATCGACGCTCGGGCGCAATCCACCCTCGGCAATCGCCTGGCCATCGCGCGCCGCTTGGAACTCATGGTAGGCAGAAACCACGGCCGGGTTATAACCCAGGGCAACGGCAACGGCCTGGCCATAGGTGGAGACCTCCTGCGCATTGGCCGCAAGAGAGGCCAGCAGGGCAGGCAGTACAGCAAGCTTGCTGACGGATCGGAAGGGTGTTCGTTTACTAGAGGGCATGACAGTATCCACTTGTGTTTGTGGTTTTTACCGGCCCACGTGAGCCTGGAAAAAGGTCGACTAAAAAGTCTAGTACCAAAGTCTATTTTTTTCCAACCCCAGGATATAGCGAAAAACTGGCGTGACGCATCTCGCACTCTCAGAACTATGGATGACCGCAGGAAAACGCGGACCGCGTAGATCAGCTATTTTGCTGTTGCTCGCCCTCATCAGCTGGGGCGCTTCGCACAGCCTGGGTGTCGACTGGCGCCTGCTTGAGAACGTCGCCAGCGAACGTTACGGCACCACCGGTAGCGAGAGCGTTGCACGCTGGCAAACGTTGCTCGACGCTGCCGCGGGGCAGCCGGTGCGCGCTCAGCTCGGCCAGGTCAACGACTTTTTTAACCAGCAAGTGCGGTGGACGACCGACGACGCGCTCTTCGGACAATCCGACTACTGGGCAACGCCACTGGAAACCCTGTCGCTCGCAGCCGGCGACTGCGAGGATTTCAGCATCGCCAAATACGTCACGCTGCTATCGCTCGGTGTTGCGCCGGGTGATCTGCGCCTTGTTTATGTCAAAGCCATGCGCCCGGGACTGGCACCCCAGGCGCACATGGTGCTCGCCTGGTACGAGTCGCCAAGCGCTGTGCCTTTGATTCTCGACAACATCAACAATCAACTGTTGCCGGCAGACCAGCGGCCCGATCTGGTACCGGTGTTCAGTTTCAACCATGCTGATCTGTGGATCGGCACGCGCGGGACCTCCTCTGGCAGGGATCCCCAGGCGCGTATGGCACGCTGGCAACAGGTGCTGAGCCGAACACAGGCCGAAGGCATGACGATCGACAACTAGGGGGACGCATGTCGCTAACGAAACAGCTCTGGATTGCATTGAGCGCGCTGATGCTAACGGTGTTTGTCATCACCTTTACCATCAACGGCATCAGCAGTAGCAATTACCTCGAAGCCCAGTTGTCGGTGAAGAACAGCGACAACGCAACCGCGCTCGCACTGTCGCTCTCGCAGCAGGCGTTGGACCCCGTCGCGCTTGAAATCCAGCTCTCGGCACAACTGGACCTCGGTGACTACGAGTGGGTTGAACTGCGCACCGCTGACGGCGAAGTGCTGTTCAGCCGCATCAACGAACCACCGGCAACCGGCACGCCGAAATGGTTCAAGTCACTGTTTGATATCGATGCCTTGCCCGGCTCGGCCCAGGTCTCCAGTGGCTGGAATCAGGTCGGCACGCTGTCACTCAAATCCTTCGAAGACTTTGCCTACGATGAACTCTGGGCGGGGGCACTGCGTACGTTGATTGCCCTGGTCGCGGCCATGATCGTCGCGGGTATCATCGGCACATTGCTGCTGCGCTCGATTCTGGCGCCACTACGGCAGGTGGTCGAGCAGGCTTCAGCGATCGGCGAGCGCAGATTCATCACTCTACCGGAACCCTGGACCACCGAGTTTTCGACCGTGACTCGCTCCATGAACGAGCTGTCGAAGCGTGTCAGAGACATGCTGGACCGGGAGGCACAACGACTCGAGCGCCAGCGAGAAGCCAGTGAAATAGACCCCGTTTCCGGCCTGATGATGCGCCGCCCCCTGCTGGCGCGCCTCAGGGCCCACCTCGACTCTGAGGGCGCAGACGCCAGCGGCTGCGTTGGATTGTTGCGGATTAACGATTTGCTGCGCCTCAACCAACACTACGGCAGGCAGACCATGGATACGGTACTCAAGGACCTGGGTACCGAGATCAAGCACCTGACCATCGCGGAAGAGGGCTGGTCTTCCGGGCGCCTCAATGGTTCCGACTTCAGCATCCTCGCCCCCCATGCACGCGATGCAAAATCCCTGGGCGAGCAAATGCAGCAGGCGGTGCAGGCAGTGCTCAAACGCTATGACATGGAGGATAAAACCACCCTACCGACCGCTGCAGCTGAGTACGCCAGTGGAGACCAATTGTCAGAGGTGATGACCGCACTCGATGGCGCACTGCTCGCCGCAGATCACCAGCGAGGCTCACCGGTGACCGTGGCCAGCCGACGATCCACCAGCGCCGTACCGCTCAGGGAACAGGCCAGCGCCTGGCAGGAAACCCTCACCACCGCGATTACCCAGCAGGATCTGCATCTGGACATTTTCCCGGTGTTGGATGCCAAGGGCGAACTGCGCCATCGCGAGGGCGTGATTCGCGTGCACAGCAACGGTGAAGTGCTCAGGGCTGGCGAGTTCATGCCCTGGGTCTATCGACTGGATCTCAGCGGTGAGATCGATCGCGCCGTCATACAGCGCGCGCTGGAGGAAATCCGGCAACAACAGCAACCCCTGCACGTACACCTGTCGTCCAGCAGTCTCACTGACCTCAGCTTCAGTATTTGGCTGGAGGATTTGCTCATCAAACATCCTCAGGAAGCTGCGCTGCTGTCTCTCGAGATTGGCGAGGCCATCGTCTACGCGCACCCAGAGGGTTTTCATCGCTTGCTGCAGCGCGCGCATCCCCACCGCGTCCGAGTCGGCATCGAACATATGGGCTATCGCATCAGTGACATCGGCAAACTCAGCGAACTCGGTGCAGACTTCCTCAAGATCGATGCATTGTTCATACGGGAAATCGACCGCAGTACCGGTAACCAGGCGCTATTGCGGACCTATGTGGCAATCGCCCAGTCTCTGGGGATTCCCTGCTTCGCGGCCGGCGTTGAAAACACGTCGGAACTCAGCACCGTCATCGACCTCGGCTGTGCCGGCATGACCGGCCCGGGGGTGCGCCTGCTCGAACTCGACGCAGACTAAATCAGCGGCTCGTCATCGAGTAGATCGAGCGCACCCGAGCGCAGCGACCGAAGTCGGTTGCGCTCGGCAATCTTGGCCTGTGCTTGCTCGGGCAACTCGGTAAACAACAGCACATTTTTGTCCAGCAATACGTTAATCAAGTCGTCCAGAACGCGGATGAATTCAAGGTCAGACTGCGCAAGGTCAGAACTCTGACCGATCTGAGTCAGGAAGACTCGTAGCGCGGGATCGGCATCATCGACCGCCTCATCGAAGCCGTCCACAGGCTCGCGACTGACGGCAACAATCTCGCCACTTTCATCACGCTTCACGAATGCCATGCTTTCAGCCTTATCAGGATTGAGGATCATCTAGATATTACACGCTGGACAAGAAAAGGTTCATCGCGGGCAGGCGCGGCCGGGTGCGGGTGCGAATGCGAGTTCGTGGTACCACAAACCCGCGCCCAGCCACCGGCAACGCCGTCCCAGACACGCTCAAGCCGTCCTTGGGCGCTCTGCTTTGGCCGTCCTGGCCAAAGAAGGTCTGGGACAGCGTTCCCGC
>CAYZWL010000037.1:0-32138 GCA_964482195.1 uncultured Alteromonadaceae bacterium | reverse complement strand
ATCACCTGCTCGTTGGCGAGCACGGTCTGGTCAACCGGGTCCCAGTTGACCGTCGCCATTTTCTTGTAAACCAACCCCTTCTCGTAGAGGCGGGTGAAGAACCATTGCTCCCAACGGTAATACTCCGGCGTACACGTCGCGAGTTCCCGGTCCCAATCGAAGCCAAAGCCCAGCGCTTTGAGCTGCGTGCGCATCTGCTCGATGTTCTGGTAGGTCCACGCAGCGGGGGCCGTCTTGTTGGCAATGGCCGCGTTTTCAGCGGGCAACCCAAAGGCATCCCAGCCCATCGGCTGCAGTACATTCTTGCCCTGCATGCGCTGAAAGCGGGCGATGACATCGCCGATGCTGTAGTTGCGAACGTGGCCCATATGCAGCTTGCCGCTGGGATAGGGGAACATGGCCAGGCAGTAGAACTTTTCTTGGCTGTCGTCGCGGACCGCCCGGAAGGCACCGGTGTTTTCCCAATGCTGCTGGGCATCGCGTTCGACGGTTTGTGGCTGGTATTCCTGGGTCATGTCGGCTCTGTGTGCTCGGTATCGTGTTGTGAATACAGGTCAGTGCCCCGGGCGGGGCAGCGTGGCAGTTTACCAATATTCGCGGCGCTCAGCGTCGCCGGCGAGCGGTAATAAGCAGCGCGAGGCCCGCGAGCGTCAGCACAGGGTAGCTGCCGTATTGCATGAATGGCGTGACACCCTGTCGCGGGGTGATCTGGCCGATCAGAGTCGCTTGCTCGAATTGTGGCAAGGCTGTGGTAATCGCACCTCGGTGGTCGATGATCGCCGTGACCCCATTGTTGGTGCCGCGGAGCATCTCGCGACCGGTTTCCAGCGCCCGGAAGCGCGCCATCTGCAGGTGTTGCAGCGGGCCGATGGAGTCGCCAAACCAGCTGTCGTTACTGACGGTGATGAGGAAGTCCGACCCCCGGCTACCGCTGGCGACAAAATCCGGATAGACCACCTCATAGCAGATGAAAGGTGCGACCTGCAGGCCATCGAAGGTCAGCATGGACTGACCAGCGGGACCCGAACTGAACTGGGACATGGGAAGGTCAAAGAAGCGAATCAGACCCCGCAGCCAGTCCTCCAGTGGCACGTATTCACCAAAAGGCACCAGCTTCTGCTTGTGATATTCGCCGCCTGCGCGAGCCAGACCGATAATACTGTTGTGACGCAGCTCGTCGTTGGCCTTCACGGGAATGCCAGTGATCAGGCCGGTACCCGCAGCATCGAGAGCCTGCGCCTGGCGCTGCAGCCAGGGTTCAACCTGGTGACGATAGGCGGGGACGGCAGACTCGGGCCACAACACCAGATCGACTTGCCCGGCGAGGGTGTCTGTCTCCAATTCATATTGGCTGATGATGCGCCTGAAGTTGCCGCGATCCCACTTCTGCTCGAGTGGAATGTTGGGCTGCAGCAGCGCCACACTGATTGGTGCACCGCTGATATCGGTCCATTCGATGTGCTTGAGTGCGCTGCCCACTAACCACGCCGCCAGCGTGGCCATCAATATCCAGCCGCCTCGTGTCAGGCGGCGCGGGACATCGAAGCACTGGACGACGGCGCCCGCAGCCATGGCAAACAGCAGTGACAAACCAAAAACACCACTCAACGGTGCCCACCCTGCCAGTGCTGTGTCGACGCCCGCGTAGCCAGCATAAAGCCATGGAAAGCCGGTGAGCAGCCAATTGCGCAGCCATTCGAAAAGCACCCAAAGCGCTGGGAAGCCCAGTGCCGTGGCCAGCGGCTGTCCGGCCAGCCAACGCCGGTAAACCCAGCCTTGGAGTGCGAAGAGTATCGCCAGTCCCAGGCAGAAAATGCCGGTCAACAGTAGGGCGAGCGGTGGCGCCGCGGGACCGTGCACGTGGATGCTCACATACACCCAGGACGCGCCCGCACCAAAAAAGCCGGCGCCGTAGAGGTAGCCAATGCGCACTGCGATTGTCGGGTATTGCTGCCAGAGCCGGGCGAGTAGCGCCATGCTGACGATCACGGCCGGCCAAAGATCGTACGGTGACAGGCCGAGTACAAACAGTGCCCCGGCGATGACCGGTAACAGGTGGGTCAGCAGATGGCGAACGGCCATCGTGGTTTACTCCGTCGCTTCGATCGCGCGGACCCGCAAGCTTTGTAGCTTGCGCTGATCGGCATTGATAACCCGAAATTCGAAGCCGCCCAGCTCGGTGGTTTCATTGCGACTGGGTACGTGACCAAATGCATTGGTCACCAGCCCACCGATGGTGTCGAACTCATCTTCGCTAAGTTGAACATCGAAGAACTCATTGAAATCATCGATCGGGGTCAGCGCCTGTACGAAGAAGTCACGCTCGTTGATACGGCGAATCTGCTCCACTTCCCCCGTGTCGGTTTCATCTTCGATTTCACCGACGATCTCTTCCAGTACATCTTCGATTGTGACCAGCCCGGCAACACCACCGTACTCGTCCACGACAATGGCCATGTGATTGCGGTTCTGCCTGAACTCCCGCAGTAGCACGTTCAGTCGTTTGCTTTCAGGTACCACGGTGACCGGGCGCATCAGTTCGCGAAGATCGAAGCTGTCATTGCCCTGCAAAATCAGCGGCAGCAGGTCCTTGGCCAGCAAGATGCCGAGGACATCGTCCGGGCTCTCACCGATCACAGGGTAGCGCGAGTGCCCCGCGTGAATAATCTGGGGCAGCGCTTCGTCGAGATCGGCATCCACCTTGATCACCACCATCTGCGGCCGCGGAATCATGATGTCCCGGACCTGCATGTTGCTGACTAGTAGCGCCCCTTCCATGATGCTGCGGGCATCACCGTCGATGAGTTCGTTCTCGGATGCCTGGGCAAGCACATCCTCGAGGTCCTCCTTGGACTGTGGGGTACCAGAAAACAGATGGGTCAGACGACCGAGCCAACTGCGCTCTTCGCTGTCGTTGCTCCGTGAGTCAGTCACGATGCGGGCACGCCTCCTTCGGGGCTGTGGGAAGAAATTTGATACGGGTCGGTGAAGCCAAGTCCTCGGAGAGCTTGTGTCTCCAGGGATTCCATCAGTTCGGCTTCGTCGTCTTCGAGGTGGTCGTGCCCCAGTAGGTGCAGCACCCCATGGACTGTCAGGTGCGCCCAATGGGCTAATGTGCTCTTGCCCTGGGCTTGCGCTTCGGCGTCGACCAACGGGGCGCAAATGACGATATCGCCCAGCAGTGAGCTCTCGACCACGTCGGGCAGGTCGGCCGGGAAAGACAGTACATTGGTGGGGCCATGCTTGCCCCGGTAAGCACTGTTCAAGCTGGCGACCTCATCGCTATCGGCAATGCGCAAGCTAAGTTCGGGGTGGTCAAAAGCAACCCGGGAGGGGTCTGCATCAAGTGCTGCGGTTATCCAGCAACTGAAACTGTCGTCGTCGGGCGACTCAACCCCTTCCGCACGATCAATATGAACCACGGGCGTCACGGTTTGCCCGCCTGTTCAATCCGCGCGGTGCGATCGTCGAAGGCGTCGTATGCCGAGACAATGCGCTGCACGACGGGGTGGCGAACAACATCTTTGTTGGCGAACCAGGTGAAAGAGATGCCGTCGATCTTCTCCAACACCTGGCTGGCGTGAGTGAGGCCTGACTGCTGTCCGCGGGGCAGGTCAATCTGGGTCGCGTCTCCGGTAATGACGGCGGTAGACCCGAAGCCGATACGCGTCAGGAACATCTTCATCTGCTCGCGGGTAGTGTTCTGGGCCTCATCGAGAATGATGAAGGCATTGTTGAGCGTACGCCCACGCATGAACGCCAGTGGGGCGACCTCGATGACATTGCGCTCGATGTACTTTGAGACCGTTTCGAATCCCAGCATTTCATACAGGGCGTCATAGAGCGGGCGCAGATAAGGGTCGACTTTCTGGCTGAGGTCACCCGGCAGAAAGCCGAGTTTTTCACCAGCTTCCACAGCGGGCCTGACCAGCAAAATGCGGCGTACATCTTCCGCCAGCAGGGCCTGAACCGCGCAAGCAACCGCAAGATAGGTTTTGCCTGTGCCCGCAGGGCCAATGCCGAAGTTAATGTCGTTACGTGCAATCGCTTTGACGTAGCCCTGTTGGTTGCGGCCGCGGGGCTTGATGGCGGTGCGTTTGGTGCGAATGACGCCGATCGACTCAACATCTTCGTCATTGGCAATCAGGGTTTCGAGGTCGGACTGCTGCAAGTGCAGGTGAATCGACTCGGGGCTCAGTCCGATACCGCGCTGCACCTCACGATAGAGGCTGCGCAACAGCGCCTGTGCCACCGCTACGGGCTCAGCGGGACCGTCGAGGGTAAAGTGATTGCTGCGATTGCGGATGGTGATCCCCAGCCGGTCTTCGAGCAGACGCAGGTGTCCATCCAGTTGGCCGCAGAGGGCGGCCAAATGTCGTGCGTCGTTGGGCTCCAGGGTGAAGCTCACCTGTGCGGTCGCTATCGACGACTCACTGTCAGTATCCAACGGATCTGCCTTGGTCACTATGGGAAACCGAAGATACGCGTCTAAAAAACGGAGTCAACCGTGTGCCGCGAGGCTGTCCGCCGCAGCGACCAACTCGCCACGCAGTGAGTTTGTGTAGGCCTCGAGAATGGTCACATCAACAAACTCACCAATGAGTTGGGTGTCAGTGCAGCTGAAGTTGACCACCCGGTTGTTCTCGGTGCGGCCAGAGAGCTGGCCCGGGTCTTTTTTGGCATGTCCGGTGACCAGAATCCGTTGCTGAGTGCCAATCATGCCCTGGCTGATGGCCTGGGCTTGTTGGGCAATGCGCCCCTGAAGAATATGCAGGCGCTTCTTTTTTTCGGCCTCGGTCGTGTCATCGGCCAGATCAGATGCCGGTGTGCCGGGCCGCTGGCTGTAAATAAAGCTGAAAGAGTTGTCGAAGCCGATTTCTTCGATGAGCTTCATGGTGTCGGCGAAGTCCTTTTCGGTCTCGCCGGGGAAGCCAATGATGAAGTCCGATGACATTGAGATATTCGGTCGGATTTTGCGCAGGGCACGGATCTTGGCTTTGTACTCGAGTGCGGTGTGTCCGCGCTTCATGGCCATCAGGATCTTGTCGCTGCCACTCTGGACGGGCAGGTGCAAATGATCGACCAGTGCCGGAATCTCGGCGTAACAATCGATGATCGCCTGGGAAAACTCCACCGGATGAGAAGTGGTGTAGCGAATACGTTCGATCCCGGGTACCAAATTGACAAGGTGCAGCAGGTCGGCGAAGTCCACGACTTCGCCCAAATGGTTTTCTCCGCGGTAGGCATTGACGTTTTGCCCCAGCAGATTGACCTCTTTGACACCCCGTTCGGCCAGGCTGGCAATCTCGGCGATGACGTCGTCTACCGGGCGGGAGACTTCCTCGCCTCGGGTGTAAGGCACGACGCAGAACGTGCAGTACTTGCTGCAGCCTTCCATGATTGATACGAACGCGGTCGGACCTTCGACCCGAGGCTCGGGCAGGCGATCGAATTTTTCGATTTCCGGGAATGAAATATCGACGACCACCGGCTCTCCGCCCTTGCTGGCATCGATCATTTCCGGCAATCGGTGCAGGGTTTGCGGACCGAAAATCAGGTCTACATAGGGTGCTCGCTTGCCAATATCGGCACCTTCCTGGCTGGCGACACAGCCGCCAACACCGATGATCAAGTCGGGATTCGCCTGCTTGAGGTGCTTCCAGCGCCCCAGTTGGTGAAACACTTTCTCCTGAGCCTTCTCGCGAATCGAGCAGGTGTTCAGCAACAGGACATCAGCCTCTTCAGGATTGTCGGTTTTCTCCAAACCATGGCTGACGTTGAGCAGATCCTCCATACGAGCGGAGTCGTACTCGTTCATCTGACAACCGTGGGTCTGAACAAAGAGCTTTTTACGCTGGGTTTCGGTGGCTTTTTCGCTCACTGCTGCTTCTTGCGGTGTGGCCGCTGCCGGAAAATGGGCGCGGATTATACCGCTGTGCGGCGGCGGGTGCGAGCGAATGATTATCAAGCTGCGAGCAGGTGTGCTATGGTGGTGAGTCTCGTTTAATTCCAGCTCCGCGGTCCGTTTCTCGGGCTGCCCGACCAGTGTCTTTCGCAGGAGTCCCATGCCCGCGCAACCGGTTTACAAAGTGATTTTCCAGAACGGCAATCAGGTGTTCGAAGTCTTTGCGCGCCAGATTTACCAGAGCGACATGTGGGGTTTCATCGAAATCGAAGAAATGCTCTTTGGCGAACGCTCACAGATTGTCGTTGATCCGGGCGAAGAGAAAATCAAAAACGAGTTTGCTGGTGTCAAGCGCAGCTATATACCCCTGCAGTCGGTGATACGCATCGATGAGGTGGAGAAGGAAGGCGCTGTGAAGGTCTCCGACAATGCCGCTGGTAAAGTGGCCAGCTTCCCATTCGGCAACAATCCGCCGCCCGTGCCTACCAGCAGCGAGGAGTAAGCCGGCGGGGTCTGAACCCCGCCACCGCTTGAAGTTTTGCGATGCGCACCCATGTCCTGTGTACGTCGGCACTGATTGCCGGTTGAAACAGGAGAGCTCCCTATGGCTGATGACATCGATGACAACGACGAAGACAAGACCGCCAGCGAGCTCGCCCCCATCGATGAGTCGGGACAGTCGGTTGCCGAGGCCATGACCCCTGCGGTTGCCGATGATGTCTTGCCGGACACGCTGGTCTTGCTGCCACTGCCCGGTAGGCCATTTTTCCCCGGTCAGGTGCAGCCCATTGGGCTTGACCCCGAGAAGTGGTCCGAGACCCTGGAGGCGGTCGGGCAGCAGGGCAAGTCGCTGCTGGGTATGGCCTGGATTGGCGACCGGGATCCGTCACAGGCTGATCCTGATCAGTTCCCACTCACCGGCTGCGTGGTGCGCTTGCATCGCCCGCCAGCCGGACAGGCTGAGGGGCAGTTTCTCGCCCAGGGTTTGCGGCGTTTTCGTGTGGTGCGCTGGCTCAACCGGGAAGCGCCCTTTATTGCCCAGGTCGAATACCCACGTTCGACCGGCGATCGAGACAGCGACGAAATCCGCGCCTATGCCATGGCCGTTATCGCCGCCATCAAGGAGCTGCTGCCCCTGAACCCGCTGTTCAGCGAAGAGCTCAAGCAGTACATCGGTAACTTCAATCCGAATCAACCCAGTCTGCTGGCCGACTTTGCCGCTGCGATGACCACGGCGAGTGGCGATCAGTTGCAGGCGGTACTCGACACACTACCGTTGCAATCGCGTATGGCCAAGGTGCTCGAGTTGCTCAAGCGAGAGCGTGAGGTCGCCGAGCTTCAGAACCAGATTAGCGACCAGGTGAATGACAAGGTCGAGGATAACCAGCGGGAGTTTTTCCTGCGTGAACAGATGAAGGTTATCCAGAAAGAACTGGGGCTCTCCAAGGACGATCGGACCAGTGATGCCGAGCGCTTCGAGGCGCGTCTCGCGCGGCTGAACCCCACCGAGCGGGTCCTGGCCCGGGCTCGTGAAGAGCTCGACAAGCTCAAGATTCTCGAGTCGGGTTCTCCGGAATATGCGGTAACGCGTAACTACCTCGATTGGCTGACGTCGGTGCCCTGGGGGGTGCGATCTGAGGACAACCTCGACCTGGTCCACGCCAGGGAGACCTTAAATGCGCATCACGACGGACTCGACGATGTCAAAGCGCGCATCGTTGAGTTTCTTGCTGTCGGTGCCTTCAAGGGGCAGATCGATGGCTCGATCCTGCTATTGGTGGGTCCGCCCGGTGTGGGCAAGACCAGTATCGGGCGCTCCATCGCCGACGCGCTGGGACGCAAGTTCTATCGCTTCAGTTTGGGCGGTATGCGTGATGAAGCCGAGATTAAAGGGCATCGGCGCACGTACATCGGTGCCATGCCGGGCAAATTGGTGCAGGCCTTAAAAGAAGTCGAGGTCGAAAACCCTGTGATCATGCTCGATGAAATTGACAAGATCGGAGCGTCCTATCAGGGCGATCCAGCCTCGGCGCTGCTGGAGGTACTCGACCCGGAACAGAACAGCGGATTTCTCGATCACTATCTCGATCTTCGTGTCGATCTTTCCAAAGTGTTGTTCGTCTGTACGGCCAATCAGCTGGATACGATTCCCGCCCCCTTGCTTGATCGTATGGAGACCATCCGTCTGGCCGGATACATCGCTGAGGAAAAGCTGGCTATCGCCAAACATCATTTGTGGCCTCGTTTACTCGAGCGTCACGGTGCGCGGAATGATCAGGTGCGCATCAACGAGGCTGCGATCAAGCTGGTCATCGACGGTTACAGTCGCGAAGCTGGCGTCAGGGGTTTGGAGCAGCAGCTTGCGAAGCTCATCCGAAAATCGGTGGTCCGCATGGTCGACGGCGATGAAGCGCGGGTCCGTATTGGCAAAAAGGAAGTCGCCGACATGCTCGGTCAGCCGCGTTACCGCACCGAAAAGCCCGCGCGGGCCAAAGGCGTGGTGACCGGGCTCGCGTGGACTGCCTCAGGCGGTGCGACACTGGCCATCGAGTCATCGAAGATTCATACGCTCAATCGGGGCTTCAAGCTGACCGGTCAGTTGGGTGACGTGATGAAAGAGAGCGCCGAGATAGCCTATAGCCATGTTGTCGGCAACCTGCGTGAGTTCGGTGGTGAGGACGATTTCTTTGACCTGTCCATGGTGCACCTGCACGTGCCTGAAGGCGCGACACCCAAGGATGGCCCCAGCGCGGGTATCACAATGGCCACGGCCCTGGTGTCACTGGCTCGCGGTGAGCGTTTATCGCGACCATTGGCCATGACTGGAGAGCTGACACTGACCGGGCGAGTTCTGGCGGTCGGGGGTATTCGCGAGAAAATCATTGCTGCACGACGGGCAAAAATCTCCGAAGTACTCCTGCCCCACGCGAACCGCGGTGACTACGAGGAACTGCCTGATTACCTGCGCGAGGGGATCACCGTACACTTCGTGCGCACCTTTCGAGAGGTGTTTGACGTGGTGTTCGAGGGTGCCCGCGAAGTGCGCGCACTGCACTGATGCTCAGGGTGCGTCAGCGGTAACAATGGCGCGCAGTGGGGCCGGGTGGCCCTCGTAGGTCTTGCCAGGGTCTTCCGGGTCAAGGAACTGGGCCAGCGAATGGAATTGCATCCATTCGGTTTGTCGTTGTTCGTCCGTTGAGGTGCGATCAACGTCGATGGTTTTGACGTTTCGGAAGCCAAGCTTTTGCAGCCAAAGCGTCAGCGCGGCGGTACTGGGGAGGAACCAGACATTGCCCATACGGGCGTAACGTCCGGGTGGCACAAAGACTGTGGTCGCGTCGCCCTCGACGACCAGTGTTTCCAGGACCAACTGGCCGCCCGATCGCAGGGCGTCCCGAAGTTCTGTCAGGTGGTCAATCGGTGAGCGGCGGTGGTACAGCACGCCCATGGAGAACACCGTGTCAAAGGCGCGTAGATTGGCAGGGAGCGCTTCGATGCCGACCGGCAGCACATGAATGCCGGGCTGTTGCAGGTACCGCTGGATCGCTTTGAACTGCAGAACGAACAGCGGGGTCGGATCGATGCCGATCACTTCGCTGGCGCCAGCACCCAGCATTCGCCAACAGTGATATCCGCTGCCACAGCCTACGTCGAGTACCCGGCGGCCCTCGAGAGACTGCAGTCCCGGCAAGAGCCTTTGCCATTTCCAGTCGGAGCGCCACTCGGTGTCGATATGCACACCGAAGATCTCGTAGGGGCCTTTGCGCCACGGGTGCAGGCCGCGGAGTGCGTCGGACAGTTGCGCCCGCGCTTCCTCGCTGCATACACCGGACATGCCCACGCGGTCGCTGCTGAGCTGTATCTGTCCGCCTGCCAGCTCGGGGAGCGCGGCCAGAGCTTCGCGCCAGCGGGGCAAGTCGCCGTAGCGAGTTTCGGACAACCCCAGCGCGCACTGTTCTGCCAGCAGGGGCAACCAAGCGGCCAGCGGCGTGTCAGCCCAGCTTCGACCGAGGGCGGCGAGGTCTGTTTGTAGCTCTTCGGGAATCATCAGGCGATCGCGACGGCCGACGCAAAATTGAAGCACTGGAACCAGAAGTCACAACTGCTGAATCCGCAGGCCTGCAGTCTTTCAACGTGTGTCGTTCGGGTTTCGGGTATCAACACGTTTTCCAGCGCCTGGCGCTTCTGTGCAATTTCCAGATCGCTGTAGCCCTGGGCGCGTTTGAAGTCGTGATGCAGGTCGATCATCCACTGATCCATCACTGGGTCTTCGAGTTGCAGCTTTTCGGAAAGGATCAGCGCGTCTCCGGGTTGCATGGCGGCGCGAATACGCTCGAGCAGAGGCGCGCGCTGCTCCACCGGGATGAACTGTAGCGTGTAGTTCATGATGAAGACGCTGGCGTTGGCGAATGACTGCTCAACCACGTCTGCCTCGATCAATTCGATCGGCGTGCTCAGGTGCTCGGCGCTGATAAATGCCCTGGCTCGGTCGAGCATTGGCGCCGAGTTATCGACGCCGATGAGTTGATAGTCGCGACTGTCCAGCTGGCGCGCAGCTGAAAGCAATGACGCCCCCAGTGAGCAGCCCAAATCGTAGATGCGGGTGCCGGGACGCGCATGCCGCGCGGCAACGAGCCCCGTCATCGTGATGACCGTGCCGTACCCGGGTACCGAGCGCTTGATCATGTCTGGAAAGACCCCCGCGACATCGGAGTTAAAACTGAACAGCTCCGGGTCTGCCAGGGTGGTGGCGAAGAGCTGGTCGCGATTGCTGTCGGTGGAATTCGAGTCGGCCATGGTGGGAGCGCAGCGCTGCATGGTAATAGTTGCGGAGGCGCATGATACCAGCCTGTGAGCTGTCACCGCTGGCGTATACTCAGGACGAAACGCACCATTTCTGGGGAATATCCATGTTTGAAGAGCTGCCTGTCCTGCCACCGGACTCCATCCTCGGCCTTGCTGCTGCCTGCCGGGCGGACCCCAATCCCGATAAGGTCGATTTGACGATTGGCATTTACATGGATGAATCCGGTGTTTGTCCGGTGTTCGATGCTGTTCAGCAAGCACAGCGGCACCTCATCGAGCAGGAGACTTCCAAAGCCTACATTTCACCCCAGGGCGATGCCGCTTACGTCGAGGGTATTACGGCTTTGGTCTTGGGCGATGAATTGCGGGCCAGCCACCGGGAGCGCACTGCGACGATTCAGGCGCCGGGTGGTTGTGGAGCGCTGCGGATTGTGGCCGAGGTGTTGCAGTCAGCGAAGCCTGGCGCTCGAGTTTGGGTGAGTGATCCCACCTGGCCGGTGCACATTCCTTTGATCGGCAGTGTCGGACTCGAGTTTCATAACTACCGTTACTACGACCCGGAGACGTCGGGGGTGAACTTCGAGGGCATGACGGCTGACCTCGAGCGTGCTGAGCGCGGCGACATCGTTCTGTTGCACGGCTGTTGTCACAACCCCTGCGGTGCTGATCTTTCTCCGGCTCAATGGCAGGTCGTGGCCGAGCTCTGCGAGCGTAAGGGTCTGCTGCCATTCATTGATATTGCCTATCAGGGCATGGGTGATGGGTTGGATGCTGATGCAGCGGGTCTGCGCACCTTGGTGAGTCGCTTGCCGGAGGTGGTCATTGCCGCTTCCTGCTCGAAGAATCTTGGCCTGTACCGTGAGCGTACTGGTGCCGCAATCTTTGTCTGTGATGATGCTCGTGCAGCCGAAGCAGCTCTGAGCCAAGCCAAGGTGGCGGCCCGCAAGGTTTACTCCATGCCGCCTGCGCACGGTGCCATTATCGCGGGCAAGGTGCTCAGTGATCCTGGCCTGCGTAGCAACTGGGAAGCCGAACTTGCCGGTATGTGTGAGCGTATTCAGGGGTTGCGGCACACCTTCAGGGATCGACTGCAACAGGCCAGCGGGCGCGATTTTGGTTTTATCGCGGCGGAGAAAGGCATGTTCTCGTTTCTCGGGCTGAGTCGTGAACAGGCCCAGCGGCTTCGCGCTGAGCACAGTCTCTACATGCTGGATTCTTCCCGCATCAATGTAGCCAGTCTCAACGCCCGGAACATGGATCGCGTGGTTGAGTCGGTCGTTTCTGTGCTCTGATTGAGCGACAGGGTCATGGACTGCGGGTCGCTGCGGCGGCCAGCAGTCGGCTCAATGCAGGCGCGGTGTGGGTGCGCCGGATGGTGATGGCGTAAAAGCTCTCGTAAACATCGGGTAGTTGTAAGTATTCACTCAAGGTACCGCGCTGAAGTTCGTCTTCGACCACTACCGGCGGCAATACCGTCATCGCTCCGGAATCTCTCGCCAGCAGGCGCAGCATCGGCATATCGTTCGCCTCTGCCACCAGGCGCGGCTCGAATTCATTGGCACTGCAAAAAGCTTCGAATGCGCGGCGAATTTCGCTGTCCCTACTGGGCAGTACCCAAGATTTATCGCGGTAGCCGGCGGGAAAGCTGGGTTTGCGGCCACGTCGGGGAGGTCCGATCACTGAGATCGGTTGTCGTGCCAGTAGTCGCGACTCCCAGAGCTGCTCATCACTGCCGCGCACGTCGCCATTGGTCAGAACCACGTCAAGTTGGTGCTTGCTAAGACCCGCCAGCAGCCAGTCCAGCGTGCCTGCCTCCAGCGTCAACCGGACGTTTGGGTCGGCGAGGGAAGGAGTGATCAGGCGATCAATGAAGTTTCGCGACAGGGTAGAGATCATGCCGATACGCAAAACTGAGCTACCTGCTTGCTCGCCCCGCTGCAAAAAGGCTTCGAGTTCTTCCCCCCGTGCAAAAATGTCATGGGCGTAGCGCATCACCTGCCGCCCTTTCTCTGTCAGTACCAAACTGCGGCCCTGTCGCTCGAAAAGCCTGGTGTTACTCGAAGCTTCAAGCGTCTTGATTTGCGCGGACAGGGCAGACTGCGAGACGTGCATCTGCTCGGCTACCCGACTGAGATTGCCCTCGCTGGCTACTCGCCAGAAATAGTAGAGGTGGTGGTAATTGAGTCGAGACATAGTTCTTAAAAATAGATTAATAGATTAATAAATATCTATTTTACCTAAGTTAAAGGGAATCCCATACTGCCGCGGTCGGTTATTAAGGATCCCCCCAAAATGCTCGATTCGATTCTCTCCATCATGCAACTGGCGTTGCCGCTGGTGTTTATTCTGGGCGCATTGCCCGGTCAGCGCCGTTGGGAACGCGCCATCGTACTCAATGGCACAGTGGCGATCGGCGTACTGTTCGCGGCCATCGCGACGCCCACGCTCATCACGGCTGGACTATTGGCCGAAACTGGCACTGCGGTCCAGTACGGACCCACCGCACCGGGGCAGGCCATCGCAGTATTGGTCGGATTCCTGGGTATGGTGATCGCACGTTTTGCTCAGAACTATCTGCGTGGCGAACTCGATCGTGACCGTTTTCTGACCCACCTGCAGATGACGCTGGCCGGTGTTGTCTGTGTTGTACTGACCAATCATTTGTTGATCTTGCTGGGTGGCTGGCTGGTCATCAGTCTGAGTCTGCATCGCTTGTTGTTGTTCTACCCTGACCGACCGAGAGCCGTATTGGCTGCTCACAAAAAATTTCTCCTCGCCCGCGCGGCCGAGGCACTGCTGCTACTTGCCGTGTTGCTGCTCTATTCCGAGTTCGGCACCTGGCAACTCAGCGAAATTCGGGCTGCGGCCACCGCTTCTACCCCCGGCGATGCCGCCAGTTTCGCGGCGGTCTTGATTGCACTTGTCGCGCTCATCAAGTGTGCGCAGTTGCCCATGCACGGTTGGCTGATTCAGGTTGTTGAGGCACCTACACCGGTATCGGCTCTGCTGCATGCCGGTGTGATCAATCTCGGTGGTTATTTGCTGATTGCGTTTGCGCCGCTACTTGCACAGGTACCGTTGGCGCAGTGGCTGTTGTTGATCGTTGCGGGTGGCACGCTGGTACTTGCCGCCTTGATTATGTCGATGCAAACCAGCGTCAAGGTGCGATTGGCCTGGTCTACCTCAGCACAAATGGGCCTGATGCTGGTTCAGTGCGCACTGGGTCTGCATACACTCGCTTTGCTGCATTTGTTGGCGCACGCTTGTTACAAGGCGTACTCGTTCCTCAGTGCCGGGTCAGCGGTCGCCGTCTGGGATGATCGGCGTCTTTTCCCCATGCCCGAGCGCGGCGCAACGACTTGGTTGTTGCCGGTTCTGGCGGGGGTCGTCGCGGTGGCGGTGGTGGCTACCGTCTTCGGTAGCGGCGCGATCAGTCCATGGATGCTGCTGCTGGCACTGCTGATCTTCATGTTGTTTGAGTTTGGCGCTGCGGGTGGACGACAACCGGTGCTGGGTGCTGCCGCTCTGGCACTGTTGGTGGTGGTCGCCTATGTGGGTCAGAAGCTGGCGATCACCGCGCTGATGCCCACACTGAATACCTCGGCACCGTCCGGTGCTGATCTATGGTTGTCGGGATTAATCCTGCTGTTGAGCGCCACCTTCTGGTTGCTCCGTGTCCGGGCTGAAAAACCACTCACAAGACGACTGGCCCTGCTGTTGCTGGCGGGCTTTTATATCGACGAGTGGTTTACGCGCGTCACACTGTGGCTGTGGCCACTGCGGCTACCGGCTCGCACCAACGTCAAGCGATTCGCCGAGTCCGGCGGGGAGGCGGTTCGATGAGTGCTACTAAGGAACATCCCGCAAATACTGCAGCCAACTCTGCTGTCGATTGGCACCGTTTATTCGCCGACAGCTGTGCTCTGGTAGCGCCGACTTGGCCGCTGGATCAGTTCATCGCCGTGAACCCCTATTGGGAAATGCGGTCGCAATCGATCGCAGACGTGGCCGCTCGAATGGCAGTACTCGGCCGCATCAACCTGCTGTCACCTGATGCCCTCGCGAGCAACTGCCATCGCGGCGAGAAGGAAATGGATTCGGCGCGCCCCGGGTCAGTGCCCCGGAGTGCCGATGAGTCTGAACAGCCGGGTCATTGGCTCAATGTCAGTGACCTGTTGGATCAGCGACGTGATCTCGTGACCCGCATGTCCTGGCACGATGAAATTGTGGAGCAGATCAGTCGCTTCAGTGCGCGTTTCTTTTCGGACGCAGCGAATGAATCTGCGTCGCCGGATGATTTTTATCGCGCCTGGCTAGATGGTATCCGACACGATGCTGGTATCGCCATCTTGATGGGCGAGCCAGCCATTGGCGAACAGTTCCGCCGTCTGCCTGAGTCGATTGAGGCAGTGTTTTGCGCATTGCCGACGGAAGTCGAACTCAATCCTGATGTCGCCGGTGCCTACGCGCATGCGCTGTTGTTGGATATCAATGGTTGGGCAGCCTGGACGGCCTATCTTCGCTGGCAGGCGGGTCTGATCGGTACAGATAATTTCATGACGCAGGGTTTGCTGGCGGTCCGTATGGCCTGGGAACTCTTGCTCTGGCGACACATGTTGGCGGGAGATCAGCAGGCAGCGCAGCAGATTCGTTTTCAGTGGCGAGGCCAGCAGGGTTCTCTCGATCGCCTGTACGCGGAGCATCGCGAGGCGCAGGCCGCCGATTGGCAGTCGCAGCGCAGCGCCGAAGCGCGTTACCAGCACGAGCTCGGTCGAGCCATGCTCGAAGCTGACATGACCGAACAGTCTGAGCCGTTGCTTCAGGCGGTGTTTTGTATCGATGTGCGCTCTGAGGCATTCCGCCGCCAACTCGAAGCGCAGCACCCCGGCATTCAGACAGTGGGTTTTGCCGGGTTCTTCGGTCTGCCGATTGAATTTCGTGCCGACGGCGCTGCCGTCGCTCGTCCGCAATTGCCTGGACTGTTGTCGCCTTCATTGTCGGTGCAGGCGTCGGACGACCCGGCAACGGCCGGGCGTCGCCGCAGCGCACGCTGGGCCGGGGTAACCGATGCGGCGCCGGCCATGTTTGGTCTTGTGGAGTCTCTGGGCTTGAGTTACGCGTGGCGCCTGCTCGATCGCAGCTTCCTGGCGACCCATCGCCACGCATCTCGAGCGGCCGATCTGACGTTGAATGACAGCCGTGGAGAACTTGATGATCACGCCAAGGCGGACTTGCTCAAGGGCATTCTCGGTGCGATGGGGCTCAGCAACGCCTTTGCACCGACCGTCTTGCTGGTCGGGCACGGCAGTTCCTCCTGCAATAACCCCCACGCAGCCAGTCTCGATTGTGGCGCTTGCGGTGGGCAATCCGGTGAAGTAAACGTGCGTCTACTGTCGCGGCTGCTGAACGACAATGGCGTGCGGCTGGCCCTGGCCGAGCGGGGAGTGCGGATTCCGGCAAACACCCAATTCCTGCCGGCGTTGCATGACACCACCCTCGACGAGGTCCGTGTTCTCGATGGTAGTTATTGCCCTGAACAGGTCGGTGAATGGTTGCTTGATGCCGGGGTCGCTGCCCGGCGTGAGCGCCACCACGGACTGCAAACCAACGATGACGAATCGATAGCAAATGCTGCACTGACTCGCGCTGCGGATTGGTCCGAGGTGCGCCCCGAGTGGGGATTGGCTGGCAACGCGGCGTTTGTTGCGGCGCCCCGAGGTCGAACCCGTCATATCAATCTCCGCGGTCGTGTGTTCTTGCACGATTACGAGCACAGCAAGGACGCCGAAGGCGCGCTGCTTGAGCTGATTTTGACAGCGCCCATGGTCGTCGCGAACTGGATCAACATGCAGTACAACGCGTCAGTTGCGGACAATCACCACTTTGGTAGTGGCAGTAAGACCCTGCACAACGTTGTTGGTGGTCGGTTGGGCGTGCTGGAAGGGCAGGGTGGTGATTTGCGAATTGGTCTGCCCATGCAATCGCTGCATGACGGTCGTCAATGGATGCACGAGCCGCTTCGTTTGAGTGTGTATGTCGAAGCGCCTCAGGCCGCCATCGATCAGGTGTATCAGCAGCACGAGGTCGTACGGCAGCTGGTCGATAACGAGTGGCTTTACTTGTTCCGCATTGAGGGCGATGCGATCTGGCAGTGTCGCGATGGACAGTGGTCAGCGGCGATGTCGCGAGGGGCTACCGCATGAGCTTGTTCAATCGTATTTTGGTCTTTGCCGAGCACAAGGACCCTCAGGGTTTGGCAGAGGTCGTCGAGCTGGCAAAAAGGCAGGGCGCCGAGCTCAGCGTTTGCGATGTGGTTCAGATGATCCCCAGTCATCTCGGTAAGGATGCGATGACACACTCGCTGGAAACGGCAGCGTTGCAACACGCTTACGCCAGTCTGCGAGAGTTTTGCGCCAGTTCGATGGATAGCGTTAACGCAGGCTTTACGGTGTTAACGGGTAATCCGTACCTTGCCGTCATGCAGCAGGTTCATCAAACACAGTGTGACCTGTTGGTACATCTGCGGGATCCCGCGCGCGTCGAGGCCACAGACACGACTTTTGCGCACTTTGTGCGCAAGTGCCCCTGCCCGGTGTGGGGGCTGCCAGCGGGTGATGCAGGGGACTCTCCCGAACTGGTGGTTGCTCTCGACCGCGGTCCCACGGACCTCACCTCCTTTAGCAATGATATCGCCGCGAATTGCCTGCAGGTGGCGCGAAGCTTTTTGCCCGAAGAGGGTGGGCGGATGAATATCGTCCACGCATGGAAGCCCTATGGTTTGGATTGGTTGCGCGATCCAGCCACGCCTATGGGTGAATCTGATTTCAGAGAGTATCTGGACCAGCAGCGGCGGGATTATCAGGATTGGTTTGATGCCGCGATTCGGGAGGTGGGAGCCAAGCTGCCGCCGAGCGTTAGTCTGAGTGCACAGCTTTTCGAAGGGGGCTTGTTGCAGGCCTTGCGGCAGGTTGAGACACGCCGCAGGACGACGCGGCTTGTGCTGGGCTCGGTTGGGGCGCAGCACAGGCCGGGTTTGCTGGTAGGTGGCAGCGCAGAGGCGGTGCTCGCCGATGGCGATCGAGAGCTGATAGTGGTCAAGCCGCGCGCGTTTGTCTCTCCGCTGCGCTTCGATGAATCCGCTGAGGAGGGTAGTGAACGTGGCTAATTCGATTCTGGCTTTTTCACCCAGGGATGGCGGAGGGTCACCCGCGCCACTGGTGCTGCAGTCGCCGCCTGCTGCGCTGGCGGGGCAGGCCTTGCTGGGTCGTCGCTGTGACCGACTGGCCAGTCGGTTGGACTTAAGCGATCGTGTGGTGCGTCAGCGACTCATCGACCGTCTCGAACGAACGGCAAGGCCGCGAATGACCTGGTTGCTATTGGCGCTGTTGGAGCGGGGACGTTCCTATGCCAGCGAGGGCGCGGCTCGTTTCGCGGCTTGTGCTCGCCTGGCCGAGGCAGAGCAGCCTTTTGCACGCTATGCGGCCTACCGTTGGCTGGCGCAGTTGCATACCGTCGACCTGCGCTGCGAAAACAGTGCCAAACGAACTCTGGGTGCGGCGCTAAAGCGCGAGCAGGGTATTGCAGCCCGGCGCATACAGCAGTTGCTCAGGGCTTGCTGATCAGGACTCGAGTTCTGACCAGCGCTCGATCATTTGATCCAATTCGGACATCACCTGATTGAGTTCGTCGAGTTTGGCGCTGACCACATCGGGTGGCTGGCTGTAAAACTCAGCCTCGCCTGTTTCGGCCTCCAGCGCCGCTTGCCGTGCTTCCAGTGCGTCGATCTGGCCGGGTAATGCCGCAAGCTCGCGCTGCTCTTTGTAGCTTAGCTTGCGGCGCTCGGGCTTGTTGGTGATCGCTGTAGCCGGCTTGGCAGCGGGTTGCTTCTCCGGCGCGGGCTCAGGGTTAGCTACAGCGATGTCCGCAAGCTTCCCGCCCCGGGCCTCCCAATCACTGAAACCGCCCGCCTGCTCTTCCACCTGGCCATCGCCCTGCATCACCAACAGGCTGGTAACAACACGATCCATAAAGTCTCGGTCGTGGCTGACGAGCAGAATGGTTCCCTCAAAATCGAGCAGAATTTCCTCCAGGAGCTCGAGGGTCTCGATGTCGAGATCGTTGGTGGGTTCATCAAGCACGAGCAGGTTCGCAGGGCGCGTGAACAGCTTGGCCAAAACCGCGCGATTGCGCTCGCCACCTGATAAGGCCTTTACCGGCGTGCGTATGCGTTCTGGGGTAAACAAAAAATCACCCAGGTAACTGATGGCGTGCCGGCGCTTGCCGTGGATCTCAATAAATTCCTGGCCGCCACAGATATTGTCGATGAGGTTGGCATTGGGGTCGAGGTGACCGCGGAGCTGATCCGAATATGCCACTTCCAGTTTGCTGCCGGTCTGCACACTGCCGGTATTCGGTGTCAGCTGCCCGAGCAGTAGCTTGACCAATGTGGTTTTGCCGACACCGTTTCGCCCAACGATGCCAATCCGATCTCCACGTTGAATAATGGTGCTGAAGTCCTTGACGAGGGGTTTGTCGTCATACGCAAAGTTCACCGCTTTGACATCGGCGACCAGCTTGCCTGATAGCGCGCCGTCTTCGATCTGGAAGCTCGCCTTGCCGGTGCGACTGCGGCGTTGCGCCCGCTGCTCGCGCATGTCCTTGAGTGCGCGCACGCGCCCTTCATTTCGGGTTCGTCGCGCCTTGATGCCCTGGCGAATCCATTTTTCCTCTTCGGCGAGTTTCTTGTCGAACAACGCATTGGCGCGTTCCTCAGCAGCCAGCTGTTGCTCACGAAAGCGCAGGAAGCCCTGGTAATCCCCATCCCAAACGCTCAGCTGACCCCGGTCCAGTTCGGCGATACTGGTGACCACGTTCTGTAGAAAGCGGCGATCGTGGGTGATCAGCACCAGAGCGCCCCTGAAACTGGCCAGCTGCTGTTCCAGCCATTCGATAGTGGGAATGTCGAGATGGTTGGTGGGCTCGTCGAGTAGAAGCACGTCTGGTTCGGTGACCAAAGCCCGGCCCAGCGAAACCCGGCGGCGCCACCCGCCCGACAAATCTGCCAGCCGGCTTTCGGCGGGCAAGTCGAGCTGCGATATCACCGTCTCCACCCGCTGCTTGAGCGCCCAGCCGTCGACAGCCTCAAGCTGGGTTTGAATACGCGCGAGCGCGTCGAGGTCGATCTCCTCTCCGGTTTCGGCGAGGCTGTGGTAGCGGGCGATGAGCTCTCCTGCCTCGGCCAGACCGCCGGCCACCAGGTCATAGACCGTGGTGTCCTCCGCACCCGGCAGCTCTTGCTCCAAGCGCGCCAGTCGAGTGCCCGGTTGCAGCCATCGATGGCCGTCATCCGGCGTCATCTCACCCGCCAGCACCTTGAACAGCGTGGTCTTGCCAGCGCCATTGCGGCCGACCAGACCCAGCCGGTCTCCACGGTCCAGGGTGAGGTCTACTTTGTCGAGAATGACGTGCGTGCCGAAGTGTAGTTCCGCGGCTTCGAGTTGCAGCAATGGCATGGTGATCTCCTGAGGTGGCCGGAGTTTACGCCATCGCGCCGCTTGGGTGCGGAATCCGCTAGAATCCGCGCCTCACGAGAGGGATGTGATGTTCGATCAGAGCGTAGAACGAAATGACCGATGGGTGGCCAGCTGGCTGATCACCTGCGCGGCAGTGATTTTCGGCATGATTTTGTTGGGAGGGGTGACCCGCCTGACTGATTCGGGCCTGTCCATGGTCGAGTGGCAACCGATCATGGGTGTCATGCCGCCACTGGGTGAGGCTGAGTGGCAGGTGGCTTTTGACAAATATAAACAGTACCCGGAGTACCAGAAGATCAATCAGGGCATGGACCTGGCAGGCTTCAAGGTCATTTTCATGTACGAGTATCTGCATCGCGTGCTGGGCCGTCTGATCGGCGTCCTGTTTTTCTTCCCCTTGGTGTTTTTTGCGGCAAAGGGGATGGTGCGCGAGGGGTTGCTGCCCCGCTTGCTCGGTCTTTTGGTGCTTGGGGGATGCCAGGGACTCCTGGGCTGGTACATGGTGCAGAGTGGCTTGGTCGATCGCCCGGACGTGTCACAGTATCGTCTGACTGCCCATCTGGGACTGGCTGTGGCGATTTATGCCGCCATGGTATGGGTCATCCTGGGGCTGGTTGCGCCCCATCGTTACACCCACTCTGCAGCAAGCGCATGGCCGCTCGGGCTGGTAGGGCTGGTGTATTTCATGATTTTGACGGGCGGCTTCGTCGCGGGCACAGACGCGGGTTACGCCTATCCCACGTGGCCGATGATGGGGGATACCTTTATCCCGCCCCGCCTGTGGGCTGACGGCTGGATTTCGGCCTTCGAACAGGTGACGACGATTCATTTCAACCACCGCATGCTGGCCTATGTGGTCGTGGTCGTGGTGGGGGTGACGGTTTGGCGGAGCCTGCGCCATTCGACAGATGGCCGGGTGCGGCTGGCCGCCTGGTTGCTGGTGTCGGCGGTCTTCATTCAAGCCCTGCTGGGGATATCTACTGTACTGAGTCAGGTCGCTGTTCCCATCGCCGCCGCGCATCAAGGTGGTGCCGTTCTGTTGCTGACCGCAACCTTGTTCTGGGCGCACGCCCGGCGAACCGAGACACTGCGCTCCACAATCTGATCATTAGTTGGCCGGCCCGCTATCCAGCAATGGATGGCGAGCGGGCAATGCTGTGCGATACTCCGGAATCATCGGCGAGGGTACCTGCCAGCGCCGGATTCAGGGTTCGGAAGCGACAGCAGATGCAGCAGACAGAAAACGATCCACTTTTGGGCAGCTTGCTGTTGCTGGCACGCCATCACGGCCTGCCTGCCAGTGCCGAATCACTGACTGCAGGTCTACCGCTGGCCGGCGGGCCGCTCACGCCTGACTTGTTGGTCCGCTCCGCGCAGCGCGCCGGTCTCAACGCCAGACTCAAAGCCATGCCGCTCGCCGATATTCCATCGGCCGTGCTGCCGGCGGTGCTGTTGCTCGATGATGATCGCGCGGCCTTGCTGGTCGATGTTGCGGACGACGGTAGGGCATCGGTGATCTATCCCGACCTCGTCGATGGTGCTGTTGAGCAGTCGATGGCAAGCCTTGCTGAGAAATACAGCGGCTATGTACTGCTGGCGCGGCCGCGTTTCCGCTTCGATGAGCGGGTATCGGTGGGTGATCTCAAGCGCGAAGGGCACTGGTTCTGGAGCGTGCTGAAGGAAAATTCAGCGGTGTATCGCGACGTGCTGTTGGCGGCGTTTTTCATCAATGTCTTCGCGCTGGCGGTGCCGCTGTTCACCATGAACGTCTATGACCGTGTTGTTCCCAATGCGGCCTACGAGACCTTGTGGATGCTGGCCAGCGGCGTACTGATTGTGCTGTGTGCGGACGTGTTACTGAAAACCCTGCGTGGCTATTTTCTCGACCTGGCTGGTCGGCGGGTCGATGTGACCTTGTCGGGTCGAATCATGGAGCAAACCCTCGGCATGCGGCTGGAGCACAAGCCCGCCTCGGTTGGCTCCTTTGCGGTGAACCTGCGTTCCTTCGAGACGCTTCGGGATTTCATCACCTCGGCGACGATCGCGACCGTGATCGACCTGCCTTTCGCGCTGATCTTCCTGATTGTGATTGCCTGGATTGCCTGGCCGGTAGTGCTGCCGGTGTTGTTCGGTGTCACCGCTATTGTGGCGTGGTCGCTGTTGATGCGGCCGCGCCTCGAAAGAATGACGGCGACGACGTATCAGGCGGGCGCACTGCGCAATGCAACCCTGATCGAATCCCTCACGGGTATGGAAACCCTCAAGGCCATGGGGGCTGAGTCGGTGATGCAGCGCAAGTGGGAGGAGACGACGCGGTTCCTCGCCGGCGTCGGTGTCCAGTTGCGTGGCACCCAGTTGGCAGTGACCCACGCCACTGGCTTTTTCCAGCAGTTCATCACTATCGGCGTGATTGTCACTGGCGTGTATCTGATTGGCGCTGGTGATCTGACCATGGGGGGCTTGATTGCGAGCACCATGTTGGCGGGCAGGTCGGTAGCACCGTTTGGACAGCTCGCGGGATTGATTACCCAGGCCCACAACGCTCGTATCGCCATGGAATCGCTGAATGGCCTGTTTGATACACCGGTCGAGCATCGCGAGGAAGGGGCCTTTGTTTCCCGCGAGCAGTTTGGCGGTGGACTGGCATTCAAACATGTCAGCTTTGCCTATCCGGGTAGTGACGTGAAAGCCTTGGCGGACGTATCGATCAACATCAAGCCCGGCGAACGTGTGGCGGTACTCGGCCGGGTCGGGTCGGGTAAGTCAACCATCACCCGCCTTGGTTTGGGGTTGTTCCAGCCCACCGAGGGCCAAGTCCTGATCGATGGTATCGACTTGCGACAGCTCGAGCCGCGTGAGTACCGTCAGGCGGTGGGCTATATGCCCCAGGAAGTGACCCTGTTTCACGGCACATTGCGCGAGAACCTGACGTTGGCCCATCGCCATGTCAGCGATGAGGCGCTCATCAAAGCGGCCGAACGCGCTGGCCTCAGCGACTTCATTAACAGCCACCCTGCCGGTTTTGACATGCCGATCTCCGAGCGTGGCGAGTCGGTATCCGGTGGTCAGCGCCGGGCGATCGGCCTTGCGCGAGCGCTGGTCCACGAGCCTGGCATCTTGGTCCTCGATGAGCCGACGGGTTCAATGGATCAGTCCACCGAGAAGTTGGTCATCGAGCAAATGCGCGAGTTTTGTGAGGGTCGCACCATGCTGGTCGTCACCCATCGCAACTCGATTCTGGAACTGGTCGATCGTATTGTGGTGATGGATTCCGGCAAGATTGTCGCCGACGGTCCCAAGAATGCGGTTATCAAGGCGCTGCAACAGGGTCGGATTGGTAAAGCACAATGATTGTGACATCGAACAACAGCATGGATACCAGCAAGACCTGGTCAGAACTTGCTGAAGTCGCTGCGCTGGAACAGGAACCGCTGCGCGCACGCAAGCTGCTGTATGGCATTGCTGGCACTGTCGTGCTGTTAGTGCTGTGGTCGGCGTTCGCGACGATCGATACCGTCACGCGCGGACAGGGTAAGGTCATCCCCTCGCAGCAGATCCAGGTATTGGGTTCCCAGGATGGTGGTGTGATTCGCGAAATCGCAGTCAGGGAAGGCGACATCGTTGCCGAGGGTCAGCTGCTACTGCGACTCGATGAAACCCGGTCCCGCGCAACCCTGGGTGAGAATCGTGCGGAGTTGCGAGGCTTGACCATTAAGGCCGCGCGCTTGACCGCACTGGTGGACGGCAGTGTGTTTGAGCCGAGTGAAACCATGATTGCCGAGGCCCCTGAGGTGGTGAACCAGGAGCGTCAGTTGTTCGAAACCCGCATGGCTGAACTGGAGGTAGAGACCGATATCGCCGATCAGCAACTGGTCCAGCGCCGTGAGGAGTTGCGCGAGTTGCGAGCCAGGGAAACACAGCTGTCCCGCGAATTGGATCTGGCAGACCAGGAGCTGGGCGTGACACGGCCAATGGTGGCTTCTGGTGCCGTGGCACAGGTGGAGATATTGCGGCTAGAGCGCGAGGTCAATCGTGCCGAGGGTGAACTCAAACAGACCCGTGCGCAGATCTCGCGGGTGAGCGCAGCCATCGCCGAAGCGGAGGGTGCGCTCAGCAGCGTGCGGCTGGCCTTTGTCAACGCCGCGCGCGAGGAGCTGACCGAGACGCTCACGCGAGTGAATGCGTTGGAGCGCGCAGCCGAGGGGCTTTCAGACCGGGTTCGCCAGACCAATCTCACCGCACCGGTTGCGGGTACCATCAATCAGCTTTACTACAACACGGTTGGGGGGGTCGTGCTTGCCGGGCGGGATATCATTGAGTTGGTACCACTGGACGATACCTTGTTGCTTGAAGTGCGTATTCGACCGCAGGATATAGGCTTCATGGCGCCCGGTCAGGCGGCCAACGTCAAAGTCACGGCCTATGACTTCGTGGTTTATGGTGGTTTGGAAGGCACTGTTGAGCAAATTGGCGCTGATACCGTACTGGACGAAGACGGCAATGCCTTCTATGAGGTCACCGTGCGTACCGAGGCCGCTGATTTTGGTCCCGATAAACCGATCATTCCGGGTATGACCGTGGAAGTGGATATTTTGACTGGGCAAAAAACCGTACTTGCCTATTTGATGAAGCCAGTACTCAGGGCCCGTCAGCGGGCACTTTCGGAGCGATGATGCGGCCGGTGTTTTTGACTTCAAGTGGCCAGCCGCTCGGACGCTGGCTGGCGGCTTTTCCAGACCTTGTACTCAAGGCGGATCCTGTGACAGGGCTCGATGGGGCCCTCGTGGATCGTTTGGTGTGGATCGATATCGCTGCCTACCCCGAGGCAGCTTGCGTGCAGGCGGTCAATACGCTGGCGGCAGCGGGTGCTCGGGTTATTGCCTTGAGCGCACGCCCCCAGGATGAAGAAGCCTTTGCGCTGCTGTCAGAAGGCGCGCGGGGCTATTGCCACGCAGAGGCAGTGCCTGAGCAGTTGCAGGAGGTGGCCGCCGTTGTGAACAGCGGGGGCTATTGGATGCCGCCTGGTTTGGTGCAGCGTTTACTGAACGCCGCGGCCCAGCGCAGCGTGGCCACGCCGCAGCCGTCGGTGGACAATTTTGACCAGCTCACTCAGCGCGAGTACTCGGTGGCGGTCAATGTGGGTAAGGGTTTGAATAATAAGGAAATCGCGGAGGCGCTCGATATCACGGAGCGCACAGTCAAAGCGCATTTGACGGCGATTTTTGAAAAGCTGGATTTGCGTGACCGAGTGCAACTGGCGCTGGTGGTCAATCGTCTGCCCCTGCACTGATTTTCCCCGGAGTGTGCATCAGGTCACACTCCATTCTCAGCCTAGTACCTAGGTACATATCACTTTCGCGCGCCAACTTGCATATTGTGAGTCTATAAAGTCTTACTCAATGAGGTTGTGACATGGCGCAGATGATCGGAACGGTCAGCAAACTGGTCGGCAAGGTATTCGCCCGTGGTGAAAACGGCGAAATGCGTGAGCTTCGGCTGGGCGATAGCGTTTTCCAGGGGGAGACCCTGGTGACCGCCAGCGGTGCAGTGGTTGAAATCAGTGCCGAGAATGCGCCGCCGGTTGTTTTGTCCGGTGACCGTGAAATGCTGCTGACCGGCGAAATGGCCGTGGCCAGTCGCGATGAGGCGGCAGACGCTGCAGTCAGCGATGAGACCCTTGAGGCCGTGGTTGCGGCGCTCGAAGGGGACGGAGATCTGCTTGAGGGACTTGAGGCGCCTGCTGCTGGTGGCGCCACCGGTGGCAACGAAGGCTCCAGTTTTGTTCGGTTGGGCCGAATTGGTTTTGACCTGGGTAACAATGACAAGCCGGTGACGGGTACGTCATCGGCCAAGAGCGGCGAGCAGGGCAGCGATGCTGACAACGATCAGCAGTTGCTGGCCAATGAAGCCCCCGATGCCGTCGACGACGAATTCAGCGCGGCGTTTGAATCACCGATCACCGGCAATCTGCTGGAAAACGATACCGATGCTGACGGTGACGTACTGTCGGTGATCAGTGCGACGGCGCCTGCCAACGGCACGGTCACCTTCGCCGCAGATGGCACCTTCACCTACACTCCCAACCCAGACTTCAGCGGCGACGATACCTTCACCTACACCGTCGATGACGGTAACGGTGGCACCGATACTGCGACCGTCACGATTACCGTCGGCGAGGAACCGCCGCCCCCGCCGCCCGTCAATCAGGATCCTGACGCGGTGGACGATGAGTACTCCGGCGATTTTGAAAGCACCATCACGGGCAACGTGCTGGACAACGACTCGGATCCCGACGGCGACCCGCTCAATGTGGTGGGTAGTACCAATCCGCAGAACGGTACCCTTGAACTGGGTGTCGACGGCACCTTCACCTATATCCCGGACGAGGGTTTCAGTGGTGAAGACACCTTCAATTACACGATCGACGACGGTAACGGTGGCACCGATGTCGCGACGGTCACCATTACGATCGGTGAGGACGGCATCACACCGCCGGTGAACAATGATCCGGATGCACTGGATGACGTTTACGCGGCCGAGTTTGGTGAAACGGTGAACGGTAGTGTGCTGGACAACGACAGCGATCCCGACGGTGACCCGCTGACCGTGACTGGCAATACCGACCCGAGCAATGGCGTGGTCGTCATGAACCCCGACGGCACCTTTACCTATACGCCTAACGACGGTTTCAGCGGTGAAGACAGCTTCACCTACACCGTCGACGACGGTAACGGCGGCACCGATGTGGCGACAGTCATTATCAATGTTGCCGAGGATCCGGTCCTGAGCAACAACGACCCGAATGCTGTTGACGACCTCTTTGTGGTTGAGTCCGGCAGTTCGGTAGATGGCCAGCTGCTGACCAACGACAGCGACCCCGATGGCGATCCGTTGACCGTGGTAGGTAACACGGATCCCGGTAATGGCGTTGTTGTAGTCAATCCTGACGGTACGTTCACCTATACGCCCAACGAAGGCTTTAGTGGTGACGACAGCTTCACCTACACCGTCGACGACGGTAACGGCGGCACCGATGTTGCGACCGTAACGATCACGGTGAGCGAGCCAACACCCACGAACAATCCGCCTCTCGCGACCGATGACAATTACGCCACCGAGTTCGTGACGCCGGTTTCGGGCAATCTGCTGACCAACGACAGCGATCCTGATGGCGACTCGTTGACGATCTTTGCATCCACCCAGCCGGCCAACGGCACAGTCGATGTGAACCCCGACGGCACCTTTGAATACACACCCAACCCGGGTTTCTCGGGTACGGATGTCTTTAGCTACGCGGTTACCGATGGCAACGGTGGCACCGACACCGCTGAGGTCACCATCACTGTGGGCGCTGATCCAAATCTGCCCCCGGTGGCGGCTGACGATACGCTGACCGTTCCGATCGACGAAAGTGTCGTGATCAGCGTGCTCGATAACGATGCTGACGCCGATGGCACCCTCGATCCGGGGTCTGTCACCATTATCGATGGCCCTGCGAATGGCCAGGTGACCGTCAATGCTGACGGTACCGTCGTCTATACGCCGCTTGAAGGCTACATTGGGCCTGACAGCTTTACCTACACTGTGCAGGATGACGACGGTGCGGAATCCAACGTCGCCACGGTGTCCATGCAGGTGCGCGACTTCGGTGATTTCTCCGTATCGGATGTCGAGGTGATCGAAGGTCGCTTTGCGGTGATTACAGTCACCCGTGACGGCGACGCCCTCGATGAAGCCTCGGTTACAGTGTCGACCCTGTTCCCTTCGGGTCCTGATACCGCATCCGCTGGCGACTTTGCCGACACTGGCGCATTACTGGTGTTTTTCCCGGGCGTCACGTCAATGACCTTTGTGGTCGAGACCTTCGACGACAGCATGCTTGAGGATCCGGAAACCTTCCGTGTGCAGCTGACTGACCCGACGGGTGGCGCAGGTATCAACCCCGATGCCGCGGTGGGTACTGTCACCATTATCGACAACGACAGTGCCAATGTGGTCATCGGAGATGCGCGTACAGAAGAGGGCAGCAGTGCCATCTTCTCGGTCACCCTGACCCAAGCTTCCGACGAGCCGGTCGATATCCGCTTCACCGCGAGCGTGGGTAGTGAAGACACTGCTGAAAGCAATGACTTTGATGCTGATGGTCTGGTGGTCACGTATGTCGATGGCGACAACGCGACTCAGACACTGACCGCCAATGCGGATGGTTCTTTCACCATCCCCGCAGGTGTGACTGATTTGCAAGTTGCGGTACCGACCATTGATGATGATGTGCTCGAAGGCGAAGAGACCTTCACCCTGTCCGCCAGTATCGACGACGACGCCTATGACGACTCGGATGTAGGTACCGGCACCATTGTCGACGATGGTAGCGAGCCCGATGGTGACGACGACAACGATACTCCTGATGACGACCGCCCTGCGTTCAGCATCAACGATGTGACCGTCAGCGAAGATGCGGGAACCATTACTTTCACCGTATCGTTGGCCGGCGCTTCTGAGCTCGAAACTTCGGTCCAGTACGCAGTTGCTGAGGGCAGCGCTATCGAGCCTGAGGACTACACCGGTGACAACATCGACGGGAATGGCATCGATGGCTTGGCGGGCCTGTTGGTGTTCCCGCCCGGGGTGGTCCAGCAGACCATTACCCTGCAGGTTGAAGATGATGCCCTGGCTGAACTGTCAGAGCAGTTTGAGGTGGCACTCTCCAACGCCAGCAATGCAACCATCGATGACGGCACGGGTGTAGGTACCATTACCGATGAGACCGATGGTGATACCGCCTTTACCCTGCAGCTGTTTGCAGTCGTTGAAGGCGACGGTGGTACCGAATACACCCTGGCCAACAGCATCTCTGAGGACGGCGGTGTCGCCGAGTATGTTGTGCTGGCCGTCGATGGCGACGGCAATCCCCTGCCGACCGATCAGCAGCCGGGTGGCACTGTCGAGGTGGCAATTGGCCTGCCGGGTGATGACGCAACCCGAGCGGTTGACTACAACGCCAGCGCCACACTGACTGCGACGGTAGGTACAGCATTTATCGTCACCGCGATCGACGACAGCTTTGCCGACGATGGGGAAATCTTCAGTCTGTCGCTGAGTGGGGACTGGTCGCGCGAAGCTGAGTTCGAGAATGTCGAGTACGTCAGCGATAACGTGGTCACGACGATTCTCGATGACGCAGACGCGATCACCCTGAGCTTCGGCGACATCGATGTGGCTGAAGGCAGTGCGCCGGTGCAGGTCAGCGCGACGCTGTCTTCGGCGCCGACTGACGCACCGCTGGTAGTGACGTTGGCCAATGGTGCAACCATTACCTTTGATGTCGGTGAAACCACTGCTCAGTCTGATGCGTTCCTGATTCAGGGTGATGATGTCTACATCGATCCCCAGAGCTTCACGCTCGCGGCGACGGTGACCTCCGGCGGTGATCAATTTGAGAGCCTGGTGGTTGATGGGCCGGTCAACGTCAATGTTGTCGACACCATCGACGATGTGTTGGTCAGTCTGTCGGGCGACGATGTGCTCGAGGGGCAGGACATCACCATCACGGCCACGGTGGCGAGTGCACCGCAACTGACCGATTTGGTGGTCACGCTCGACAACGGCGAACAGATTGTGATCGCGGTTGGTGATCTCAGCGGCTCGGTAACGTTTACCAACCCGAATGCCGCCGACGACGTGGACGATGCCAGCGTCGAGACCTTTGCGATTGCCTCCACGACTGGCGGCAACTTTGAATCGCTGGTCAACGGCGAGGCGGTCTCGATCAACGTGGGTGATCAGTCAGCGCCGCCGATCGCCAATGATGATGGTGAGGGCAGCGCCGAATACTCGGTGTCGCTGGGTAAGTACGACGACGGTGGTAGTTGGACCGTGGTCGACAGCAACGGTATTGCTGTGGATATCGCGGCCTTCAATGAGGCCGGTGAAGACGCTGACGTTGTGATTCTCTCGGGCTCTCGTGTCGGGGTGGCTGGCGCCGCCACCGACGGTCGGGCGGTACCCAATCAGTTGGGTTACGACACAGACAGCGGCACCAGCGAGGCGTTGGTGTTCAGCTTCAGCGGATACCTCAATGAGGCGGAAATCAGTCTCTCCAACCTGATCGGGAGCGAGGCGTCCGACGGAGAGCGCGGTACCTGGGTTGCATTACTCGATGGCACGGTGGTGGCGACGGGTACTTTTGATGAGCAGATTTTCACCATCGACACCGGTGCGCTGGTCTTCAACGAGTTGCGCTTCGAGGCGCTGCCTTACGAGGACCACTCCGATACCTCAACAGATTCTTCTGACTATCTGGTTCGCGGCATCACCGGTACCGGTAGTGCAGAAGCCAATACCGATTATGTGACCAACGAAGGCACTGCAGTCACTCTCGAGGGTGTCCTGGACAACGACATTGATCCCGAAGGTGCGCTGCCCTTTGAGGTGATTGCCATCGATGGTGTCACCGTTACCGTGGGCACACCGGTAACCCTGGCCAGTGGTGCGACACTGACCGTGAACGCCGACGGCACCTTCAGCTATGACCCGTCGACAGCCAGTTTCGATCTTGCAGCGGGTGAAATTGGTCAGGACAGCTTCACTTACCAGATTGCCAACAGCGATGGTTCGACACTCGACAGCGCTGGCGGTGAGCAGGACGGTACCCCGGGCTACAGCAGCGACGGCGACAGTGTCGCCACCGTCAGCATCTCGGTGATCGGCTTGGGCGAGGAGTACGTCGCACCGGTGGCACCGGTGACCGACGATGCCACTGTGACCGGTGAGATTGATGAGGCGCTGGCATTGCCCGAATTGAGCGCGACTGACCCAGTGGATGGCGGCACGGTGACGGGCTTTGTGATTCGCTCGCTTCCGGCCAATGGCGTGCTGCTGCTCAATGGTGTGGCTGTTGCGGTTGATCAGTACATCGATGTGGCCGATGCGGGTTCACTGACCTTCGAACCTGACAGCGGCTGGACCGGTGATACTCGCTTTGAGTTCGCCGCGGTGGACGATGACCAGTTTGTCGACGGTACGCCTGCCGAGATGGTGATTTCCATCGTCGAGACCGTGGCCCCAGTGGGCATTGATCTGGATAACGACGGCGTGAGTTATCTCGGTCGCGATGCGGGAGTCGTGTTCACCGACGAGCAGACTGGTGAGGCCGTCAATACAGCTTGGGTTGGTCCGGAAGACGGCATGCTGGTCTTCGATGCCAACCAGTCCGGTACAGTCGACAGCACTTCGGAGTACGTGTTCACTGAGTGGAGTGAAACTGCCGAGACCGATATGCAGGCACTGGCTGAAGTCTTCGATACCAATCAGGACGGTGTGCTTGATGCTCAGGATGAGCAGTTCGACCAGTTTGCGGTCTGGCAGGATGCCGACAGCGACGGCGTCACCGATGCTGGCGAACTGGTTTCGCTGGGTGATATGGGTATCGAGAGCATCTCGCTGACCTATCGAGATGACAGTGAGTCCGGTACTGCTGCCGATGGCGATGTTGTGATCCACGGCCAATCCGATGTGACCTGGACCGACGGTGCCGTGACTGTGGCTGAAGACAGCGAGTTCGCCATTACCGCGGCGGATGTACTGCCCGAAGACGACTCGATCGTGCTGCCCGCTGGAGAGGAAGCTGCGGTGGTGCCGAGTGCTGAAGAAGGCAGCGCTGGTGGTGCTGTCAGCGGCGGTGACAACCCCGTGGAAGATGCTGCACTGCTTGAGCTCGACATTCTGCTGAGCAACAACGATAGCAAGCTGGATCTGGATTCACCGGAATAAACCAACGACGGAACGATCAGCCCCCGCCTTGCGGGGGCTTTTTTTTGGCTCATGGTGTCAATCCAGGCCGGCGTCAGCGTTGGCTGGGTGTGGGTGCGAGGCTCCACGATCAAGGCGGAGCG
>CAYZWL010000036.1:3980-32954 GCA_964482195.1 uncultured Alteromonadaceae bacterium | reverse complement strand
TTCTACTACACCACCTGCGGCTGGATGATGTGGAACTGGTTGGTCAGTGGCCTCGCGTCGGGTGCGACCTTGCTGCTCTACGACGGCTCCCCCTTCAAGCCCGGGCGCAAGGCCCTGTTCAGCCTCGCCGAGCGCGAACAGGTGGCGGTGTTCGGGGTAGGGGCCAAGTACCTCGCCGCGGTGGAGAAGGCCGGCGTCAAACCCCGGGAATCCCACGACCTGTCAGCGCTGCGTACGGTGTTGTCCACGGGTTCACCGTTGTCCCACGAAAGCTTTCGCTACGTGTACCGCGACATCAAGCCCGATCTTTGCCTCGCGTCGATTTCCGGCGGTACCGACATCATTTCCTGCTTCGCGCTGGGCAATGAGTGCCTGCCGGTTTTTGAGGGCGAGCTGCAGTGCCCGGGGCTGGGTATGGCGGTGGAGATTTGGAATGACGACGGCGAGCCCATCATCGAAGCCAAGGGCGAGCTGGTCTGTACCCAGCCCTTCCCTTCGGCGCCGATCGGGTTTTGGGATGACCCGGAGGGCGCGCGCTATCGGGCAGCCTATTTCGAGCGGTTCCCCGGGGTCTGGGCCCACGGTGACTACGGCGAAATCACCGCCCACGGTGGGGTGGTCATCCACGGCCGTTCGGACGCCATTCTCAATCCCGGTGGGGTGCGTATTGGTACGGCTGAAATCTACCGGCAGGTGGAAAAGGTCGACGCAGTGCTCGACAGCGTTTGTGTCGGCCAGCGCTGGGCCGGCGATGTGCGGGTGCTGTTATTTGTGGTGCTGCGCGAAGGGGTCACGTTGGACGGCCCCCTCGAAGCCCTGATCCGCGACACCATCCGCCGTGAGACCACCCCCCGGCATGTGCCCGCAAAAATTGTGGCGGTGGCGGATATCCCGCGCACCCGCTCGGGCAAGATTGCCGAGCTCGCGGTGCGCAAGGTCGTCGAGGGTGAACAGGTGAATAACACCGAGGCCTTATCGAACCCCGAGTCACTCGCGTTATTCAAAGATTTGCCGTCGCTACAAGCCTGATCGCACCGATTGTTCAGGCCTGTAGCAGGACGTTGACCTCAGGTGTTGTCGAAGCTGCCGTGGCGGCCCGCACCACTGGCAAACCGCGCCGCACCCGGCACAGCCTCCTCGGCAATCACGGCGTAGGCGCCTGCCCCTTCTGCGGCCAGCGCGTCGGCCAGCGGCAAGTCCCACTGAGTCATCGCTGACAGGCGGTCCGCTTTCATACAGGCCTGCGGAAAGGCGCTGATCTCGGCGGCGAGCTTCTGGGCGACGGGCAATGCCGCGCCTGCGGGCGCAATACGATTGGCGAGGCCCATGACCATCGCTTCATCGGCGCCGACCGGTCGACCGGTGAGGATCATATCCAGCGCTCGGCCCTGGCCGACAACGCGCGGCAGGCGCACGGTACCGCCGTCGATCAGTGGTACTCCCCAGCGGCGGCAGAACACGCCGAATACGGCGGTTTCATCGGCGACGCGCAGGTCGCACCACAGCGCCAGCTCCAGGCCACCGGCCACAGCATAGCCGGATACGGCTGCAATCACCGGCTTGCTCAGCAGCAGCCGGCTGGGGCCCATGGGCCCTTCTCCTCGCCCGGTGGGCTCCACGCTGTTACCCCGCTCGGGGTCGCCAACCGCCTTTAGGTCGGCGCCAGCACAAAAGTTGCCATCGGCACCGGTTAGCACGGCCGCGGTCAATGTGTCGTCGGCTTCAAAATCCAAAAAGGCCTGGCGCAGGGCGTCGGCGGTGGCGCCGTCGACGGCGTTGCGGGCTTCGGGGCGGTTGATGGTAACCGTCAGCACCGAGCCATCGCGCTCGGTCAGAACCAGGGGGGTGTTCACGTTCGGTAGTACTCCTTGTACCAGTCGACGAACCGCGTCAGTCCGTCTTCAATGTGCGTGCTGGGCTGGTAGCCCACCAGCGCCTGTGCCGCGTCGATATTGGCATAGGTGCGGTAGACATCTCCCGGTTGCATACCCACGTAATCTTTGATGGCCTCACGGCCAAGTAGGCGTTCGAGAGTGGCAATAAAGTCCCCCAGCCGGACGGGCTGGTTATTGCCCAGGTTCAGTATTCGGTGGGGTGTGTCGAGTTCGACGGGTGGTTTGGCGGCCACCTTCAGTACCCCATCGACAATATCGTCGATGTAGGTGAAATCCCGCTCGAGATCGCCATGGTTGAACACCCGGATGGGCTCGCCCGCGAGGATGGCCCGGGTGAAACTGAAGTAGGCCATGTCGGGCCGGCCAGCGGGTCCATACACGGTAAAGAAGCGCAGGCCGGTCATGGGGATGCCGTAGAGCGTGGCGTAGCTGTGGGCGATGACTTCGTTCGATTTCTTGGTGGCGGCGTACAGACTCACCGGGGTGTCGGTGCGGTCGGTCTCCGAGAAGGCCCCGGTTGCGCTGTTGCCGTACACCGAGCTTGAGGATGCAAACACAAAGTGCTCAGGGGGATGCTGGCGCAGGGCTTCCAGCAGATTGTGAAAGGCCACCAGGTTTGCTTGCAGGTAGGCGCCCGGGTTCTCCAGTGAGTAGCGCACTCCCGCCTGAGCGGCGAGATGGATAACTAGCGGGAAGCCGCCATCGGCAAACGCGGCATCAACCACTGTCGGTTCCGCGAGATCGCCCTCGATGAATCGAAACCCGGTTTGTGCGAGTAGGCCCTCGAGCCGGTGTCGCTTGAGCGCGGGGTCGTAGTAGTCGTTGATGCTGTCGACGCCAACAACGTCGCCACCCTGCGCCAGCAGCTGTCGACACACATTGCTGCCGATAAAACCCGCAGCCCCTGTGACCAGAACTCGTTGCATGGGTCCCTGAATCTAAAACTAAGAAGCGGCGATTTAAGCACAAGCCACCGGCGCGCAATACCGGCTTTTCTCGCTGCGAACCCGCGGGTCGCGACAAGCAGCACGTCGCACTCGCTTGCTTTCGAACAGCGCTTACCTAAGATGACTCAGGCAGTTGCCGCGCCAATTTTTGTTGTTGCGCAGGCCATATCAGTCAGGGGGCGGGCCATCGATGGGGGCAAATAATTCGACAATCCTTGTCATTGAAGATGAGTGGACCAGCCGACGGTTTTTGACCGAGGCCCTCAGCGACATTGCCAAGGTGCGTTGTGTGGCCTCAGCCAGTGAGGCCTATAACGCCCTGAGCGAGACCGCCGATGACATCGTCATGGTGGTCACCGACATCATCATGCGCGGTCAGAGTGGCCTCGACTTACTCAGCTATTTACGCAACGACCTCAATCGCAAAGACATCCCGGTGCTGATTTACACCGCCCACGGTGGTACCGACATGGAGCGTCTGGCTTTTGAGGCAGGTGCCACTGAGTTTTTGCCCAAACCCATTCCGCTCCCCAAGCTGCGCTTGCGGGTGGCGGCGATTTTCGCCCTGACCCAGGCCATGGCCAAAAGCGTGTCTTCGCCCATACTTGCCCGGCGAGTGCTTGACCTCGATGCGCTGACCAAGGTGCTGCGTGACGAGGTGGAGCGCGCCATTGTCGGTGGCTATGCCCTGTTGGTTTGTCGTGCCCACGTGGAGCGTTTTCTCACCCAGGGCGGTGTATCGCCCCAGCCTCGTGAAGCAGTGTTGCAGGCGATGGCCGACGGCCATTTCGAGCAGTTTGGTCAGCCTTACTCCTGGGTGTGGCAGGACGCCTCGCTGGGATTTGGGGTGATCACCATGAGCGACAGCGTCGATTCCGCGCTGCGCGAATCGCGTCTGTACCGGGCCTGGCTGAGCGAGCGGGTGCTACTGGAGGGTGCTGCCGAGGCCGACAATCACGTAGGTCTTGGTATGTTGGTTTACGATTTTGCCGCTGTCGACAGCAGCGAACGCGTGGGTCTCGACGTCAACCAGATGGCGGCAGAGATCATCACTCGGGTTGATAGGGCGTCGCGCACGGCGTCGGAGTCCTCCAGTGTCATGGTGACCGTCGTTCAGGACGTGGTGACCGTTTGATGGCCCATCCAGCATGGTAGTCAGGCCCCATTCCGGCATACCGACCATTGCCCTGGTCGAGGTGGATGCAAGTCACTACGATTTCTTGAGCAGCACGCTGGTGGCCGAGGGCTTTGAAGTTGCGTTGCTCGACCCGCTCAAGGAGCGGGGCGAGCAGTCGCTGCTTGATTACGCCGCGCTCATCATCGATGTCAAAAATATTCCGGTGGCGTTGCGCTCCTATTTCAACAAAATGCTGACGCAGCCCGAGTGTCCGCCCTTTCTTGGCACGGCGCCCCCGGCGTTGAGCGAGTCAGGCCAACGTGAGGCCTTTGCGATGGGTTGCGTGGATTTTATCCGCCAGCCCTTCGAAGCTTTTGATATCGCCGCGCGGATCAATCTCGCCATGCGTCGCATGCTCAAGGAGGATGGCGCACGTCATCATGTGCGCGATCTTGAGCAGCGCTTACAACAGCAGCAGCGCAATCTCACCGAGGCCCGGCGTTTGCAGCTGGAATTCTCGGCGCCATCCTTCAAGCAAATTGGCGAACTGGAAGTGGCGCATCTGCTGCGCCCCAGTCAGGCCCTGGGCGGCGACCTCGCCAACGTGGTGGAAATCGACCCACGCTATACGTTGTTCTACATGATCGACGTGGCGGGCCATGGGGTGGCGGCGGCGCTCTATGCCATTAGTGTCGCTTCTTGGCTGCAAGTCGATGTACGGCGCAATCTGCTCGATGAACTTGGCAAGCCCCGTGACCCATCGTTGGTGGTGTCGGACCTCAATCACGCCTTTCCGCTTGATGAAACCGGGTTGCGGTACTTCACCATGACCTACGGTTTCGTAGACTTCGAGGACGGCTCGGTGCACTACACCCGTGCCGGGCACACCGAGCTGATCGCCTTTCGGGACAACGAACCCGAAGTGTTGTCAGACGGCGACACCCCCGTGGGCGTCGCCCCCAGCGCGACCTTTACCGATTTGGTGGTGGCTTTCCCTCCGGACAGCATGCTGGTGTTGTTTTCTGATGGGGTCGTCGACCAACCCAACCCCACTGGCGAACGCTACGGGCTCGAGCGCTTTGTCGACACCCTGCGCAACGCTCATACCAACAACACCAACAAGCTACTGCGCATGGTGCACAACCAGGGTTCGATCTGGCGGGCCGGTGAGCCGGTGATGGACGACCAGAGCATTCTGATCCTGCGGCGAATGCCGGCCAGTGGCGAGAAGAGCGATCAATCGGCGATTCGGGTACACACTCAGACCCTGTTGCGCTCGCGCATTCCAGCCACCATGGAGAGTGCTTCGGCGGTAGCGGCACTGGTGGGCGCGGTGCTCACCGACTTGCGGGGTGAGGCGATTGCCTCAGAGTTACGGCTGGCGATGATGGAGGCGATGACCAATATTATTCGCCACGCCTACAAAGGCATGTACACCGGTGAGCAAACCATCGAAGTGGCGTTGATCGACGACCGGGAGCGGGTCGGTGTGACCCTGCTGGACAGCGGGCCCGAATTTGACCCGACCGCCGCGGTCTCTCATTTCGAGGTCAGCGATTTGTCGATGGCCGACGATACGCCCCACCTCGGTTTGAGCCTTGTGGAGCGCTCGGTGGATGTCATGTTCTATGAACGCCGGGCTGACAAGAACCAGCTACTGCTGGCCAAGATGGTATCGACCGGCCCGAAGTGGGCCTGGGACAAAGAGCTCAGCGGGCCTGCCAGTCACACCCGGTGACGCTCGCGCCCAGCCGGACCGATGGTTTGTGCGGTCGCTACTGGGCGAAGGTGTTTAGCGCGTCGTCGACGGTGTCGTAGATTTTGAACAGGCGGTGCATGCGCACCAGTTCGAACAGTGCGGCCACAGAATCCGCGAGGCCGACCAGTGCCAGACGCTGCCCCGAGTCGTTGGCGTGGCGCAGGCAGGACAACAGCACGCCGAGTCCGGAACTGTCGACGAAATCGACTTTGGAGAGGTCAATGATGACGTTGCGCTGACCTTCCATTGAACTGTGGAAGGTCGCACGCATCTCGGTGCAGTTCGACGCGTCGATAAACTTGCTGGTCACCTGCAGGGTGATGGTGCCGGTGGCTTCGTCCTGCTGTGAAACGAGCTGCATCTTTGCTACCCCCTGTGAGCACATCGGTGACTGACTTTGTCTGTGTCAGTGCACGTGGGTCGCGGGCGATTCGGTATCGCGACCTCCTGAGCCCTTCAGTGTAGCCAGCTATTGTTGGCTTTTCCATGGCAAGCCACTTTTCCCCTTATAGGGTAAGGGTTTATTCGGCTGTTTATTCGACCAGGGCTGCGTTTACTTGTGATTCTCATTGCGCTGCCAAAAGCACTCCAGCAAGGTGGTTGTGTGAGTCACCGAGGCCATCTAATCTGGGGCAAAATAAACACCGCTGCCCACAGGGCCGGTGACCAGTACAGGGGAGCGTTGTGAGCGAGGAAGATCAGGTCGATGGCAGCTCTGCCTCGGCGGAAAAACCGGTCGGTTCATCGCCGGTAGGTGACACTGACTCCGCAGTTGCGGATATCAACGCTGAAATCGATACCGAAGAAGACGAAGCCGCAGCCCAGGCCGCGTTCGATGCACCGGGCTCTGAATCGCCGTTCTTCTGTGTGGCGGTCGGCGCATCGGCGGGCGGCCTTGAAGCCATTACCGCGCTGCTGAGCGCGCTTGAGCCCAAAGGGTCGGCAGCCATCATTGTGGCTCAGCACATGGCGCCCCAGCACCGTAGCCTGCTTGCCGAGTTGCTCGCCAAGGATTGTCGCTACGAGGTAGTCAACATTGCCGATGGCATGACCATCGAGCCCGACAAGGTGTACGTCAATCCGCCTAACTGCGACATCATCATCGAGCGCGGTGCGATTCGCGTCGTCTCGCCAGCGATCGAAATCGGCCCGCGCCCCTCGATCGACAAGCTGTTCCAGACGGTCGCCGCCTATTACGGCAAGAAGTCGGTGGCGGTCATTCTGTCGGGCACGGGTTCTGACGGCACCCTCGGCGCCAAGTCGATTCGTGACGGTGGTGGTATCACCATCGCCCAGACCCCCGAGACCGCCAAGTTCGACGGCATGCCTGAGTCGGTCATTCGCGCCAAGCTCGTTGATATGCAGCTGTCGCCCGCAGAGATCGCAGGCTACGTCACGCAAATCGCCTCCCGAACCGATCTGCCGGCCCGCCCCTCAGAGGGTGGCAAACTGTCCGATGAATACGGCGGCCCGCTGCGCACGGTCATCAACATCGTGCTCGACGAAACCGGCATCGATTTTTCGGGCTACAAGCACGCCACCCTCGAGCGCCAGCTGATGCGCCGGGTGGTGGCTATGCGCTTTTCGAACGTGGATGAGTACCTCGAGTACCTGGTGGGCAATCCCGGTGAGGTTGACATCCTGCAACGCAGCTTCCTGATTTCGGTGACGGGCTTCTTCCGCGATCTGTCGGCGTTTGAGCAACTGCGTAAGGAAGTCGAGAAGTTCAAGGAGCAGGGTGTGCTCGAGCGCGGCTTGCGCATCTGGGTGCCCGCCTGCGCGACTGGCGAAGAGGTCTACACCATCGCCATCATGCTCTCGGAGCTGTTCCCGAAAGAGCTGCGCAAGTCGAACGTGCGGATTTACGCTACCGATATCGATGACATCGCGCTGGAGACGGGACGTCGAGGGCTTTATCCCGAGTCGGTCGTGGAGTCGCTGCCCACCGAGATCATCTACAACTACTTCGAGCCCGAGGGCACCAGCTTCCGCGTGCGTAAGTGGCTGCGTGACATGTGCATGTTTGCCCGCCATGACGTCACCAAGGATCCGCCCTTTTTGCGCATGGACCTCATCAGCTGTCGCAACCTGATGATCTTCCTCAACAACGACCTGCAGAAGCAGGTATTGAGCAACTTCCACTATTCCCTGGTGCCCCAGGGGCTGTTGTTCCTCGGCAAGAGCGAGTCGGTGAACAGCGAGGACCTGTTTGTTCCCATCGACAAGGACGCCCGGGTCTATCGCTCGCGGCCCGGTGTGTTCACCACCGGGCGCATCAACATGCAGACCGGTGGCGTGCCCAAGGTGGCGCCCGAGAACCGGGTGCGCACCCGGCGCGACGAAAGCTCCGACGCTGGCAAGACCGCCTTGCTCCAGCGCTTTGTGCCGCCCACGGTGATTGTCGACGAGACCTTGAAGCCGCTGGAGTTCATCGGTGACCTCGGGCCTTACATGAGCCTGCCCAAGGGGCGCGCCGAGTTTGACCTGTTGGCGCTGTGCAACACCCAGCTGCAGGTCGAGTTGCGAGCCATGCTTGGGCGGGTGCGTCGCAGCGAGGAGTCGGTGCTCGAGCGCTCGCTCAGTTACCGCATGCCCGACAGCGGTGATCTCACCGACCTGGTGATGACGGTGGCGGCCATGGGGGCTTACTCCCAATCGGGTGGCTACACGATCACCTTCGCACCCCAGCCCAAGGCGGTGGCCGCGGCAGAGCACCGACCCACCGCGGAGTCAGGGGAGTTCAGCGCCGCCGACTACATGGCACTGGATGAAGAACTCAAGCGCACCCAGGACCACTTGCAGGCGGTGATCGAGGAGCTCGAGACCTCCAACGAGGAGCTGCAGTCGCTCAACGAGGAGCTGCAGGCCTCCACCGAGGAATTGCAGGCGTCCAATGAGGAGCTGGAGACCACCAACGAAGAGTTGCAGGCCACCAACGAAGAGCTCAGTACTGTCAACGACGAGCTGCAGGCCAAGTCGATCCTGCTCACCGAAGCCAACGAGACCCTGAGCAATATCCAGAACTCGTTGGAGATGGGCATTGTGTTGGTCGATGAGGACCTGCGCATCAAGCGCTTCACGCCGCAGGTGCTGAGGCTGTTCGGCATTATGGATGGCGACATCGGCCAGCGGCTCAGCCGGGTGCCGAGCCATATCAACATTCCCCAGTTCGACCAGCAGATCGATGGTGTGATCCGCGAGGGCGTGCCCCGCCGGCTCGAGGTCAGCCAGTCGGAGTCCCGGTATCTCGTCTCCATCTCCCCTTATCGGTCGGTGATGGGGGCCATCAGTGGCGCGGTGATTACCTTCAATGAAATCACCGAGCTGACCGAGTCGCTGGCGCAGCTGGCCCTCAAGGACAAGCTGCTGGAGCGCGTGGGCGACACCTTTGATGTGGGTGTGTGGACCGCGCGGCCCGGTTATCAGGAGGTGACTTGGCTCAACAGCCACATCGAGGCCATTGTTGGCCGTGGTATTGGGCTGTTGCGTGCAGACCCCAGCCTGCTGTTTGATTTGGTCCACCCTGAGGACCGCCAGCGTGTTCGCGAGACCTATCAGGCCCAGGGTGGTAACGGCTGGACACTGCGTTATCGCTTCCACCGACGAGATGACTCAATTATCTGGGTCGAGGACACGGCCGTGATTTATGATGACTCCGAATTGTTCGGTGACACATTGATCGGCTACGTCCGCGAGGTCGATGGTCCAGGCGACGAATAAATCAGATCAACATCGGCAGCGAAGCTGCCGAAGCTCCCATCCAGGAAGACTCCTTTGTATCAGCAACATCAGCATCACGACGTAGTCGTCATCGGCGCCGGCGTCAGCGGGCTTGCCGCCGCCGACGCTTTGCGTCGCCGCGGGCTCGACGTCTGCATTCTTGAGGGCCGCGATCGTATTGGTGGCCGTGTACTCAGTTTGCCCACCGCTGAGGGCGCGGGTATTGATCTCGGTCCTGCCTGGATTTGGCCGGAGTACCAACCCCGGATACGCGACGCCATCACGCGCTTTGAGCTCGAGGTGATTCCCCAGTTGGAAGATGGTCTGTTCGTTTACGAAGACGTGCAGGGCAAGGTGCGCCAGGCCCAGTACCCGAAACGCTATAGCGATGCTGTTCGATTGCGCGGCGGCCTGGGCACTTTGGTGCAAGCACAAGCCAGTGCACTCGACGGTGTCGAACTGCGTCTCAAGCAAAAGGTCACGGCGCTGTCTTTTGTCGACGACGCTGTCACTATCGCCATCAGCGGCGAGCAGCCCATGCGTGCCCGCGCGGTTGTGGTGGCGGTACCACCGGCGCTGTCGGTACCGTGGATCCATTCACCGGCCCTGCCAGATGAACTGGTGACCGCCATGAAACGTTGGCCCACCTGGATGGCTGCCCATGCGAAATTTGTGGCCCGCTACGAGCGTCCTTTCTGGCGGGACAAGGGCCTGTCAGGTGCGGCAGTCAGTCAGCGCGGTCCTTTGTTTGAGGTGGCTGACCATTCGGACCCCGAGCGAGGCAGCCACGCCCTGTTTGGATTTGTAGGACTGCCTGCTCCTGAGCGCGCCGAGCTGGGGCGAGAGCAGGTCATTGCTGCTGCGCTCAAGCATCTGGTGGCATTGTTTGGCGAGGCGGCAGGGCAGCCGGCTGATACCTGGCTCAAGGACTGGTCCCAGGCGCCGCTGACCGCTGCACCCGATGACTGGCGTGCGGGTGGCACCCATCCACCTTACGGCGAGGCGCCACTCACCCGTCCGTGGTTTGATCGTCGTCTGGTGTTTTGTGCTGCCGAGACCGACCCGCGCTTTGGTGGCCTGGTCGAAGGGGCGCTGACCGCCGGAGAGCGGGCTGCACAGCAGGTGCTGCCCGGCTGAAGGCCCGCAAAGCTACCGTTCTGCAGGCCTTGAATGGCCGCCGCCGGTGGCTATACTACGCGCCCTCCCGATCTGCCGGTGTAGCTCAGTTGGTAGAGCAGCGCATTCGTAATGCGAAGGTCGTAGGTTCGACTCCTATCTCCGGCACCATTCTTTGTTGTTTCTTGTTTGGCCTCAGGCAGCGATCGATGCTTTAGGCAGGCGCTTGCGGGCTAGCGCAACCAATACTCAAACACCCGTTCCGCATAGCGCACGGCATCTTCGTGCGCTTGCTTTAGTGCACTACCCATCTCGCTGGTGGTCGTGGCCGCTGTGTCAGCGGCGTCGGTGGCCAGGCGGCAGGATTCCAGCACGGCACTGTCCGGTGGGGTCTCACCAAACGCTACTTCCAGCGCATTGAGCTCTTCGATCGTCGCGCAGAGGTCGTGGATATCCCACACCGCCAGCGCCACGGTGGCAGCGCCCACCACGGGCACGCCCGAGATCACCGCATCACCCGCGTTCCGGGCCACCATCCTCTGTGTGCGGCCACGGATACCTCTGGAGGCATTTTTGACGGCGCGCCGCTGCTGAGTGGCGCGGGTCTTCTTGCGTTCGATGGAGGTCTCCCAACCGGCAAGCCCCCTGGCCAGGTTCGAGAATGTATCGACAGCGGCGTCCGACATCAGCACCACAATGACCGAAAACATCCAGGCAATCATCAACAGGGCCCACTTCGAAACCTTGAGGGCCAGCAGGGTCAGGAATTCAGTGGTCAGTTGCGCGGCGGTATTCATGTTGGCCTCCAGAGGACGGCGGATGATCGGCTGCATCGTGGCACTTGAATCGTGACGCAAGGCCTGTCAACAATGGGGTGCGGGGACCTGAGGCGTCGCACTTATGATGATTCAGCTACTGTACGTCAGTCGCAGTAATTTGGCTGATGATCCGGCCGTCATAGAGCTGGAAATGAGCCGTATTCTGTCGTCTGCCTACATCAATAACAGCAGAGTGGGCGTCACCGGTATTCTACTTCAGGGGGGCGATTACTTTGCCCAGCTCCTGGAGGGGCCGGAGCCTGGCGTTCGCGCCATCCTCAATCTGATTGAGCGCGATACTCGTCATCGCGAGCTCAATGTGCTCTATGAGAAGCGTATCGATCAACCATCAATGCCCGGTGCGGCGATGGGCTGCGCCGGCATGGGTACCAAGTGCCCCACGGAGATCGCCGAGGCGATAGAAATCGCTGACAGCGCGGCAGGGGCAGTCATTGGCCAGTTTTTGCTCGACCGGGCCCGTGCGGGGGATCTTGATCTTCCTCAGCAGGCGGTTGAGGACAGTCTGCCGTTCGCACCGGTGCTGAAGCGCCGCCACCGTCAGAGTCTCTGGGCTGCGCCGCGTCCATTTCTCGACTGACTTGCAGCTTCTGGTTATAGGTATCATTCTTGAGATTCATTCCCTTGCCCGGGAGTTGTGATGGTGTCGAGTTCCCCCAGTCGCGCCCAAATGTCCGCCGAGTTTGCCGAGCTGGTGCTCGACGCAAGCCCGATGGTGGCGATTGTGCGCGAGGCGGAAGACGATTGGGGCATCATCTATGCCTCTGACGCCATTCTCCAGTTTGGTTATCGTGCTGAAGAAGTCAGCGAAACCCGACGCAGCTTCAAGGACCTGATTCATCCCCTGGATCGGGAGGCGGTAGTCTGGGCACTGCAGATGGCCATCGACAGCGGTGCCGAACACTTCACCGAAAGTTACCGACTGATCACCGCCGGTGGGGAGGCCCGATGGGTGTCTGACTGGACATCGATCTCCCGAGACGGCCGGGGCAAGGCTCAGAAAACCACAACGCTGTTGCTCGATGTCACCAAGCAACATGAGAGCGAGGAATCCTTCGAGGATATTTCACAGAGTATCCCCGGGGCGCTGTTTCAGTATCGACTGTTTACCAACGGCTTTGACCGAATGGAGTACTTCAACCAGGGTTGCGCGGATATCTGGGAGCTGGACCTGGCCCAGCTCAACCACGACCCCAGCCTACTGTGGGACGCAATCGTCGATGAAGATGTCTCGGGTATGCAAGCATCGGTGATGAAGTCTTTTCAGTCGCTTGAGCTCTGGGATCACGAGTACCGTATCCGCGTGCCCTCGGGGCATACCAAGTGGTTAAGAGCTCGGGGGAAACCGCGCAAGCTGGCGGATGACAGTGTCCGTTGGCATACCATCATCATTGATATCACCACCGAAAAAATCGCTCAGGAGGCGATGAGCAATGGCTTGGTGCAGGCCATTCGCACCTTGGCCCAGGTAGTTGAGGCGCGGGATCCGCAGGTGGCTGGGCATCATCATCGGGTCGGGCTGCTCGCTGACCTCATCGGTCAGGAGATGATGCTTGATGATCATCGCATCGAGGGCCTGCGGCTGGCGGCCGCCGTGCACGATATCGGCGAATTGGTAGTACCCACTGAATTGCTGCAAAAGCCCGGACCACTCACTGTCACCGAGTTTGAGCAGGTCAAGATTCACGCCGAGGTAGGCGGCGCACTGCTTGAAGAGTTGAGCGTGCAGTGGCCGCTCGACCAGATGGTGCGGCAACACCATGAGCGTTATGACGGCCAGGGTTACCCCGCAGGACTGAGTGGGAACGACATCCTGCTCGAGGCGCGCATTATTATGGTTGCGGAAGTGGTAGACGCGATGTCAGACACGCGCCCCTATCGTCCGGCGCACCCGATCGATGAGGTAGTCGCCGAGCTCAAACACAACCGGGGCGCAGCCTACGACCCCGATGTTGTGGATGCCATGCTACGCCTGATCGATGCCGGCGCAGCCCAGGAAGTTCTGCGCTCAGACCGCTGACTCAGACAGCTTCGCGAGTGCGAATAAACGGTCCGTCGACACAGATGCGTCGACCATCGGGTGAAGCGCAGGCGCCGCAGATGCCCACGCCGCATTTGGTGACATAGTCGATGGCGCTGAAAATCTGATGGTCTCCCAGGAACTCTCGCTGGACAGCTTCCGCCGCGTGGATCATGGGCGCCGGGCCACAGTTGTAGCAGACCACTTCGGCCAGTTCTTCGGCGCTCATCGCAGCGAGGCGCGTGCGCAGCGGCTCGGTCACCCGGCCGTGCACGCCAGCAGTACCGTCATCGGTGGCAATGGTGACATCGGCAATCGCCCGGCATTCGTCGATGAAATACAGGCGTTCGGCGCTTCGGGCGCCAGCGAATATTTCCGCCGGACGTTCGTCACTGCCGAAGTCCCGGGCAATCTGGTAAACCGCGGCCAGGCCGGTACCGCCGGCGACGCAGAGGATTTTGGCGTCCTCCGGCGGTACGACGGGTACCCCATGGGGGCCGCGGATATACACCGTGTCACCGGGTTTGAGCTGGTAGCAGGCCTCGGTGAACTGCCCGACATTGATGACCGCCAATCGCAGCGGGTCGTCGGTGAGGCAGGAGAAGGGCTTTTCGCCCACGCCCGGAATCCATACGAACACATACTCGCCCGCCTGGATGTTGACCTTGCGGTCGAAGCTCACCACGGTAATGTCGTCACAGACCTGTTGGTTGTCGACCACAACCGCCGGTGCAAAGCTCATGTCGATGTCGTAGCGCACCTGTCGCTCGGCCAGTTCGCTGCCCGTCTCGAGATCAGCGGCGAGCGCCGTGAAGTAACGCCGCATATCGGCGGTGTCCATACCGGTGAGCGCGGAGCCCACGCCAAGAATGGTGGCGCCGGCATCCCGGGCAGCCCGGCAGTCGGCGGCGCTCGACAGTCCGCCACAACCAATCAGAGGCTTATCGGTCTCTGCTGCCAGCGCGCGCAGGCACTTCAGTGCAATCGGCAACACCCCTTTACCTGACATGCCACCCATGCCGTTACTCAATACGGCGTGACCGTGGCTCTCGGTATAGCCGGGGCCAACGGTGTTGATGGCGCAGAGCCCATCCGCGCCCGCAGCGAGTGCGGCGCGGCCAATCGCAGCGATGTCATCGGCGTTGGGGGTCAGTTTGGGAATGACAGGCACGTCGACCACCGCTTTCACGGCGGCCACGATTTCTGCCACCAGTTCCGGGTCCTGGCCCATGGCCATGCCGTAGCCCTTCGCGTGGGGGCAGGAGAGGTTCAGTTCGAGGCCATCGGCCACGGGAGCCAGCTTGCGCGCAACGTCGACAAACTCATCGACACTGCCGCCGAAGATAGAGACGAGTAGAAAGCGATCCTCGGGCACGTTGAGTTGCTCGAGGCCAGCGAGGGCCTCATCGGCGCCGGGGTTGGTCAGCCCCACAGCATTCACGAAACAGCCCGGAGCGTACTGGCTGTATACCGGTTCCCGGTTGCCGGCACGGGGGATGGGGCCAATGCTCTTGGTCGTGATCACCCCGATTTCGGGAATTTCGTCCATCACCCGCTGGATGATCGACGGGGCCGTGGTGACGATGCCCGATGGAATGGTGAACGGTCCGCTCACCGTTTTGCCGAGAAACTCGATGCTCACAAATCTGCCTCCGAAGAATGGCGCGATTATACGGATCTCCCGACCTTGGGTGCCACAGCCTCAGGTGCCGCAGAAAGTGCGTAGTACCCGTTCTTCGTCTTCGGGGGGGCGCGCGAGGGTGATGTCCCGGCTCTGCCACTCAAAGGGTTGTTGCCAGCGAGTGTTGAGAGTGTGCAGGTGCTCACTATCACCGGCTTCGGCGGCAGCGATTGCTGCCGCTATCTGGTGGTTGCGCGGCAGCACGCAGGGGTTGGCGGAGCGCATCGCCGCCGTCAGCGCAGCGGCATCCCCGGTGTTCTGAGCACGCCGAGCCTGCCAGCTCTCGCACCAGTCAACAAGCGATTGCGGTGGGTGGAACAACTCCGGCAAGGGGCTGGCGTCGAGGCTGTGATTGGCTTGATCGGCCAACCAGCGAAAGCCCAGCGTCAGGTCGAGCCGATGCGTGGCGAGTTGCTGATAGAAGCCATCCACCAGTTCGCGGTCGCCTTCGGCCAGGCTGTCGAGCCCGAACTTGGCGGCCAGCCGCACATTGTGGGCCGACTGGTACAAGCCGGGGAAGCGATCCACTTCAGCTTGGGCGAGGGCTAGGGCCTTGTCGGGACTGTCATCCAATAACGGCAGCAGACACTGGGCCAGCACACTGAGATTCCAGTGCGCGATATGGGGTTGATTGGGCCAGGCATAGCGCCCTTGGGTGTCGATGGAGCTAAAGCGTGCGCTGGGGTCGAAATGATCCATAAACGCACAGGGGCCATAGTCGACGGTTTCGGCACAGAGCAGCATATTGTCGGTGTTGAGTACGCCGTGGACGAAGCCCAGTACCTGCCAATGAGCGACCAGCTGTGCGAGCCGCGGCGTGTATTGGCTGAGCAACACCTGGGCTGCACTGATTTCGGGGTTGCTCTCACGGGCCGCCGCCAGTGGCTCGGCGTAATGCCGCGAGACCACATAGTCGACGAGTTCGGCGAGGCCTTCACCGTCCTGGGTCATTGCGAAGTACTGCACAGTCCCAATGCGCAAATGGCTGCTGGCAACCCGCGTGATCACGGCTCCCGGTTCGGGTTGCTGCCGATATACCGGTTCTCCGGTTGCGACGGCGGCCAGCGCGCGTGTCGTCGGTACACCCAGAGCAAACATGGCCTCACTCACGAGGTACTCTCGCACCACGGGACCCACCGGTGAGCGCCCATCCCCTCCGCGGGAGTAGGGCGTGGTGCCCGCGCCTTTGAGTTGAATGTCACGGCGCTGTTGGTGGGTGTCGACCCATTCCCCGAGCAGGATCGCCCGGCCATCGCCGAGGCGGGGGTTGTAGCTGCCAAACTGGTGCCCCGCGTACACGGTGGCGACTGGTGCGCTACCTGGCAGCAGACTGTTGCCCGCAAGCGCGCTCAGCGCCGCATCGTTGTCGCGCCAATCATCGGGCCAGTCGAGCGTATCCGCCAGCGCGTGATTGAACGCCAGCCAACTTGGAGATCGCACTGGCGTTGGCGGTTGCGGCGACGTAAAGGCGCCGCCCAATGCGGCGTAACTGTGATCAAAGTGGGGCAATTGTCCGTGCTCGACTGGGGTTAGCGGGGTGTCCAGGCGTTGCACCAGCCATTGTCGGCAACCCGCTGGCCTTTAAACAGCCTGCAGCTACCGTCCTCGGACCGTTGAGCGCAGCTGGCACAGCGCTGGGGCGCGTCGGGCTTTTCATTTGCCTTCTTGCGCCAGCGCCGCTTGTCGACTTGCTGGTGATTGCGCGTGTAGCCCAATGCGATGGCGCTGGGGTCCTTTGGGTCAAGGCTGGCTTGCGCCATGACCGGACCCGCCACCAGGCCCAGCAGGGAGGTGGCAATCAACTGACGCCGGGTCAGGTGGGGATCAGCAGACATGGCATGACCTCATTGGTCGAACAACTTCTTGAACAGTTTATTCGCTTCTTTCTCCAATTTCCGACCCGCTTCGTTGCGCAGCAGTTGTTCAGCGATGGAGTTGACATCGATGCGGCACCAGTCGCCGGGGCTGCCGGCGAGATTACCGCTACAGGCAATCGGCCAGTCCACCGCGGCATAGCGCTCCTCCACCTCACAGTTAGGGTCGAGTTCGCTCAGACTGTTGTCGAGCCGGGTGTCGATAACGACATTGAAGTCCATGGCCGCCAGCGCCAGGCCGCCACTGCCGCTCATGTTCAGTCCCTGGGTGGCCAGCAGCAGCTTGCCGATCTGAGCCTCGCCGTCGGCGAAATCGATATGCAGGTCCAGCGCCGACAGCGGTGTGGTCACCGGCATTTCCTCGGTCAGTGGTTTGCGATTGATCCGTGTAATGGCGTCACACATCATGCCCTGCAGCGAGACGGCCTCGACCACCACATCCCCACCGGTGACATCGAGGTCGCCGGTGAGGCCGAGTTTGAGTGCCTCGGCGGTGGCACCCAGGCTGTCGATATCCCATTGCATGTCGACTCGACCGTTGACTGTGTCCGGGTTGCCGGTGGAAGCCAGCAGCTTGTCGAGGTTGACCCCGGTCATTCCACCTGCCACCGACAGTTCGGCATTGGCGCGCCGGACGTTGAGTGTGGCGCGGGTGTCCAGTTGCCCCTCGTGCAGTGTGCCGCGCAGGTAATCGAGATCAGCAACCCCGTCGAGCACTCGCAGTGACAGTTCTGCGTTCTCTACCACCTGGCCGCCGCTCGACAGGCTGTCGGCTTCAATCATCAAAGCCAGATCCAGCAGTTTGAGTGGGCCTACGGGCAGCGGTACCGCAGGCGCGGTCGCGGGTGCGCCATTGCCCGCGGCCGGTGTTGGCGCCGCCGGCGCTGCGTCGGTGTCCTTGGTGTCTGATGCAGTGACGGGCACCTGTAATCGGTCGAGGTCCAGCCCCGGACTGCTCAGCTTCACATCGATCATTGGGCTTTCGAGGCTGCCATAGCTCAGGGTTCCGCTGACGTCGCCGCCCGGGAGCACAGCCTCGAGATCCGCTTCGAACTTCATGGGCGAAGGTATAAGACTACCGCTCAGCGTGGCGATGACCGGCTCGGTAAGTGCGCCCTCAATGCGGGTCTCTACCCGGTCGATGTCGATGACCGCAAAGTCGCTGGGTACGCGCACGACGCCGTTCATCTCGACGCGCATGGGCAGGGCATCCTCGCCCGGCTGGATTTCTACCGCGGTGTCGATCTTGAGTGGGCCTCCCAGCGTATTGATATCTTCAACGACCAGGCGCTCCAGTTTGAGGCGGGTGTCGAGACTGCCGGTAGCGTCGAGCATTTCCAATGTGACATCGGTGATGGTCAGTACATCAGCGGCGATCACCACCGCCAGTGCACTCGCGTTGTCATCGAGCAGCTTGCGGCGCTGCGCCTCGCGGTTGTTGCGCAGCTGTCGGCCGATCGCCTCCCATTCCCGGTCGCTGAGGTCGGGCTGGGGCTCGGGGAGCGGGGGCAGGCTTTGGGGGGCGGTAATCCGTGCATGGATGCCGTCGATGCTGAGTTCGTTGAACTCGGCGTTGCCGCGCAGGGTCGGGATCACTGGCAGGCCCAGCGACAGACGGCGCAACTTGGCGTCGACGGCCTGATCGGTATCGCGCTTGGCGGGTATGGTCAGATGCGCTTCATTGATTTCCAGCGCCAGCGTTGGGAACAGCGACAGCTCGGCGTCGCCATTCACCGTCAGTTCGCCACCCACTTTGCTGCGGACTTGTTCCTGGGCCAGGCCAATCAGCGCTGCCTCGTCGATAAACATCGGCACCAGCACCACGGCTGCGACAACCAGAGCCACCAAAACGCCCAGCGCTACCAAAACAAAAACCATGAATCACACTCCTTTTCAGCATTTTGAGCATAGCACCCGATGATAAGTTCACTGGCCGCGGTGCCGTGGGGCAGTGTGTCGTCAACCCAGGTCAGTATCGGGCGGTGGGCCGAAGCGGCGCTCAACATGACGCCCCAGTATGCGTGAGCGTTCCCGGCTGATGAGCGGGTCGGTTTTGAGCGACCAGAGTACGTCGCGGGCGCGACGGTGGGCGGTTTCCAGGTCAACGACTGGCTCGGGATAGTCCACGTCGTGCAACAGGCGCTCCATATCCGAGCGCAGCCAGGGTTGATGCAGCAGGGGCGTGGGCAGTGCGGCGAGTTCGGGTACCCAGCGGCGGATGAAATTGCCCTCGGGGTCGTGTTCGAGCGACTGCTTGACCGGGTTGTAGATGCGGATGGTGTTGATGCCGGTTACCCCGGCCTGCATCTGCATTTGGGGGTAGTGGATCCCGGGCTCAAAGTCGAGGAACAGCGAACCCAGCCAGCTGGCGCCGCTGCGCCACTCCTGCCAGAGAATGTGGGTGAGAAAGCTCACCAACATGGCCCGCGCGCGGAAATGGGTATACCCCGTCGCGAGCAGGCAACGCATGTTGGCGTCGATGAGAGGGTAACCGGTCTGGCCGTGCTTCCAGGCTTCTAGCAGCGCCGCATCATGGCCCCGGGGGTGTGCGATGAAGCCGCGGTTGATCGACTCAAACTCCATGCGGCACTCCATCTCAAATTTCTGGATGAAATGGCAGTGCCAGTGCAGTCGCGACTCAAATGCGGCCAGTGGGCGCGCCCAGCCGCCTCGCTCCCGTCGCTGCGCCAACGCCTGGAAAATCTGGCGAATGCTCAAGTTACCCCAGGCGATGTGCGGCGATAGCCGCGAGCAGTGCTGTCGGCTGCCCTCGGGTTTTGAGATGTAGCGCTGATAGCCGCCGGCACGGTGTTCGAGAAAGTTCTGCAGCACCGCCCAGGCGGCAGACTCGCCACCCGGTTGAAAGTCGGCGTGCTGCTGCTGCCATCCGGAAATGCGCGCGCATTCCCGCGGTAGGAGTGTCGCGGGTAGTGGCTGGGAGAGTCGCCCCAGCTGCGCGATCTCCGGGTCCGCGCAGGTGGTGTGCATAAAACGATGCCAGTCGCGATTCCAGTGCTTGCGGTTGCGCCGACCACGCTGCACCCCATTGGTCTGGTCCTCCGACCATTGCACCTTGTGCTGCGTGCACCACTGAGCGACGGCCCGGTCTCGGGCGAAGGTCACCTCGAGTCCGGTCTCTTCGTGGCTGAACAGGGCATCGAAGGGCCACGCATGGTGTAGCTGCCCCAGCACATCAACGGCGTCACCTTCCAGACAGACGATGCGGGCGCCAACAGCTGCCAACTGTTGGTTCATGTCTGCCAGTGATTGGGCGATGAAGTGCCAGTGCCGCCGCCGGTAATGGGGGTCTGCCAACAGTGCGGGCTCGACGATGTATGTCAGTAGTACCGGCTGGCCACGGGCAATCGCCGCCTGCAGCGGCGCGTGGTCGCGCAGCCTCAGGTCGCGTTTGAACCAGACCAGGCTGCCACTCAACGGCCCAGCCCCAGCAGCGGATTGTCGATGGGCTTGCCAGTTTGCGCATCGAGCACTTCGACCCGTCCTCGTCGCATGGCGTTGAACAGCAATCGGTACGCGTCGCGATCGAAGGTGGTGCTGCCGGATTGGGCCAGGGTGTCCTGCAGGGTGGCGAGGGTTGTGAAGCTACCCACGTAGCACCACTGCTGCACCAAATGAAATTGCTCGGCGGGCTGGCCGGGCAGCGGGTCGAGATTGTGTTCGCGCAGCGCCAGCGCACCGGGGAACGGCCAGGCAGCAATGCGATCCCGATCGAGCGCGGAGAGCAGGCGGGCATTGTGCTCTTCCGCGCTCTCCTCGCCAGCACAGGCGCCATCACAACGCTTGAGCTGGTATTGAAAGCAGGGCCCTTTGCCGGCGTCGAGGCCGAGCATGCGCAGGCACAGGCCGTGATCGCGGGCGTGGCGACGCAGGCTGGAATCGACATGGCGTTTGTTGTGGTAGAGGCCGTAGCTGTCGAAGGCACGCTCGGACCAGGGGCAAAAGTCGGCAACTTTTGGTTTCAAAAAGCCGTCACTGCCCGGCGTCAGCTGCAGGGTCCACAGTTTGCGCGCCTGTCGCTGACGCCGGTTGTACAGCGGGCGCTCGGCCTTGATCGCGGCGTTTTCAATCAGTAGCGCACCGGTCTCACCGCTGGTGGCGGTGCAATCGATATGCCGTACCTCGCTCATCAGACGGTGGTGCCGTCCGGGCTTGCGACCCTCATTGATATGGGACAGTACCCGGGCGTGGATATCGACACTTTTACCGATGTACAGCAGCGAGTCTTCGGGACCAAAAAAACGATAGACCCCGGCGTAACGGGGTAGTTTTTCGAGGGCCGCACCGGCGGCGGTGAAACGAATGTCAGTTAGCTCGGGAACCATCGGGCTATGATCGCCTGTGCTTGGGCTGACAGCATTAGCCGTCTATCTTTTGCCCGATTCAAGGTGGACAAAATCCCCCATCGCCGAACCGCGACCTCTACCATCGCGTAACAAGCGGGTCAGCAAGGGAGAGCCCATGGGTATCGCACTCAAAAAACTGAAGGCGTGCAAAGGTCTGGAGAAGGTCGTGATCGAGTCGGTGGATCTGAGCCTGTACATTGCCACGGCGCTGGTGGGCGATGCCGAAGAGCTGGTGCTCGGTCGGGACGGTAAGCCGCTTAAGACCCACAACCTACTGAGCATGCAGCGGCAATTGCGCGCGGTGACCGATGCCGAGCTGGTACTGCGTCAGCGCAGCGCCTACGACGAGATGGTGGGGCACAGCTATGCCCACACCGACAACACCATGGAGTTGTCCCTGGGGAATCAGCCGCTGCCTGAGTGGCTGAACTGAATACGCCCGGACGCTCACTCACCGTCGACGAGATCGTCCTCGTCGATACGGTGTCCCCAGCCCCGCTTGGCCTTGAGATAGTGCACGTTGTTGGCGTCGACGCCGATCACGTGCTTGACCCGCTCGATGTTATCGATGCCATGTTCTGCCAGATCGCTGAGCTTTTTGGGATTGTTGGTCAGTAGCCGCAATTTGCGCCCTTCGCCAAAAAACTTGAGCAGGGTGGCCGCGTCGCTGAAATCGCGGCTGTCATCGGGCAGTCCCAGCGAACGGTTCGCCTGATAGGTGTCCTCCCCCGCGTCCTGGAGCAGATAGGTAGCGGCTTTGGCCCACAGGCCAATACCCCGGCCCTCGTGCCCCGCCATGTACACCAGATAGCCGCCCTGCGGGTCTTCGCTGATGCGGTCGATGGCGGCTTCCAGTTGTGGGCCACATTCGCAGCGCTGGGAGCCGAAAACGTCGCCGGTCAGGCAGTTGGAGTGCACGCGCACCAGTGGTGACTCGGCATGCTCGGGTTCGCCAATGACCAGCACACTGTTGACCGCCATGCTGGAGGCCAGCTGTGAAAACAGGTGTTGCCCGCCCTGCTCGCGCAGGGTCTGCGCGAGGTTTTCGACCTCGCTGAGTTCGGTGCTGCGTACCGCTGCATACCAGCGCGCCGTGGGATGTTGGGTGCCCCGTGCCAAGGGCAGGGGAATCGGTCCCAGCAAGTTGAGTGCGCGACCGCCGGGAACGAGATCTGCACGGCTCTCGAGGCGTTTGCCGTCTTGGTCGATGCGGATGAGTTTGCCTTCCGCGACCAATTTGTCGCGAACAGCGGGGTTGAGATAGGTGAACATGTTGTCTTACTCGGTTACAGCCAGTGCCGGTTGCTGCTGGGTAATGCAGTGCACGCCGCCACCCAACGCGAACAGGGTGCGCCCGTCGACCCCAACGATCTCCCGGTTCGGGTAGCAATCCTTGAGAATCTCCGCGGCGCGGTCATCGTGGGGGTCAGCGAACGTGGGGTAGACCACAGCGCCATTCAGCACGTAGTGATTGACGTAGCTATAGTCTACCCAATCGACGCTATCCCGCGTGACTTTTGGTGCGGGCAGTGCCTCGACCTTAAAGCCGTGTTGCTCGATGAGGCTCGCCAGCGGTGTGTAGAGCTGGGCATCCGGGTGGTGCTCGTCCAGCTGCTGATGTAGCAAGACCCGTCCATCGGGGGTGAAACAGGCGACCATGTCGATGTGTCCGCGTGTCCCATGATCGAGGTAGTCCCGATACAACCCGCGGGGCAGCCAGATACTGTGGTCGGTACCGAGTAGCCGGTGTACTTCGGCATCGATTTCATCCCGGTGCCAGTTGGGATTGCGGTGCTCGTCCATCTGCACGGTCTGCGTCATGAGCACGTGGCCCTCACCGTTGACGTGGATGGCACCCCCTTCGTTGACCAGCTCGGTAGATTCGTGGGCCACGCCGCTGAACTCACTGATCGCGCGCCCGACCAGGGCATCGAGTTGCCAGTCGAACGCCGTGTGCTGGCCCCAGCCGTTGAAGGTCCAGTCGACAGCCACCAGCGCACTGTCCTCGACCACAAAACTCGGGCCGGTGTCCCGCAGCCAGGCGTCGTCGATATCCAGCAGGTGTTTCTGGATGCTGCCATCCAGCAGCTTACCGGCAGTACCCAGGTCCTCGGCGTGACAGAGCATCTGAACGGGCTCAAAACGGGCGATGGTATTGGCGACCGCCGCCCAGGCCCGGTGGGCGTCGCTGTCGCTCACCGCCGCGCCCGGGTAGGCCCCACGAGGGAAGCCCATCCAGGTCGCGCTGTGTGGCGCCCACTCGGGTGGCATGTACCGGCTCATGAGTTTTTGAGCCCGGGAATGCCACCGTGTTCGCCGCGACCATTCGCCGCGCGCGGATTGACGATGGGCGCAGTGAGTGCGGCGTAGGTATCGGGTCGGCGGGTGCCGAAGAACGGGAACAGGGTGAGCCAGTCCTGGCGCTGGGCGAGGTCAATATCGGCGACCAGCACCATCTCCTTGTCTCGCGGTGCCTCGGCGAGAATGCGGCCGAAGGGATCAACGATAAAGCTGGACCCATAAAACTCGAGGCTGCCTTCGGCGCCGAACCGGTTGGGTAGGGCGATGAACAGGCCATTGGCAATGGCATGACCCACGACCACCTGGCGCAACAGCGGCTGGGTATCGAAGTCCGGGTAGTCTGGCTCGGAGCCAATGGCCGTGGGGTAGGCCAGCAGCTCGGCCCCGCCCAGGGCATAGCAGCGCGGGACCTCGGGGAACCATTCGTCCCAGCAGGTCGGTAGACCAACGTTGAGTGAACCGCTGTCGAGCTCAACATTGTGGACCGGGTACGGGGTGGTATCAGTGCCCTCGGCGAAGTAGTGGTCCTCGTAGTAGCCCGTGGTGACGGGGATATGCAGTTTGCGGGTGTGCGCCACCAGTTCGCCATTGGGCGCCACAATGATGGCGGTGTTGAGGCCGCGGCCGTCTTCCGCACCGCTCGTCTCAAACAGTGATGCGTGTACATGGATGTCGTAACGGCTGGCAAGTTCTGCGGCAAAGCGGCGGGTAGGGCCCTGCTCCAGTGACTCGGCGGTGGCGTCGGCACGACCTTCGGGCAAGGTATCTGCGGGGTAGCGGGACAGGGTCAGCTCGGGCAGGAAAACGATCGATGCCCCGGCGTCAGCGGCGGCCGCCACACCTTCAGCAATGCGCCCCCGGTGGGTATCCGGGTCGGCGTACCAGCGCATCTGCACGACGGCGATGCGCACCGGCCGTGGCGTCCGCTCGCCGTCCGGGCAAAGGCTGGGCAGCGGTGGGGCGTGGCGAATATCCATATCAGTCTTCATCCTCGTTGGTCATGCGCCGGCGAATCCAGCGTGTATTGGCCCACACCAGTAACAGGACTGCGGGTGCGGCCATGCCGGTTACCAGCTTGGTCTCGATGGGGTAACCAGCCTTGTTGATGGCCTCCAGCCCGTAACCCAGCAATCCCAGGGTGTAGTAGCTGATCGCAAAAATGGAAAAGCCCTCAACAGCCTCCTGCAGGCGCAGCTGCATGCGCGCATTGCGCCCCATCGCCTCCATCATCTGGATCGACTGGCGGGTCTGGATCATATCAACCATTGAGTTGAGCAGATTGATCGCCCGGGAAATCCGCTGTGCCAGCTCGTCGATGCGGCGCTCGGCAGCCTCGCAGGTGCGCATACCGGGGGTCAGCGAGCGCAGCACAAACACCGAGTAGCGCGGTTGGGTCTGAGGTCGCTCCTCGCGCAATTCTCGCAGCCGCTGCTCCGCAATCGTCGAATAGGCGCGCGCAGCGGCAAAGCGATAGCTGGAGTCCGCGGCTAAGCGCTCGACCCGGGCGGCCATGGTCGACAAACGGGTGAGCAGGGCCGGGTGGTCGATCTGGTTCACTTCTCCGGTGAGTTCCACCATCAGGGGCTCGAGTTCGGACTCGATGGCGCTGATGGTGTTCATGGTTTGGCGGGCCAGGGGCAGGGCGCTCATGGCCTGCAGACGGTAACTTTCGCTCTCGATCACCCGCTGGAGCAGCCGGCCAACGCCACCTTCTGCCATGCTGTGGTCAATGATGACAAAGCGGGTGTCGCCATCCGCGTCGAGTTGCAGGCTGGTATAGAGCGAGGCCCGGCCATCCGCGACGGGCCCGCCACACAGGAAATCGCTGCTCAGCAGGGTGCGCAGCCGCGCGCCGTCGATCGCATCCCGGGGCTCCCGCAGCACCTCAACCTTCACACCGCAGAGAATATGATCGCCAAACGCGGCGAGCAGATCGGCGGGGGCCTGGCTGGTCGCGGTTTCGGCGAACACTGGATCTGCATTCCCGGGGAGCAGACAAGTGAGGCTGTCGGCCTCGGTGTGCCCCTCCCACTTCACCAGCACGTTGCCGAGTTGCACGCTGTGGTGGCGGCTCTCCTCACTGGGTGGCGGTTGATTGAAACGCTCGCAGCAGGCAGCCAGCGCAAATCGGCGGTCGCCCTGATCGACACGGCGAAACACCGTGTGGGTGCAACGGAATGGGGTCTGCATCTGGGCCGTGGGCCGGGCGTGCCACTCGCTGTTGAGTTTGGCCCGGTCGGTTGGTGCAGCGGTGCGCGTATCTGGATCGGTCATGACACGAACTCTCCACAATACTGGCCAGCGGGTGAGGGTCTGATGTTAGTCACCACGGGTGCCGGGTACCAGCACCGCTTTGGGGGTGGTGAACAGCGGTGGCGGAGCGTGGGCGTCAGCGCGCGTTGCCGCGAATACCGCCACAGTCGGTCAGTGCCGCGCTGACGCCCTGGGCGTGGCGGCGGGGTGCTTCGGTCAGTTGTGCGAGCTGTCGATCGCGCTCGTCGCGCCAGTGCCGATAGTTCTCAGGGAGTACGTCTGACAGTGCCGCTTCGAGGCGACGGGTGGGTGCCAGCAGGGCGTTGTCGCGCCGTTTCAGGTCGGCAAGCCAGGGCTGAACGCCGCCGGCAAAGAACCGACTGGCCACATTGCGCAGGGCCTGGCTGCGTTCGGTATCACGACCAAAGGGGCAGAGCGACCCCTGCTGCAGGCGCTGCGCAAGCTGTTCGTCCGCCAGGGCGAGCGCTGCTTGTTGTTCGGCGGCAGCACTGAGCAGTGCGCCGCCATCCCCGCTGCGTAGGCCGCCCAGCAGCAGTTCGAACTCGAGGTTGTCGGCGTGCCAGTCGCCGCCCAGCCAATCCTCGGCGAGGCTGGCGAGTTGCCCGATTGTGTCGGTGATGTCACCGGCGGTCCCGGCGGGGTAATTGCCCAGCTGGCTCGGGGGGCGCCACATCGTTGTCCATTCGGGCCCTGCCAGGATGGCGTTGTAGATGAGCGCGGGCAGCGCTTTGGCGCGCGCTTCGCTCAGCGCATCGAGTTGCTGCGCCAGCTCGGGAGAGGTCGCTGCGATGGTCGCGCTGCAGGCCGGTGCCAGGTGCAGGAACTCGAGATCGAGCAGTAACTGCTGTGAGGGTGACGCGTGACGCCCCAGGTGGCTATTGCGTCGGCCGAGATTAATCTGCAGTTCGCAGCCGCTGAGACTCAAGAAGTCGAGCAGCCCAATGGTGTCGGCAGGGACCGGGATGGGGGCCAGCTCCACCGCCGTGATAGACGGCGGCGGGCTTGCGGGCTGAGGTTCGACAGCGACGTCGAGACTGCCCGCCAGGCGCTCGTTGTAGGTGGTCAGCAGTTGCTCGCCAGTGCCCCGTGACTCACAGCCCGCGAGGACCAGAACCAGGGCCAGTAGCAGGCCAAGTGCTGATGCTGGCCACCCGCGCTTCGTCACGCTGTGGTGAGTTATTCCGCCGCGAGGGCGTTCTTGGCCCGTGCACGCCAGGCGTGCAGGTGCGTCAATTCGGCGTCGGGCTGTACCCGAGCTGCCCAACCCGCGAAATCCAGGCAGGCCAGCAAGTCGATGTCGGCGAAGCTGAAGAAGTCGCCGGCGATGAACTCGCGCTCAGCGAGTTGCTCGTTAAGTCGTTTGAACTCGGCCTCCAGGCGGATCTTGCCGCGTTCCGCCAGCTCGGGGATCTGAGGCAGTGGCAGCGGTCCGGGAAGCGCCCGGTTTTCAAAGGCCGGGTGGCTGTTCCGAAAGGCCTCCGCGACTGCCATGAAAACGCCATTGAAGAGGCGTTGGTTCCAGTTAAGTACCCGCGCTTTTTGTTCCGCGTTGGTGCCGAAGAGGGGACGCTCGGGATACTGGGTCTCGAGGTATTCGGCCATCGCGATGACCGCGGTGAGCACCGTTCCGTCATCCAGCACCAATGCCGGGATGGTGGCCTCGGGGTTAATCGCCATGAACTCCGGGCTTTGCTGCTCCACCTTGGTGAGATCGATCTGCTGGGTCTCGATATCGATGCCCTTGTACGCCATGAACATTTTCAGGCGGGCGGGGTTGGGGGCGGGGTCGTAGGTGTACAGCTTCATGGAAACAGCTCCGGCAGGGTTGGGAGGGGCAATCTAGCAGATGCCATCTGCCAATGTGGCAAAGTGCTCTGTTTCGGTTGCCCGGCGCAGTCGTTATACTCCGCCCGCCTTCAATGAGGAGAATGGATATGCGAGCTCTTGCTCTTGCCCTGGTAATGCTGCCCCTGGTCGCATTTGCTGCTGATCTGACCGATGCCCAGCGCGCTGAGGTTGAAGCCCGAATCAAGCCTTTTGGCAATGTGTGCCTGCCCGGTGATGAGTGCAGTGGCGGTGCCGCCGGTGCTACTGAAGCGGTCGCCCGCTCAGGTGAAGAGGTCTACAACGCTGCCTGCATGGCTTGTCACACCACTGGCGCTGCCGGTGCACCCATGCTCGGCGACGCCGCTGCCTGGGGTGACCGTATTGCCAAGGGCATCGATGCGCTGTACGACAGCGGCATCAATGGTCTGGCGGGTACCGGCATGATCGCCAAGGGTGGTTGTGGTAACTGCTCTGACGAGGAAGTCCAGGCCGCCGTCGACTACATGGTCGCCTCTGCGCAGTAAGCTCTCTGGCGCCGCGTGGCGGTGCCAAGCCCGATGCGGTGGGGATTATTCATCCCCGCCCGCGTCTTGCCCGTTCAGTGGCTGATACTGAAAAACGCTTTCCAGCGGCGCTGAAAACACCGCAGCAATCTGAAACGCGACCTCGAGGCTCGGCGAATATTTGCCCTGTTCGATCGCGTTGACCGTCTGGCGCGTCACCCCAATCCGCTTGGCCAACTCTGCCTGGGTCATTTCATCCGCGTCGAAGCGCAGCCGGCGAATACAGTTCTGAATGCCTGTTGGTTTGCCCACGCTTCAATACCCCCGGCGGTAGTGGTAAAGCATCAGCGCTGACTTAAGCACCTCTGACAGCACCAGCCCCGCGAGGATGTTGTTGGCGATGTAAAAGTGTGGCGCCTCAAACATGGCCATGGCCATGGCGGCCAGCGCCCAGCCCGCCAACATGTAGCCTGCCCACTGGTCACCCACCCGCTCAATGGCGCGGTCCCGTTCGTCAATCTGGTCTGCCTCATCTGGCGCCATCATGCTGATAGCGATATTGCCAACCACACTGAGCACGATCAGTACGACCACCATGAAGACCATGCGGCCCTGGTAGGCGATGTCTTCTACCGCCATGGACTGCATGTCGTTCCAAAGTCCCAGGAAATAATTGCCGTACACCAGTAACAGGATGGCGAGCAGCAGCGCGGTGCTCTTTTCACGAAAGGACATGTCTA
>CAYZWL010000036.1:0-3880 GCA_964482195.1 uncultured Alteromonadaceae bacterium | reverse complement strand
GTGCGCGCCACCCGCAAGCAGCGATGGATGCCGCGTGAGGACAGCTGGATCTTGTCGCAGCTTTGTTGGAACCAGCGATGCGTCGCCGCAGTGAGCTGGCAGTGTTTGAGCAGTTGGTTCGCGGGTAGCTGCGCATTGCTACACCCCTGTCGCGCCAGTTGCTGCTGGCGACCGGCTGTGACCCGGGCGCGCACGGGTTCGCTGGGCTCGGTGCCGGCGCCATCGCCCAGCACCTGGGCTGCCTGTTGCCGGGCCAGGGTGATGTGCAGGTCAATACGGTCCAGCAGCGGTCCCGACACCCGGGCCTGATAGCGGGCGATGATCTCGGGAGTGCAGCGGCAGTGCGGCTGGTCACAGCCCAGGTAGCCGCAGGGGCAGGGGTTCATGGCGGCGACCAGTTGGAAGCGTGCCGGATAGCGGTGCCGCCCCTGGGCGCGGGTGATCGTGACCTGCCCCAGTTCGAGCGGCTGGCGCAGTGTGTCGAGCACGCTGCGCGGGAACTCGGGCAGTTCATCGAGAAACAGCACACCGCCGTGGGCCAGGGTGATCTCGCCGGGCGATGCCAGGGGCCCGCCGCCAACCAGCGCCACTGCGCTGGCGGAATGATGCGGGCAGCGAAAGGGGCGGTCGTTGGTGACTGGCATGCCGACCAGATCGGCAATCAGGTTGCGTTCCAGTACTTCGGTCGCCTCGCTGGGGGGCAGAATGCCGGGTAAGCGCGCGGCGAGCATGGTTTTGCCCGCGCCCGGTGGCCCGCTCATCAAAAGGTGGTGTTCGCCGCTGGCCGCAATCTCCAGCGCCCGGCGCGCAGCGGGTTGCCCGCGCACATCCGCAAGGTCAGGGTAACTTGGGGGTGTCTGCGAGTCCGCGGTCAATACGTGCAGCGGCGGTTCGGCGGCTTTCAGGTGGGCGCAGAGGGTCAGCAGGTCGTCGGCGGCGATCAGCTGGCTACCCGGTACCCGGGCGAGGGTGTCGGCGCTCGCGGCCGGCACCGCGCAGCTGCGGCCCTGTTCGGTGGCGGCCCGCACGGCGCTGAGTAAGCCACGAGCGCTGCGTATCCGGCCATCGAGCGCCAGCTCGCCGTAAAACTCGCGCCCCGCCAGCGCGGTCGCGGGCAGTTGCCGGGAGGCGGCCAGCAGGCCGAGCGCGATGGGTAGGTCGAACTGACCGCCGCGTTTGGGCAGGTCCGCGGGGGCCAGATTGACGGTGATGCGATAGTCCGGCCAGTCGAAGTGAGACATCAGCAGTGCGCTGCGCACCCGCTCCCGAGCTTCACGAACCGAGCTTTCGGGTAAGCCCACGACATTGAACGCAGGTAAGCCTGCACTCAAATGGACCTCAACGGTCACTTCCGGTGCGTTGAGACCCGCGCTGGCGCGGGTGATAACCGAGGCGTTGTGCATGCCGCATCCTTGCGTTCGAGGCCATCCGTGGCCTGCCCGGGTTGTAGTGGGCCGCGCTTGCGGGGTGTTTTAGTCGTTGCCGCCCTTTTCTGCGGCATCGAGGCGGTCTCCCAGATCCTTGAGTAGCGCCTCCAGTTCGTTGACCCGGGCCTGGGTTCGAGCCAGAACCGCCGCCTGGGCGTCGAACTCTTCCCGGCTCACCACGTCGAGTTTGCTGAGGGCGCTCTGCGCCAGAGCGCGGGCGTTGCGGTCAATCTGGCCGCGCACCGCCGCTTCTTCGCTGAGGATGCGTTCGAACAGGTCACCAATGCCGGCGGGGCCCCGTCGGGTATCGCTGTCTTTTTCTCTGCCGGTGTCTTGGCTCATGGGTCGGATTCCTGGCTGCGGGCGGGTGTGCCTCTGAGGGTGACTGTACCGCGTTTTCCCGGCAGCACCGAGATCAGTGGCCACAACGGGTCGTTATGGTGCGATGCACCAGAAAGGCGCGACACATGCACCTAATTAGTGCGTTTTGTTCGTTTGCAGACCGCCCGCCGGGTGGTGCTGGGTTGCTATGTGTCTGAAAAGTGGACTGATTTGATGGAATGGTATGTCCCGCGCAAGTGGTGAGCTGCGTTCGCGTCTTCCCGCCGCGGATTCTGAACGGAGAAAACAATGAAGCTCATTACAGCAGTCATCAAACCTTTCAAGCTCGACGACGTGCGCGAAGCGCTGTCGCAGATCGGGGTGCAGGGCATCACGGTCAGTGAGGTCAAGGGCTTTGGTCGTCAGAAGGGCCATACCGAGCTCTACCGCGGCGCGGAGTACGTGGTCGATTTCCTTCCCAAGATCAAGATCGAGGTCGCCATCAAGGCTGATCTGGTCGATCAGACCATCGAGGCCATCACCGGTGCAGCGCAGACCGGCAAGATCGGCGACGGCAAGATTTTTGTCTCGGCGCTCGAACAGGCCATCCGCATTCGTACCGGTGAAACCGGCGAATCGGCCATCTGACCCACTAATCAGGAGCCAAGAGACTCATGGAAAACGATATTTTTCAGCTGCAGTACGCGCTGGACACCTTTTACTTCCTGGTGTGTGGTGCCCTCGTCATGTGGATGGCGGCGGGCTTTGCCATGCTCGAAGCGGGCCTGGTCCGTTCCAAGAACACCGTTGAAATCCTGACCAAGAACGTCGCGCTGTTTGCGATCGCCTGCACCATGTACATGGTCTGTGGTTACACCATCATGTACGGCAGCGCAGACTGGTTGCTGTCCGGCATCGTCGGTGACGGCGTTGCCGGTGCTGAAGAGCCCGCGACTTACGCGCCTTCGGCAGACTTTTTCTTCCAGGTGGTCTTTGTGGCCACTGCCATGTCCATCGTCTCCGGTGCTGTGGCTGAGCGCATGAAGCTGTATGCCTTCCTTGCCTTCGCCGTCGTCATGACCGGTTTCATCTACCCGATGGAAGGCAGCTGGACCTGGGGCGGTAACCCCGTCTTTGGTATGTACAGCCTCGGCGACAATGGCTTCCTCGACTTCGCAGGCTCCGGCATCGTACACATGGCGGGTGCTGCAGCAGCACTGGCGGGTGTGATTCTGGTCGGCCCGCGCAAGGGTAAGTACGGCCCCAACGGTGAAGTACTGGCAATCCCGGGTGCCAACCTGCCCCTCGCTACCCTGGGTACGTTCATCCTGTGGCTGGGTTGGTTCGGCTTTAACGGCGGCTCGGTACTCGCGACTGCCTCGGTTGAATCTGCCAATGCCGTTGCTGTGGTCTTCATGAACACCAACGCCGCGGCTGCCGGTGGCTGCATCGCTGCGTTGCTCACCGCCCGTGTGATGTTCGGCAAATCTGACCTCACCATGGCCCTGAACGGCTGTCTGGCGGGTCTTGTGGCCATCACCGCAGGTCCCGATACCCCCAGCGCCCTGCAGGCGACGATCTGGGGTGCCCTCGGCGGCGCGCTGGTTGTGTTCTCCATCATCACCCTGGACAAGCTGAAGATCGACGATCCCGTCGGTGCGATCTCGGTCCACGGCGTTGTCGGTCTGCTCGGCCTGCTGCTGGTCCCCGTGACCAACGGCGACGCCAGCTTCACCGGTCAGCTGCTGGGTGCAGTCACCATCTTCGGCTGGGTGTTCGTCACCTCCGCCATTGTCTTCGCCATCCTCAAGGCAGTCATGGGTATCCGTGTCTCTGAAGAGGAAGAGTACGAAGGTTCCGATATTGCCGAGTGTGGTCTGGAGGCTTACCCAGAGTTCACTCGAAGCTGAATTCTCTGCTCGGGAGTGTGTTGGGGGCCTTCGGGCCCCCTTTTTTGTGCCCGAGTTTTGTTTGGTTTCTGAACCCGCCCGCAGCCCCGGGGAGTACCGCCTCAGGAACGCTCGGGCCATCCGTGGGCGAATTTCTGTGGACCCACCAACCCGCAGTCGCGCCCGGCCCCGGCACCGCGCGTGACACGCCACAAGTACGTCCATGTAGGCTCTGCGGCGCCC
>CAYZWL010000035.1:31351-33429 GCA_964482195.1 uncultured Alteromonadaceae bacterium | reverse complement strand
GCCGGGCTGAGTCAGTGCCGCGGGCAGATCCTCAAAATTGGTCAGACCTCGCATGCGATTGCGCATTTCCTGACTGATATCTCGCAACTCCTGATCGCTCTCGACGACTCGTGGGGTAATAAACACCAGCAATTCGGTGCGACGATCAACGTTGGTGGTGTTGCTGAACAGATTACCAATCACCGGGAGGTCCATCAGGAAAGGCACGCCATCGCGTCCAGAGGTGGCATTGTCGCGGATTAGACCGCCCAGCACCACCGACTCGCCATTTCGCACCGCCACCTTGGAGGTGACATTGCGGTTGGCAAAGCTCCGCTGCCCGGTTGCAGCATCGATATCACCCACATCAGTCACTTCCTGACTGATATCCATGGTCACCAACCCCCCATCATTCACTGAGGGGGTGACTTCCAGGCGAACACCGGTATCTCGGTAGGTAATCGAATTTTGTATGTTGCCGCCGTTGGTCACCACCTGCTGGTTCTGTACGGGCTGCTGGTCACCCACCTGAATCTGGGCTGTGTGATTGTCCAACACCATAATCGATGGCGTCGAAATCACATTGATCAATGACTCCTGCGCCAGCGCATTGAGCACCGCACGCACCGAGTCGGCACTGTTGGTTACCGTGTAAGAGAAACCGGGTGCAATCGAGTTCAGCCCGGCCGCACCGAGATCAAGCTGCCCGCCGCCATCGTATCCGTCGCCAATCGAGTTCGGGCCAAATGTCCACTCAAGGCCATATTTCAGCTCATCTCTCAGCGTGACCTCGACGATACTTGCCTCAATCAGCACCTGAGTGGCGACCACATCGAGCTGCTCGAGGGTTTTTCGGATTTTGTTGTACTCATAGGGCGCCGCGTAGACCAGCAACGCATTGTTGTAGTCGTCAGAGACCACACGGATGTTGTCGCCGATCTGGAAGCTGCCAGCGCCGGCGGCACCTTGCCCCCGCTGCGCGTTCTGGTTAGGCCGGGCATTGGCGCCGCCTTGTGCGGTCATGCCGGGCGCGACACTGCGCTGGTTGGCACGTGCGGCCTGAGCACCCCCGCCACCCGCACCGGCATAAATCTGGCTCAACAAGCCAGCGAGCTGAGCGGCATTACCGTTTTTTACGGGATAGACGTGCAAAGTGGCCTCAGAGACCGGATCCTCGATGGTATCGAGCTTTTGGACCCAATCGCGCACCTGGTCGATGTAGGAGGAGCGAGGTGATACAGCCAGGATGCTATTCAGGCGCTCGACCGGCATCACACGAACCAACGCACCTAGGCCGACACCACCTTCTCCGCCTTCCGCTGTGTCGAGAATATGGCTCAATTCGTTGAAAACGTCGTCCACTGAGCTGTTGGCAAGGGGGAAAATACCCACCGATTTACCGGCCAACTGGTCAACATCGAAGGTAGCGACAATATCCAACCAACCTTCGAGCTGCATCTGGGTGCCCGCGACCACCAACAGATTGCGCCCGGCGTCGATGCGGACGAATGCCTCTTCTGATGCTACGGGCGCCAGAATTTCGGCCATTTCGGGAGCACTGATGTACTGCAAAGGCACAATCACGTGACTGAAGCCCGCCAGTGCGCCCTCGGCAGACACATAGCTGGGCATGGTGCTGCGGGCATTGGCGGAACCACTCACATAGAAGCGATCGTTGGGTCCCCGCACCATCAATACATTGTTGTTGCGCAGCAATGACTCAAGAATTGGCAACAGTTGGTCACGGGGAATGGGTGAACGCGTGCGAATCGTGATGTCGCCACCCACGGGGTGTTCAATCACGTAGTCCAGGCCCAGGGTTTCGCCAAGAATTGAGTGAACCACCTCAGACAGCGGCGCCTGCTCGAAGTTGAGCATAACCGCGTCGCCGTCGAGACGTACCGGCGGCAGCGGCTCCGGCATGGCGATCGTCTGGTCGTTACCGCGGAAGATCGTTGCGGACGCCGCCTGTGGCGTCACCGGGGCCACACTGCTGGGCGCGGTCTGCGCCGCCTCACGAGCGCTGGCTGCAACATTCGAGCGCGGCGCGGGCTCTGACTCGGGCATCATCGCCGCACAACCGCCGAGAGCAATCGTCA
>CAYZWL010000035.1:29624-31251 GCA_964482195.1 uncultured Alteromonadaceae bacterium | reverse complement strand
GGGCTCGCTCACCAGCGCCCAGGTCACTGCCAGTGTCCCCAAGGCAACCAGTCCAAGCGCGCCACGCATTGCCATCGTCAGATTCATGATGGGTTCACCAGTCTGGCGGCGGTAATCCGTGCGATGACGTTGAGTTCATCTTCGTTGAGCGTATTGCTGCTCTGGCGACGGCGACGCTCACGGGCGCTCATCCGCTGGCGCGAAATATCCAGCGTCTCGACCACCATCATGGGTTGAGCCTCGTGGACCTGGGTCAGGAAGTCGTCGATCGCGATTGGCACGCCACTCATGGTGAGCTGCACTGTCAGCTCATCGAAAGGCCGATCCTCTTCCGACTCCGCGGGTTTCTGCACCAGTTGGCTGCCGCGCACAGTCAAACCGGCCTCCTCTGCGAAAGCACGCAGCTGCTGCTGCAGTTGCGCACCCGCCTGGCTGGTATCCATCGTCGCGGGGAAAGCAAGTGCGGACGTTTGCGCTTCCATGACAGCAACAGTGTCCGCGAGACGGGTTTCGACACTGGCGTAGCCCGCCAACCTGGCAATCCTTGGCTCGGTGGTGTTGATGGTATCGAGATTACCCAACAACCAACCGACTAACGTACTAACGACCAGCCAAACCACCAACAGCAACACCGCCAGTGCCACACCCAGTACCACCCTGGCTGGCGCCGGCATGCCCAACATCCAGGCCTTCATGGCGTCTCCAGCGGCGGCAGTGCCAAGGTAATAGTGAAACGCTCCAAACCCGAATTACGATCCCGTGTAAAAGCACCGGGGGCGTCCAGCGCAGCAAAACGCTGGGATTCGGCGAGCTTGCTCAAATAGTCAGCCGCATTTCCCGCATAACCCGTGGCCTCTGCCTGGGGCCCCTCGAACTCCAGGCGCGACAGATAAACCGTGTCAGGTGACATGGTCGCCAGGGTGTGCAACCAGTAGTGATAAGGCACACGATCACTACGTTTGACGGACAAGGCATCTATGGATGCGCGTTGTGCCGACAGTCGCTCGCGCAGTCGCGTAGCCTGTCGAGCTTCATCTTGAGTGGTTTGTAATTGGTCTTCGAGTTGGCCCGCGCGAATGCCCGTGTATAGGCCCGGCAATATGAGTAGTGCCATCAAGCAAGCGGCCAGCGCCGCCCAGCGCCGGCCCTGATGCGCCAGTGAGCGATAGTAGTCACGACGGCGCTCCGCCTCACCGAACCCATCGAGTACGACATGTCCCTGGTCGCCGACCGGCGCCCAGACCTCAATGCGCTCACTCAGTGCCGACTGGGTTCGCTCTTCACGACGCAACCAGGCATGCACCCCAGCGCGCGAAGCAAGTGCCATCACCACTTCAATTTGCCCGGCGCTGCGCCGGGCAACGCGCCAACCCGAGCAAAGATCCTCAGCGGGGAAAGGACTGTTGCCGGCAATATCCATGTTCACTGCCACAGCAAGATCGGCCTCGGCCAACTCCGGAATTCGCAGTCGCCGCACCAGGAACAAATCCTCTGGTAGCGCAAACGCCTCGATCGGGGCGTTTTCATCGGCCCCCATTGCTGCTTGCTGACCGTACTCGTCGCAAACAAGGGTATTACCCTCTCCGTCGTGAAGTTGCGCCGGGGGATACCACCGACTGCGCACACC
>CAYZWL010000035.1:0-29524 GCA_964482195.1 uncultured Alteromonadaceae bacterium | reverse complement strand
GAGTCTACATCAAGGCCACCAAGCCCCTGAAACGTCAGCATCAATTCATCTGCCGACGCGGTATTCAATGACACCAATCCAGCAGCGGGATACAGACTGACACTCACCCGGGCAACACCCATTTGATAATCGCGTTTGAAGATGACGGATGAGGCCTCGTTGTCATCCTCAAGCGGTGATAATTCGGATTCTTCGGCAGCTTGCTCGGACTCGAGCAAAGGTGGCGGCGCCTGATTCGCCAGCGCCCGATCACGAACCGCCAACAGCACCACGCCCCGCCCCAACCATTCGGCGCGGGATTCCTGTAAACGCAGTTGCGCCATCGATGTGTCACCACGCGCAAAATGCACAACAGCGCTGACCGTCAGCGCCATCGCCGCCAGCATCCACAGCAATAAGGCGATCGCCATGCCCTTTTGCGAATACCGGGTCATCACAAAACACCACTGCCGGCGGGTGTCACGACGATCGGTGGCCACTCTCGCCCACCGCTGGCGATACGGATCGAGACCGCTGCAGGAATGGTGGCCGCGGCAGTACCGTCGTAAACACTGTCCCAATCAGAAAATGGCGTCTCGCGGTAAGAAAACTCGACCCAATCCACTTCGTCGAGCAGCACAAAATCATCAATCATGGCACCCCATTGGGGGTCAGCCTCGGAGACGCGTGCCGGATCCCACGGCGCGAATGACAACATCAGCGCATCGCCCTGACGGCTCAAGCGCAGGTATTGAATACCACCGGCACTGCCCACGCGATCCAAGGGCGTCGCCCAGGCAACACTATTGGGGTCGCCAGCGAAAGTATCAGGCTCAGCCAGCGCGCTGCGCATGGCGAGGCGAAGGAAGCGGTGTACCTCACGCATCTCGGACGTGTCCGCCGTGGTCGCCATCAGACGCTCGTAGGTATTACCAAAAGTGCGCATGGCAGTGACTGTCGCGAGCATGATCATGCTGAGGATGACGGTCGCCACAATGACTTCAACAAGCGTGAGGCCGCCCTGTCGATGAGCTAAGCGCGTCATAGGTCTGGCGCCACTTGCACTGAGAACGTATTGAGGGTCACTTCGCGCTGTCGATCACCCTCCCCCCAGCTCACGGTCACCACCACTTCTGCCAGCGGCGCACCTACCTGCAAGGTCGGATCGTCTTCGATCGTCAGGGGAAGCACGCTGGCTCGCCATTCATACACACCAAAACTGCCAGCGGTATCTGAATCTGGCATGGCGACCAGCGACACCTCCGACATGATCGATTCGGCCAGCATCAGCGCCTCGCTGTACTCCGCCGCCACACGCACGTTGCGCGTGGCACCCATCGCCGCCTGGTAAAGCACACCCAGCGACAACGACAGAATCACCATCGCCACCAGCATTTCGATGAGCGAGAAACCGCGGACCGAGCGACGCACAGCACCCATCACTGACTCACCGGCACCTGGATAGCTTCACCCAACAGCCAGTCCACCTTAATGCGCACACCACTGCCATTGGCACGCAGCACATCAATGTCACCACCGGAGGAACCACCACTGGGATAAAAACGAATACTGGCCACATTGGGGGCGGGGCTGACCTCCGCGGCAAACAAGGCGTCAAAGTTGAGCTCTTCGGGCAAGGTCTCGACAGGCAGTTCTCCTGTCACCACCTCTGCCGCGCGCCATGCGGGTACTACGGCCCAGGCAGGTGTTTCGGTAAAGACCAATAGATCGTAGGCGCGACCACTGGCGAAAGCATCCCGCCGAGCCGTTTTGGCCGCGCTCACCAAATCACGCACGGCCTCCCGGTAACGCATGGTGTCATTCATCCGTTGCGCCGACGGCATGGCCACCACGGCAAGTATCGACGCGACGACCAGCGCCACCATCAATTCGAGCAAGGTAAAACCGTTTAGGCGGCGACGCATCGTCGTCGACTCAGTTAGTGACGTCGGCATCCTCACCGCTGCCACCGGGACGACCGTCGGCGCCCAGCGAGACAATATCGATAGCGCCGTTCTGGCCGGGAGAACGATAGACATAGGGATTGCCCCAAGGATCGTCAGGTACCTCGGACTTCTTGAGATACGGGCCGTTCCAACCCTGAGCACCACCAGGTTGCTGTACCAGCGCCTGCAAACCCTCGTTGCTTCGAGGGAAACGACCAACGTCCAGCTTGTAAAGCTCTAGCGCCTGCTCGAAGTCCCGGATCTGAATCCCCGCCGACTTGGATTTTGCGCCGCCCAGTTGGTTGAGCACCTGGGGGCCAACCAGGGCCGCCAGCATCCCAAGAATCGCCAGGACCACCAACAATTCAATCAATGTAAAACCGGCTGTGCGTTTTTGCGTCAGCACTGCTATGCCTCCTTGCTTGTATAAATTCCGCTCGCTCACACCGCGAGCTGATTGACCGACAATATGCCCATGAGGATCGCGACAATAATGACGGCGATCACACCGCCCATACCGAGTATCAACAAGGGCTCGAGCAGGGTCAGGGCTCGCTTGATCTCGGCCTCGACTTCGTTTTCGTAAACCTGCGCCAACTGCAGCAGCATGTCATCGAGACTGCCCGACTCCTCCCCTACCCGCACCATCTGAATGGCAACCGGGGAAAAAACTGAGGGGTCCATCGAGTCCGACAATCGCCCGCCGCGCTTGATGGCTGGCGCAATCACGAGCAGCGATTCACGGATCAAGGAGTTACGCACGGTGGCGATGGCGATATCTGCCGCACCCAGCATGGCCACACCATTGTTCAGCAGCGTACCCATGGTCCGCGAGAACTGCGCCACTTCGTAGCGGTTGATGATGCCGCCCAGCACGGGCATGGCGAGTCCACGACGATCCAACCAAAGCTTGCCGGCCTCTGTGGCGAACCATCGTCGCAGCAAGAACCAGGCGCCAACCGTGAGCCCCAGCAGCAACCACCCCCAGGCGGCGATGATGTCGCCCATGCCGATGACCATCTCGGTCAGCAGCGGCAGTGCATCACCCATATCTTCAAACAGCGCCTCAAACTCCGGCACCACAAAGCCCAACATGACCACAATCGATATCACCGCCACTGCGGCCAGAATGGCAGGGTAGATCAGTGCCGATACCACTGAAGCACGCAGCGCACGGCTGCGCTCAAGATAGGCCGCGAGGTCAGCTAAAACAGCATCAAGGCCACCACTGGCCTCACCGGAGCGCACCATATTGATGTAAAAGCTGTCAAAAACCTCTGGGCGTGTAGCCAGACCTACCGACAGCGCCTTGCCGCCCTTGAGCGACTCCAGCAGACCCTCGAGCATGTCTTTCACCGCGCCTTCCGGGGCGGACTCAATCTGAACCTTGATCGCGCGATCCAAGGGCAGCCCTGCGCGCAACAACACCGACAGTTCTGAGGTAAAACGCAGCACGTCCTTCCGCTGCACCGTGGTGGCGGCACCACCAAACAGCGTGCGGTTCAGTCCGGCATTGGCCTCAGTGTCAGATCCAGCTTTCCCCGAACTACCCGCCTGCGGCTTGGACGACACGTTGCCACCCGCTGTCAGCGAGACAGGCGTCAGCCCCTTGCTGCGTAACAAGCGCTGAGCCCCGCGCTCGTCACTGGCATCAATGGTGCCGGTATCCAGCACGCCGGCCCGGTTGACCGCCTTATATTGAAACACTGCCATCGGTATACCGCGCCCTAGGCGACGTCGGCGTTATCCGCCGTCTCGTCGCTCTGATCCTGGGTGACTCGCAATACCTCCTCCAGCGAGCTCACGCCCAGCGCTACCTTGAGCAAGCCATCTTCATAGAGCGTGCGCATGCCGTTGTCTCGCGCCAGCTCATGTAACTGATGGGCATCGGCGCCAGCCAACACCGCTTTCTGCGCCGCCGGATTGAGATCGAACAGTTCGTGGATAGCCACGCGCCCGGCGTAACCGGTCTGCTTGCAGTGGGTGCAGCCCACGGGCTCGTAAATCACATCAGTCCCCGCGGGCATCAGCGCTCCAAGACCCGTGGTCTGAAGCAGCTCCTCCGATGGCGCCACCGGTGTTTTGCAGTGGGGACAGAGTTTACGTATCAGGCGCTGAGACAGTACGCCATTGACCGCTGCGGTAATCAGGAACCGTTCCACACCCATGTCTTCAAGTCGGGTGATCGCACCGGCAGCGGTATTGGTGTGCAAGGTCGACAAGACCAAATGGCCGGTCAGCGCGGACTGCACGGCGATCTGTGCCGTTTCGGTATCCCGCATCTCACCAATCATGATGATGTCCGGGTCCTGGCGCAGAATCGAGCGCAGCGCCCGCGCAAAAGTGAGATCAATCTGGGCGTTGACCGGGATCTGATTAATGCCACGCAACTGGTACTCCACCGGGTCTTCCACGGTGATGATCTTCAGCGCGGTGGAGTCCATTTTGGTGAGTGATGCATAAAGCGTGGTGGTCTTACCGGAGCCCGTGGGGCCGGTCAGCAGCAATACCCCGTGGGGGCGTTTAAGCAACTCGACGTAGCGCTCATAGGTATCGTCACTGAAGCCCATGTCCGCGAGTTCGAGACGGATACTCTGCCGATCGAGTACCCGCATAACGACGCCCTCCCCATGCACCGTAGGTAGGGTCGACACACGCAGATCCAGCTCGTGGCCCTTGACGCGCATCATGATGCGACCATCCTGCGGCAAACGTCGTTCGGCAATGTTGAGATTGGCGAGCAGCTTCACCCTGGAAATGATGGCAGGTGCCAGGCCCGGCTCTACCTTTTGCTGGGCATCGTGCAACACACCATCCACGCGGTAGCGCAGCTGCAGGCCATCATCAAAAGACTCCAGGTGGATGTCCGAAGCGCCCAGGTCCAGAGCGCGCTGGATCATTTGATTGACCCGCTGAATAACCGGAGCCTCACTGGCCAGATCCCGCAGGTGCTCGACAAATTCATCGTCGGAGTAATCGGTGGTCTCGAACCCCTCGGGCAGCGGTTCATCACCGTCATTGCCATAACGGTCCAGCGCCGCCTGAACATCGGCCTCCAGTGCCAGCCGCAGCTCTACCTCTCCGCCGGTGGACAACGCCAACGCCTTGGCGACAAAGGGGTCTTGCGGGATCACTGCGGCGAAGACATAGCCCGCCTCGGTTTTCTCGACAGGCACGACACGATTGTTGAAGAAAAACTCCTCTGGGATCGCCTCGATCTGCAGGGACTCCTCGGGGAATGCCTCTTTATCAAGGAAGCTGACCCCCAACTGCTCACAAAGCACCCGGACCAGGTCCGTCTCCGAAAGCAGCCCAAGGCGCACCAGCACCTCTCCCAGATAGCCACCCATCTCGCGCTGGGCGAGCAAAGCCCGCTCGAGATCACGCTCCGAGAGTTTGTTGGCCGCAATCAGCAATTCGCCGAGTCGCGGGGTGTTGGCTTCTAGCTGTGGCTGGCTCAAGGCCATTTTCCTTCTCTTGGCCGAATGGTATGCCCACCCGGCATTGCTTTCGTTTTGTACTACTGTTCTCGATCCGCCGAGGCTGATCGACTCAGGCGACGTCGAATCCCGGCGACGCCCTCGTTACGCACAATCTTGTTCGCATGCGCCAACATCTTTAGTCCCAACTCGGGACGCAACAGAGCCGTCCGCAAGTGAGTCAGGGCCTTCACCATATCAAGCCCCGGCTGGCCACCCTGATAACCAGCACTCATGTACTGATCAGCGGCCGTATGGCTTTGTCCGGCGCTTTCAGCCCAGGCAGCAAACGCCGGGGCCCAGGGGTTACTGAATCTCGACTGCAGTTCCGGCTCATCGCGGTAGCGCTGCCGCCACCAGCCCTGCACCGCCGTGCCGTCCTCCAGCACACCAAGCGTCCAGGGCAAATCACCCGCCAACTCCCCGTGATGACGTTCCTGTACCGCTAGCGATTCCCGATAGTGAGCCAGCAAATGCGATACTGCGGCGCCATGACTGGGGAACTTTGCCAGCATTAGCTCGTGATTCCCCGAGTCAATGCCGGTGAAATGATAAAAACCCAGCGGTTCACCCGCACAACGCACTTCCCCCTTCTCTGCAACAGACAGCGAGCGCGTGGTCCAGTTCCACGCCGCCACATTGAGCCGCGGGCTGCGCAGAATCTGCACGCCATCAAACAGGGACGGCACCAGGTCTATCCATCGCTGATCGGTAAATAGCCCGCGCGCAGGATCATCCCGGCAAAAACGGTAGAGGCGCTCCGCCCACCAATCGGCAAAAGCACGGCCATTGACGTCATTGGCAACTGCCACGAATCCGAGGTTATAGCTGCCGTAACGCAAACTGGTGATCTCGTTACCAATCACCGCCTCCAGCGATTGCTCAGGATGAGTCTGGTGGGGCGTCAACAAGATTGACGCGGATTGCAGTGCAGCCAGCACATCATCGAGCCGGGAGAACAGCAGGATGTCAGGGTCGAAATACAGCACACCATCGCAGTCATCCCGCGCCAGCAACCGCTGGAGCATGAATGGCTTGACCGCGGTACACAGCTCGACAATCGAGTGGCAAAACGCCCAGGGTCGCCAACTGGGGATATCCAAATCGCGAACCTGCACTGTAGGCCAGGGCAGCGCCAGAGCACCTAGCGCCGAATCATCCATGTCCTCGACCAGCAGCAGGTGACACTGCCACTCGGGGTGCTGTTCAACAATGGACGCAAACAAAGCCGCCACCTTGGGCAGGTAATTCGCAGCTGCGCTGGTATATACGTGGATTTGGGCCATGGGTAGATTCTGAGGCCTAGAGGTGACCCGCGGCCAGCCGTAGTACTGCCAACAATTCATCCCCGGTTTGCCCAAGCGGCGCCACAACGCCGACCTCGGCGGTGCGCAGCGCTTCTCCCTGAGCGCCGATGTCAAAACCCACAACCGGCAGCCCGAGGCGCAAACACTCATGCGTGACGAAGCTAAAAGTTTCGGGCCAAATCGAAGGCACCAGCATGACATCGACGCCGGCATCGACGACCAAGGACTGCAACTGTCCTGGCTGGAAAGGCCCGCGCACTTCGGCAAGCCCGGGCAAAGGGAGATCGCAGGTACCAAACACGGTCAGGCGTTCCCGCGCGCCCGCCGCCCGCATGGCTTCGGCGAGGTCGACGAGCACCTGGGCGCCCTTGTGGTAAGCAATACGCCCCACCACGCCAACGTGTAACGGCCCGCCAAGGTCACGAACCGGAATCCGCGTCAGCGATGTATCACTCAATGTATGAGGGCGAAGTCTTACCTGCGCTGCGATGTCAGCACCGTATGTGGTTTCTACGATTGAACGGCTGTGCTCAGAGAACACCGTGATTTCATCGGCAGCGCCGAGTAAATCGCACCAGGAATGTCGCCAGTCAGCGATAGTCGTCTGGCGAAGTGCGATATCGCGGCAATGCCGATTATCCGGCAGGCACCGCACACAGATGTCATCAGCCGGCAGTTCACACCACTGCCCCTTGGCATTGAGCAGATGGGCAGAGGGGCAAGCCAGATAATGGTCGTGCCAGGCGACGGTCAACGACGCTGCGCTCCTGGCATGCAATTCAGCGATCCATTGCGCCAGTCCAGCGGGGTCAGCATAGCCCTCAAGGCACTCAACCCGAATTTCAGCAAGCCCGGCACTGGGCAGGACAGGCCAGCGACCGAGCGAACCGATCAGGCTTTCACAACCGGGCGAGTGCCAGTGTGCCTGTACGCGCCGGGTCACCATGCCGCTGCGCAGCACCAGGACAGAGAAGCCCTCAGCGAGCAATGCGCTAATGCAACGTTGCGCTGCCTCGGCAGCACCCCCGCCGTGACTGCCATCGAGGACGACGGCGTAGCGGCGGGTCGCTGCTAGCGCCACTCGCAAACGCGAAGAAAACAGCGGCAATGACTCGGAGCGCCAGACTCGGCGCAGCCGATCGGCAAGCCCCGCCTCGCGCCCTCGAAGAAGTAGCGCGAACAACTGGTTGAGGCGAGTGGCAAGCAAGGCTGGTCTGAAATGCAAAGCGGGGGCAGAGCCCCCGCTTGTGACGCATCAGGCGTCGGGGAATTGATAGTCTTCGAACATATCGCGAAGACCCATCTTGTTGATCTTGCCGGTCGCACCGTGAGGAATTTCATCGACAAATTGGACGTCGTCGGGAATCCACCACTTGGCAATCTTGCCATCGAGGAAGGCTTTCAAGTCATCGGGTGTCAAATCTGCGCCATCGCTGTTGCGAACAACGATCAGCAGGGGACGCTCACCCCACTTGGGATGAATCCGACCGATGACTCCCGCCTCGGCGACACCCGGATGGCCTTGCGCTGCGTTTTCGACATCGATCGATGAAATCCACTCGCCACCGGACTTGATGACATCCTTGGTGCGGTCAGTGATCGACACATAACCTGTGGGGCTGATGGTTGCCACGTCACCGGTCTCGAACCAGCCCTCTTCCGCATGCGCGTCGGTCTGGTCCAGCTTGAAATAACTCGAACAGATCCAGGGACCACGCACCTTGAGCGCGCCAAAGGCCTTGCCATCCCAGGGCAGTTCTTTGTTGTCGTCGTCCGTGATCTTGACCTCGACACCCCAGATCGGCTGTCCCACATTGGTCCGCATGACCGCGAACTCCTCGGGCGTGAAGCGATCGCGTCGGGCGCCACTGGCATTACCAGTCCCGAGCGGGCTCATCTCGGTCATTCCCCATGCGTGGCGGGTGTCAACGCCGTAGGTATCAAACTCTTCCATGACGGAGAGCGGGCATGCCGATCCACCCACTACCACGCGATCAAGCGATTCAATTCGCTCGCCGCTGGCGCGCAAGTGATTGAGCAGGTTGAGCCAGACCGTGGGCACGCCCGCGGACATGGTCACACCCTCTTCATTGATCAACTTGGCAAGGGTCTCACCATCACCCATTTTGTTACCGGGCATCACCATCTTGGCACCCGCCACTGGGCAGGCATAGGGGTTGCCCCAGGCATTGACGTGGAACATCGGCACAATGGGTAACACCACATCGTTGCCAGAAATGTTGAGTGCATCAGGCATCAGCGTGGCATAGGTGTGCAGGACGGTTGATCGATGGCTATAGAGCACGCCCTTCGGGTTACCCGTGGTACCCGAGGTGTAACAAAGTGCACAGGCCTCATTCTCGTCAAGCTCGGGCCAGGTGAACTCATCACTGTGACTGTTCACCAGCTCCTCGTAGCACAGCACATTGTCCAGGCTGGTCTCGGGCATGTGTTCGCGAGTGGTCATCACCACCCAGCCTTTAACGTTGGGGCACTCGGGTGCCACCTTTTCGATCAGCGGCCAGAAATCGGGGTCGAGGAACAGATACTGATCCTCGGCGTGGTTGATGATGTAAACGATCTGTTCGGGGAACAGGCGCGGGTTGATGGTGTGGCACACATAGCCCGAGCACGCCGAGGCGTAGTAGGTCTCGAGGTGGCGGTAATCGTTCCAGGCCAGCGTGGCGATCCGGTCGCCGCGTGACAAGCCCCAGCTATGAATGCCATTGGCTAACTGGCGGGCGCGCTGGAAAGCGTCGCGATAGGTATATCGATGTCGGGGATTATCCCGCGTCACCGACACCACTTCCTGGGCGCCATGAATACGCTCCGCGTGGCGAATAATCGACGTGATGGTGAGCGGCACGTTCATCATCAGACCTTGCATGGGGGTACCTCACTGTTTTGCTTATCGGTTTTTGGGGGTTGGTCCGGCAACCGGAGGTCAACGGGTTACCAGATAATAGCGGTTGATTCCGGCTCCTGTCCCAACTTCAGACCAGACGCCAGTGATCTCCATCATTGGCGGCACGGCCATCAGCATCCAACTTCAGCAAATGGGCCAGCAGCGACAACTTGGCCCAAGGGTGGAGCGAAGGGTCCACATCGTCGTAAACGGCCAGTACCAGTGTGTCCATATCCGCGGGCCCGACCCGTTCGAGCCCCGACACCACCTTGGCTTCGCGCATCAGGCGATGGCGCACCAGTTTGGTCACCTCCGCCCGACAGTCGGGAATCAGGTCCCCGTGGCCTGGCGCGATGCTACTGACACTGTAGTCGAGCAGCTTCTCCAGCGACTCGATGTAATGCTTCATGTTGCCGCCAGGCGGGATAATGACCACCGTCGATCCGTTCATGATGTGGTCACCCGCGAACACCATGCCCTCTTGCTCAAGCAGATAGCAAACGTGATTGTCCACATGTCCGGGGGTGCGGATGGCGCGCAGATCCCAACCGGCAGCAGATACAACCTCATCCTGGTCGATCGACCAATCCGGCACAAAACTCAAATCCTGATGCTGATCATCCTCAGTGGTACGCCCCACCAATTGCGCACCGGTCTTCGCGGCAAGTACCGCCGCGCCCGGGGAATGGTCGGGATGCGTGTGTGTGCAGACGATCCAACGCAGGCGATCACCCGCTGCCGCCAAGATCGCGTCAATGTGCGATTCGATGGCTGGCCCCGGATCGAGCACGGCGACCTCATCTTGGCCAATCAAATAGGTATTGGTGCCATGGCCAGTCATGGGGCCGGGATTGGGGGCAACAATTCTGCGAACCAGGGGTGACAACGTCACCACTTCTCCGTGTGCCTGCATCTTCAACCCACCAGATTGGGGATCTTCACCTCAGGATTGACGTCGGCATCGTAATCGACACCGTCGACCTCAAAACCGAACAGCTGCAGGAACTCGCGGCGGTAGCCGTCGAAGTCAGACTGCGTGGTCAAGTTATCGGTGCTGATCGATGACCACAGCTCCGCAACCTCGGCCTGCACCGTGGGGTCTAGCTCGAGATCATCAGCGCGCAACCGCCCCTCAGCGTCGGGCTGCGCCACATCGCCGTAGAGCGAATCGCGGAACAGGCGGTCGACTTGCTCAATACAACCCTCGTGAGTACCTCGAGCCTTCATCACCTTAAACAAAATCGCGAGATAGATCGGCATTGCCGGAATTGCAGCGCTCGCTTGAGTCACCACAGCCTTCAATACCGATACGCGAGCGTCGCCCTGCTTTTCAGCGAGTCGCGCACGGATATCAACCACGCGCTTGTCGAGATCTTTCTTGGCTGCACCGATCGTACCGTGCCAATAAATATCCCAGGTGATCTTTTCACCAATGTAGGTGTAAGCCGTGGTCTTGGCGCCATCGGCGAGCACGCCAGCCTCATCCAGTGCGTCGATCCACATCTGCCAGTCTTCGCCACCCATCACCGCGACCGTGTTATCAATCTCGTCCTGGTTGGCGGGCTCGAGATGGAAGTCCTGAATCTCACCTTTGTCGGTATTGATGCCCTTCTGGGTCGTCGCATTGCCAATGGGCTTGAGCGTGGATGAATGGGTCACACCAGTCTTGGGGTGTACACGTCGCGGTGCCGCGAGGCTATACACGACCAAATCGACCTGACCCAACTTTTCCTTGATCAAGGCAATGGTGGTTGCCTTCACTTCATCGGAAAAAGCGTCGCCATTCAGGCTCCACGCATCGAGACCGGCTTCCTCTGCCAGCTGATGAAAAGCAGCGGAGTTGTACCAGCCTGCCGTGCCGGGCTTGCGCTCCGTGCCGGGCTTTTCGAAAAAGATGCCAACCGTCGCCGCACCACTGCCAAATGCCGAAGTAATTCGCGACGCCAACCCGTAACCGGTCGACGCACCAATCACCAATACCCGCTTGGGTCCATTGACGAGCTCACCCCGACCACGGACGTAATCGGCCTGACGCCGCACGTTCTCCAGACACCCAATGGGGTGGGTAGTAGTGCAAAGAAATCCGCGGACGCGTGGCTTGATGACCATGGACAAACTCCAGTAGCTGATGGGATCAAAGGGCGTCGAGTCTAGCATGCAGCTCGGTTCGGCCGTGCCGCTCGGCCCATCCACCCATCGCATTTATCGATTGGTTATAACCAAATATCTAATTTGCATATGATGCGTTTTAAGTGTTATTTTTTATCTTACTTTTATTGCATCACCAAGGGAGGTTCCCGATGCGAATTCGCCACGCACTGCGCTTCGTGCTGCTTTCAGGCTTACTACCTGCCGCTCTTCAGGCCGCAGAGCCAGTGGTCCCCGTGCAGGCAGCGGCGAACGTCGACGAAGCCAAGGTCGAGCTGGGCAGACAACTGTTCTTCGACCCCCGGCTGTCAAAGTCTGGATTCATTTCATGCAACTCCTGCCACAACTTGAGCATGGGCGGTACAGACAATCTGCCGACATCAGTGGGACATGGGTGGCACGAGGGGCCAATCAATTCACCCACCGTGCTGAACGCCTCGCTCAACCTCGCACAGTTCTGGGATGGCCGTGCCGCCGATCTCAAAGCACAAGCTGCGGGCCCCATTGCCAACCCAGGCGAGATGGCCAGCACCCATGCACTGGCTGTTGATGTCATTGCTTCGATTCCCGGCTACCGCCTGCGTTTCGCCAACATCTACGGGGAAACCGCTGGCGTCGACATCGACAGGATTACCGACGCCATCGCCGAGTTCGAAAAAACGTTGAAAACCCCGGGCAGCCGCTTCGACCAATGGTTAATGGGAGATGCCGACGCGATCAGTGAAGAGGCCCTCGCCGGCTATCAGCTATTCAAGTCCAGTGGCTGTATTGGCTGCCACAACGGAGAGGGTCTGGGTGGCAGCTCGTACCAGAAGTTCGGCATCATCGAACCGTACCAAACCGACAATCCCGCGCTGGGCCGTTATGCGATCACGGGCAATGAACATGATCGCTTTTCATTCAAAGTGCCCACACTGCGCAACATCGAGCTGACTTATCCCTATTTCCATGACGGGCAAGTTGCCACACTCGCTGAAGCCGTCGACGTCATGGGTCGTCTGCAACTCGGGCGCCGCTTCGACGCTGGTGAGAACGCACAGATCGTGGCTTTCCTCAAAACGCTCACCGGTGAGCAGCCGAGAATGCCCTTGCCACAGCTGCCCCCCTCGGCGGAACTGACGCCGAGACCCAAACCCTTTGACTGAACCCGACCCCCTCGGGTCTTAGCGATTGCCCGGCCTGCGCCGGGCTTTTTTATGGGGCGATTGCGGGCACCAGCACCCGGCTTAAGCGCCGTTGGCGGTGGTGTAAGAAGAAATGTGCCGCTCGTCGTTGAGCGTGAACAGATAGTGAGCCCGCGGTGGCAAGGCTCGCATCATGTCGCGCACGGTGCGCTCCAACAGTGAGAGATAACGATTGAGTTCATGCTCGGTTCGCACGCCACTATCACCGCCTTCGCGTGCCCGACGCTCGCGCTCATCGTGCAATCGCCAGCGACGCACGACGTCATAAGACGGCGCCTGACGTACGACCCAGCGGTCGAAAAAGTGATAAAGCGGTTGGTAGTCACTGCGGATGCGGTCATTGACGGCACGCCGGAAGATACCGTCAGGGTCTTCCTGGGCCTCGACCTCATTGACCGGCACCGCTAGCTCGCGACTCTCCTGGGCAATGACACCGAGACACCATCCGCGTACCAGCACGATATCGGGCTTCTCTTCGATGACATTCCATCGCGAAAAATTTGCCCGCACGTCGAACTTCATATCGAAGGTGGGTACGTGTATCGGACCATCAAATGCTTCAGTTTGCAGCGCCTCAAGCACCTTGCGCAGGCCCTGCATATCGTGGGTACCTGCTACACCGCGGTTGATGAACAGTGGATGTACCCGCTGAGCGAGAAACTCCCGGGCATGCAGACTCATCGAAAAATCCCGAACCGACAGGGACGCCACCCCGAAGCCGCGTGCGCGAAGCTCGTCGGCAAGATATTCGGATTGTGTGGCTTTTCCAGTGCCGGGTGATCCGGTGATCGCCACAAACAGCGTGCGATCGGCGTTGGTTAAATCGTCCGTGAGGGTTTGCAACAGGGGCTCGGTCCAGAACTCCAAGGCTCTGGCGTACTTCGGCCCAAACTGGTTGAGCTTGGCGAGATCCTCAATGTAAGACAAGCCACTAACCCCTGCTGGATGCCCGGAAACTCTAGCTCAATTCCCTGGCGCGCGCTAAACCCGTGCCCATGCTCACAACAAACACCGACGAATATCAGCCAGCAGCCCTGCCAGTTCGGTCAGGAACCGACCGGCATCACCACCGTTGATGACGCGGTGATCATAGGACAACGACAACGGCAATAGGGTACGTGGCACGAAGCTGGTGCCGTCCCACACCGGCTGCACCCCAGCACGACTGACCCCAAGAATGGCCACCTCTGGCGCGTTGACGATGGGTGTGAATCCGCGCCCGCCAATGTTGCCCAGGCTACTCACCGAAAATACGCCGCCCTGCATTTGCTCGGGGCGCAATTTGCGATCTCGGGCAAGACCCGCCAACTCGAGAATCTCTGCACCAAGTTCCCAGAGACTCTTCTGATCCACATCGCGAATAACAGGCACCATCAGCCCCGCCGGTGTATCCACCGCCATGCCGATATGGCAATAGTCCTTGTGCACCAGCACCTCGCCACCTTCCGCGAGCGAGGACTTGAGCTTGGGATTGTTGTTAAGTGCCACAGCGCAGGCTTTGAGAATAAACGGCAAGGGCGACAGTTTGGTGCCGCGCTTCTCCGCCTCGGCCTTTAGCGACTTTCTGAAGCTCTCTAGGTCCGTAATGTCGGCATCGTCGAACTGGGTGACGTGCGGCACATTCAACCACGCACGACTCATGTTGGCCGCGGTGAGCTTATCGAGTCGCGATCGGGATGAGGGCTCAACGCTACCAAACTGACTGAAATCGACCTCGGGAACCGGTGGGATACCCGCACCCGCCGTCGCGCCCGGCGCGCCACCCGCAGAGAGCCGCTGGCTGACGAACTGATGCAGGTCTTCCTTTTGCAAACGGCCACGAGGGCCACTGCCTTTGACCTGCGTCAGGTCAATACCAAACTCCCGGGCCAACTTACGTACCGCAGGCCCCGCATATACCGAATCACCGCTGGTGACGGCTTCCGCCTCCTTGTTCGATGGCGCCGCTGAGACTACCGGCGAGGGCGCAGGCGCAACGGCCGGTTCAGGTGTCGTGGCGGGCTGAGGCGCGGGCGCAGGTGCGACGCTCAACACCTCAGCGATGGCGTCGCCTTCGCTGAGTGTGTCGCCCACCTTGACCTTGACCGCCGTCACCGTGCCCGCGCTGGTCGCGGGAACTTCCATAGAGGCTTTGTCGGATTCGAGCACGATGAGGCTCGCCTCTTCTTCAATCGAATCACCCGCCGCCACCAATACCTCAACCACTTCGGCGCTGTCGCCGCCGATGTCCGGTACGGTCAGCGTCAGAGCGACTTCAGCAGCCGGTGCCTCGGCAACCACCGCAGGCTGAGCAGTTGCCGGCTCGGACTCGGGCTCGGACGCGGCCTCGCTCGCAGGAACGGGATCTGGCGTCGACGCCGACACTTCGGCCTCGACGACCACAATGGCATCGCCCTCTTTGAGTTCGTCACCCTCTTTGACCTTGATCGCTGTCACGGTGCCGCCTTGCGAGGCGGGCACTTCCATTGAAGCCTTGTCAGACTCGAGCACAATCAGGCTCTGCTCGGCTTCAACAAGGTCACCCACAGCCACCAGAATTTCGACAACTTCGGCACTGTCAGAACCGATATCGGGAACAGTCAGTGTGATCTCTGCCACGTCAGTGTGCTCCTCTTATGCCCACAGCGGATTCGGCTTATCAGCCGAAATACCCAGTTTTTCCATCGCCGCAGTCACCTTGGCGGGCTCAAAGTCACCCTCATCTGCAAGCGACTTGAGTGCCGCCAGCACCACATACTCGCGGCTCACTTCGAAATGCAGCCGCAGGTTGCGACGCGTGTCGCTGCGACCGAAACCATCGGTGCCCAACACGGTAAAGCGACGGGGCACAAATTCACGCAGCTGGTCAGTGTGACTCCGCATGTAGTCCGTCGCGGCAATCACGGGACCCTTCGTATCTTCAAGTTGGGTCGTCACGTAAGGCACCCGGGGCTTATCCTCGGGGTGCAGCATGTTCCAACGACTGACATCGCGGCCGTCTTTGGCCAACTCATTGACGCTCGTCATGCTCCAGACGTCCGCCGCCACCTTGTACTCTTTCTCAAGGATCTCCGCCGCCGCCTCGACCTCGCGCAAAATACTGCCCGCCCCCATCAACTGCACTCGCAGCTTGGCTTTAGAGGAAGACTTGCGGATGCGATACATGCCACGAACGATGCCCTCTTCCACCCCTTCCGGCATATCCGGGTGAGTGTAGTTCTCGTTCATAGTGGTGATGTAATAGAAGACGTTTTCCTGATCCTCAAACATACGCTTGACGCCGCTTTCGACGATCGTAGCGAGTTCGTATCCGTAGGTCGGGTCATAACTGATGCAATTCGGGATCGTCGCCGCCAGCACATGACTGTGACCGTCCTGGTGCTGAAGACCCTCACCATTGAGCGTGGTACGCCCTGAGGTTGCACCAATCAAGAATCCGCGTGCCTGACTATCACCAGCTGCCCAGGCTAAGTCGCCGATACGTTGAAAACCAAACATCGAGTAGAAGATGTAGAACGGCACCATCGGATAGTCCGACACGCTGTAAGAAGTCGCCGCCGCCAACCATGCGGAGAAGGCGCCCGCCTCATTGATGCCCTCTTCGAGGATCTGTCCTTTCTCATCCTCTTTGTAATAGAGGATCTGCCCGGCGTCATGGGGGGTGTAGTTCTGCCCGACCGAGGAGTAAATACCCAACTGACGGAACATACCCTCCATACCGAAGGTACGGGCCTCGTCGGGCACAATCGGCACCACGCGCTTACCGATTTCTTTGTCTTTGACCAGCGACGACAGCACACGAACAAAAGCCATCGTGGTGGAGATTTCCCGTTTACCACTACCTTTCTTCTGGCTGGCGTAAGTACTCGCCGCCGGGGCCGGCAGCGCATACGAATTGGCCCGGCGCACGGGAATATGCCCGCCGAGTGCCGCGCGACGCTCGCGCATGTAGCGCATCTCGGGACTGTCTTCAGGGGGACGATAGAAAGGCACGTCCTTCAGCGCCTTGTCGCTGATCGGTACACCGAAACGATCACGGAAGGCCTTCAGGCTCTTCATGTCTAGTTTCTTGAGCGAGTGGGTTTCGTTACTTGCTTCTCCCGCTTCACTCGTACCGTAGCCCTTGACGGTCATGGCGAGGATGACCGTGGGCCGCTCGGTCTCTTCGCAGGCTGCGGCATAAGCCGCATAGACCTTGTAGGGATCATGGCCGCCCCGGTTGAGGTACATGATGTCCTCATCCGAGAGGTCCTTCACCAACTCCAGGGTTTCCGGATACTTGCCGAAGAAATGCTCGCGGGTGTACGCGCCACCGTTGAACTTACAGTTCTGCAACTCACCGTCGCAGACCTCGTCCATGACCTGCTGCAGCTTGCCGGTCTTGTCGCGTTCGATGAGCGGGTCCCACTTACGCCCCCAAATGACCTTGATGACATTCCAGCCGGCGCCACGGAACACGCCCTCGAGCTCCTGGATGATCTTGCCGTTGCCCCGCACCGGACCGTCGAGACGCTGCAGGTTGCAGTTCACGACAAAGTGAAGGTTGCCCAGCTTCTCCCGACCTGCCAGTGAAATAGCACCCAGAGATTCCGGCTCATCGCACTCGCCATCGCCCATGAAGCACCAGATCTTGCGATCGCGGTGGTCCACCTGCCCGCGCATCGTCTGGTACTTCATGACGTGCGCCTGATAAATCGCCTGCAGTGGGCCCAAGCCCATCGACACGGTGGGGAACTGCCAGTAATCCGGCATCAGCCAGGGGTGTGGGTACGAAGAAAGCCCTTTCCCACCGACTTCGCGGCGGAAGTTCTCCAACTGGCTCTCGTTAATCACACCTTCAAGATAGGAGCGAGCATACATCCCCGGGGCACTGTGGCCCTGGTAGAAAACCAAATCCCCCGGGTGGCCATCGGCCGTTCCACGGAAGAAATAGTTCATCCCCACATCGTAGAGCGTGGCGCTCGAGGAGAAGCTTGAGATGTGGCCACCCAGTCCATCCTCGTTGTCGTTGGCGCGCATGACCATGGCCATGGCGTTCCAACGCACGAGCGAACGGATTCGACGCTCCATGAACAAATCACCCGGCATCGGGCGTTCGTTCTCGGGCGCAATCGTATTACGAAAGGGGGTGGTGATGGCCTGGGGCAAAGGAACACCCCGCTGCGCACCCCGAGCCCGCAACGCGTGCAGCAACTGCGATGCAGCCGCGGGACCCGCATGCTGCACCACCGAATCGAGTGACTCAATCCACTCGTTACGCTCTACCGGATCAAGGTCTGTTTGTGACACGGCTAATCCCCTCCTAGCGGGTGGACGATCTTGTTGTTATCTCAGCGAGTTTGTGTCGGCATTGATTTGTGGAAGTCGGCGACGTTTTCGACAACTTCTGCACCGTCGAGCATGGCGTACGGATCATCCGCGAATGCCTTGCCGCGCAGCTGCACAAGGATACGCGAAGGCGACTCGGTCATCACCGTCTCGTCGTAGTAAGCGCGAACCTGCTCAAGGGTCACGCCCTCAGCTGCAGCGATCAACTTGGCGCGTGTGTCATAGCTATAACGCTCGCGATTCCAGTCGCTGAGGAAAGGACCCGCCTCTTCAGCCAGATTTTTCGGCGGCTGGGTCAGCGTGGTGACAACACCGGCCTTGAGGTTGGTGAATTCCTCTTCGCTCAACTCGGCAAGCATGTCGCGATACTCGGACTTGAAGGACTCGAAGCGCGCGAGCATGTCGACCGGGTTCTTCACCGGCGTCTGGATGTAGAAACCCACCATGGGCTGATCGTCCAACATGGTAGCGAAGCCCCCCGCAGCGTAGCCGAGCTGCTCCTCGGTGCGCAGTTGGCTGAATGCACGGTTACCCAGGTGCGCTGACAACACCCGACCCCGCGCCTCGTTTTCCAGCGAGGCATTGGGTGCTGCAAACAGGTACATCATGCCAAGGTCTTCGACCGGCAGATCACGATTGAGCGCCAGTGACTGGCCCGGTTGGGGCTGGAACACTTCGGCGCGCTGGTAGGGAATCACCTCTCGCTCGGGCATCGCCTTTTTGATTGCACTGGCGAGCGCATCCGCACTCTCTCGGCTGTAGCTGCCAAACATGTAAGCGCGCAGCTGGTTGCGGGTCATGACGTTGTCGACGAACGCCGCCATAGACTCGAGATTTACCGCCTCAGCCGCGGCAATCAGTTGCGCCTCATCCCAGCGACCCGCTCGGGTGAGCGCGCTCATGGCCGGGAACAACTGCTGCACCGGGAAGGAGCGCTTGTCGTTTTGCAATCCGCGCAGGAAGCGGTCAACCGCCTGATCCAGTTCCTGTTGCGTCGGAGCAATGCGCAGACCCGCCAGCGCCTTTTCAACCAGCTCGGGCTGCTTGTCAGTGAATCCCGATACCGAGAGACGCAGACCGTCGGCAACACTCGCATTACCACTCATACCCGCGATACCCGCCTCAGTGAACAGGGCAGTTTGCGCAAGCTGGTAGAGGTCGTCCCACAACGCCAGCATCACCGCGCCCTCGGCGCTCTCGATACGCGCATCGGTGTTGATGTATAGCTGGGTGTAACCCTTGGGCTGATCGGGGAAGTACTCGCTACCCTGCTGCCAGATTTCGAGCCCTTCTTCTGCAATGACTTTGACAGGTTCTGCACTGGTCTCAGCAATCTCGAAGGCTTCGGGCAGCAGCGTATTCAGCGCCGGCAGGGTGAGCTGCTTGTCGTTAGCTGAAGCGAGCCACGCCTCACGGGGCGGGAGTTCCAGCGGCGCTACCGAGTAAGTACCCGCGTAGAAGTGCATTTCCTGGTCGACTTCCTCTTCCTTGGAAATGTGCCAGACCCGCAGCCGCTCGGGCGTCAGTTGATCCAGTACGCGCTGAACAGCCGCAGCATCGAAGTTTTCGAATCGGTACGGTGCGTCGATCGCGTGCTCAATCGGGTAGTCCTGCATGGCCGCTGCCAGAGAGGTGGCGTAGTTGAAGTCGTCGGTCTTCTCGAGGAACTGGAACTGGTTCGCCAGGGAGGTGCGGAACTCATCGGCGTAGCGGTCGTCCACACCCTGTTCACGCAGCATCTCGATGTAACCGAGGATCATCTGGGTCATTTCATCACGGTGCGCCATCCCCTCTTCGGTCAGATCAACCGTGACCGAGAACAACCCGTAGTTACCAAAATTGGCCGCGCTGGAACCTGCACTCAACGAGCTGGCCCAACCCAGCTCCTTGATGCGAGCAGCGGGGGTATTCGGCATCTCTGATCCGATGATGTAGCCCAGATAAGCGTTGGGCTTCACACGGAACTCGGCGCTGTTGTTGTCGATGATGAAATCGAGTTGCAAGGTGCGTTGGTCTTCCTGCGGCACCATGCGAATCAGTTGACCGGCGGCAGTCGAGAAATCCACCGTGGTCGTGACCGTGGGGTCCTCGATCTCCTTATTCACGATATCGCCGAAATAAGTCGCGGCCATCGTCTTCATTTCATCGATCGGTCGCTCGCTGATCAGAGCGAGCTTCATGATGTTGGATGAGTAGTACTTGTTGTAGAACGCAACCGTCGCCTCGTGCAATGAGCTCCCTTCCTTATCGGCCAGGCTTTCAAGGTTACCGATCAGGAAACGATTGGCGGGGTGGTCTCCCAGCAGGGCACGTTCGAGTTTGAATTTGGCAAAATAGTCCATCTCACGTCGCATGGACCATTCGGCATTGACGGCGTTCTTTTCTTTGTCGATGTAGGTAGGGTCAAGCTTCGGTGTCTTGAAGAAGTCTGCGAACCGATCCAGTGCCTCGGGATAGGCGGAGTTTTTGACTTCGAACATGTAGTTGGTGATGTCGAGCCAGGTGTAGGCGTTGTTCGCGCCCCCGTTTTGACTCATAAACTCCATGTATTCGTCAGGCGTCGGGTACTTGGCCGTGCCGAGGAACAGCATGTGCTCGAGATAGTGCGCCATGCCCTGGTATTCCATGGGGTCAAACAACAAACCCACACCTACGCTGAGTGCTGCCGCGGACTTTTCGACCGCAGGATCGGAGACAAGAATGACCTCGAGTCCATTCTCCAGCGCCAGAGTGGCGTAGGAGCGATTGTCGTTGGGGCTGATCACAATCGCACCTTTCTCGGGTGCGACCACAGCCGGTGCGGTGCTGTTCTCGCTGGTTTCTACCGCCGGCTTGTCCGCACCACAGGCAACCAGCGCGGCCACCGCGAGCCCCAGAACGGCCGGGCGCAAATGCCGGACCACCTCAACGAATCCCTGTTGAATCATTGCTTCACTCCAACTTCTCTCAGTTAAGACCAGTGTGACTGGCCAGTCATTGTCATTTTGTTCAGTAAGCAGCTGGCCAATCAGCCGTCCGCCCGTGTTGGCCACGCTCGGACAATCGCGTTAACCAGCGTTGCCAGTGGGATCGCAAAGAACACGCCCCAGACACCCCAAACACCGCCGAAAAACAACACAGCGATGATAATCGCCAGCGGATGCAGATTGACCGCCTCCGAAAACAGCAGCGGCACCAGCACGTTGCCGTCGAGAATCTGGATCACCATATAGGCGGAAACCACATAGTAGAAATCCGGGCCTACCCCCCACTGGAAAAACGCCACCACGACCACCGGCAGTGTGACCAGCGCGGCACCGATGTAGGGCACGATGACCGACAGACCGACCAGCAGCCCCAGCAGTGCGGCGTAGTTAAGATCCAACGCATAAAAGGTGATGTAGCTGACGCCACCGACGATGATGATCTCAATGACCTTGCCGCGCGCATAGTTGGCAAACTGCTGGTTGATTTCATTCCAGATGCGGGTCAACAGCGGTCGTTCCTTGGGCAGGAAGGAGACCCCCCAGTTAACAATCTGCTCCCGATCCTTCAGAAAGAAGAACACCATCAGCGGAATCAGGACCAGATACACCAACAGAGCCAACAGCCCGGGAATGGAACTCAACCCTTTGGTCAGGACCAACTGCCCAAAGGCCGCCATTTCGCGTTGGATAGAGGCCATCGCCAGGTCGAGCTGTTCCTGGGTCACAAACTGGGGGTAATCCTCGGGCAGAACACTGAGCAAATCCCGGCCCCGCTCGACCATGTCGGGGGCCTCGCGCAGCAGACTGGCGAGCTGGCGCCAAACCAGCGGCATCAAGCCCAGCATGAACGCAAAGAAAATGCCGGTGAACAGCAAGGTGGAGACCCATACACCTACCCGAGTATCTACACCCCAGTCACGCAGATGATTGGCAACCCCCTGCATAAGGTAGGCGAGCACCACAGCCACAAACACGGGAGCCAGCACATCGCCCACCAGCGCGATCATGACCAGCGCGCCCACCAACATGACGAGCAGGAGAACGGACTCCTCCTCGCTGAGATAGCGCCGGTACCACTTACCGAGGACTTCAATCATGGGGCGTTATCTCGTTTTGCGTAGGGGCCATCAGGCCTTGGTAATCAGGTGGCGTAGCTCGCCCCCTGCCAGCGACTCGGTCTGGACAATATGACCAGCCAGCCTCGCAAATGAAGCAAAGTCGCGGGTGGAACCCGGATCGTCCGCCATCACCTCAAGCACCTCGCCCGTCGCCAGCTCGCGCAGGGCACGCTTGGCCATCAATAGCGGCATGGGACAACGCTGACCCAGCGCGTCCACGGAGTGGACGATTTGGTCTGTTTTGGGTTCCGCCAAGTAAATACTCCGTGGGGAATAAACGGTGCCGTCGGGAACTGAACCCACTTCTCGGCATCAATGACCGTGCAGTTGCGATACAGTTCAATGGTGAAAGTCCTAAGTCTACATTCTTATTGGCGAATCACACGCCCTCTCATATCCCTGCTCTTGGCAGGGGTAATCAGTGTGGACGCGCAGGGTGCCACCGAGGGTCTGAAGATTCCCGATCTCGGCGCGTCGAGCACCAGCCTGTTCTCGGCGGACTACGAGTACCAACTCGGTCGCAATTGGCTGCGCATGTTCCGCGGGCAGGCGCCAATCGTGAACGACCCACTGCTCTACGACTATCTTGAGCAAATGGTGTTTGAGCTGGTTACCCATAGCGAGCTCAAAGACCGTCGAATCGACCTGGTCATTGTCGACAACCCCACGATTAATGCCTTTGCTGTGCCCGGCGGGGTCATCGGCGTGCACAACGGCTTATTTAGTTACGCCCAATCCGAAGACGAGTTTGCGACGGTCATTGCACACGAGATCGCCCACCTCAGCCAGCGGCATTTTTCCCGCAGGATCGAGCTTGCTCAACAACAGTCTCCATTGAACCAAATGGCCTTGTTGGCGGGCATTTTGCTGGCGGCGACAGCCGGCACCGACGCGGGGCTCGCCGCCATGACGGCCTCCCAAGCGGCATTGGCCGACCAGCAGCTACGCTATAGCCGAGCCAATGAGGCCGAGGCTGACCGCGTGGGTATGCGCACACTGTACAACGCCGGTATGGATCCCCACGCCGTGCCGGAAATGTTTGAGCGCATGATGGCCGCCAGCCGTTACACCAGCGCCAATAGGATTCCCGAATTCCTGCGCACCCACCCGCTCTCGGAGAAACGGGTCTCGGACACCCGCGCCCGCGCGCTGCAGTACCCTCGTCAGATCAGACCGGTGAGCCTCGAGTACCAGCTCATGCGCACTCGCGTGGCGGTCGCACTGGCGCGAACCCCCGAAGAAGCGGTCGCAGAATTCCGCGGCCAGCTGCAGGGCAACCCCCGTTCGAGGGAAGCCGCGACTTATGGTCTGGTGCTGGCGCTCACCGCCGCAGGGCGCCCCGATGAAGCAGCACTCGCCCTGGACGACATCCTGACCGAACAGACGGATCGTATTGCCTATGTGATCGCGGCTGCCGAAATCGATATCGCTCGTGGACAGGCGGATCGGGCGGCTGACAGCCTCGCGGCAAGGTTGCGTTTGTCACCGGGTAATCATCCGCTGACCATGGCGTATGCCAAGGCCCTGCAACAGGCCGGCGAGCCGCACATTGCGCAGGTTGTTCTTGAAAATCAGTCCCAGCGGAAACCCGGAGACCCCGGCCTTTGGTATCAGTTGGCGGAAGTGCAGGGACTGGCAGGAGATATCATCGCTTTGCACCAGTCCCGCGCAGAGTACTTCATCCTGACCGGGGCATTGGACGCCGCTCAACGGCAGCTGCAATACGCCCTGAAGTTGTCCAAAGAAGACTTCACCACTTCGTCAAAGATCAGTAACCGTATTCGTCAGGTGGTCGCCATGCGCGAAGCCCTCGACGGACGAGGCTGAGACAAAGGTTAGGCTTTCCCAACCACCCCGGTGTTGAGCGCGCTCGCAAAGTCGAGCATCCGGTTCAGCGGACGCATCGCAGCCTCGCCCAACGCAGGGTCAACGCTGATTTCATTGTCTTCTCGATCGAACACCTGAGCGAGGCGCTCGAGGTCGTTCATCGCCATCCAAGGACAGTTGGCACAACTGCGGCAGGTCGCACTTTCGCCAGCCGTAGGCGCAATGATGAATTGTTTGTCAGGCGCGGCCTGCTGCAACTTATAGAAAATGCCGTGATCGGTGGCGACGATAAACGTGCTGGCGTCCATCTCCTGAGCGGCTTTAATGATCTGGGTGGTGGAACCGACCCTGTCGGCCACCTCGATCACACTCGCCGGGGACTCGGGGTGCACGAGCACCGCGGCATCCGGATGCACACGTTTGAGGTCAAGAATACCCCGGGCCTTGAATTCCTCATGGACAATACAGGCGCCATCCCAGATCAAAATGTCTGCACCCGTCTCCCGGCGCACGTAGTCGCCCAGGTGGCGGTCTGGGGCCCAAATAATCTTGCGGTCTTGCTCGGCAAGGTGCTCTGCGACATCCAGCGCAATACTGGAGGTCACTACCCAATCAGCGCGGGCCTTTACAGCGGCGGATGTGTTCGCGTAAACGACAACGTCACGATCCGGGTGAGCATCACAAAACGCCGAGAATTCATCGATCGGGCAACCCTCATCGAGGGAGCAGGTAGCCTCGAGCGTGGGCATCAATACGCGCTTGTTGGGGGTCAGGATCTTGGCCGTCTCGCCCATGAAACGAACACCCGCCACAATCAGCGTCTCGGCCGGATGATCGCGACCAAATCTCGCCATTTCCAGTGAGTCTGACACGCAACCACCGGTCGCCTCCGCCAGTGCCTGAATCTCAGGCGCGGTGTAGTAGTGGGCGACAATCACCGCGTTCTCGCGGATCAACTGCTCGCGAATGGTAGCTTCAAGCTCGGCTTGGCGAGCGGGCGCTGGAGCACGGCTTCCGGGAGTATCCAAAAAGCTTTGCACCTGCTGACGAATCTGAATCAGCTTGTCTTCGGCAATCGACATGACACGGGACAGTACGAGAGGGAGCGCAACGTTAGCACAATAAGTACCCCCGCTTTGACCCCCCTATAAAGTGGGCATTTCTGCAGCAAGCTTCGGTGGTGATACCTGCCTCGCGAATGGTATCGTCTCAGCATATCGATAGCGGATAACAACCAGTGGCTGCAGTGGATGCCCCGACAAAAAAGCCTCTAATTCTCGTCGCTGACGATGACGTCATGGTGCGCATGCTGGCACGGGAGTGCCTGGAAGCCGAGGGCATGGAAGTCGTAGAGGCTGAAGACGGCATGCAGGCGATGCAAGCGTACCGCCAGCAGCGCCCGGACCTGATCTTCCTCGATGTGGACATGCCAATGATGTCGGGCATTCAGGTCTGTGAGGAAATTCGCCAGACGCCACAAGGCGAAACCGTACCCATTTTGATCGCCACTGGCGCTGAGGACCGCGACACCATTGACCGCGGCTTTAACGCAGGCGCCACCCAGTACAAGACCAAGCCGGTCAACTGGTCACTGCTGGGCCGCGATATTCGCTACATGCTGCGCGCCGCTCAGGCTTTTAATGACCTCAAGGCCCAGGAAGATCGCCTGCGCCACCTCGCGTATTACGACCACCTGACCGCACTGCCCAATCGCCGCAGCTTCGTCGATCAGCTGCAGCGCGGTGTTGCCGATGTCCAGAATACCCGGAGCCTCGGCCTGATCATGATCAATATCGATCAGTTCAAGCGCATCAACGACTCGATTGGCCACGAGCGTGGCGATGACCTGCTATGCCGCTTCGCCGCCAGGCTGAGCACCTATGTCAGGGAGATGGAGCAGAGCCGGCGTGAAGCCAGTGAAGCTGATTATGAACCCGCCATGATGCTGGCCCGCCATGGCGGCGACGAGTTTGCATTGGTGGTCCGAAACAACGACGACATCGACCAGCTGATTGACATTAGTACGAGCCTGCTCACTGTGCTCTCTGAACCCGTGGCCATTCATGGCCACACGCTGGTGGTTACTCCCAGTCTGGGTATTGCCGCCTATCCCGCCCATGCCGACTCTCCCGAGCAGTTGATGCGCCGGGCGGATGTTGCCATGCGTGCAGCGAAGACCGACGGCGGCCGGCGGGTCCGGGTGTTTGACCATAGCCTTGAAGGTGATTACGACAAACAACTCGTCATGGAAGAGGGTCTACGCGAAGCCCTCGAAACCGATGGGCTGTCGATGGTTTACCAACCCCAAATCGATGTCGACACCGGGGCAGTTTCGGGTGCAGAAGCCCTGGTGCGCTGGCAAACCAAAGATGGCGAGTGGATTTCTCCCGCCACCTTCATACCGGTGGCGGAACGGTCGGGGCTGATCAGTCCGTTGGGTGACTGGATTCTGCGCCGCGTTCACCGGGATGCGCGCCTGGCGGCGGGCAAATTTCCACCCAATATCGCCATCAGTATCAACTTATCGCCGCTGCAGTTCAGCCAGTCCAATTTTGTTGAGCACGTCACCGAGACGCTGAAACAGCTGGAGCTCGGTTATGACATTGAGCTCGAACTCACCGAAGGCGTCATCATGAGCGATGCCGAGAGCAATCTGAGCAAGCTTCGGCAGCTCAAAAACCTTGGCTTCAAATTGGCGATCGACGACTTTGGGACGGGCTACTCCTCGCTCAGCTACCTGCGCCACTTCCCGATCGATACACTCAAGATCGATCGCAGCTTTATCAATGACATTGGCAGTGCGGACGGAGATGGCATCGTCCGGGCAATTCTTGCACTGTGCAAAGAGCTCAATCTGAAGTGCATCGCGGAAGGTGTTGAGACAGTCGAGCAAGCCCATTTTCTCAAGAGCAACGGCTGCGACACGTTGCAAGGCTTCCTGCTGTGCCGGCCAACCAATGTCGAGGGACTGATTGCCGCGACCCAGCGCAACTTCAGTGAACTGATAGGCCCGCCCCAAGCCAGCTAGGAAACCTCAACGTGATTGCGCGATTGATCGCTGCCGCCGTAGCACTGGCACCCCTCGCTGCCAGCACAACTGCCCATGCACAAAACAACCCGGCCCACCCTCAGTGGATCCAGGTGTTGCTCCAAGGTGAAAACCAAAAGCAGCTGAGCGATACCCTGACGCACTTTGGCGGAACGGTGACTCACTATCTGCCGATCGTTGACGGCGTTGGCGGACTCCTGCCAGCGGCTCACCTTGAACCGCTGCGAAAGGCACCCGGTGTTGCCCGGGTGATTGAAGACTTCAACCCGCCCAATGAACCCGAACCCCGAGACTGCTTGGTTGACGGTGCCCTCGAGGCGGCTGTCAGCGCCACCACCCTAAGCTGGACCCTGTTCAACTTTCACGATGTACCCGTACCGGTAGAACAACTGCGGGTCACGCTACCGTCCAGTGCCGGTCCGCTGACGTCTGTATCGCTGGGCAATGAAACAACCATCACTCAACCAAAGGCGGACCCAGCGGCAGGAATTGTTGCGCTAACAGAGAGCCTCGGTGCACTTCCACCTGGCAAATCCGTTCTGACACTGAGGTATAGCGCCGCGTCCTCTACAATTTCACAGAGTGACTTCGACATCAGCGTCGATGTTGGCGACTGCACTGCCGACCTGGTGCCGGCTTATCCAGATAACGCGGGTGACTTTTATTACAGTCGCGCAGTCGGAGCCGACCAACTGCATGCGCAGGGTGTTACGGGCAAGGGCATCAATATTGCGGTCGTTGATTCGGGGCTGTGGGAAGCACCAGCGCTCGCCCGGAACGTCGAGGGCGAACCTCGGATCGTCGCGCGCTTCAATGCGCTGCAAAATCAGGCCTTCAGGCCGGTAAATGATGACTCCGGGCACGGTACACATATGGCCAGCGTCATTGCCCACAGCGGTAGAGCTATCGGGGAACCCGGGCCGAGCTACAAGGGCATTGCCCCCAACGCGGGGCTGATTCCCGTCAAGGTCTTTGATGCCAATGGCAATGGAGACTTTCTGGACATCCTGCGCGGCATCCAGTGGATAGTGAAGAACCGGGAGCGGTACGACATTCGCGTCATGAACATGTCGCTGGCAGCGGTGCCGCGATTCCCCTACTGGGATGACCCGATCAATCAAGCCGTACTGAAGGCGTGGCAAGCCGGCATCGCGGTCATCGCCGCCGCGGGCAACGAGGGACCTGACTGGGGCACCATCGGCTCCCCGGGCAACAACCCCTACGTCATCACAGTGGGCGCTTTGACCGACTCATGGACGGCGGGCAATGATGATGACGACTACATCCCCGATTTCTCCTCGCGGGGACCGACCGCGACCGGGCATATCAAGCCAGACCTTGTTGCACCGGGCGGACACATCACGGGTTTAGTCTCGCCCGGGGCCACCATGGGTAGGGACAACCCCAACTGGTTTTTGGCCAGCGGTGACTTCGTATCAACGGGTAGCTCGCAATCAGCTGCGCTCGTTACCGGCATAGCGGCACTGCTGCTCGAAATCGATCCAACGCTGAGCAACAACGAAATCAAGTGCATGCTGACGAGCAGCGCACGTCCCGCGATCAACCGAGACGGACGTTTGAGCTACAGCCCTTTTACCCAGGGGGCCGGGTATGTCGATGCTGTACGTGCAGTGACGTTGGGCGAACGTGAATGTCAGGACAATGCCGTCATGCAGATTGACGCCGCCGTGCGGGGTGACGAGCAGCTCGTAGGCCCCGCCGAAGCGACCAGCGATGGCGACCCCACCCTGCCTGATGGTGACCGCTTGTTTGCCCTCAAGGCGCCAAACAAAGGTGATAGCGACGACCGTCGCTGGGGCGTCAAAGCACATGTTGAGCGCTTGAACATCGACGCCGGGGAAGGCACCCAAGCGCCCGGTGTCCCCATCGACTGGGGAAGCGTCTACGACAGTGAAGGTCGGAGGCTGCAACAGCTGCAGCAGCCAACCAATGACGAGACTGACAACCCAACCGATTCATAGCGACTCACCTGCAGAAAACCTTATGACCCATTTGGGTCACCCACTTCCTGTGGTTCCTATCCAGCCATCTCTACATTGGGCTCAAAGGAAATGCGCATCACGCGCGAAGTCTTTTAACCAATGTTCAGAGTATGAACGAGGACAGGACCATGAAACTGAAAGCACTGATTAGTGCAGCATGCGTCGCCGCGAGTGCCCTCGCGCTGTCAGCGCCGGCGAATGCTGAAGGTCACCTGCGCGGTGGCATGACTTCGGTAAAAAACGTTGCTGGAAACCTGGCGGGTAAAACCCAGTACACAAAGTTTAAGTGGGTTGATGGGCGTGCAG
>CAYZWL010000034.1:0-33922 GCA_964482195.1 uncultured Alteromonadaceae bacterium | reverse complement strand
TCGAGGTTGAAGAGCCGATTGCGCCGCCTTCTCCGGCGGCGCTGATCGCCACACCTTTGTTCCACGTCACGGCCAACAACTGTGTGATTCAGGCGGGTTCGCTCGCCGGCGCCAAGTATGTGCTGATGTACAAGTGGGATCCCGTCGAGGCCCTCAAGCTGATCGAGGCCGAAAAGCTCAATACCATGAGCGCGGTGCCGATGATGTCTCGCGAGTTGTTGGCGCACCCTGACTTTGGCGATTACGACACGTCAACACTGACTGCAATGGGCGGCGGCGGCGCTGCTATGCAGCCCGATCTGACCGCCAAAGTGGCGGCGCAGACGGCGCGCGCGAAGCCGACACAGGGCTACGGTATGACTGAAGTCAGCGGCATCATCACTTACATTGCCGGCGATATTTTCCTGGCACGGCCCGAATCCTGTGGCCCGCTGGCACCGACCCTGGAAGGCCGCACTGTGGATGAGCAAGGCAATGTGCTGCCGCCCGGTGAAATCGGTGAAATCTGCGTGCGTGGTGCAGCGGTCATCAAGGGCTATCTCAACCGACCGGAGGCCACAGCCGATACGATTCGCGATGGCTGGCTGCACACCGGCGATGTCGGGTACATCGATGACACCGGGTTTGTGTTCCTGGTGGATCGCGCCAAGGACATGATTCTTCGCGGTGGCGAGAACGTCTATGGCGCCGAAGTGGAGAACGCGATCTTCGATCATCCGGCGGTGCTCGAGTGCGTGGCATTTTCGGTGCCTGACGAACGCCTCGGTGAAGAAGTGGGTGCGGCCATTCACCTGAAAGATGGTGCTATGTTGGATGCGCCGGGACTGCGTGAGCACCTCTCAAGCCGCCTGGCGGCCTTCAAGATCCCACGCTACATGTGGTTCCTCGCTGAGCCCTTGCCGCGCAATGCCAACGGCAAGTTCCTGAAGCGCGAGCTGCGCGACGTGCTCGATCCTGCCAGCGCTGACTGAGCGTCTTCAGCGGGTGGTGATACCGAGGGTGGCGGCGCTGCTGTCACCGTAGGTATCGCTACCGCGACTGGCGATGGCGATGCGCTGGGCATCGACGCCGCCCTGTTCGATCAGGTGTTTTTTGATCGCGATTGCCCGGTCATCCGCCAGGGTTTCCAGCGCGGCCTGTGCCGGCCAGAACGACGCTTTGAGTAAGGCCTCCCGAGTCGCCTCGGGTTCGCTGGCTTCAATCCCTTCGGCCGCAGCCATCGTCATGATGGCGGTCTGCCAGGACGCGTCTCGATTGCGCAGGCTGGCAGGTTCCAGCCCCTGTTCCCCAAGGGCTTGATGCAACGCCGACTCGGCCATCGCCCGGGCGTCCTTTTGCAGATCGACGTGGGCCTCGACTTCGATACCAATGGAAGGTCGCTGATCGAGTGCTTCAGCGAGTGCATCGAGTGCACCGATGGCCACCACATCCAGCTCGGCGTCGCCGGCGGCAAAAGGCACCCGATCGAGTGGCGCATCGCTGCCGACCAGACTCGCCAGGAAATTGAAGGGCGCGGTGATGACATTGGTGAGCAGATTCATGGCTGCTGCGCCCACCGCCTGCCAGATCTGGAATTGTGGATCGTCGATGGCGCCATTCACCGGCAGGTCGATCTCAATCATGCCCGCTGCGTCGGATAACAAGGCAACGGCAATTTGCAGGGGTAAGTCCACGACCTGGCGATCGCTGGGTTCGCGATCCCCGAGTGCCAGTCGTTCGATGAGCAAGTGGTTCTCACCTTCGAGATGGCCGTCCTGGAGCGTGTAGTCGAGGTCGATGGCCATCACGCCGCGTTCAATGGGGTACCCCGCGTAGGTTGCGGAATACGGGGCGAGCCGCGCCAGGTCCACGCCGCGGGTCGCGAAGCTGAAGCCGCCATCATCGGGTGCGGTGTAGTGGGCGATTGACCCGCTCAGCGTGACCGGGGCATAGCCGTCGATGCGACCCTCGGCTTGCCATTGGGCGGCACTGTCGCTGTTGGTATCAAAGCCCAGCAGTTGGCCGTTGAGATCTTCGATGTGTGCGCTGAACTGGACGGGCAGGTTGTCATCGCGAAAATCCAGCACGCTGTCGGTGACGGTGGTGTCCTCGATGACCAACTGCCATTCCGGCGATGAGCCCCCGTCGTCCTCAGGTGCTGCCTGTTCGGGTTGCTCGGTACTGGGTAGACGCATGGCGGCGTAGTTCGTGGTGCCATTGGCGTCAATGTGCAGTAGTCCGCGTGCCCCCGTGATGGCGATTTGCGCAATGTTGACCTGCTGTTGCGTCATGTCGATCGCAACCGGTCCAACTTTGAGCGACGACAGCGATGTCAAAGCTTCATCAGCGTCACCCGGATGAACCGCCAGTTCGTTGATTGTCAGATCGGCCCGTGCCGTTTCAGGCATCAGCCCCCGCAACTGCAGTGCCGTTGAAAGGTTCAGGTGCCCTTCGTCCAAGACGGCGCGAACGTAGCGATCGACGGTGGGCTGCAGTGAGGGCAGTGGGAAGCCCGTCACTTCGACCGCGATATCACCTGCTGTTTCTGCCCAGTACAGGGCGCCGGATATGGACATCGCCGTCGCCGGTGCGAGTTCCGCTGTGATCGAAAATTCTGGGATCCCCCCCTCGGGCCAACGGATCGAACGGGCGCGCAGTGTGAGGTCTTGCAGCGACTGCGCTGCGGGTGTCATTTGGTCGCTGATCAGCAGCACTTCGCCTCTATCGATTTCGACGATGTCCACGGTCAGTGACAGCGGCGCACTCTGGCTTTTATCAGGCGCAGCTTCGCTGTCGGCGGCCGAAGTCGGCAGCAGGTCTTGCCAGAGCGTGGTGAAGCTTGTTTGACCATCGATGAAGTCCGCGGTGACCCCGGGTGTGTTGAGTGCGATGTAGTCGATAGAGATTGCAGGGACTCGCCAGTCGTATTGAATCCCGTTGATTGAAAGTTCTTCGAAGCTTGCGCCGGGGCCGTCGGGAGAGGGAACTGCGGGCGCCAGCCGTGCTTGCGACAGGGACATTTCCTCGAGGCGCAGTTGACCCTGGGTGATTGAGCCCCAGAGATCGACATTGATTTCCACATCAGCAACCGCTAGACGTTGCTGGCCGGCTCGGTTGTGCAGAGACAGTTGCTCGGCCATTAGCCGCATACCAAAAGGGTCGAGCAGGATGATGCCGTGTTGTAACTCGTGATCCAGGTGGTCGTGGACCAGGCGAGGTAGCAGGAGGTTCACCGCCGGGGTGGCCAACATCACCACAGTCACCAGCCAGGCGGCGGTCAACGCGAGAAGCGATTTGATGAGGGTTCTGAGTAGCACGAGCATCTCCTATGCAAAAAGCGGCGCAGGGCGGTGCGCTCAGCTGAGGCCCTTACGGTAGGCGTACGGCGTGACGCCGGTCCAACTCTTGAAGGCTCGGGTAAAGGCACTCGCCTCCGAGAATCCCGCGCGATAGGCAATCTGTTCGATGCTGTGCCCCGGTTTGCCCAGATAGTGCAGCGCGATGTCTCGGCGGGTGGAGACTTTGAGTTCGGTGAATGAAGTCCCCTCGGCGGCGAGTCGTCGACGCAGGGTCTGGGGGTGGACATCCAGTGCGGCGGCCACCTCGGTCAGTTCGGGCATGGCATCGAGTCGGCCCCGCAACACTGCCCGCACCTTGGCCGTCCAGCCGTCGCTTTGTCGCTCGGTCAGCATCGTCAGCAGTGGGTGACGCATGAATCGTCGCAGCTGCTCCGGTGTGCGTTGTCCCGGCAGGTCCAAAGCCGTTGCCGGCATGGTCAGGGTCGCGCTGTCGCTGCTTGTGTGCACAGCGGCTCCCGGGAACAGTTTGCTGACACTGTCGCTGGGCCCGGTGACGGCGCCGGGCAGGGTGACTGCGGTAATCGGCAGTCGCTGACCCGCAAACCAGGACAGATACCGATGCAACGCGAAGAACCAGGATTCATGAAAAAAACCATCGGCGCCCGGCGGCATGGGCAGGGTGATCATCCACTGCTCATCGCCGGCGTCGATCCGACCATCGATACGCGGGTTGATGAGGTGGAAAAATTCGCCGGCTCGCATCAGGCATTCCCCGGTGGTCTGAGCGGTGATGGTGGCATGCCCCATCATCTGCCAACTGCCGAGCGGGATGCCGCCGGGCATATGACCGACGGATTCGTCCCGGGACGCCCGCATCAGCGCGACCGCTAGGTCCGCAAACTGGGGAACGGCGACTCTGGCCTCTCCCTCCGCTAGGAGCCGGGCAGGAATCCTGCTCTGCGCGAGCAGTGCTGGTAACTCAATACCCAGGCTAACAGCGTGCCGGGTCAGTCCGCGCAGGAACTCTGTGGGTATGGATGGGGTACTCAAGGGATCGCCACTACTTCTTGGGGATGGTGTGAGTTTACGTCAATAAAGCTGTTGTCACGGATCATTGTTCGGGGTGTGGACTGATCTCGATACTGCCCGCTGCAAAATAATTCGGAGAAGTTGGCGTGCTGGCAAGACATTTCACAGAAGAGCAAACAATGTTCCGCGAGGCTTACCGCCGTTTCCTGTCTGAGGAGGTGGTGCCACACATGGAGCGTTTCCGTGAGCAGGGCATCGTCGATCGCGAGATTTACAAGAAGGCAGGGGAGCAGGGCTTCCTGATGGTGTGGCCCGAAGAGCAGTACGGCGGCATGGGTGACTATGACATCCGCTGGGAGCAGATCATCATTGAAGAGCTGGCCTATGCTCGCGCCGGCGATTGGGCGGGTTCGCTGCACAGCCGCATCGTGGGTCCATACATTACCCGCTTTGGCACTCAGGACCAGATCGATCGCTACCTGCCCGGTGCGGTCAAGGGTGACACGATTCTGGCCGTTGCAATGACCGAGCCCGATGCCGGTAGCGATCTGGCCGGTATGCGCACGACCGCGGTGGAGCACGACGACCATTGGGTCATCAATGGTCAGAAGACCTACATCACCAACGGCATCAACGCCGATTTGATCGTGGTGGCAGCCAAGACCGATCCCGAGAACAACCCACACGCGATGACGCTGTTCCTCGTCGAGTCCGGTTTCGAAGGTTTCTCTCGCGGACGCAATCTCAAAAAACTTGGGCACAAGGCTCAGGACACTGCGGAGCTGTTCTTCACGGACATGAAGGTGCCCAAAGCCAACGTGCTTGGCGAGCCCCATCACGGCTTTTATTACCTGATGGAAGGACTCGCAGAAGAACGGATTCTGGCCGCCATGGGCTTTGTCGCCGCAGCGCAGTTGTCGTGGGATCTCACGGCTGAATACGTCAAGGAACGCAAAGTGTTCGGCAAGCCTCTGGCGTATATGCAGAACACCCAGTTCAAACTGGCCGACATGCGCGCCGAACTCGATATTTTGCAGAGCTACGTCGACCAGTGCGCGCTGGCTTTCAACGCGGGCACGCTGACCGCTGAGGACGCGGCCTCGGCCAAGCTGAAAACTTCTGAGCTGCAGCAGAAAGTCGCCGACGAGGGTCTGCAACTGTTCGGCGGTGCTGGTTTCATGGATGAGTATCCCATCAGCCGCCAGTGTGCAGACGCGAAGATCACGACGATTTACGCGGGTAGCTCCGAAGTCATGAAGTTGATCATCGGTCGCAAGGCCCTGAGCGACGACCACCAGCCCTTCAATACCCGGAACTTCTGATGGGTATGGGACCGCTCAACGGATATACCGTCATCGAATTGGCGGGATTGGGGCCTGCCCCCATGGGAGCCATGATGCTCGCGGACATGGGCGCAGAGGTCTTGCGTATTGACCGCCCCGGGGCAGTCGAGCCCAAGCTTGCCGAGCCGGTAAGTGCGCGTGGCAAGAAGTCGGTGGTGCTCAATCTCAAGTCCGAGCAGGGCCGGGAGGCCCTGCTGACGCTGATCGAAAACGCCGATGTAGTGATCGATCCCTATCGTCCTGGCGTCTGCGAAAAGCTGGGCATCGGGCCCGAGGTTTGCCTGGCGCGTAATCCCAAACTGGTCTTTGCCCGCATGACGGGTTGGGGGCAGACAGGGCCTTTGGCGCAGGCCGCGGGCCACGATCTCAATTACATTGCGATTACCGGTGCGCTGCACGCAATAGGACGGCGGGGCGAACGGCCGGTGGTGCCGCTCAATCTGATTGGTGACATGGGTGGCGGTGGTATGTTGCTGGCCAACGGGGTGTTGGCCGCACTGTTGGAGACCAGTCAATCCGGACAAGGTCAGGTGGTCGATGTGGCCATGGTCGATGGCGCAGCGCAGTTGATGTGGATGATGCAGGGCTTCTCCCAGGTGGGTGCCTGGAACGAGTCCGAGCGCGAGAGCAACCTGCTCGATGGCGCGGCCCATTTTTATGACACCTATGAGTGCGCCGACGGCAAGTACGTGGCGATCGGTTCCATCGAGCCACAGTTCTATGCCTTGCTGATCGAGAAAACCGGCGTTGATGCCGCAGCGTTTCAGCCGCAGATGGATCCGTCGCGCTGGGGTGATATGAAGCATGCGCTGACCCAGGTCTTTTTGAGCAAGAGCCGCGATGAGTGGTGTGCATTAATGGAAGGCAGCGACGTGTGTTTTGCGCCAGTGCTGACCATGAGCGAGGCGACCGACTATCCCGCCAACACCGCCCGCGAGGTCTACATCGAAGTTGATGGCATCAAGCAGGCGGCGCCTGCTCCTCGTTTCGAACGAACCCCCTCAAAGGTGGCGCATGGCCCTCGACCATTGGGTGCTGACACCTGTGCAGTGCTGTCGGCGGTGGGCATCGCCGAAGCAGACATCAATACGATGCTGGACAACGGGGCAATTGGCCAGGCGAGCTCATCCGACTGAGGATTTACAATGTCTGAATACGAAACGCTGGTTATCGAGCGCGAGGGACATGTTGCCCGGCTCGCGTTCAACCGACCGGAGAAACTCAATACCTTTAACAAGACCCTGCGCCAGGAATTTGTCCGTGCAGCCAGAGCGCTCAACCTCGATAACGACGTCTGGGTGGTGCTGCTGTCGGGTAAAGGCCGTGTCTTTGGTGCGGGTGCCGACCTGAGTGCCAACGATGGTGGCCTCGGCGGCGGGGCGGCGGTTGAAGACGAACTCAATCACGACTACAAACCGGGGATCCTGGCCATTCAGCACGCGCGTAAGCCGTGGATTGCGGCGATTCATGGCGCTTGTGCGGGTATTTCGTACTCCTATGCCATGGCCTGCGATTTGGTGGTCATGGCCGAGCAGAGCTATCTGTACCAGCCCTTTGGGCAAATTGGTCTGATTCCTGATGGCGGCGCTACCTGGTTGCTGCCTCGCCTGGTCGGGAGCAAGCGCGCTTTCGAGCTGATGGCCTTCGGGGAAAAACTGGCGGCAGAGAAGGCGGTTGACTGGGGGCTAGCCAATCAGGTGCTGCCTGCTGAGGATTTCGAAAGCGCCGCGATGGCGTACGCGCAGCAACTGGCCGGCAAGGCGCCGCTCTCGATGCGCTACACCAAGGAAGCCATCGCTTACGCGGAATCGCACTCATTGGCCGAGACCATCAGTCAGGAGGCAGCGCTGCAAAGCTTGTGTATCGACAGCGACGATGCCAAGAATGCCGTCATGGCGTTTCTCGAAAAACGCGCCCCGGTCTGGGAAGGCAAGTAGTCCCAGATCGGGTCCGTCCCCCCTCCCTCAAGCTGCTGTCGTCTTGCCGGGGTGTTTGCTCAGGTGGCGATGGCAACGCGCAACGCGTTAAGTACTACCTGCGTGCCCGCCAGGGCGCGCTGGCTGGCGTCCAGTCGCTCGTCGATATGCTGTATCTCTTCCTCCCTGACAGAAGGATTGACTGAGCGCAGGTAAACGAGCCGCTCGCGTTCTTCACCCAATTGCTCCGCGAGACGTTCACGAGCCGCCGATTGCAGGGCCTCCAGGGATGCGCTGGCCAGGCGGTCCGCCTGATCGATCTGCTTCTCCAGCACGGCGCGCAGTCGCTGGATGACCGCTGCCGATTGGGTCGCGGGCACCGGTTGCAAGGCCCGGTTGAGCGCCTCATGAGCGATGTTTGCGCCGACGTCACGCCCATCGGGTGACATCACCAAGCGCAGTGGTGTCATGTCCAGATAGCGGCCCATTTCGAGCTCGGCCGGCGCCAGGCACTCCACCGAATAGATTAATTCGAGCAGCACGGTGCCCGGCTGCATGCGCGAGTGTTTGAATGTACCCAGTGTGGCGTTGCCGAGCTCGCTCACCGCAACGATGTCCATGGCTTCGCGAATCAGTGGATGCTCCCAGGTCAGGAATTGCACATCGTCGCGCGCCAGCGCCGTGTCTCGGTCAAAGGTGACGGTGAGACCGTCCTCGTCAAGGCCCGGGAGCTGGCCTGCCAGCAGCATTTCGGTGGGTTTGAGCAGGAAGCAGGTCTCTGAATGCAGATCCTGACTGACGCCGATGCGATCGAAGAGCAATTCTGCAAAGGCGCTGATGGTATCTGCGGTCTCGGCTTCCTGCACACTGGCGATGATGTTGGCGCCGACCGCGGGATCATGACTGTTCAGTTCCAGCAGTCGATCGCGACCGGCCTGCATCGCCTGCTCCAGGTCGATGCGTCGCAGGCGGGTTTGTTCCAGCAGTGTGCTGTGATCCGTCTCCGGACTGGACAGCGCCAGGAACAGCGGTTCGGCGAAGGTTTCGAAGAGGGCGTGTCCCACCGAGCAGGGATGGGTAAACGCAGCCAGCCCGTCGTTCAGCCAGTGATAAAGCACCGTCTGCGCGGTACCGGCGAGTGTGGGTACGTGGATCTGCACGTCGGCGCTTTGACCAATGCGGTCCAGACGGCCAATGCGCTGTTCCAGGAGATCGGGATTCTCGGGAAGGTCAAAGCAGATCAGATGATGGGCAAACTGGAAGTTACGGCCCTCACTGCCAATTTCCGAGCAGATCAGCGCCTGTGCACCCGAGGTGTCGTCGGCAAAATAGGCGGCGGCGCGATCCCGCTCTACCAGGGTCAAACCCTCGTGGAAAGCCGCGCAGCGAATACCCGCGCGCAGGTGCAGGTGCTGCTCCAGCGCCAGTGCCGTATCCCGATGGGCGCAGATCACCAGCGCCTTCGCGGGGCGCAGCTCGCGGAGCTTTGCTTCCAGCCAGCCGACACGTGGGTCCTCGGCCAGCCAGATCGCCTCGTCGACATGGCGTTCCGGGTAAAGCTCGCCGGTAAGCGGTAGGTAGCGAACCGGCGCCTCGAGGCTGTAGTGATGCAATTGCCGACGTGGGAATCCGGGTACCGAAGCGCGGGTGTTTCGGAACAGCACCCGGCCGGTGCCGAATCGGTCGAGCAACTGGCGAATTTTCTCTTCGCTATCCAGCGCGGGGTCGATGCCTTCAGGCAGGGCTACCTGGTCATCACCCTGACTCAGCGACTCGATAGCCTCATTCCAGCGGACATAGTCGGCTTGTTCGGCGCAGAAGCGCTCGAAATCCCCATAGCGGTCCGGGTCCAGCAATTGCAGCCGTGCAAAGTGGCTTTCAACACCCGCTTGCTCGGGGGTTGCGGTCAGCAGCAGCAGCCCTTTGCTGAGTTTGGACAGAGCGGCGACAAAGTCGTAGAGATGGCTTTCGTCACTGTTGGACCAGCTGAGGTGGTGTGCTTCGTCTACGACCACCAGGTCCCAATCGGCATCCAGGGCCAGCGCCCGGGCATTGGCATTCTGGGCAAACAGCGAGGAGGGAGTGATGATCAATTGCTCAGCATCGAAGCTACCGCCTTCCTCACCTTCGCTGAGACGACTTTCGTCAAACAGTGAGAAGCGCAGATTAAAGCGGCGCAGCATTTCTACCAGCCACTGGTGGATCAACGCATCCGGTACGATCACCAGCACCCTTGCGGCTCTGCCCGTAAGCAGCTGCTGGGACAGGATCAGGCCTGCTTCGATGGTCTTGCCGAGACCGACCTCATCGGCCAACAGCACGCGCGGGGCAAAACGCTGCCCCACCTCTGCGGCAATGTACATCTGGTGCGACAGCAGGGCGGTGCGCGCGCCCAGCAGACCTCGGATACCACCGGTTTCGGTACGGGCGCGGTGACTGAGGGTGGCGTAGCGCAGGCGAAAATCAACCAGCTTGTCCAGCTGGTTGTTAATCAGCCGGTCTTTGGGGTGGTTGAGCTGAATACGGGCGTCCAGTTCCAGCTCAGAAATCTTGTGGATCTCACCATCGTCGTCTTCAGCGTAGTAGGTGAGGATGTTCTCGCTCTCTTCAACGCTGCTGACAGTGAATCGATGGCCATCGTGGCGAGTTAGCAAATCTCCCGGTCCCAGCGACAGCCGGGTCAGCGGGGCCCTGCCCGCGGCGTAGGTGCGGTCTTCTGCCACCGCTGGGAAATGTACAGTCACCCGATGGGCGTCGACCTCGACGATGATGCCCAGTCCGAGCTCAGCGTCGGCGTGGCTGACCCAGCGTTGGCCCAGTGCGTAACGGTTCATGCGGCCTCAAAAAACAGTCGTTGGCTATTACGGTAAGCGTGGTCGAGCAAATCGGACACCGGGATGGCTTTGACCTCGGCGACCTTCTCGGCAATGAAAGGCAGGTAGCAGGGTGCGTTGCGGACCCCGCGATACGGTACCGGTGCCAGGTAGGGGGCATCGGTTTCCAGTACGAGTTGCTCGATGGGGGTCGCGGAAACCACGTCGCGCACATTGTCGGCGTTGCGGAAGGTTGTGATGCCGTTGAAGCCGAGCATGAAGCCCTCGCTCAGGCAGTACTCCGCCAGTGCCAGTCCGCTGGTAAAACTGTGGATGACGCCGCGCCTGGACAAACCGTGCAGGTGATTGCGCAGAATGGCTTCGGTATCCGCGTCGGCTTCCCGCGTGTGCACCACGATGGGCAGGTTGCACTGGGTTGCGATCTCCAGCTGGGCGTCAAACGCCGCCGCCTGGGCATTTCGATCCGCATGGTCGTAGTAGTAGTCGAGACCAATCTCACCGACAGCGAGCACCCGCGGGTGCTCACAGCCCGCGCGGACTCGGGCGTCCACGGACTCGTTCCAGTGGTCTGCTTCGTGGGGATGGATGCCCTGCGTGCACCAGACATCGGCATGGGTTTCGCTGATCGAGATCACGGTGTCCAGGTTGTCGGGGGAAACTGCAATCGTGACGATATCTTCCACGCCGACCGCGCGGGCGCGCTCCAGTGCCGCCCTGAGCTCTTCGCCCTCCAGATAATCCAGATGGCAGTGGGTCTCGATGATGGGCCGCCCCAGCAGGGGAATCGGTGGTCGTTTTTTCTTGCTCATCGCGGTCGGCAGGGATTTGGGGGCGCGGATTATGCCACATCCCCCACCGCGAGTCGGGGCTTATCCTCGATGAACCGTGCGTACGCGCATGGATTGCACCGTGTCGATAATTTCGTGCCACAGCCACTGGTGAATCGGTGAATTGGCCGTGCGTTCATGAGCGACCAGGGAATAGTTTATTGTCTGGCTCAACTGCCCTGGTAACGGCAGGGCAATGACATCCCTCGTCGCACCGTCGCTGCGGGAAAGGTAAGCAGGGCAGGCCAGTACGTAGTCTGTCTCACGCAGCACTTCAAAGGCGGTGAGCAGGTGGGATGTCTCGAGCGTACCCCGTTGTTCACCCGAGGCGGGCGTGGGCATTTGCCAGAGGTTCAGTTCGCTGCGGTCGGCCACATACAGATCGATGACCGGGTACTGGGCGATTTTTTCCAGCGTCAGATGGGATGCCACCAGGGGGTGGTCTCTGCGCACAAACACCGCGAGCGGTGAACTCGCCAGAGGGTGGGTACGGAATTCTTTTGAATACTCTTCACGAGTAATTTGGATGGCCAGGTCCAGATCCCCGGTGGCCAGTTGATCGAGCTGGTTCTCCGCACGGGTGATCGTCTTCAGTTGCAGGCGTGGCGCGGTGGTTTGCAGGCGACCGGTGAGTGGCGGCAGCAGGCTGAAGCCCACATATTCCGAAATCGCCATGACAATCTCGCCACGGTACGCGGATGGGGAGAATTCCCCGGCGTCCAGCATCACTTCAATACTGGAGAGAATGCGCTGTAGTTCCGGCGATAAGGCCAGCGCCCTGGGGGTGGGTTGTATGCCCCGTTTGCTGCGCGCAAACAGCGGATCATCCAGTGCCTCACGCAGTCGCGCCAAGGTCTTCGACATGGCGGGCTGTGTTACCGAAAGCCTTTTGGCGGCTAGTGATACGCTCTTTTCTTCAAGTAGTGCTTGAAGGGCGACAAGCAAGTTTAAATCGACTTTGGCGAGCTGCTGCAAATTCATGGTTTTTATGATGCCCAGCGGGAATAGTTTCGATGATAAAAATATATTGGATTCATTATGGGCATTCTGCAACTATTAATTTGTCCCGTGACGGTGAGCGCCTCTGGCCTGCCGGCATCCGGGTCCGCAACTACTCTCCTGGCCCGCTATTGAAGCGGGTCTTTTTTTGCCTGGCCGCTTTCAGCTAAGGTGCTGTTATGCGCGCTGTTATCTCGCAATCAATGCTTGCCTGCCTTCTGTGGCTGGCCTTCGGGTCATCATTGTCTTTTGCGCAATTTGGCAGTCGGCAGACGTCACTGCCCTTCGGTGTGCTGTTGTTACCCGCGACGGAAGGCATTGAATTCCGCGTTCCGCAAAATCCTGCCGAGTCCGCCAGCGCTGCCGAGCCGGGTGAACAGACCCTGGGTCAACTCAGTGCCGCCCAGTCCCGTGTGGCGCAGCTGGAGGCCGCAGAGGGTCCCTACAGCCCCAACCTGGGCGGCGTGCTACTCGAGACGGCGCGGCTCGCTGAAGACATTGGGCTGACAGAGACCGCGTTGGAATTTTATGCGTGGGCGCTGCACAACACCCGGGTCAATCAAGGTTTAAACACCGACACTCAACGACCCATTGTGGAATCCATGCTGGCCCTGCATCGCGGAATAGGGGATGTGCCGGCCATGGATAAGCGCGAGGCGTACCTGTATCGATTGAATGGCAATGGACGCCCCCCCTGGAATACGGCCAAACTGAAAGCGGCTCAGCGCTACTTTCGCTGGCGCCAGGGTTGGTACGGTGGGCTCAAGGACTGGCGGGACAAGGACAGCGAGATCGCGTTTTTCAACCGCGACACCCGCAACATGGCTGAGTCGATCTGTGCGGATCCCGAATGGGCCGCAGACTGGTGTCGAAGCTTTACCTATCAGGCCTTGATTACGCTGTATCTGATTGATTTTCGGATCAACCCGGTCGAGACGAGTGCCTTTCAGCTCAACCAGAGGCGGTTCTCGCCCAGTTTGCCCGATCAGGAGATGGACACCCGCCTCGAATCCATTGAGCAAGGTGCCTTCGGCGTGGGTGTTCGGCTACTGGAAGCTGCGCTGGAAGTCACCCCCGGTGATTTTGATCTGCGGCTCGCACTGGCCGACTGGCGCTGGTTTCACGGACGTTCAGGCAGTGCACGTCAGTTGTATCGTGAGCTCCATGCCGAGCAGCCTGGTCGTTTTGACAGCCCTCGGCCGCTGCCAGAGCTGCCTGCCATGCCAGGTGACCCTGTATTTGCAGAAGCGGCTGATCGTGTGCAGGTTAGGGCTGTCGTGACGCGCAGCGGTCGTGCTCGCGAGGTCGCTTTTGTCGACGGTGTGCCCGATGGACTGCGCATCCGCACCCGAAAAAACCTCAGCGACACCCGCTTCAGACCCGCCCTCAACAGCGATGGGGAAACCGTCAAAGCACCGTATGCGGCGGACCTTTGGTCCATGCGCATCGCTTTGCGTTAGGCGTTATTGATCACCAGCAGGGCGCCAGAGGCCTTGATGGTGCCTCGCGTCTGCCAATTGAGCAGCTCGCCACCGTGGCGATCGATACAGCGCTCCGCCATTTCGTGGAAGGTGGGGCGCTCTGGGTCGGCAATGACGATTTGTTGAACGCCGGCGTCGATAGCCTTGTCGATCATCTTGCCCACGGGTTTCACGAGTTCATCCCAAAAGCAGATATCGGCGCCGACCAGGAGATCGATACCGGCAAGCTGGTTCTTCTTGAGTTTTTCGAAGCGCGCCACCAGTGGTGTGGTTTCCACCTTGTTCAGCGCTGCTACTGCATCCAGGTAGGGGAAAACCGCTGGGTCGGCATCCATTGAAGTGACCGCGGCGCCGAGTTTGCGCGCGCACCAGATACCTGTAATACCCCAACCGCAGCCGGCATCCAGCACGGTACCTGCCTGCGCCGGTGGTTCTTTGTGCAAGTAGTCCATGATCAGACAACTGGATTTCCACAGCTTGGTACCGTGGATGGTCGGTTCGTGGCCGGCCTTCTTGACCGCGCGAATGGCGGGGTGATGGCTGTAGGGCATCTCGACGCCGCGAAAACGGCGACTGGTAGGACGTTTGCCCTTGCTGGGCTGGCTGCTGTTCTTGGGCATGGGACCGCGATCTGGTGGCTTTGCGCGAGCTTACCAGACCGAGGCCCACCCGTGACTCAGCGTTTGGTGACTTCCTCTGCTTGCAGGCCTTTGGGGCCTTCTACCAACTTAAATTCAACTTCCTGGCCTTCATCGAGACTGCGGTAACCATCGCTCTGTATCGAGCGAAAATGGACGAAGATGTCTTCGTCACGACCTGTCATGGTGATGAAGCCAAAGCCCTTGGCGTTGTTGAACCACTTGACCGTACCAACCAACCTCTCGGTCATAACCGCTCCCTTGGGAAATATTATTTTCGTACATGGGGGTTATAACCAACTGAGGTGTGCTAGCGCAACTCCTCCAGTCGCGCCTGCTGGCGCTGCAGTACAGTCATCGCTTCTTCAACGGCGGCGAGTTTGTCGCGCTCCTTGGCAACGACTTCCGCCGGTGCCCGATCCACGAAGCTGGGATTACCCAGTTTGCCCTGCAGTCGCTTGAGCTCGCCTTGCTGACGCTGGATCTCCTTGTCGAGCCTGCCAAGCTCCGCAGCAATATCGACGACGCCTTGCATGGGGACCAGTATCTCGAGTGGCCCAGCCAGGGCGGATAATGCGGGTGGTGGCTCTACGCCCGCGTCAAGCGGCGTCAGCGAGGCAATTTTGGCGAGCCGGGCCAGGAACAGGCCATTGTCCGCGATGCGGCGCCGATCCTCATCGCTGGCCCCTGCGACCATCACATCGAATTCCTGAGCGGGGGAGAGGTTGGCTTCAGAGCGGATGGTGCGTACTGCCACAATCAGTGACTTCAACCACTCGATCTCCGCTTCGGCGGCGTCATCGCGGCCATCCGGCTGGGTGGCGGGCCAGGGAGCGAGCATGATGGTGTCGCCCAGGCAGCCGGCGATGGGTGCGACACTCTGCCAAACTTCTTCAGTGATGAACGGCATCATCGGGTGCAGCAGCCGCAGCGTGGTTTCGAGCACCTGGATGAGCGTCTGGCGGGTGCCTCGCAAGACGGCCGGGTCGGCATTCTCGTCCCACAGGACCGGCTTGGACAGTTCCAGATACCAATCGCAGTACTCGTTCCAAACGAAATCATACAGCGCCTGCGATGCATGATCGAAGCGATACTGATCGATGGCGTGCTCGACCTCGGCGATGGTGCGGTCGAGCCGTGATCGAATCCAGCGGTCAGCCAGCGACAGCGTGACTTCACCTTCAAGGCCACAGTCCTGGCCCTCGCAGTTCATCAACACGTAGCGCGCTGCGTTCCAGATCTTGTTACAGAAGTTGCGATAACCCTCCATGCGACCGATGTCGAATTTGACATCACGTCCCGTCGAGGCCAGCGAGTAGAAAGTGTAGCGCAGGGCGTCAGTGCCGTAGCCCGGGATGCCATCCGGGAACTGCTTGCGTGTCGCCTTCTCAACTTTTGCAGCGATTTTTGGCTGCATCAGGTGGCTGGTGCGCTTGCTGACCAACGCTTCGAGGTCAATGCCGTCGATGAGGTCGATGGGGTCGAGTACGTTGCCCTTCGATTTGGACATCTTCTGGCCGTCGTGGTCCCGGACGAGGCCGTGGACATAAACGGTGTGGAAGGGCACCTCTTTGGCGAAGTGCAGCGACATCATGATCATACGGGCGACCCAGAAGAAAATAATGTCGAACCCGGTCACCAGCACAGAGGCCGGGTGGAACTTTGTCAAATCGTCGGTGTGGTCCGGCCAGCCCTGGGTAGAGAAGGTCCAAAGCGCCGAAGAGAACCAGGTGTCCAGTACGTCTTCATCCTGGCGCAGCGCGACATCATCGCCGAGATCATGGGCGGCCCGAACCGCCGCTTCGCTGGTGCCCACGTAGACTTTACCGCTGTCGTCGTACCAGGCTGGAATGCGGTGTCCCCACCATAGCTGCCGACTGATGCACCAGTCCTGGATGTCTCGCATCCAGGCGAAGTAGGTGTTTTCCCACTGCTTGGGGACGAACTGAATATCACCGTCTTCCACGGCCTTGATCGCGGGTTCAGCCAGCTTCTTGGCATTCACGTACCACTGGGGCGTGAGCCAGGGCTCGATGACCACTCCGGAGCGATCACCCCGGGGTACCTTGAGCCGGTGGTCGTCGATTTTGTCGAGCAATCCCAGCGCGTCGAGGTCCGCAACCACGGCCTTGCGCGCCTCAAAACGGTCCATGCCCCGGTATTTCTCCGGTACTTGATCGTTCAGGGCTGCGTCTGCCGTGAGAATATTGATCAGCGGCAGTTGGTGCCGCTCGCCCATGGCGTAGTCGTTGAAGTCGTGGGCGGGCGTGATCTTCACACAGCCTGTGCCGAACTCCATATCCACGTAATCATCAGCGATGATCGGAATCTCGCGATCACACAGGGGCAGGCGAATAGTTTTGCCCACCAGCGCCCGATAGCGGTCATCGCCGGGATTGACCGCCACGGCGGTATCACCCAGCATCGTCTCCGGCCGGGTCGTGGCGACCGTGAGATGGCCGCTGCCATCGCTCAGTGGGTAGCGGAAGTGCCACAGCGACCCCGCTTCCTCTTCCTGAATGACTTCCAGGTCTGAAATTGCGGTGTGCAGCTTCGGATCCCAGTTGACCAGTCGGTCGCCGCGGTAGATCAGACCCTCTTCATACAGCTTGATGAACACGGTCTGTACCGCCCGGGACAGGCCCGGGTCCATGGTGAAGCGCTCCCGGCTCCAGTCAGGCGAGGTGCCCAACCTGCGTAACTGTCGGGTGATGGTGCCGCCGGATTCTGCCTTCCATTCCCACACTTTTTCGATGAACGCATCGCGGCCGATGTCGGTGCGGTGCTGACCCTGCGCCTCAAGCTGGCGTTCGACCAACATCTGGGTGGCGATGCCGGCGTGATCGGTACCCACCTGCCACAGGGTGTTGTCACCCTTCATACGGTGGTAACGAATCAATGCATCCATGATGGCCTGCTGGAAGCCGTGCCCCATATGCAGGCTGCCGGTGACATTGGGTGGCGGGATCGGGATGCAGTAGCTGTTGTCGCCACCCTGGGGGGCGAAGTAGCCCGAGTCTTCCCAGTGCTGGTACCAGCGCTGTTCAATGTCGGCGGGCGAGAAAGTCTTGTCCATGGTCGTTGTTCGCTGTACTCGTCAGAGGTCGTGTTTGTGCAGGGGGTAACCCCGATCCTTGTAAAAACGCCAGGCATCTCGCATGGCGGGTAAGAACGCCGGTTCCTGGGTGACCACTTCGGCCACCCGGGCAAACCGGGAAAAAAACGCCGGCGCGGTCAACTGCAGGTTGATCATGACGTCGTTATGGGCGCCCGGATCGCCCATCCAGTCGATCACTACCGCTTCGTCGCGACCCTGATCAGCGGTGCAGTGCGGGATGAAACTGTCGGGTCTGTGGGCCCACAACAGCGCGTCCAGCTCCCGGGCCTGTGACTCGGCGTCGCAGTGCACGTAAATCCGGTGGCCACGCTGGGTGGCCTTGTCGATCAGTCGTGCTGCAACGCTCAGCCGGGTGTGCGTCCCGGGATTGGTCACCACATAAAAGTCGATACGGGTCACTGTACTCAGCGATTGGCGGCGCGATCGCGCAGGTAATCCACCAGCATGGGTACCGGCCGTCCGGTAGCACCCTTGGGGGCACTCTGGAAGGCGGTGCCGGCGACATCGAGGTGCGCCCATGGGGTGTCATTCTCGATGAAACGCGCCAGGAAGCAGGCAGCCGTAATACTACCCGCTGCCGGTCCGCCGATATTGGCGACATCGGCGAAGTTGCTGTCCAACTGTTTTTGATAGTCGTTCCAGACCGGCATGCGCCAGCCGCGATCGTGGCTGCGTTCGCCCGCTGCTGTCAGACTGGCTGCCAGTTCGTCATTGTTCGAGAAGATACCCGTCGCGTGGTTGCCGAGCGACACGATGATCGCGCCCGTCAGGGTGGCGATATCGACGATTTCTTGCGGCTTGTAGCGCTGCTGCACATAGGTCAGTGCATCACACAGCACCAGCCGCCCTTCGGCGTCGGTGTTGAGGATTTCGATGGTCTTGCCTGACAGGCTCTTCACCACATCACCGGGTTTGGTTGCGCGACCGCTGGGCATGTTTTCTGCCGCGGCGATCACAGCGACGACATTGATGGGCAACGCGAGTTCAGCGATGGCCTGCATGGTACCGACTACCGATCCGGCGCCACCCATGTCGAATTTCATCTCGTCCATCTTGGCACCGGGCTTCAGAGAAATACCACCGGTGTCGAAGGTGATGCCTTTGCCAACCAGCGCAAAGGGCGCTTCTTTGGCCTTACCGCCGCGGTAGTCGATGACAATCAATTGCGAGGGTTGGTCACTGCCATGGCCAACTGACAGTAGCGAGCCCATACCGAGCTCACGCATTTTCTTCTCATCGAGCACCGATACCTTGATTTTTTCGTAGCTGCGGCCCAGCTTGCGGGCCTGTTGTGCGAGGTAGGTCGGCGTACAGATATTGCCGGGCAGGTTGACCAGTTGGCGGGTCAGGTTGCTGCCCTCGCCAATGGCACGGCCGCTGTCGAGGGCTTTGCGTGCTTTTGCTGCGCTCAGCGCATCACCGGCGTCCACGGTTACTTTCTTGAGTGCAGCCACCTTGTCTTTGTTGCTCAGGGTTTCGGTGTAGCGGTACACACTGCGGGCCAGCTCACATCCCAGAATTTCGAGTAGCCGGGTCAGGGCCTCGGCGTCGAGCGCCAGTCCGGCCATTGCCAGCGCGGCGTCCTTGGCTTTGCTCTGTCCGAGCGCCTTGGCCGCGGTCTCCGCCAGGCTGCGTTGCGCAGCGCTGTCAAAAGCGTCGCGCGCACCGGCGCCGACCAGCAGTACCCGCTTGATGCCAGCCATGCCAACCACCCAGGCGTTGGTGCCTTTTTTGCCCGAAAAATCGCCAATGTCCAGGGTGCGGGTCAGATTGCCGCCTACCACGGCGTCGATGGCGGCCAGATCGCTGTCGCCAGCTTCTCCGGTGAACACGGGCACTACCAGGGCCTCGGTCTTGAGCTTTTTGGGGTCGCCCAGCTTGCGGGTGGCCAAGGACAGCTTGGTCATAGTGATTCCTCTGTCGGATACAGGTCAATTTGCGCAGGGCGCGTAGTGTATGATGCTCAGAGCCGCAACAAAACAAGGGCGGCAGTAGTTCACTCCGGCCCGGCCCCCAATGCGAATTCTCAAATACCTCAGTCGCGACATCTTCTCCCATACCTTCGCGGTGGCGCTGGTGCTGTTTCTGGTGGTCTTTAGTGGGCGATTCATCCGCTATCTTGCCGAGGCAGCGGTCGGCGATATCACCAGTGACGTGCTGTTACCGGTGATGTTTTATAAGTTGCCCAGTTTCTTTGAACTGATTCTGCCGCTGTCACTGTTCGTTGGCATTCTGCTGTCTCTGGGGCGTTTCTATGCCGAGAGCGAAATGGTCGTGCTCAAGGCCTGCGGACTCAGCGCTGCTCGTCTGGCGGCGTATGTACTCGTTCCTGCCACGACCATCATGTTGATGGTGGGCGCCCTGTCGCTGTGGCTGGCACCCGATGGTTCAGCCCGGGCCCAGGCATTGTTGGATAATCCACGCGCAGCCGAGGGACTGCAGGTCATGGCACCTGGCCGATTCAAGAAGCAGCGTGAGGGCGACTATGTCTCCTATGCTGAACGCATCGGTGACGATGGCGTGATGAATAACGTGTTTATTGTTGAGCGCCTGGACGCTGAGGCAGGCGGGGGGCTCAATGTGACCTTTGCCCGAGAGGGTGCCATCGTCTACGACGGCGAGAGCGGGCGTCGCTATCTGGAACTGCGCGACGGTACCCGCTTCCAGGGTCGTTCCGGAGCGTTGGACTTTACTGGGACCCGATTTGGCACTTACGGCGAACTCATTCCAGAGCGAGCCGGCGGGATTCGACAAAATCTACGCATCGAGGCGTTGCCGACGGCGTCACTGCTGGAGAGTGACGATGCCAGTCATCGCGCCGCGTTGTCCTGGCGGTTTTCGCTGCCGATTTTTGTGCCGGTGATTGCGGTCATTGCGCTGGCATTGAGTCGAACCGATTCCCGCCGTGGCCGCTATGCGCGGCTGGGACCCGCCCTGATGGTCTTTCTCTTGTATTTCCTGGCCATGAACCAGGTCCGTGCTGAGATCGAAGGTGGGGCTAACGTTCTGTTGATGGGGCTGGTGCACGTGGTGTTCGCGGCTGTGGCGGCAACACTGCTGTTTTGGGAGCGCCTCGGTAAACGATGGCGTGTGCCTCGCCGTGGTTAGGATTCATCGCTACATCGGCACGACCGTACTATCGGCGACGGCGGCGGTGCTCGTGGTATTGGTTGGGCTTGATGCGCTGAGTTCGATTGTCGACGAAAGCCAGGATATCAGTGAGCGCTATGGTTTCCTGCAGATACTGACCTATGTGGGTTTGACCCTGCCGCGTCGTATCCATGAGTTCGTACCCTTTGCCGCCTTGATCGGTGCCCTCGTGGGCCTGGGTCGACTTGCCTCAGCCAGCGAGTTGGTCGTGGTTCGCGCCGCCGGCGTTTCTATGTCCAGTTTGGCGCTGTCGGTGATTCGACCGGCGCTGGTTGCTGCTTTGTTTGGATTCGTGGTCGGCGAGTTTGTCTCTCCCGGCGCTGAACAAATGGCCATCAGCCAGCGCGCCCTGGCGCAACGGGCTGATTCGAGCGTCACCGGCCGTTATGGCACCTGGAACCGCGATGGCAACACCTTCATCCACGTCGACGCAGTGCAGCGAGGTGGGGTCATTTTTGGGGTTACGTTGCTGAGCTACGACGCTGACCGTCATTTGACACGGTCGTTGCGCGCGAATCGAGGCACCTATTTCGAAGACCACTGGTTACTCGAGGAAGTCCAGGAGACCGAACTGGGGACCGACGCGACGCGGGTGACTGAGTACACGCTATGGCGTTGGGATACCGATATCACGCCGAACCTGCTGGTGCTGGATGTGGTGGAGCCCGAGAGCTTGCCCATTCGGCAACTCTGGCCCTACGCGCGCTACTTGGATCAACAGGGGCTGATGTCAGCAGACATCGAACTGGCATTCTGGCGCAAACTGCTCCAGCCGTTGGCTGTCGCGGGGCTGGTACTGGTGGCCATGTCGTTCGTGTTTGGCCCGCTGCGAGATGGCAGCATGGGGGCACGGATTTTCGCCGGTGTCATTGTCGGCGTGGTTTTTCGTATCAGCCAGGACTTCTTTGGACCTGCAAGCCTGATCTTTGGCTTCGCGCCCTGGCTCGCCGCCCTGGCCCCGATTGCGGTGTGTTGGCTGGCCGGGGGGCTGCTACTTACCCGGCGGCAGTAGTGCGTTTGGTCTCGCCGGCGGGGCCCCGATTTTTACGCACCAACCGCGTACCCGACAGTCGGTCATGCCAAGTGCGACCCTCGCGATCGACGAGAGCCCACCAATAACCGAGTCCTGCCGGTGCCAGTGACACCAGCGCAGACAAAAGCCTGAGTGCCACCATCCGCGGCGTCACGGGGCCTCCATTGGCCGCCTCAAGTTTGATCTTCCACGCCTGCATGCCCAGCGTCTGGCCACTCTTTAGCCAAAAGATGCCGTAGAACAGCCAAACGATCACGATCATCGTGAGTTGGTAAATCGTTTGTGGGATGTTGCTCTGGCCCACCTCGTCGGCGGGGCCGTAAATGGCAATCAGGCCAAAACCGGCGATAAAGAACATGGCGATGATCAGCAGGCCGTCATAGATCATGGCAACCGGCTGGCGCCATAGTCCGGGTGGCTTCGGTGGAGCAGAGTCTTCAGTCACAGCATGTCTTCAGGTTGAGGCACACAGCCAGCCGTCAGTGGCTGTCTTCGGTGACCATGTGCAGGTGATCGGTATTGGGGTTGAGCGGTTCGCGCTCATCGGGCAGCGTTGGAATAACCTCACCAGCCGCAGAGACGTCATAGTCGGGCACATCCACCAGGGCATAGGGCCGTTCGCCTTCTTCATTGCCCAGTATTGCGCCAACCGGTGCTAGCGACAGCGCCGGTTCCGGGTCTGCTTGCGGGGTTTCCGGTGCCTCCCAGGGAATCGTCTCGTCCCCGGTGTGGGCCATGGCGGCGGCGTCGTGGGGGACTTTGGAGGGTTGCTCCTCAAAAGCCGCGGGACCGGATACCCGTGCTTTGGCATCTCGATGGTCGTGTGGATCAGCATGGGATTGAGCCGTGGTGACAGGCGCAGGCGCTTCGGCCTCAGTGCCCGTCTCCGGCCGCGCGATGACCACTTTGGCACCTATCTTGGCCATGGCTTCCCGGTAGCGCAGCGCGGTGGTTTTGTCGCAACCACCCTTGATGCGATGCCGGCCGCCATCCATGAGTTTGGCGGCGGCGTCCGGTGTCAGCTTGAAGGTTCTCGCGATTCCTTCGGTCACGGCCTCACGGGTGAAGCCGTCCAGGCATTCACCGGCAAAGAAAACATCAAATTCTCCAGACATCACCATCCCCGAGTTAACGGCAGGAACTTCAGTTTACGTTGAGTGTAAGCACCTGGCCGCAGAATCCATACCCCTGCTCTATGTCGGGGTATAATCGCGGTTCAGTCAACACAGTGATTCCCATGGTAGCAGCAGATATCGAAACCCGACTGCGCGAGGTATTCAGTCCCGCGTATCTGGACCTCATCAATGAGAGCCATCAGCACAATGTGCCTGCCAACTCAGAGACCCATTTCAAACTGACACTGGCGGCGTCAGCGTTTGCAGGCTTGTCCCGGGTGAAGCGACATCAGTTGGTTTACGCAGAGCTGGCAGAGTTTCTGGCAGGCCCGGTGCACGCGTTGGCGCTACATCTTTTTACCCCCGAAGAATGGGGGGCTCGGGAGACTGCGGTGCCCGCGTCACCGAACTGTCGTGGAGGTGAGAATGCCAATGCCTGATCGTGACCAAACAGTCGTCGCTGCGCTATATCGCTTTGTCGCTCTGGATAACTACGCCGAGCTCCGCGAACCCCTGTTGGACTTGTGCAGGGCGAACGAGGTATTCGGTACTTTGCTGTTGGCCTCCGAGGGTATCAACGGCACCATCGCGGGCAGCCGAGAGGGCATTGACGCGGTCATCGCCTGGCTGCGTAGCGATCCTCGCCTGGAGGCACTGGACTGGAAAGAGTCGTATCACGCCGAACCACCTTTCCTGCGCATGAAGGTGAAGCTCAAGAAGGAGATCGTCACCATGGGTGTCGAAGGCATTGACCCGCGACATTGTGTCGGCCGGTATGCGACCCCCGAACAGTGGAATGCCTTGGTCGACGACCCGGAGGTGGTGGTAATCGATACGCGCAATGGCTACGAGGTCGACATCGGTACCTTTCGCGGCGCGGTAGATCCGGGCACCGTCACCTTCCGGGAGTTTCCCGCCTGGGTGGCTGAGAACCTGGATCCGGCCAAGCACAAAAAAGTGGCCATGTTCTGCACGGGAGGCATTCGCTGCGAGAAATCGACCTCTTTTATGATTGAGCAGGGTTTTGAGGAGGTGTGGCACTTACAGGGCGGCATTCTCAAATACCTGGAAGAGGTACCGGAAGAAGAGACTCGCTGGGAAGGGGAGTGTTTTGTGTTTGACACCCGGGTCGCGGTCAATCATCAGTTGCAGCGCGGCAGCTATGACCAGTGTTACGCCTGTCGGCACCCGATTACCGAGGCCGACAAAGCTTCCCCCGACTACGTGAAAGGGGTCTCCTGCCCGCGCTGCGTTAACGCCCACAGTGAGGAGCAGCGCGCCCGTTTTGCAGAGCGGCAGCGACAGGTTGATCTGGCTCGCATTCGCGGAGAGCGCCATGTCGGTGCGGCGCCACCGCAGCGACAGCAGCGGTCAGTTCAAGGACAGCAGGCGGCTGCGGAAGCGGTCGACGGGCACCAGGATACTGAGGCTGCGGCTGTCTCCGGCTGAGATGACGCCAACAAGTCGTGAGTTCCCCCGGTCATCCTGCTGAATGACCGGACCACCAGAGGCGCCCTGATAGGCCAGACAGTTACTGACGACGCCCTCTCGCTGCGTGGCCTCGATGGCGCAGCCTTGGTGGTAAGTGAGTTCCTCGCCACCATTGCCCAAATGCGGGTCACGGCTGAATCCCCCGATCGTCACCCGGTCGCCAACCCGCAACGGCTGTTCACCAACAGTCATGGGTGAGGGCAGGCCTTTGGGTGGCGCACTGACCTGCAGAATCGCCCAGTCAGCGGACATCGAGCCGCCGCTGGCGATTACCCGGGTGGCGTACCAGTCGCCGTTGATTTCGACGCGGGGTGGTTGAGTGAGGTCGGCCTGAGCTTCAATGCAGTGCCAGGCGGTGACCAGCAATGGATCGCCGCCGCCGCGTACCAGGGTGGCTGTGCAATTCTCCGTATAGTTGCGCCGTCGCTGGTTAACCTGTCGTTCTGCGGGCGTGGCGAGGCGCAGTACCGCATCGCTCCACCCGATGGGATGTTCGCTGGAGCGCAGTCGCGGTTCTGCGGCCGTGTGACTCATCGGCAACAATAGCGATGCGCACAGTGCCCAGAGGGGCATGAGACGGCGGTCGATGGCTGTCATTCGATGCCGCGGAGCGAGAAATCTCGGCCATGTCATTACGTTGCTCACCGGCTCGCCTGCGTTTATGGGGCTGTTGGAACAGGGCGCTAGTGTAGACTCGCCCCGCTTTGGGCTCAATTTTGGCCACGCCATCAACGGGATAGTTGTTTGACCCTGCTTGCTCTCACTCTCGCTGCTTTTCTGACGTCGGCCCTGACCGCCACACTGGGGTTGGGGGGTGGCGTGCTGTTGATTCTGGTGATGCCGGGATTGCTGCCGCTGTCCGCGATTCTACCTGTGCACGCGGTTGTGCAGACGGCGAGTAACCTCTCCCGGGCGGCTTTCTTCTGGCGGGAGATTGCCTGGCACATGGTCCCTCCGTTGTTGTTGGGCTCCGCGCTGGGTGCCTTGCTGGGCGGGCAGGTCGTGGGTCTGGTCTCGCTGACATTGCTACCTGCGGTTTCCGGGGCACTCATTTTGCTGGTCACCTGGCTGCCGGGGGTGCTTCCTACGCAACAGGGGCGTTTCGCGTTGATTGCACTGGGCTTCTACCAGACCGCGCTGGGCATGCTGGCCGGGGCGACGGGCCCGCTCGGTGCCGCCGTACTGGCGCGCCTGGGGCAGCAGCGGGACTGGTTGGTGGTCAACACCGGTGTGTATATGGCACTCAACCACGCGGTTCGGTCACTGGCCTATGGGCTGCTGGGCTTCGCTTTTGCACCCTGGTGGCCGGTGATTCTGTCGATGGCGATAGCGACCGTGGTCGGGGCCTGGGCCGGTGGACGCATTCGTCAGTGGGTGCCCGAGCGCAATTTCGCACAAATTTTCCGCTGGCTGATCACCTTGCTCGCTCTGAGAATGATCGCCCTTTCAATCTGGGGTGTTGGCGAGTGACAAGCGAGATGAGCGATCAGCGACGCGGTGTGGCGCTGGCCCTTGTGGCCAATGTCATCTGGGGCTGTGCCGCACTGTACTGGATTGAGACCAAGCCGGTGGCACCGGTAGATGTGCTGGCCCATCGAGGACTGTGGACCCTGCCCGCGGTAGTGCTCATCTTGCTGGTATTCGGACGCCTGCGTGGCGCGCTGGCCTTGCTGCGTGACTGGAAGACGATGCGCTTTATGGCACTGGCCGCCGCATTGATTTCCATGAACTGGGGCACCTTTCTGTATGCGGTGACCAGTGGTCGTGCCACCGAGGCCAGTTTGGGTTACTTCCTGTTGCCGCTGCTGCAGATTGTGATCGGGGTGGTTTTCTTCAAGGAAAATCTCAGCCGGGCGCAGGTGTTTGCCGTGGTGATGGCGATTCTCGGCATCGGTCTGCAGATTGTCGCTCTGGGAAGCTTGCCCGCGGTAACACTGATTGTTTCGACGTCGTTCGCAGTTTATGCGGCGGTGCGAAAGTTTGTTCGGGCTGACGCCATCGAGGGGCTGTTCCTGGAGTCGCTGTTTCTGCTGCCGGTAGCCGCTTTCTGGATTCTGACCCACGACGGCGCCGGCATGGGGCAGCACGGTTTCAAGGTCGACTTCATATTGGCGTTTTCGGGCATGTTCACGGCGCTGCCGCTGCTGACCAGTGTCGCGGCCTCGCGCCTGTTGCCCATGTCGACCATGGGCATGTTGACGTATGTGGGGCCTAGCTTGCAGTTGGTGGTGGCACTCACCCTGCTGGGAGAAAGCATCGACCTCATCACCGGGGCGGCCTTCGCGCTCGTCTGGTTGGGCCTGATCGCGGTTACCCTCGACAATGTGCGCAAGCTACGCCGCGTACGCCGGGAGCGGACTTGATTCGGCGCTAGTGGCTGCCCATGTGGCCGCCAGCGAGCATGGGGCCCATTCGTGTGGCGGTGTGCACCAGCGTCCAGGTGCCCGCCAGGACCAGCGAGATGCCGATGACGGTTTTGAGGCGGTGATCGCGCAGTAGTTTTTCTGCACGTTGACCCAGCAGCGTCGTGCCGAGCATGGCTGGCACGGTACCCAGCCCAAACAGCAGCATTAGCAGTCCACTGCCCGTGGCACTACCGCCACTGGCGGCACTCCAGCCCAAAGCGCTGTAGATCAGACCACAGGGCATGAATCCCCACAGCCCGCCCAGTGCCAGCCCTTGGGCGAGGTGGCGTGGCGGCATCAGGGTTCGGGTCAGCGGGACGACCCGGCGCCAGAGCTGGCCGCCGAGTCGTTCGAGGCGGTCGATGCCACGCCAGATATCGAGCATGTGCAGGCCCATGCCAATGAGCAAAGCGCCGGCCATGAATCGCAAACCGATGGTCCATGCGGCCAGCTGGATAGCCCCGGCCGCGCCGCCGATCAGCGCACCCAATAGGGCATAGCTGATGATGCGACCCAGGTGGTAAGCCACCGGAAGCAGTCGGTGAGCGTCAGGGTCCGGGCGCAGGGCAATGGCGATGCCGCCGCACATACCCAGGCAGTGGCCCGAGCCTGCGAGGCCCAACAGCAGGGCAGCGCCAAGATCAGTCGTGGTCACGGGGTTTTCGAGGCTCATCCATATCGTCGTTGAGGGCCCGCCAGGCGTCTTTGTCGAGGTCGTCGTACTGGCCCGAGTCGACAGCCCAGATGAGCAGCCAGGCAGCGATACCGGCAAAGATCAGGGCGACGGGAATCAGTAGGTAGAGACTGTTCATGACGTAGGCTCTCCAGTACGCCGCAGGCGCAACGCGTTGAGTACCACCAGCAGCGAACTCAATGACATCCCAACGGCGGCGAGCCAGGGGGGGACGAAGCCTGCGGCGGCAAAAGGAATACCGAGCAGATTGTAACCCGCAGCCCAGACCAGATTCTGGCGAATGACACCACGCGCGCGCCTTGAAAGGTCGACGATGGTGGGGATCAGCATCAGGTTTTCGTCATCGATAGCGAAGTCTGCCTGCGCACGGGTCAGCGCGGTGGCGCTGGCCACCGCGATCGATGCATCGGCCGCTGTCAGCAGCGGGGCATCGTTGAGCCCATCGCCAACGGCGATGACCGACTGGCCCTCACCTTGCAATTGCTTGATCAGGGCCAGCTTGTCGGCCGGTGTAGCCTGCGCGGTATAGGCGATGCCAAGTTGTGCAGCGATACTCGCCACGCGGACCTCGCTGTCTCCCGAGACGATGCGCATGGCAAAGCCTCGTGACTGCATCCCGGCAATAAGTGCTGATGCTTCGGGTCGCAGCGTTTCCCCCAGCCCGAACCAGGCTAACCAGCCCTGTTCGTCGGCCAGTGCAATCCAGTACTGCACCTCGTCGGGTGGTGCGGGCATGGTGGTCAGCTCGGCGCAGTACTCGAAGCTGCCAAGGCGCAGCTCGCGCTGCTGCCAGCGGGCGCGCATGCCACGGCCTGGCGTGGGCTCAACATCAGTCACCGATGGGGCCGCTGGCAGTGCATGGAACGACAGCGCTGCGGGATGGTTACTGAACTGCTGTAACGCTGCCGCCAGAGACAACGCCTCGTCCCGATCGATGCGCTCGGCGGTGAGCACGCTGTCGAGTTCCAGCCTTGTCTCGGTCAACGTGCCAGTCTTGTCGATGAGCAAGGTACCTGCGTCGCCGCTGGCGAGTAGGCCGAACTCCCCGTGGACCATGACCCCGTGGCGGCGGAGCCAAGCGGTGGCAGCAGCGAGAGCGGCAGGTGTGGCCAGTGATAGCGCGCAGGGGCAGGCCACGACCAATACGGCCAGGGCGCTCCATAGGCTGCGTTCCGGAGAGACTTGCCACCAGTAGGCGGCGGTCCCTGCGGCGGCGAGAAGTACCACGGCGACGAAGCGCCCAGCCAGTCGATCGATGAGCTTCAGGTAGGGCGGCTTGTCGCCACGAGCCTGGTCCATGTCATCAGCGAGCGCGGCAAGCTTGGAATCTCGATAACTGGAACTGACAATGGCTTCGATGCCGCTGTCGCAGTTGATGGTCCCTGCAAAAATCTTGTCACCGACGGTGACCGGGCGGGGTACAGCCTCGCCCGTAAAGACGGCTTCATCGACCGCACTGGCGCCGTGGCTGACCACTGCGTCGAAGGCAATCGACTCGCCTGTGGGAATGCGAACTCGCGCCCCGACATCGACCTGTGCCCGGGGCTGTCGCTGCCATCCCTCGCCGTCGCTGACGGAGACAAACTCTGGCAGTCGATCCTCAATGCGAACCAGGCTGAGCAGGTCTGCATCTCTGAGCCTTTTTTCTACATAGCGCGCCAAGAGCAGCAGAAAGACGAACATGGTGACCGAATCGTAGTAGGTCTCCCCGTGACCGATCACGGTTGCCCATAGCGAGGCACCGGTGGCGAGTAACAGGGCGAGTGCCACCGAGCTGTCCATGATCAAGTGGCCCTGACGCAGACTGCGCCAGGCATTGATAAAAAAGCTCCGGCCGCTGTACGCCAGTACAAACAGGGCGATCGGTGCGCTGAACCAGCGCAGCAGGCTCTGCATTTGTGCGTCGATACCCTGCATGTCTCCGGCGTGCAGTGCGATGGCGAACATCCCTGCTTGCATCATGCCAAGGCCGGCGACGCCGAGTCGCCGGATGTCCCTGCGGCTATCGCTACGCAATTGGTCCAGACGATCATCGGTGCGCCAGGGGCGAACGCCGTAGCCCAGTTTTTCGACCAGGGCGACCGCCATTTGTGCGGAGGCATCGGGTGCCAGGGTGATGGCGAGGCGCGACAGATTGAGGTTCAGGCGCACATCCAGCACCTCAGGGAGTGACAGCAATGCGCGTTCGATGAGCCAGGTACACGCGGCGCAGCTCATTCCCGTGACCAACAGCGGTACAACCGGGTTGCCCTGTGCATCGGTGTCAGAGAATCCGGCGACCCAATCTCGGTCATCAAACCAGGCTGCGCTCTCGCTGGCAGCACTCTCCGGATTCGGCGCGTAGTCTGAGCGCTGTCGATAGAACGCCGTCAAATCCGCGCCGCGGATAAGCAGTGCCACGCTCTGACAGCCGACACAGCAGACCGGTTGCTCGACACCATCGATCTCTACGGTGTAGCGGGCATCGGCGGGAACGGGGTCTCCGCAGTGAAAGCAGGATTCAGCGGCCACCGCCGGCGTCTCAGAAGTGGGTGTTGCCGTCGAGGCGCCATTCGCTGCCATCGCCAGCATCGATGATCCAGTGCCATCGGCCCTCGATCGTGACAGGTAGCTTGACCTCGTAACGGCCTCCGCCCTGGTGGGTGAGGGGCAGGGTGATATCGCGCTCGGACTCCATGGGGTGCGACAGTGTCAGGCGCAGTTGTGGTTCGTTTATGGCCGCACCCAGTACCACCGACAGTGTGCCGTCAAGATTGGCCAGTTGTGCTGTGAGCCCCATGGCTTCCGCGCGCTGTTGGCGCTCCAGTTGGCGGTTAATCGCCAGACCTTCCTTGTAGTACTCGTCCACGACCAGGTCATCGGCGTGTTGATTGGCGATCACCAGTGTCCAGAGGGCGGCCACGACCACCGTGCCCGGCAGCACAATCAGGAACCAGGGCCAGAATTGTCGGTACCAGGGTGTGGTGGAGGCGGCACGTAGATCAGTAGTTTTCACAGCGGCTTGATGAATCGGGATTCACTCTCGATGGTAACTGAACTGTCGTCGACCCGGGTGGCCTTGAACGTGAGCGGGGTGCCGGGTTGACTCAGGTCCAGCGGATTCGCACGAATGCGTAGGCTCAACTCTGCGAGTTCGCCACCCTGTACCGTCACCACCTGACTACCGATGATCTCCACGCCTTCGATGCCGCTGACTTCAATGCGGAAACTGCGTGGATCCGGATCCAGATTGGACAGGTGAATGCGGTAAACGTTGTCGATCAAGCCTCCGGGGGCCTCCATATAGAGCTGGTTGCGCTCGCGCAGAATCGTGAGATCGACCAGATCGCGAGTTGCCAGACGGATACTGAAGGCGGTGACCAGCACGCACATCACCAGGATGTAGCCGATCAGTCGAGGCCGCAGCACCTTGGAAGGTTTGCCCTCGAGTTTGTTTTCACTGGTGTAGCTCACCAGTCCGGGCTCGTAACCCATCTTGTCCATGATCGAGTCGCAGGCGTCGACACACAGCGCACAACCGATGCACTGGTATTGCAGGCCGTCGCGAATATCGATACCGGTCGGGCAGACCTGGACGCACAGTTCGCAATCAATGCAATCCCCAAGTGCGTCGCTGCGTTCGGCACTGCGCTTGCGCGAGCCGCGCGGCTCGCCGCGCGCCGCATCGTAGGACACGATCAGTGTGTCGCGGTCGAACATCACCGACTGGAAGCGGGCGTAAGGGCACATGTAGGTGCAGACCTGTTCGCGCATCCAACCGGCGTTGATGTAAGTGAGAAGGGTAAACAGACCCACCCAGGTCGCTGCCCAAACGCCAGCCTCGCCGGCGATCAAATCGGGCATCAGTTGACGGATGGGGGTGAAGTATCCGACGAAGGTGAAACCCGTCATAAAAGCGACGAACAACCAGCCCCCGTGCTTGAGCCCCTTCTTGCGTAACTTGGTGAAGCTCATGGGTTCTTTGTCGAGCTTCATGCGGGCATTGCGACTGCCTTCGAACTTTTGTTCGATCCACATGAATATCGCAGTCCAGACTGTTTGTGGGCAGGAGTAGCCACACCAGACGCGGCCTGCCCAAACGGTCACTGTGAACAGCAGAAAGGCGGAGATCATGAGCAGCCAAGCCAGCATGACCAGGTCCTGGGGCCAGAAAGTCAGCCACAGGATATGGAACTTGCGTTCGGGCAGATCAAAGAGGACTGATTGCTGCCCGGACAGATTGATCCAAGGCAGCAGAAAGTAACCGAGAAGCAGCGGCCAGCCCGTGTAGAGCCGGATGCGCTGGTAGAAACCTTCGATGGCGCGGGTATAGATTTTTTCCCGCTTTTGATAGAGGTCGAGTTCGGAGACCTCTGCCGGGGCGGCGGCATCGACCGCAATAATATCTTCGTGCTTCTCGGTCATTGCCGCGTACCTCCGGACTTGGTGTTACTTGGTTGCTGCTGACTTAGTTGCTGGCGACCTGTGCTGGCTCACCCAGGCCGTAAACCCAAGCTGTGAGGATGTGAATCTTGGCCTCACTCAGGGTTTCGCCGAAGGCGGGCATCTGGCCGTTGCGTCCAGCACGCAAGGTCTGGGCAATTTGCTCTTTGCTACCACCGTAGAGCCATATGCCGTTGGTCAGGTTAGGAGCACCGAGCAGGTGGTTGCCCTTGCCCTCGACACCGTGGCAGGCGGCACAGTAGGTGGCGAAGTGAGTTGCACCTCGCGCGGCCTTGTCGGCATCCGCCTCGCGGTTGTTGAGCGACAGCACGTACTCCGCAGTTTCATCGATGCCGGTGTCTCCCAGCACCGCTTGCCAGGGCGGCATAGCGGCATTTCGACCGTTGGTCAGCGTGGTCTTGATGGCTTCAGGTGAGCCGCCATAGAGCCAGTCGTTGTCCATCAGGTTTGGGAATCCATAGGCACCGCCCGCGTCCGAACCGTGGCAGGTGGCGCAGTTGTTACCGAAGATGCGCTGGCCCATGCGACGGACTTCCGGATCGTGCGCGATGTCTTCCACCGGCATGGCGAGGTACTTGTCGCGCATGGCGCGATACTTTTCCTCGGCCACTTCGACCCGGAATTCGTAGCGGTCGATCTGGGTCCAGCCGAGCAGGCCTTTGAAGTTACCCATGCCTGGGAACAGGGTCAGGTAGATCACCCCAAAGACGACGGTGAGTACAAACATGTTGAACCACCAGCCGGGTAGGGGGTTCTCGTACTCTTCGATGCCATCGTAGACGTGGCCGGTCGTTTCACCCGCACCGGGTGTTTTTTTGCGGTTGGCAAAGAGCAGCCAAACTGCCATCACCAGTTGCAGTGAGGTCAGGATGATGATCCATCCGCTCCAGAAACTACTCATGGTTGTGTACCTCGCTCACTGTGCGCTTGTTCATTTCATCGTCGGCAAAGGGAAGGTTTGCCGCCTCGTCAAACGGCTGCTTCTGCTTGCGGCCGTAAGCCCAGATCACCAGGCCTACAAAAGCCAGCAGCGTGAAGGCCGTGCTGATACCTCTCAGGTCGTTGATATCCATATCAGCGGCGCGTCTTAATCAGGGTGCCCAACTGCTGCAGGTAGGCGACCATGGCGTCGATCTCGCGGCAGCGGCCCTCGGGGGCAGTGGGGCAGCTCTCGGCTGCGGCCTGGGCGCCCGCGATATCAGCATCGCTGTAGGGCACGCCAAGGGTGCGCAGGGTTTCGAACTTGGCCGCGGTACCACTGCCATCTACCAGGCGGTCGAACAGCCATGGATAGGCGGGCATGATCGACTCGGGCACCACATCGCGCGGGTTGTAGAGGTGGGCACGCTGCCAGTCGTCGCTGTAGCGACCACCCACACGAGCCAGATCAGGACCGGTGCGCTTGGAGCCCCAGAGGAACGGACGCTCGTAGACGTGCTCGCCAGCCACCGAGTAGTGGCCGTAGCGCTCCGTCTCTGCGCGCAGCGGGCGGATCATTTGCGAGTGGCAGACCGCGCATCCTTCACGTTGGTAGATGTCGCGACCTTCCAGCTCCAGCGCGGTAAAGGGTTCGAGACCTTCGACGGGCGTGTTGACCTCTTTGCCAAAGGCCAGTGGCACCAGTTCAACGAGGGTTCCGAAACTGATCGCCACCAGGATCAGGACGATCATCAGGGGCGTGTTCTTTTCGACGAGTTCGTGATTCATAGTCTGTTCTCCTCGTTCAGGCCGCGGCGGATGCGGGCTTGTCCAGTGCGGCGGAAGATTCCTCACCGCGGACAGTCATCCAGACGTTGTAGGCCATGAGCAGCATGCCGGCGAAGAAGATGCCGCCGCCGATGACGCGCACGATGTAGCCCGGATGGCTGGCGACAACTGACTCAACGAAGGTGTAGGTCAGGGTGCCGTCGCTGTTGTAGGCGCGCCACATGAGACCCTGCATGATGCCGTTTACCCACATGGAGGCGATGTAGAGTACGGTGCCGATGGTCGACATCCAGAAGTGGACGTTGATCAGGTTGGTGCTGTACATGCTCTCGCGGCCCCACAGCCGTGGGATCAGGTGGTAGAGGCTGCCGATAGAAATCATGGCAACCCAGCCCAGCGCGCCAGAGTGCACGTGGCCGAT
>CAYZWL010000033.1:12123-34035 GCA_964482195.1 uncultured Alteromonadaceae bacterium | reverse complement strand
CCGGTCATCAGCAACGCCGACCAGCTCGATACCGACGAGGATACCGAGGGTAACGCCTGTGACAGCGATGATGACGGCGACGGCCTCAGCGACGCCGACGAGGCCTCACTGGGTACCGACCCGCTGGTCCGTGACAGCGATGGCGACACCCGAATCGATGGTGCCGACAACTGCCCGGCGATCAGCAACAACGATCAGCTCGACACCGACGCGGACGGTCGTGGTGATGTCTGCGACAGCGACGACGACAACGACGGTCTCACCGATACGCAGGAGAGCGAACTCGGCACCGACCCGCTGGTCGCTGACAGTGATGGTGACGGTTTCGTCGATGGGGACGAAGTCGACAGCGAGACCAATCCGCTGGATAGCGACGATGCGCCGCTGCAAACCAACCCCATCCTGCTCTGGCTGCCAGCCATTCTGGAAGCCGAGGGATAAGCACTCGCACGCTGCGGGCGCCTACATCAGCAGAGTCCTTGTTCGGACAGGCTGGTGTAGGTGCCGTCACCAACGATCAGGTGATCCAGCAAACGGATGTCGAGTAGGGCAAGACCCGCCCGTAAACGTTCGGTGATTCGAACATCCGCGCTGGATGGCTTGAGCCGCCCCGACGGATGATTGTGAGCGACGATCACCGCAGCAGCACCCAACCCCAAGGCGCGTTCAGCAACCACCCGCGGGTAGACCGCGGCACTGTCCAGCGTGCCGTAGAACAAATCCTCCATACCCAAGACTCGGTGGGCTGCGTTGAGATAGATCCCCACGAAACGCTCGTGGTCCAGACCTCCGAAGTGCAACCGCAACCAGTCCAGGCAGGCTGCAGGGCTTTCCAGAGGGGGACCGGCCAGCAGTGATTCCGCAGCCAGTGCTTCTGCCAGTGTCAGTGATGACAGCAAACGTGTCAGCGCAGCGGGTCCAACGCCGGGCAAAGTGAACTGCCCGGCCAGTAGCCCATCGACCAGGTCCCGGCTCGAACCATCCATCGCTTTGTGTAGCCGTTGCAATCGAAGTAGGGTGCGGCCACTTGGCAGGCCCAGAGCAGCGCAAAGCAATAACAGGGTGTGGTCGCTGTCCTCACCAGGCACCGGCGGGCGCGCTTCTCTTGTGTGCAAATCAAGCCCCAAATGCTACGGTTCGCGGCATTCTGGCCCGATATACCGGACTATGGGACACCTCAAAAACCGTAATTTCATCATCGGCATCAGTGGCGGTATCGCCGCTTACAAGGCTGCAGAACTGGTGCGATTGCTGCGACGGGAAGGCGCAGAGGTCAAGGTCGTGATGACCCGTGGCGCCTGCGAATTCATCACACCGCTGACCCTGCAGGCCTTGTCGGGACAACCGGTACACACCGAGTTGCTCGATGAAGAAGCCGAGGCCGGCATGGGGCATATCGAGCTCGCACGTTGGGCAGACGCGGTGCTCGTGGCGCCCGCGACCGCGGATATCATCGCGCGCCTGGCAGAGGGCCGAGCCGACGACCTGCTGACCACACTGGTCTTGGCGACACCATCGCCCGTCGTTGTCGCACCGGCGATGAATCAACAAATGTGGCGCAATGCCGCGACTCAGGAAAACATTGAAACGCTTAAGAGGCGCGGGGTGACATTGATAGGGCCCGCTGCCGGCGAACAGGCCTGCGGAGACGTTGGCGAAGGCCGGCTGATGGAGCCGGCTGACATCGCCAGCACCGCCGCCCAGCTGTTTGCCCCCGGGACCTTGGCGAATCGACGGGTGGTAATCACTGCCGGCCCGACCCGTGAAGCCATTGACCCAGTCAGGTACCTGAGCAACCACAGCTCAGGGAAGATGGGGTTTGCGCTGGCACGCGCCGCCGTCGAAGCCGGGGGTGATGTGGTGTTGATTGCGGGCCCAGTCAACCTGGAGACACCCGAGAAAGTCCACCGCATCGATGTCAGCAGTGCCGCCGAGATGCACACCGCCGCGATGGAACACTGTGCACACGCCGATGTTTTTGTGGCCGCGGCCGCCGTTGCCGACTACCGCCCCGCCGACGTGGCGACGCAAAAAATCAAAAAGCAGGACACCGGCGACAGCCTTTCGCTGCAACTGACGCGCAACCCGGATATTCTGGCCTCGGTTGCCACCAGTGCCGATCGACCCGCCCTCGTCGTTGGCTTTGCCGCTGAAACCGAAGCGCTACTCGACAATGCACGAAAAAAACTCGACAAGAAATCCGTGGACCTGATCATCGCCAACGATGTATCACGTACAGACATCGGCTTTAATAGCGAACAAAATCAGGTGGTGGTGGTATCGAGGACCGGGGCGGATTCGCTGCCGCAGGGCAGCAAGTTACACATCGCGCAGGCCTTGGTGTCACTGTTTGCGCAGCAATTGAACCACTGAGCGCGACCAACGATAAACAACAGGGGGAGAGCAGGTGAGCCAGCCCGAGCAGAGAGTTGCCGACGTAGATGTCAGTGCGGGTAAGAACCTGCTACAGGCGCGCCTGTTACAGGGACTGGGCATCATGCTGGTGCCGTCGATCCTCGCCTTCGCGGCACTCATCGCCGTACGTGAACCGAACCTGCAAGCACAGGTCGATCGTCAGCTGGCGCAGCTCGCTGCCAATGAACGTGCGGCACTGGTTGAAGGCGTCAACCAGGCGCTGCTCAATCGGCTGTCTTCGCTGGGCACGCTGGATACCGCCGGCAGGCCTGATATCGCAACCGCAGCCATGCCTGAAGCGCTGTCTATCACCTCGGTGCCGCTCGATGACCTGGGCACCGTCAAGCTGACACCCGGCGATTTCGGTCTGACCAGCCACATTGAGATTGATTTGGTCAGACGGGCTTTTAACGGTGAAAACCCACCGCCGGAAGCTGTCCGCCACTCGGGGGCCTGGCGCCTGGTCTACGCGCGCGCATTCAACAGTACCGACACAGGACAAGGTGTGCTGCTCGCGGAATTACCGATCAGCATTGTCACCGGCCCACTGGGTGACACCGAACAAAGCCGCTTTGCGCTGGTGCAGCAATCCGATGACGGCGCGGCAACCCCGGTTATTGGCGCGCCAATGGACGCTAACCGCCCCTACAGCAGTGCCCAGGTGGGCAACACCCAATGGTTTGTGCGAGCGCAACTCGAGCCCAGCTGGCTGTCGCAGTTGTTGTCTGGCTGGCTATGGATACTCGGTGCGGCACTCGCCAGTGTCAGTGGCATCTTCCTCGGCGGCGTGATGCTGCTGAAGGGCATTCCCGCGCTGTTACGCAACGAATCTGACCGTATTCTTGAATCGGCAGAGAACAAGTCTGCGCTCAAGGTGCAGGTGCCGCCGCTGTTGCCACTGGCCCGTTTGATGCGACAAATGGCCTTGCTCACTCGGCGACAGTTGATCACTGCGGCGCGCAAGTCCAGCGAGACCACCGAAGCAGTTCAGGAAGAGGCGCCGCCGGTCGTCGCCGAAGAGCCGACGACGGAAGTGTTGGCCGCAGAGCTTGAGCAGCGCGGCGGTGAACTTGAAGAGCGGGATGACGGCATCCCCACGCATATCTTCCGCAGCACGGATATCCGCGGCAAGACCAACGATGAACTGACCGATGCTCTGGTCGAGCGCGTTTGCCGTGCCGTGGCGGTGATGGCCGGTAGGCGCAATGTGCAAACCATGGCCGTCGCCTACGACGGGCGGCCCAGTAGTGAAAAGTTGCGCACGATTGTGGTCAAGACTTTGCTCGCCTCTGGTCGTGACGTGGTGGACCTCGGACAATCACCCGCGCCGCTGCTGTACTTTGCAACCCATGAGACCGAGTACGACTCGGGGATTATGATCACGGGCGGTCATGACGACGACGACACCAATGGCCTGCGCGTCGTGTTGCAGCGCAAACTGCTGACCAGTCAGGGCACGCAGGAAATCCTCGATATCATCCGCGATGGCGTGATGGATCAGGGCAGTGGCCGCACGATCAAACTGGATGTCGAAGGGGACTACCTGGACAAGATCGCACTGGACGTCGGGGTGGCGCTGCCGCTGCAGATCGTTATCGACAGCAACTTCGGTGCAGCTGCCCACTTGGCTCGGGAAGTTTTCATGGCGCTCGGCTGCGAAGTCAGTACCTACAATGACCCCAGCCCGGGCCAACGCCCCGATAAAGACTGGACCCTTAAGACCGCGCTGGAAGATCTTGGCGAGCGAGTGCGTGGGGCCGGCGCAGATCTTGGCCTGCTGTTCGACAGCGATGGTGATCGACTACACACCGTGACCAATCAGGGCGCAGCAGTCGCCACCGACCAGCTGTTGATGATCTTGGCGAAGGACCTGCTGGAGCGCAGTCCGGGTGCTGACATTGTTTACGATGTGCAGTGCACCCGACATTTCGCACCCTTTATTACCCGCAGCGGCGGTCGTGCGGTCATCAGCCGCAGTGGCCACGCCAATGTGCACACCAAGATGTCCCAATCTCAGGCGGTATTGGGTGGCGAGTATAGTGGCCACATCTTCCTCAAAGACCGATGGTACGGATTTGACGATGGCGTCTATGCAGCGGCGCGGTTGGTAGAGCTGCTGAGTACGTCTGCGGATAGTTACCACGACTTGCTGATGGCGCTGCCGCGCTACGTCAGCAGCCCAGAATTGATGACACCCATGGCCGCCGGCGAGCGGCGGGATTTGTTGGCCACACTGACCGCAGACCCCGACTATCCGGGCTCGCGAGTCACCACACTGGACGGATTACGCGTCGACTATGCTGACAGCTGGGGCTTGGTCCAGGGCTCGAGTACCGAAGAAGCCATCAGTTTCCGCTTTGAAGGCAATGATGACGAAGCCATGGCGCGGGTGCAGGCCGTGCTGCGCAAAGCCGTATTGGCGGCGGCGCCTGATCTGCAATTGCCATTTTGATGACATCCACTTAACTCTTGAACCATAGGCTCCACCACCCATGTCACTGACTCGTGCAGATGCTGGCAATTTTGCCAGCGTGCTGACCCAATCACTGCCCTATATCCAACGCTTCACCGGGCGCACCTTCGTCATCAAGTTCGGGGGTAACGCCATGATCGATGACGAGCTCCATGAAAGCTTCGCCAGGGATGTCGTGCTGATGAAGCTGGTAGGCATGAATCCGATAGTTGTGCACGGAGGTGGCCCGCAGATTGGCCAGCTGCTTGATCGATTGGACATACAGACCGAGTTTGTCGACGGCATGCGCGTCACCGATGAACGCACGATGGATGTGGTGGAGATGGTCTTGGGCGCCAGCGTCAACAAGGAAATCGTCGACAGTATCCACCGCAATGGCGGTCGGGCTGTGGGGATCACCGGCAAGGACGGGCAGCTGATCGCGGCGCGCAAACTCAGTGGAGACTGGGGTCAATCGGGGCGGCCCGACATTGGCCAGGTCGGTGAAGTCGCCAGTATCGATACCGACATTCTGAAGATGTTGTCCCACAGTGATTACATTCCGGTCATCGCGCCGGTTGCCGGTGGTAGCGACGGGCAGACCTACAACATCAATGCCGACCTCGTGGCCGGCAAGATTGCCGAGGTACTACAGGCGGAGAAGCTGATGCTGTTGACCAACGTCACCGGTATCTGCGACGCCAACGGGGAGACCCTGACCGGCCTGACCACCAAGCTGGTGGACCAGCTGATCGAAGAAAACGTCATTACCGGCGGCATGTTGCCCAAGGTTCGCTGTGCGCTGGACGCGGTAAAAAGCGGTGTAGCAAGCGCGCACATCATCGATGGCCGGGTACCCCATGCCGCACTGCTGGAAATCTTCACGGATGAAGGCATCGGCAGCCTGATTACCGACCAACGCTGAAAGCTTTTGCGCTTCGGCATTGCAGGCTGCCGGGGGACTGGCTAGCATCACGCTTCACTTCAGCTCGATTGCCGCCCATGCCACAACGCCGCTCCGATCGCCGGGAACAAATTCTTCAGGCGTTGGTTACCATGCTCGAACGTGATCCGGGCGGAAAGATCACTACTGCGCGACTGGCAGCAGAAGTGGGTGTCTCGGAAGCCGCGCTGTACCGACACTTCCCATCAAAGACCAAGATGTTCGAGTCGCTGATTGAGTTTGTCGAAGAATCGCTGTTCAGCCGTATCAACCTGATTATGGGTGAAGAGAAAACCGCGCTGGACCGTTGTCGGGTCATCCTGCAACTGTTGCTGGGGTTCTGTGAACACAACCCGGGCATCACACGCATTCTCAGTGGTGACGCCTTAACCGGCGAGACCGAACGCCTGCACCAGCGGGTCGCCCAGGTTTACGAGCGACTGGAGACTCAGCTACGCCAGACTTTGCGCCAGGCGGAGATGGAAGAGGGCCAGCGACCGGTGCTGCTGCTCAATGACAGCGTCACGCTGATGCTGGCAACCGCAGAAGGCAGGATTTCGCAGTTTGTTCGCAGTGGATTCCGCCGTTCGCCCAGCTCCGGCTGGGATGAACAATGGCGAGTATTGACCGAAGGATTGATGCGCGACGTGCCCAGCGCTGGGCACTGAACGGCTTATTGGTTGCTCTCGAGCGCCCGACGTAACTCCACAATATCCTGCAGCTCCCTGAAGCGTTCGATATCGCGCTGATAGCTGTCGCTCACGTTCGCCACTTCCTGCTCCCGATCCTCGATCGAACGCTCGGTGCTGGCGATTTCACGCTTGAGGTCTTCAATGGCGGTGAGATCCACTTCACTGGGCTCGCGACCCGCGCGCTCAGCTGCGGCAATACGCGCCTGGTGATTCTCAACGCGCTGCCGCTGGGTTCGCCGGTTACTGCTGAGAATGGAAATGCGCACCTTGAGCTCGCGCAATGAACGGCTGCGAGCGGCCTCGATGTCCTCGACCGAACTGTAGCGGCGCAGCAAAGACTCGTCCCGTCGGCGCTGGGCCTCTTCGGCCTCCAGCCTCTCGCGCTCTGCCAATTCCTCGCTATTGAGATTGGCCCGCTCTTCCTCGGTCAACATGCGCGGCACGGTGCGCAGCACCATACCCTGCTCGGTAATCACCTCATAGCCGTTGGCCGCCAGTTCCGGAGGAATCTGCCAGTTAACGACGGTGACCCCGTCGGCGTTTTTATAGCGATAGAGTTCCTCCGCCGAGACCGATGCAACAACACAAAGACTGAGCAGGGCGGTTATTGGGCGGATGAACAAGCTAGACACCGTATTGCTCCCGGTAGGCCATCATGGCCTGAAGATGCTCGCTGGCATCGGACCGTGTCTGCAGCCAGCTGATAATGTCGTGCATGGTGATCACGCTGACGACGTCAACACCACAGTCCTCGCGAACCTGCTGCACCGAAGAACGCTCCCCGGTACCTCGCTCGCAGCGATCCAGACCAATAACCACCGCTTTCGGATGCCCGCCTGCGGCTTCGATGATGGCCACTGACTCACGGATCGCCGTTCCTGCGGTAATGACATCGTCGACAATCACCACATCTCCAGCGATGGGCGCGCCCACCAATGTGCCGCCCTCACCGTGGGTTTTCGCTTCCTTGCGGTTGAACGCGTAGGGCACATCGATGTCGTGCTGCTCGCTCATCGCCACCGCGGTGGTGGCTACCAGCGGAATGCCCTTGTAAGCCGGACCAAACAAAAGGTCGGGGCGAATATCCGCCGCCACCAATGCGGCGGCATAGCATTGCCCCAGTTGTGCCAGGGCAGCGCCGCTGGCAAACGCGCCCGCGTTGAAGAAGTAGGGGCTGATACGGCCTGATTTCAGCTCAAACTGCCCAAACTTGAGCACGTCACAACGGATGGCCAGCTCAATAAAGCGGGCCTTAAGTGCCGCGGTGTCAGGTACGTTTACTTCCACGATCAACGCTTTTCCCAGTTTTTGACCAATCTTCAGCATAGCCCCGCCTTGCGGGCGCAGGCCGCCAACATGACTTATCATAGCCAGCTTGTCATGGCAGGACTAGCAATGAGAGTCGTCAGTTTAGTGGTAGAAGGTCTGGAGCGCGCGCAGGGCGACGGACTTTTGGAATGGCTTTGGACCCAGGATGCAGACGTCATTTGTCTGCAGGACACCCACTGCTCGGAATACTCACTGCGCGATGACGCTTTCTTCCCCAGTGATTACAACGCTTACTTCCTGGACGATTTTGACGATCATCGACGCAATGGTGTCGCGATTTACACCCGCAAGCTGCCCAAAGCCATCATGACCGGACTGGGCTTTGCCGACTTCGACAGCCGCGGGCTTTACATCCAGGCGGACTTTCCGAACCTCAGTGTGGGCTCTCTGCTGATGCCCAGTGGCATGGCGGGCAGCGACGCACGGGCCGAGAAACTCCAGTTCATGCAGCTGCTAGGCGCCCATTTGCAAAAGGTGCGCAACAAGCGCCGCGATTTCATCATCTGTGGGGGCTGGGAGCTGGTACATCAGCCCATCGACGCTGAAGAAGCCGGTAACGTCGTCGATATTCCGGGATTCAGCAAGGATGAGCGGGTTTGGCTGAATGGCCTTTATGACAGCGGATACTTTGACGCCTTCCGCGAAATCAACAAAGACGCTGATGAATACAGCTGGTGGCCCGACGGAGATGATGCGGGCGGGCTGCGCACCGACACCCACATTGTTTCCGATTCACTGCGGGCCAAGGTGGAACGGGCGGTGATCTACACCGCCGACGCGTTCTCCAGCCACGCGCCCGTGATCATCGACTACGACATCAACGGGTGAGCCCGCGTCAGCCCGCGAGGGCTGCACGCTGCGCGCGGGTGATCTGCTCGCCGGCGGTCATGGCGAGGTCGAGCAGCGCGTCGAGTTCGCTGCGTTGAAAAGTTGCGCCTTCGGCGGTGCCCTGCACTTCGATCAACCCGCCATCCTCGGCTAGCACGATGTTCATATCGCTATCTGCTGTGGAATCTTCCGCGTAGTCGAGGTCAACCACCGGCTGGCCCCGCCACATGCCCACCGAAACCGCAGAAATCAAATGCCGCAAGGGGTCGTGCTTGAGATCACCACGGCGCTGAAGCAAGTTCAGCGCGTCCACCACCGCAACACAGGCTCCGGATATCGCCGCAGTGCGGGTGCCACCATCAGCCTGCAATACGTCGCAGTCGACAACCAGTGTGTGCTCACCCAATTGCTTGAGGTCGATCGCCGCGCGCAGGGAGCGACCGATCAGCCGCTGAATTTCAACCGTTCTGCCCGACTGCTTACCACGCGCAGCCTCACGATCCATCCGCGAATGGGTCGACCGCGGCAGCATGCCGTACTCGGCGGTGAGCCAACCACTGCCTTTGCCCCGCAGGAAAGGGGGTACACCAGGATTGATCGACGCAGTACACAGCACACGTGTGTCGCCAAAACTCACCAGTACTGAACCCTCGGCATGCTTGGTAAAGCCTCGCTCAAACTGAATATCGCGGAGCTGTTCGGGGCTGCGGCCACTGGGCCGGGGAATGGGTGCTGACATGGGTTTTCCTTACCGGAGACTGGTTTACCGCCTTGCTGATAAACTCTCGCAACGAGAACAGACGGCGATTCGCTGAGAGGACGGGGTTTTTGTTACAGAGCATGACTGGCTTTGCGCGCGGCAGTGTAGCAGCGGGCCCAATCACCGTCACAGTAGAGTTGCGGTCGGTCAACAGCCGCTTTCTCGACCTGCACTTCAAGCTGCCGGACGGCCTGCGGGCACTCGAGTCCGGTCTGCGGGCGCGACTGGGCAAGCGATTCAGCCGTGGCAAGCTGGAAGTGATGGTCCGTTGGTCCGAGGAAGCCGCGAGCGGCGCTCCGATCAATGAGCAACGTCTGACCGAATTGCTGGGCGCGCTGAATGGTATTGCAAACCGACTCGAGCCTGCGGCACCAGTGGACCCGCTGGCCCTGTTACTGGCACCCGGCGTTCTCGCCGGTGCTGGCGCCGATGAATCTGTCCTGAGTGACGCCACTCTCTCGGCGGCGGATGCCGCGATCGAGGAGTTGAGCCAACAGCGTCGGCAGGAGGGCGAAGCACTGGCCGTCGTCATCCGGGAACGCGCCGCCACCATGCGCACCATGCTGACAGCACTGCGCGAGCGACTACCCGAACTGCGCCAACTGCAGCGACAGCGAATTCTGGACAGAATTCGCGATGCCGGGGTCGAACCCGACGGCAAACGGCTGGAAGAAGAGCTCGTTTATATTGCCCAGCGGGCCGACGTCGACGAAGAAATGGACCGCATCGACACCCATCTCGATGCTATTGAGCTCGCACTGGGCAGCGGCAAGCCCTGCGGCCGTCGTTTGGATTTCCTGATGCAGGAACTCAACCGAGAAGCCAACACCCTCTCTTCCAAGTCGACCGCACTCACCACCACCAATACCTCGGTAGAATTCAAATTGCTGATCGAGCAGATGCGCGAGCAGATCCAGAATCTTGAGTAACCGATCCCATGACTGAACAGAACCGCCAGGTGCGGGGTAACTTATTTATCGTCTCGGCGCCCAGTGGCGCCGGCAAGACTTCCTTGGTGAAGGCCCTGATCGAAGCCGACCCACAATTGATGGTCTCGGTCTCGCATACCACCCGCACCCAGCGCCCCGGTGAACAGGACGGCGTCAACTACCACTTCGTGGATCGCGAGCACTTCCTCGCGTTGCAGGCCGAGGGGGCTTTCTTCGAATCGGCAGAGGTATTCGGCAATCTCTATGGCACCGCCCAGGCCTCGGTCGAGGCTCAGCGAAATGCCGGTGTGGATGTCATTTTGGAAATCGACTGGCAGGGTGCTGACCAGGTGCGAGCGCAATCCAGCGATGCCTGCTCGATTTTTATCCTGCCGCCGTCACTCGACACGCTTGAACACCGCCTGCGCAGCCGAAAGCAGGACGACGAAGCCACCATCGCCGCCCGACTGGCCGGTGCCCAGGCAGAGATCAGCCACTATCACGAGGCTGATTTCGTGGTGCTCAACGACGATTTCGAAACTGCGCTGGCCGATCTCCGGACGATTATCCACTGTCGCCGGCTGGCCTCAGTCAACCAGACCCAGCGGCTCGAAGCGGTGGTTGACGACCTGCTGGGCAGGTAATTTTCACTCCGCCAACTTATCCCTTGAGTGGGATATACTTACCAGTTCTCATTATTTTTTTATCAAGGACTCACCGTTATGGCCCGCGTTACTGTTGAGGATTGTCTCGATAACGTCGAAAACCGCTTCGAACTCGTCATGCTCGCCGCCAAGCGCGCACGGCAACTCGCCACGGGTGGCAAGGACCCACTGGTCGAAGAGGAATCAGACAAGGCCACTGTCATCGCGCTGCGCGAAATCGCTGACGGTCTGATTACCCCTGAGGTGATCGCCCGCGAAAGCGAAATCGAAGCCGAGGAAGAATTGGCGGCCAGTTTCGAGACCCCCATCCTCTGATCGATTGACACCGGCATCGGATCGCACCGTGGTAGCCACCACACTTCAGGCACTCAGCGGTTCCTTCAACGATGTCACTGCGCGGCTGGGTTTTCGCCCAGCCGCTGCCGCCAGAACATTGGCTTCGGGCGCTCAGGCCCGCTCCCTCGGTAACCTCACCCAACGCATCGGCGCCTACCTGACCGAGAAGCAGGTCATGGAAGTCGTGCGCGCCTATTATTTTGCCGAACAGGCCCACTACGGGCAGACCCGGCGCAGCGGTGAACCTTACGTCACCCACCCATTGGCAGTGGCAGGCATTCTTGCCGACATGCACATGGATCACGAGAGCCTCATGGCAGCGTTGCTGCATGATGTGATCGAAGACACCGGAGTGACCAAGGACGACATCAGCGCCCGCTTTGGGGCAGAGGTCGCAGAGCTGGTGGATGGGGTCAGCAAGCTGACCCACGTGGAGTTCGACAGCGCCGAACAAAAGCAGGCGGAGAACTTCCAGAAAATGGCGCTGGCCATGGCCAAAGACATTCGCGTCATTCTGGTCAAACTGGCTGATCGGCTGCACAACATGCGCACCTTGGGTGCGCTGAATCGGGAGAAAATTCGCCGCATTGCGGGTGAAACCCTGGATATCTACGCGCCGATTGCCCTGCGGCTGGGTATGAACGATATCCGCATGGAATTCGAAGATCTCGGGCTCAAGGCGCTGTACCCGATGCGTGCGCGACGTCTCGCAGCCGCGAGAAAGTCAGCCCGAGGCAATCGCAATGCCCTGGTCGAACAGATTCAGGATCAGTTGCTGCAGGCCTTTCAGCACGAGGGGATCAAGGTCGATGTTCACGGCCGGGAGAAACACCTCTATAGCATCTATAAGAAGATGCGCACCAAGCGAAAATCCTTCTCCGAAATCATGGATATCTTCGCCTTCAGGGTGGTGGTCGACTCGGTAGACACCTGCTACCGGGCGCTCGGAGTCGTGCACAGTCTTTACAAGCCCGTTCCCGGTGAATTCAAGGACTACATCGCGATTCCCAAAGCCAATGGCTACCAATCTTTGCATACGGTGCTCAAAGGCATGCACGGGGTGCCCATCGAAATTCAAATCCGCACCCATGACATGGAAGAAATGGCCAACAACGGCATTGCTGCCCATTGGCTCTATAAAACCGAGGAAGCCGGTGCCAATACCTCGCATGCCCGGGCTCGGGAGTGGGTGCAGGGACTGCTGGAGATGCAGCAAAGGGCGGGGAATTCGCTGGAGTTTATCGAGAGCGTCAAGATCGATCTGTTCCCCGACGAGGTCTACGTCTTCACCCCGAAGGGAGACATCATGGAACTGCCACGGGGTGCGTGTGCGGTCGACTTCGCTTACGCGGTTCACAGCGATGTGGGTAATCACTGCGTCGCATGCCGTATCAATGGCCGGCTGGCACCTTTGTCTGAAGATCTCGAAAGCGGACAAACCGTGGAAATCATTACGTCTCCCACCGGTAGGCCCAGCCCATCATGGTTCAACTATGTTGTGACCGCGAGGGCACGCAGTACCATCCGTCACTACCTGAAGGACCAGCGACGCGAAGATTCGGCGCTATTGGGGCGCAATATTCTCGAAAAGGCGCTGCTGGCCCGGGACGTTCGTCTGGCGGATATCGACGAGGCGACGCTTGCGCAAGCGCTGGCACGGTTCAACAAGGAATCGCTCGACGCCCTGTGCATGGAAGTCGCACTGGGCAATTTGCTGCCACAGGTCGTCGCCGCGGAACTGGCCGGTACCCAGGATGAGTCCTCTGATACCGATTTGACTGGCGCCGTACCGATCCGCGGTACCGAGGGCTTCGTTGTCAGCTATGCGCGCTGCTGCTGCCCGCTACCGGGGGACCCCATCGGCGGCTATCTCAGCCCCGACAAGGGATTGGTGGTACACCGGGAATCCTGCCGCAATCTCACCGATATGCGTGATCAACCCGACCGTATGCTGGTACTGCGCTGGGCCGAGGAAGTCGAAGGACTGTTCCCGGTCGGGCTCCGGGTCGAAGCGGAAAACCGACGAGGCATCATTGCGGTGATTGCGACCCGACTCAATGCCATCGGTATCAATATTGACCGCATCTCCTCCCAGGACAAAGATGTACAGTTCAGCCTGGTGGACATCGAACTGCAGGTAACCAGCCGAATCCATCTGGCCAGAATCATGAAGCGGCTGCGCACCATTGAAGGTGTGCATACCGTCAGCCGCGCAGCCCGCGGCTGAGCCGCCCCAACAGAGAGATCATCGTTGTGACCAATCGTGCTGTTATTGCCACCGAGCAGGCACCCGCTGCCATCGGGCCCTATTCCCAAGCTGTCAAAGTCGGCAACACCGTCTGGATGTCTGGCCAGATTCCACTGGACCCGGAAACCGGTGAGGTCGTACAGGGGGATATCGAAGCCCAGGCCGAACGTGTGTTCAAAAATATGGAAGCCGTGGCCGCGGCCGCCGGCGGCAATCTGAACGACGCGGTCAAGGTCAACATCTCGGTGATCAACATGGGTGACTTCGCCATCGTCAACGAGGTCATGGCGCGATTCTTTGCCGAACCCTACCCGGCGCGAGCCTGTGTAGAAGTTGCCGGCTTGCCCAAGGGCGTCGCCATCGAAGTGGAAGCCATCCTCTGCGTTTGACTCAGTGCTGATCGCGCCAGTTTGCGATCAGCGCGGCGTAACCCTCTCGCCAACTGGGATACTGCAGCTGATAACCCAACTCGTGCAGCCGGCGGTTGGCGACCCGCCGATTACCACGCACCGATTTTCCGCCGGCACCCGGTGCCAGCGCTACACCGATGGCGCTGGCCAGCCAGGCTTCAACCTCGCCAATAGGCGCCGGCTCGTTATCGGCGGCATTGACGACATCGGGCAGTGTCACCGCATCGAGCGCCCGCACCGCCAGCAAAGCCAGTAACCCCGCAAGATCGTCCCGATGAATGCGGTTACTGATTCTTTCAGGATCTGCAGAGCCGGCGCCGCCCGCCACCCGCTCCAGCAGCATCGCGGGCGATGCACCGTAGACCCCAGCGGGACGCACGACTGTGGTCGCGGTCTGTTGCCTTGCGCGCTGCTCGCCCTGCGCAATCGCAATACCGCGCGGATCGCGCTGGGTGAGTGCCGCAGCCTCATCCACCCAGGCACCCGATTGCTCGGCGTAGACGCGTGTCGAGGACACATATAAAAAACGCCGGCAAGTCGCCAGAACGCCAGACGCCGCGATGACATCGACGCTGTCTCGGAAGCCTCGTTCATAGCCCGCCACCTCCCGATCAGCAGGCAGCGGCGTAAACAACACCACATCAGCACGCACCTCGGTGAGATTGCGCAGGCCGTCATCACGGGAATAGTCCCCAGCGTAACCGACAAAACCCGCCGGTAACCGTGCTGGATCGCGGCGCAGCGCAGAGACCCGCCAGCCATCCAGCATCAGTTGTTCACCCACGCGGGCACCGATATCGCCGCATCCAACGATCAACAAATGAGGGGTGGTGCTATCGATGGCCGGCTCCCTGATGTGTGCAATTCACGGATTGATGGTCACTCAAGCTATGATCACAGGCAAGCTCGTCGGCAGTCGCGACAAGGACGCCAGATCTTGAATCCCTCCGTACTGGATATGCCAGTCACCGAACTGCGTGGCGTTGGCAGTAAACTCGCCAGCCGACTGGCTGAGCTCGGTATCTATCGGCTTGAACACCTGCTGTTCCACTTCCCCCTGCGTTACCAGGACCGCACGCGGGTCAGCCCGATTGCGGGGCTGGTTGATGGTAACGACGCCCTGGTGACTGCCACCGTAAGATTGGCCAGTGTGGTTCCGGGTCGTCGCCGCTCGCTGATCGTCAAAGTCATGGATGATTCGGGCTTCATGACCTTGCGTTTTTTCCACTTCAGACAGGCGCAGGTGACGCAGTTTCGTGAGGGCACGGCGATCTCACTGTTTGGTCAGGCCAGGCGCACCGGCGGCGCGGTCGAGATGGTGCATCCCGAGTACCGGCTGGGTGAACAGGCACTGGAGACTGAGGATCGACTAACCCCTGTCTATCCAACGGTTGACGGCATTGGCCAACTCACCTGGCGCAAGTTGCTCGCTCAGGCATTACAAGCGCTCCGTCGCAGTCCGCCCGCCGACCTGATGCCCGCAGGCCTGAGTGCACCCATGTCCCTGCCGGAGGCGATCCAATTCCTGCATCAGCCAACCCCCGATGCCAACATCAGCCAAATTCGCGAAGGGGAACATCCCGCCCAACTTCGCCTTGCCTGCGAGGAACTGATGGCACACCAGCTATCGCTGCGGGCACTGCGGGCGCGAGAACAAAGCATTGCCGCGCCCGCCATGGTGAGACGCACCGATCTGGTTGAGCGGTTTGTCGGCAATCTGCCTTTTACACCGACGGCAGCGCAGTCGCGGGTGTGCGAGGAGTTGCTCACCGATATGGCACAACCAACCCCCATGCTGCGCCTGGTGCAGGGGGATGTGGGCTCGGGTAAAACACTCGTCGCAGCGATTGCCGCCCTACGAGCTATCGATGCCGGTCATCAAGTGGCACTGATGGCGCCCACCGAGCTGCTCGCTGAGCAACACCGCCGCAACTTTTCCGGCTGGTTTGAAACACTGGGCATCAGCATTGCCTGGCTCAGTGGGCGCATCAAAGGAAAAGCCCGACGCGACACGCTGCAGCAAATCGCCAACGGAGACGCGGCCATCGTCGTGGGCACCCACGCGCTGTTTCAGGACGATGTTGTCTTCCATCGGCTGGGCCTTGCGATTGTCGACGAACAGCACCGCTTTGGTGTGCACCAACGGTTGTCCTTGACCCAGAAAGCTGGGGAGGGAGGACACCCCCACCAACTGGTATTAACGGCCACCCCCATTCCGCGGACCCTGTCGATGCTTGCCTATGCGGATCTCGATTGCTCGGTGATTGACGAGTTGCCCCCGGGGCGGACCCCGGTGAGTACGGTACTCATCGACAACCAGCGCCGGGATGAAGTGATCGCGAGAGTGGGCAAGGCCGTCAGCGGCGGCAGACAGGCCTATTGGGTCAATACGCTGATCGATGAAAGCGAGAATCTCAACGCGCAAGCCGCGGAGGCGACCGCTGAGGAATTGCAGCAACAACTGCCCGGCATTCGTATCGGACTGATTCACGGACGACTCTCCAGCGCAGAGAAAGACTCGGCGATGGCCGCCTTCAAGGCAGGGGAGACTCAGTTGCTGGTTGCCACCACCGTCATTGAGGTGGGCGTCGACGTCCCCAACGCCAGCTTGATGATTATGGAAAATCCCGAACGACTGGGACTGGCACAACTACACCAGCTCAGGGGCAGGGTGGGGCGGGGCGCTACCGAGAGCCACTGCCTGTTGCTCTATCAGGCGCCACTCAGTGCGCACGCCAAAGCGCGGTTGGGCGTCATGCGCGAGAGTAACGATGGCTTCTATATCGCTGAACGGGACCTGGCGCTGCGGGGCCCGGGCGAATTGCTCGGCACTCGACAGACGGGTGCAATGACCTTTCGGGTCGCTCGTTTGCCGGAACATGATCATCTATTGGACGCGGTGGATAGCGCATCTGCAACACTGGCCGTCGAAGACCCCGACACTGCCAATGCACTGATCGAGCGATGGACCGGAGAGCGACAGGCTTTTGCCCGGGTATGAACCCCCCGCAACGGGTTAGAATTGACCCTTCAGTCAAGAACAGTCGCGATCCAAGCCCTTCATGACAAGCTCGCAAACCCTGCAGCCCACCTCCAAGTGGCGTGCGTTGATCGAAATCATGCGTTTCGACAAGCCCATCGGCACCTATTTGCTATTGGCACCCACCATGTGGGCACTGGTTCTGGCCAGCGCAGGCGCACCCGAGCCTCGTCTGCTGGCGATCTTCATCGCCGGTGCCGTCGTGATGCGGGCAGCAGGCTGCACCGCCAATGACCTCGCCGACCGTAACCTCGATGGTTTTGTCGAACGAACCCGCGGGCGGCCGCTGGTCACCGGGGCCATCACACCGCTCGAAGCGCTGGCGCTGCTGTTGGTCTTGCTACTCATTGGCCTCGGTCTGGTGTTGCTGACCAACACACTGACACTGCAGTTGGCCGTCGTTGGTGTGTTACTCGCGATCGTCTATCCCTTTATGAAGCGCATTACCCACCTACCCCAGGTGGTACTGGGTGCCGCCTTTTCCTGGAGTATCCCCATCGCTTTTGCCGCCACGCTCAACAGCCTGCCCAGCGGACTTTGGTGGCTGTTCTTGGCCAACCTGCTTTGGACCGTGGCCTACGACACCCAGTACGCCATGGTGGATCGTGAAGATGATCTGGCAGTGGGCATCAAATCAACCGCGATACTGTTTGGGGACCTCGACCGCCGGGTCATCGCCGCACTGCAAATCGGCACGGTGACGGCCTTCATTGCCACCGGCCGCGCCTTCTCGCTCGGTGTCGCCTATTACCTGGCAATTGCCGTGGTCGCGGCCATGTTTATCTGGCATCAACAACTGATTCGCGAACGCACCGCCAATGGTTGCTTTGCAGCATTTAACCAGAGCAAATGGATCGGATTGGTGGTGTTACTGGGCATACTCAGTGACTTCACGCTGACCGGCGATCTGCTGAGCTGAGGCCACGCCGCCCTTGGAACTGAGCATCCACACCTCGATTGCTGAGCTCGACCGCTCCCGGTGGGATCAGTGGTTCGGCAGTGATTACCCGTTTTTGCGCTGGGAGTTTCTACACGGCCTGGAGGCATCGGGATGCACCGATACCGAGAGCGGCTGGCAGCCCTGCCACCTGGTACTGAAGGATGAAGGTCGAGACATCGCCGCAGTACCCGCATTTCTCAAAAATCATTCCTACGGCGAGTACGTTTTCGACTGGAGCTGGGCTGACGCTTGGCAGCGATCCGGTCTACGCTACTACCCCAAACTGGTGACCGGCGTCCCGTTCACGCCAGCGACCGGACCGAGAGTCTGGCTCGCCGACGATGCGCCACAGGCACTCGACGGTTTGCTGGCCGGGGTCAGCGAATGGCTGGAGAAAATCGGCGGCTCCAGCTGGCACTGGCTGTTCGTTGATGAGGGCCTGTCCTCACAGCTAGGCGACCGCGGTCTGCACCAGCGAATGACCACGCAGTTCCACTGGTTCAATCGAGACTATCGAGACTTTCAGGATTTCCTCGATCGCTTCAGCAGCCGCAAGCGCAAGAACCTGCGCAAGGAACGACAGTCCATTGTCGACCAGGGTCTCGACCTGCAAACCCTGACCGGCCGCGACATCAGCGACGATGATTGGGCGTTTTTTCACCGCTGCTACCAGATGACCTACGCCAAGCGCAGCGGCCACGGGGGTTATCTCACCGAGGCATTTTTTACCGAGACCTGCCCGCAGTTGGGAGACACCCCGGTGATGGTCATCGCGAGGCACGGCGAACAGCGGGTTGCCGCAGCACTGTATTTTCGCGGAGACACCACGCTCTACGGTCGTTACTGGGGTTGTTTGTCCGAATACGACGCGCTCCATTTCGAAGCCTGTTACTACCGCGGTATCGAGTACTGCATCGCGAACGGACTGACTCGCTTTGACCCGGGCGCTCAGGGTGAACACAAGATCCAACGTGGATTTGAGCCAATACTGACCCGTTCCAACCATTGGATTGCCGCAGAGGCGCTCGACGGCCCCGTCGGCCAGTTCGCCGCCCGTGAGCGCGAACAGGTCCGTGCTTACTGCGAGGAAGCGCGTACCCTGCTGCCCTTCAAACAGGCGTAACTGACGCGTGCGCCGCCTGCGCTAGACTGACGACTGCTCACGCAGATGGACCCGCCATGTCGACCCTGGATCAGCAGTATCAAGATAAGCGCATCAGCCCCGAAGAAGCGCTGTTCTTCGTCCCGGACGGCGGCAATTTGATTCTCGCCATGGGGGTCGCCCAACCGCCCGGTTTGATCAAGGGCATGGCGACGGCCCTGGGCACCACGCGACGCAACCCCATGCCGATTTACTATATGCATGGATCTCAGGCACTCAGTGATCATCTGCTGGTCCCCGCCATGGTGGGCAAGATCGTACCGAGACCCCTGTTCCTGAGCAGCCATGATCGAGCGGGCATCCAACACTTCACCGACCCGCATACCGTTGAGTTTGTACCAGCGGCATTCCACCAAGTAGGCAGGCTGCTCACCGAACAGATTCAACCCGACTGCTTTATGGCCACCGTGTCACCGATGGACAGGCACGGCTACTTTAGCCTCGGCACCAATCCCGACTACGCGGCGTCGGTGATTCGCAAAGCCAGCAAAGTCGTGGTGGAAGTCAACGAGCACATGCCGCGCACCTTTGGTGAGTGCAGCGTACATCTCTCGGAAATCGACGGTCTGATTGAAAATCACGTCCCGCTGGCCGAGGTTCCCTTTCACCAGCCCACCGAGACAGACCTCAAAATCGCCACCCGTATTGTCGAGCACATCCAGGACGGGGATACCTTGCAGATGGGAATCGGCGGGGTACCCAATTCGGTACTCAGCCTGCTCAGCAATCACAATGATCTTGGACTGCACTCGGAGCTGTTCAGCCCGGCCATGGTCGACCTCATCAAATCCGGGGTGATCAATGGCCGGCGCAAATACTGGATGCAGCACCGACACGTCTTCACCCTGGCGCTTGGGGATCGCAAGTTGTATGACTTTCTTGACGATAACCCCTCGGTGCTCGGCTATCCGGCATCGTGGGTCAATAACCCTGCGATCATCCGCAAAAACGCGAACATGGTGTCAGTCAACGCCGCTATCGAGGTCGATCTCACTGGGCAGATCAATGCCGAACAAATTGATGGCTCACCTTTCTCGGGGACAGGCGGACAATTGGATTTCGTCCGCGGCGCCTACGCCTCAAAGGGTGGGCGCTCGTTCATCGCGTTGAACGCGACGGCCAAAAACCACAGTCTCAGCAAGATTGTGCCGCAGCTCAAAGGCGGAGCGGTTACCGACACGCGCATGGACACGCAATTTGTGGTGACCGAATTCGGCTGCGTCAATCTCAAAGGCCTGTCACTGCGCGAGCGGGCCCGCGCGCTGATCAGTCTCGCCCACCCCGCCTTCCGCCAATCCCTGGAAGAGCAGGGCCGGGGGCTGGGGCTGTTATAGCGCAGTACTAGCCAGCGCTGGGCGGTGCGTCACGGAGGAACACCCAATCGGTCGCGGAGGATTGCTCTGCCGAGTAGTAGTAACCCTCGACCGCGAAGTCCTTCAGTCCTTCGGGATCATTCAGACCCTCGGTCACAATGTATTTGGCCATCAGGCCTCGCGCCTTCTTGGCATAGAAGGAAATCATCTTGTACTTGCCGTTTTTCAAGTCCCTGAAGGCCGGGGTGATAACTTCGGCGTCCAGTTGTCGCGGCTTCACCGCCTTGAAGTACTCATTTGATGCCAGATTGACCAACACGGGGCTACCGCTGGTCTTTAAGTGCTTGTTGAGCATCTGAGTGATGCTGTCACCCCAAAACTCATAGAGATTCTTGCCACCGCTGTTGGCGAAACGCAGTCCCATTTCAAGTCGATAGGGTTGCATCAGATCGAGCGGTCGCAACAAACCGTACAGGCCCGAGAGAATACGCAGATGCTTTTGGGCAAAGGCCAATTGTTTGCTGTCGAGGGTTTCCGCCTGTAACCCGGTGTAAACATCACCCTTGAAAGCGAGCACCGCTTGTTTGGCATTGTCCAGACTGAATTCAGGCTGCCACTCGTGAAACCGCTCAAAGTTAAGCTGGGCAATGTTCTCACTGACCCCCATCAACTCGCGGATCGCTGCTGGGTCGAGTTTGCGCGCATCGTCGATCAACGCAGCGGATTGCTCCACAAACAAGGGTTGGGTGGTCTTGCGCGTGGTTGGCGGGGTGTCGTAGTCCAGCGTCTTGGCCGGTGAAAGCACGGTCAGCACGGGCTGTTCTCTCTGCTGTTGGGGTGAGGGAGATGATAACCTTGCTCAACCATCGCAAAAACAGGAATAAAACGTGGGGTTTCTGCTAGGGCCCGCGCGCTGGATCGATTCAACCAATCTCATCATCGGTAAGCTGGTCGCCTGGCTCATGCCCGCCATGGCGCTGGTCACGTTTGCCGTGGTGGTTTTAAGGTACGGCTTCTCTCAGGGAGCCATCGCTGCACAGGAGTCGGTGCTGTACATGCACGCGGCAGGTTTTCTACTCGGCGCATCTTTTACACTGCTCAACGACCAGCATGTGCGGGTAGACATTTTTTATCGCCGCTTCAGCGAGCGCGGCAAAGCCTGGGTAAATGCGGTGGGCCACGTGTTGTTTACATTTCCCCTGTGCGGGCTGATCGCCCTTGGCAGTTACGACTACGTCGCCGATTCCTGGTCGATTCTCGAGCGTTCCCCGGAACCCGGCGGTATTCCCGCGGTTTACCTGCTGAAAACACTGATTCCGGCCATGGCGTTGTTGCTGGCACTGCAGGCTCTAAGCCAAACGTTGAAGGCTGTTGCACGATTGACGGTGGTTGAGCCAGCGAAGGCGGAGATCGCTGATCATGGCTGATGGCACTCAACATGGCTGATGGC
>CAYZWL010000033.1:0-12023 GCA_964482195.1 uncultured Alteromonadaceae bacterium | reverse complement strand
CATGGCTGATGGCACTCAACATGGCTGATGGCTCCTTGTATGGCTGATGGCTCTATCGCACTGGCGATGTTCGCCGTGGTCTGTCTGCTGCTGATGTTCGGCTTCCCGGTGGCGTTGACGCTGGCCGGTACCGCATTGGGTTTTGCAGCAGGTGGCGTGCTGACGGGCACCTTCGATGCGGGTTTTCTCAGCGCGCTGCCCGCGCGCGTCTTTGGCACCATGAGCAATGAAACACTGGTCGCCGTGCCCTTGTTTATCCTCATGGGAGTGGTGCTGGAGCGGGCGCGAATTGCCGAAGAACTGCTCGCCAATATGGCACGTCTGTTTGGCACCCGCCCCGGGGGCTTGGGTGTATCAGTGGTGTTGGTAGGTGCGCTACTGGCGGCAAGCACCGGCATTGTCGGTGCCACGGTAGTCACCATGGGGGTTTTGTCCCTGCCCACCATGCTGGCGGCAGGTTATCGACCAGGCCTGGCAACAGGCACCATCTGTGCCACCGGCACGCTCGGCCAGATCATCCCGCCATCCATCGCGCTGGTGCTGCTGGGTGACATCATCTCCAGCAGCTATCAACAGGCACAGCTGCAACTCAATGTCATCAACACCGATACCGTGTCGGTCGGCGACCTGTTTGTTGGCGCCCTGGTGCCCGGCGCCCTGCTGGTCATCGCCTACATCGTATACGTCATGGGGACCGCGCTGATGCGCCCGGGACACGCCCCCGCGGCCGAGGTGGAGGACATATCGCTGACTCACGTGGTTGCTGGGTTGATTCCCCCGCTGGCGCTCATCGCAGTCGTACTGGGGTCCATCTTGCTGGGTGCTGCGACGCCCACGGAGGCCGCAGGGGTCGGGGCAGTGGGCGCGATGCTGCTGGCGGCCATACGCGGTGAGTTGTCGGCCCGAAAACTCGCGGCGATGGGTGAATCAACCCTGCAGGTCACCAGCATGGTTTTCATGATTTTGATCGGCGCTGCGGTATTTTCACTCGTATTCCGGGGTTTTGGTGGCGACACATTAGTGCGTGAGTTCTTCACCTCAATGTCAGGCGGGCCCCAGATGGCGCTGCTGTTGGTGATGGTGGTGATCTTTCTGCTCGGATTCATTCTCGACTTCATCGAAATCACTTTCGTTGTGGTCCCCATCGTCGGTCCGATCCTGCTGGCCATGGGATTCGATCCCATCTGGCTTGCGATCATGATCGCCATGAATCTGCAAACGTCGTTTCTCACACCGCCCTTTGGTTTCGCGCTGTTCTATCTGCGAGGGGTGGCACCCAGCCATGTCAGTACCCTGGCGATCTACAATGGAGTACTGCCATTCGTCCTGATCCAGTTAACAATGCTGCTTGTGCTTTGGATATGGCCCGAGCTCGTGACATGGCTGCCCAATCTACTCGCCAGTAACACTCTTCAATAGGCGTTGAAATCATCGGCCTGTGACCCCATTCTCGACACTGAGAATGCGGGACAACAGGACCCACGACCATGGATGACATCGACTCGAACCCGACGCCCCAGGGTGAGCTGGCGCTCCAGACCCTGGCGATGCCGAAGGACACCAACGCCAATGGCGATATTTTTGGTGGCTGGTTGCTGTCGCAAATGGACCTGGCGGGTGCAATCACTGCAGGAGATGTGGCACAGGGCAGGGTGGCCACTGTCGCCATCGAAGCCATGTCTTTTCTGACACCCGTGCACGTGGGGGCGGTGGTGAGCTGTTACTGCGATGTGCTTGAGGTGGGCCGCAGCTCCATGCGGATCATGGTCGAGGTCTGGATCAACGCCAAACACGACAACGAGCCGCTCAAAGTCACTGAGGGTGAGTTTATCTACGTCGCCATCGACGACAACAAACGCACCCGGACTATCCGACCTCAGTAAATCAGGGCTTACCAACCGGGGAGGGCGGTAGCACTTTCTCCCTGGCGTTGAGATACGCCCGTTCAGAAATCTGGTGGTAAGCCCGAACGTCCTCAAAGAACGCCTGGTAGCTCTCAGCAATTTTTGCGGAGGCCGGGTCCTCAGCAATCAGCTGAGCCATGGCAATCTGGGTATTGTCATAGAGGGCCTGTAGTACATCGTCGGGCAAGGCCCGAAGCTGCACATCATGATCCTGCAACAAGGACGAGAGAGACTCGTTGTTCCGGGCTGTAAACTCGTCCAGCATGTCCTGATTACTGGCCCGAGCGGCTTCACGAACAATGGCCTGGAGATCGTCAGGTAAGCTGGCCAGGGCTTGCTGATTGACGATGAACTCGAGCATGGCACCCGGTTCGTGCCAGCCTGGGTAGTAGTAGTAGCGAGCCACCTCGTGCAAACCCAAGGTGCGGTCGTTGTATGGCCCTACCCATTCGACGGCATCGATCACACCCGTTTGCATCGAGGTATAAACCTCACCACCAGCCAACCGCACAGCAGAACCACCCGCGCCATCAAACACTTCCCCGGCAAGCCCGGGAATACGCATTTTCAGCCCCTCGAGATCGGCAGCCGTATTCAACTCTCGATTAAACCAGCCTGCCATCTGTACGCCGGTGCTACCCCCGGCATAGGGCACAACACCGAAGGGGGCGTACAGCGCTCGCCAAAGTTCGAGCCCACCACCATAGTGCAGCCAGCCATTCATCTCCTGGGCAGTCATGCCAAAGGGCACGGCAGTGAAGAACACTGCCGCCGGGATTTTGCCTTTCCAGTAATAGGAAGCACCGTGACCGACCTCCGCGACACCCTGGGAGACCGCATCAAAAACCTCGAAGGCGGGTACGATCTCTCCGGCGCCAAAGACCTCAACCTGGAGTCGACCGCCGGCCATGGCGTTGACTCGCCGGGCGAAATTTTCTGGCGCGCTACCAAGACCCGGTAGACCCTTCGGCCAGGTGGTCACCAGCTTCCAGCGCAGAGTCTGGCCGCTCTGCAACAGCGTGGCTCCTTGTTGGTCGCCCTGAGTCCCCACTCGATCACGCACCCAGAGACCGGTCACGAGTACCAGCAATGCCAGCAGCACGATGACCACCCCAGGTAACAGGCGTCGCTCAGTCATGATTCCCCCACCACTTTCTTATTGTTCACCTGAAACCAACAATCAGAGCATCTGCAGATTGGCGTATTGCAGTACCAACCACTTACTGCCCGCAGCAAAACTCACCTCGACCCGGGCACTGGCGCCGCGCCCCTCAAAGTTGGTCACCACGCCTTCACCGAAAGTGCCATGCAGCACCCGGGCACCGAGCCGCACACCGGTTTCGTTGGCTTCCTGCACCGATTTGCTCGCAACTGATGACAGCGGCCGAGTGACGCTGTTACCCAGGCGCACTTCGTGCACCAGCTCCGCAGGTATCTCCCGGATGAAACGCGACGGCGTGTTGTAGCTCTCGGCGCCGTGCAGCCTTCGGCTCTCGGCATAAGTAAGCACCAACTGCTGCATCGCTCTCGTGATGCCGACGTAAGCCAGGCGGCGCTCTTCTTCCATGCGGCCGGGCTCTTCCGCGCTCATGCGATGGGGGAAAAGGTTTTCCTCCATACCGGCGAGAAAAACCAGCGGAAACTCCAGTCCCTTGGCCGAATGCAAAGTCATCAACTGAATGCTGTCCTCATGGGGATCAGCCTGAGCATCTCCAGCATCGAGCGCGGCGTTATCGAGAAACTGTTGCAGCGGTGACAGGTCTTCCGCTTCAGGAATAAACGTCTTGGCCGCGGACACCAGCTCCTCCAGGTTTTCGACCCGGGCCTGACCGCGCTCGCCTTTCTCTGACCGGTGGTAATCGATCAAACCTGAGCGCTGGATAATCGCTTCGGTCAGCTCCTCCAGAGGCAACTCCAGGGTCATCGAGTCCATCTCGTTGATCAGTGCCTGAAAGCCGCCAAGCGCCGTCAGCGCCCGGGCAGGAAACAGTTTTTCTTCCCGGGCGGCGTCGATCGCCGCCCAAAGCGACAGGCTTCGCTCCCGGGCCACTTCACGAAGACTATCGATGGTCTTGCTACCGATCCCGCGAGGCGGCGTATTGATCACCCGCTCCAGTGCTGGATCATCGCCACGTGCAAGCAGCAAGCGCATATAGGCAAGCGCATTGCGAATCTCCAGTCGCTCGTAGAAGCGCTGCCCGCCATAAATGCGGTAGGGCAACGCGGCCCGGATCAAGGCCTCTTCGAGCACTCGAGATTGCGCGTTTGAACGATAGAGGATGGCAACCGAGCGACGCGGGTTACCGTCGTTGATCCAAGCCTCCGCCTGCTCGACGATGTGCCTGGCTTCGTCCTGCTCGTTGAAACCAGCGTACAAGGAGATGGGCTCTCCCTGTTCACCCGAGGTCCACAGTTCTTTGCCCAATCGACCAAAGTTGTGACCGATCAGCGCGTTGGCCGCTGACAGGATAGTTTGGGTAGAGCGGTAGTTTTGCTCCAGCCGAATGGTTTGGGTCGCCGGGAAGTCTTCGCTGAAACGCTGAATATTCTCGATCCGGGCGCCACGCCAGCCATAGATCGACTGATCATCGTCACCCACGGCGACCACCGGTACGGTATTGCCTGCAAGCACCCTCAGCCAGGCGTACTGAATGGTGTTGGTGTCCTGAAACTCATCAACCAGAATTGCCTGAAACCGGTGCTGGTAATGGTGCAGGGTGGCGGGGGACTTGAGCCAGAGCTCATGCGCCCTCAGCAACAGTTCGGCGAAATCCACCATGCCGCCGCGTTCACAGGCCGCCTCATAGGCCGCGTAAATTCGCAGCATGGTCTTGGTGTAGAGATCGCCCAGTGGTGGTTCGATGTGAGCAGCGCGCAGCCCCTCATCTTTTTGACCATTGATAAACCATTGCGCCTGCTTGGGTGGCCAACGCGACTCATCGAGATCCAGCTCGCGAATAATGCGTTTGACGACCCGCAACTGATCATCGGAATCGAGGATCTGGAAATTTTGCGGTAAGCCCGCCTCACGCCAATGCAGTTTCAACAGACGGTGGGCCAAACCGTGGAAAGTACCCACCCACATGCCACCGGTGGGCATCGCCAACATGGTTTCAATGCGCCCGCGCATTTCCCGAGCCGCCTTGTTGGTAAAAGTCACTGCCAACAGTCCGTGTGGGGACATACCTTCAGCGCGGATCAACCAGGCAATGCGGTGTACCAACACGCGTGTTTTACCGGAGCCGGCGCCCGCCAGCACCAGCATGTTGCCATTGTCGGCGGCAACGGCTTCTCGTTGCGCATCATTCAGCGGGTTCAGAATATCGGAAACGTCCATGGGTGAAGTTTACCGGTAACCGGCCGCTACCCCTACGTATATGGGTCAATCCGCACCGCAGCAGACGTCTTTTTTTCTTGATAGTCTCGGCCCAATTGGCCGAGGAGGGCACCAACATGGACAGCGAAGACGACGAAAAGCGCCGCGTAATGACGCCGCCGGAGTCTTGGAGCAGCTCATCGATAGAAGACAGCACGCCGGATACCCTCGGTGACGATAGCTGGTTGAATGACGACGAATTGATTCCCGGGATGGACGAAGTCGACAAACCCGACAGTGCTGAACCCGCTGCTATGGAAATGGTTGCTGAAAAACCCGTCGACGCCGCCGAACCCGCAGCAGACGTCGTCCCGGAACCGGTCCCTGACATCATTGAAGCACCCGCCGAGCCCGAGCCTGAACCGGCGCCTGCCGTTGAAGAACCCACGCTGAGCGCGGCACCAGACGATACTGCCGTGCTGGGCGATGACGATTGGCTCGGCGATGTCTCAGCAGCCGCCGAGCAGGCATCCAACGACAGCGCGGCTTCTATCGGGCCAGCACCCGATCCCGTTGATGATGCCATGCTCGCAGCCATGGCGGCGCCCGCGCCGGCACCGGAGCCCACCAACGAGCCTACGCCCAAGCCTGAGCCCGCGCCTTCCGAAGACCCCACGCCTAGCAACGCTGCCGCAGCAACGCCGGCAAACGGGGACGAGGAAACCGCGCCAAGAAGAAGAAAGCGCAAACGCAAGTCTACCGATGACTTGCTCACCGATCACGACGCCGCTGCCGAAAGCACCAGCGCACGCAAACTGCCCATATGGGTCATCGCCAGTCTCGGCGTAGGCTTGCTGTTAATCGTCGGCGGCGGCTGGGGAGTTTTCCAGGATCGTTCAGGATTAACCGCCCGCATTACGCAACTGGAAGGCGAGTTGGCCGCCGCCAAACGCCAGAGCAGTGGCGACCTCAGCGCGGCCGAGGAGCAGGCCCTTAACGAGGACAATCAGTCACTGCGGCTGCAGCTCAATACCTTGCGCGACCAATACGCCACCATGGCTTCCGAGCTCGATCAGATTCAGGCCATGGTCAACCAATCACAAGCGGCCAACCAGGCCTCCGCAGCACCGGCACCCGCCGCCAATGCAGAAACAGACACACAGCCACCTGCGGAAAACGCTGAGCCATTGGTGATTCCCGCACCTGCCGGCGGCGAGTGGTTCGTCAATGTCGCGAGCTATTCACGCAGGGATATTGCCGAGGAATGGGCAGACAAACTGGAAGCCGAAGTGGGATCCATTCAGCTTCAGGAAGTCATGGTTGACGGCAAGCCTTTGTTCCGCGTGCGAGCCATTGGCTACGCTAACCGCGCTGCAGCCCAAGCAGCGGCCAACGCGTTGGAAACCCGTTATGGCATCGGCCCGCTGTGGGTCGGCCGTGATCCTGACCTGGCCGGCAACGGCCAGGCCGCCACCACCAGCACTACAGCGACATCACCGGTAGTGGCGCTGCGAGATACCGCCGCCAATGCGGGCGGCTGGTTTGTGTTCGTCGACACTTACTCCAGAGGCGTTGACGCAGATAGCCGAGCCCGTGCCATCCGCGATGCCGGCTACGATGCCAAAGTCGCGGTCGAGTCCCGCCAGGGGGAGCTTTTTTATCGCGTCCAGGTGGTGGGCATCAACAGCGAAGCAGAGGGCGAGGCAACCTTGAAGGCTCTGGCTCAGCTCGACGACATGCCCAACCTGCAGCTCCGACGCTACTGATCCAAACCCTCAGCAAGACCCCAGCTTTTACCCTCCGCTCGCGCCTTATTCGACGCCCGTTTCCAGGGATTGTGTGACCACAAACGCCCCTCGAATCTCACCGGCTCGATATCCCGTCGCCTGATCACCCGGATACCGGTTTGCCAGGGCTTTCGCAACAGGTGCCGACAGCTGCTGGCCATGACAGGTCAGACAGATCGCCGCGGTAGGAATCGCTTTCATCATCCTAAACTCGCCGTCGGTGTTTTGGTGCCAGAGCAGCGTCGTAGGGTCCTCACCCTTCGCCGCGCGCTTCGCAAAGCCAGTCAGTACCGCTGTTTGCCAGTCGTTGGGTGGCCCCAGCTTGGGATTACGCGGTTTAAGACTGACCCTGTTGAGCGAAAACCCCGTGCTGTCGGAAAGCTCGCGGGCTATCTCAGGCGCTCTTTGCTGACACACATTGATCGCGGCGACGGGACCACCCGCCGCCATGGCAGTGCTCAGCTCGGTCTTCAGCTGGGCGCCAAAAATCCGCACCGCTTCCTGGGCCGCCAACAGTCGTTGGTGTTCGGGTAGAGGAATCGTTGGCTCTGGCTCCGCGTGGACGGGGGCAACCATCAATGCAGCAATAATGAAGACGAGCAAACGAACAAGCACCACGTTGTTGACCTCCTGGTCGTCAGTGTTTCACTCCACCGTCACGGACTTCGCGAGGTTGCGGGGTTTATCCACATCGGTGCCCTTAGCCACAGCCACGTGGTACGCGAGTATCTGCAAGGCGACCGTGTAAACGATCGGGCCTACCAACTCTGAACAATGGGGCATGGGCAATACAGTGACACCAGGGCCTGTTTTGAAACCGGCGGCCTCGTCAGCGAACACGAACAACTCTCCGCCCCGCGCCCGGACTTCCTCCAGGTTCGAGCGGAGCTTGTCGAGCAAATCGTCATTGGGTGCCACCGCAATGACCGGCATGTCTTCATCAACGAGTGCCAATGGACCGTGCTTCAGTTCACCCGCAGGGTATGCTTCGGCGTGGATGTAGGAGATTTCTTTGAGTTTGAGCGCCCCTTCGAGCGCGATGGGGTAATAGATGCCCCGGCCAAGAAACAGTGAGTGATGTTTGCGGGTAAACCGAGGCGCAAGATCACGTATGTCAGGCTCAAAGGTCAACACCCGACGCACCGCTTCGGGCATTTCGGCCATGGCATCGATAACCAGCTGATCATCAAAGTGGGCGCGGTTGTTATGCGCGGCAAGTCGCGCCACCAGGACCAGCAGCGCTGACAGCTGAGTGGTAAATGCCTTGGTGGAGGCGACGCCAATTTCAGCACCGGCCCTGGTGAGGAACACCATGTCACTGGCCCGCACAATAGCGCTGTGATCGACGTTGCAGATCGCCAACCGTGCCACCACTTCATCGGACTCAGCATGTTTCAGCGCAGCCAGGGTATCGGCCGTTTCCCCGGACTGGGAGATACAAACGACGAGGGTCCCCGGCAGCGTGACCGACTCGCGGTAACGGTATTCAGAGGCAACCTCGACCTGCGCCGGCAATTGCGCCATGGACTCAATCCAGTGTCGCGCCACCAATCCCGCATGGAAACTCGTGCCGCAGGCAATAATCTGCACCGCGCGCACCTGGGGTAACAGGGTAGCCGCGGCGGGGCCAAACAAGTCGTCCGAGAGGCTACCGATATCGAGCGTGTCCGCCAGTCGCTCGGGTTGTTCGTGGATCTCTTTGAGCATGTAGTGCTCATAGTTCCCGAGCCCTTCCTGCTCTGCCTGACGTTCGAGACGCGTTTCGTCCCGGTGGATCGACTCCCCACGGCTATCGATCAGCGAAAAGCGCCCCGACTCCAACAACGCGAGGTCACCATCTTCGAGGTACACAAACGTGTCGGTCACCGAGCGCAAGGCCAAGGTGTCAGAACCGGCAAAGATTTCGCCAATACCCACACCCAACACCAACGGGCTGCCCTCACGGGCCACCACCACTTGGTCTGGATTCTGGTTATCAACCACAGCCAACGAATACGCACCGCGCAACTGGTTAACAGTGACGCGTACCGCCTCCAGCAAGTCCACCCCAGTCTGCAATGCCTGCAGCACCAAGTGAACCACGACCTCCGTATCGGTCTCAGAGAGGAAAGTAGCGCCTTTTGCTTTGAGCGCCTCCCTCAGTTCCGCATGATTCTCAACAATACCGTTGTGCACCAGCGCGACTCGTTCACCCGCAACATGGGGGTGGGCATTGGCAGCCGAAGGCTCCCCGTGAGTCGCCCAGCGTGTGTGCGCAATCCCCACACAGCCGGCCAGTGGCATCAATCGCTGCGCTTCTTCCAGCGCGGCGACCTTGCCGCTGTATTTATGCATCTGCAAGTTATGGTCATTGTCGACCAGCGCCATGCCGGCGGAGTCATAACCTCGGTATTCCAGGCGGCGCAAACCTTCCAGCAGGATTTCTGACACTTCCCGCTTCGCCACTGCCGCAACAATCCCACACACTGGTATTAACTCTCCTTGTGCTTGGTCGGCCGTCGCCAGCCTTCGATGTTCTTTTGTCGACCACGACTGACCGCCAATTGATCAGTACCCACCGCCTTCGTAATCGTGGAACCGGCAGCGACAAAACCACCATCCTCCACGGTGACAGGCGCTACCAGCGTCGAGTTGGAACCGACAAACACGCCGTCACCAAGCGTGGTTTGATGTTTATTGGCGCCGTCATAATTGCATGTAATCGTGCCCGCACCGATGTTGCTGCCGGCGCCGACCACTGCATCACCGACATAGGCAAGGTGATTTGCCTTACTGCCTGCGCCAATTTTGGCGTTTTTGGTCTCCACGAAGTTCCCGATTCTCGCGCCATCTTCAAGCGCAGTTCCCGGACGCAATCGCGCATAGGGACCAATGCTGCAGTCTTCGCCGATGAGCGCATCATCGATGTGGCTGAATGGTGAAACGACCGTACCGCTGGCGAGCTCCGCACCGCGGATCACGCAATTGGCACCAATTCGAACACCATCACCGAGCACCACCCGGCCCTCGAATACCGTGTTTACATCTATGTGGACATCGCGCCCGCAGAGGAGTTCTCCACGAATATCAATTCGATTTCGGTCGGCGATCGCGACACCTGACCGCAATAGCTGCTCGGCCTGACGCCGCTGCAGCAGACGCTCGATCTGCTCGAGTTGAGCGCGGTCGTTGACCCCCTGGGTCTGTTCGCTATCGGCAATTTCAACCACCGAAACGCGGCGACCTTCCCCGGCTGCAATCAACAAGACATCGGGTAAATAGTATTCGCCCTGGGCGTTGTCGTTGCTGACCAGATCCAGCCAGCGACTGAGATCCGCACCGCGGGCTGACAACACGCCTGTATTCACCTCGCTAATGCGGCGCTGAGCCGGACTCGCATCCTTGTGTTCGACAACACCGACAAAATGGCCCGAGTCATCGCGCTCAACACGACCGTACCCCGTCGGGTCATCGAGGTAAGTCGCCAACAAACGCGGTGCGTCATCGTCATCGGCGATCACAGGTAGCAACGCTTCGGCGCTCAGCATTGGCACATCGCCATACAGGACCAGCACTCGACTGTCGGCATCCCAATGGGGCGCAGCTTGCAGCACGGCGTGCCCGGTGCCCAACTGTTTATCCTGCACGTGAAAAACCACATCCGGTGCAGCCACTGCCTGCTGAACCAACTCGGCACCATGGCCTACCACCACATGCAGGCGTGCAGCCTTGAGGCTACGCGCGACGTCGAGCACGTGCGCGACCATGGGTCTACCCGCCAGGGTGTGCAATACCTTCGGTAATTCAGAGTGCATTCGGGTACCACGACCCGCTGCGAGTACAACGACTTCGAGCATGGCTTGAACTCTAGCTATTGGTATTTCCATCATTCCACGGCAAGTGCCCGATGCAAGCGAACCGTGGGCGAAAAAAAACCGCCATCAGGCGGTTTTCTTCGACCGATTCAAATCGCTTATCCGCGACCAGAACGATTCTTGAGTTTGCGCAGAGTTGCGAGCTGGGCAGCGGCCTCGGCCAACTGGGCGGAAGCGCGACCGTAGTCGAGCTCGCCGCTTTGATTCGCCAGTGCTTCCTCCGCTGACCGACGCGCCTCTTCAGCCGCGGCTTCGTCAACGTCATCAGCGCGTACCGCGGTGTCAGCAAGGATGGTGACCACATCGCGCTGCACTTCCAGGTATCCACCGGATGCGTAATAGATGTGCTCTTCACCACCCTGCTCAACAATGCGAATAGGGCCAGGAACCAGCGAGGTCAGCAAGGGCGCGTGACCATAGCAAACACCCAGCTCTCCCGCCGTACCAGTCGCAACCAGCAACTCCACCAGCCCCGAATAGATCTGGGCTTCGGCGCTGACGATGTCGCAGTGAATGGTCATAGCCATGGACTTCTCCTCAACCGCGCCTTAGAGCTTGGCTGCCTTCTCCACTGCCTGCTCAATCGAACCGACCATGTAGAACGCCTGCTCCGGCAGATGGTCATAGTCGCCCGCCAACAGGCCCTTGAAGCCGGCGATGGTGTCCTTCAGCGAGACGTAGATACCCGGTGAGCCGGTAAAGACCTCTGCCACGTGGAAGGGCTGTGACAGGAAGCGTTCGATCTTACGTGCACGGGCAACCGTCAGCTTGTCTTCCTCTGACAGTTCGTCCATGCCCAGGATCGCGATGATGTCCTTGAGCTCCTTGTAGCGCTGCAGCACTGACTGAACGCCACGAGCGACTTCGTAGTGCTCTTGACCAATGATCAGCGGGTCGAGCTGACGCGAAGTGGAATCCAGCGGATCTACCGCCGGGTAAATACCCTTGGCAGCAATATCACGGCTCAATACAACGGTAGAGTCGAGGTGAGCAAAGGTGGTCGCGGGGGAGGGGTCAGTCAAGTCATCCGCCGGTACGTATACCGCCTGAATAGAAGTGATCGATCCGGTCTTGGTCGAGGTGATGCGTTCCTGAAGAACACCCATCTCTTCCGCCAGCGTCGGCTGGTAGCCCACCGCTGAAGGCATACGACCCAGCAGTG
>CAYZWL010000032.1:0-36007 GCA_964482195.1 uncultured Alteromonadaceae bacterium | reverse complement strand
ATGGTGCCCGAGGCCGGACTCGAACCGGCACGACCTAACGGTCTGGAGATTTTAAGTCTCCTGTGTCTACCAATTTCACCACTCGGGCGGAGTGCTGCTACCCCATTGCGGGGGCGCGGAGAATAGCACGCTACAACGTCCTCGGCACTGGTCAAACACGAAGCCGTCAGCAATGGTAAAGTGCGAGACCTTGATGCCCTCAGGGGCGCGGGATTGCGGTCTTTCAGAAGAACAACAAGGTCACGGCAGTGGCCATCCTCAGGTATTCAGCAGGAGTTTCAGGCTTGGCAGCAGCACGCGGACAGTTTGCGTCACGATTGGGTTTTATTCTTGCAGCGGCGGGTTCCGCCGTCGGACTGGGCAACATCTGGGGCTTTCCCACTCAGGCTGCCGGCAATGGCGGTGCCGCCTTTGTCATGGTGTACCTGGTGCTGGCGTTTCTGCTGGCCTACCCGGTGCTGATGGCTGAGCTCTTGATCGGCCGGCACGCCCACGGCAACGCCATTACGGCGCTGCGCACGATTTCCAACGGCAGCGTCTCGAGAGGCGTTGGCACGCTGGCCGGCACCCTCGGCATTGTCACAGCCAGCTTTATCCTGAGTTTTTACGGCGTGGTCGCAGGCTGGATGCTCGGCTTTACCGCCGCCTATCCGCTGGACGTCGTGGGTCTGACTGAGGCTGCCACGTGGTTTGAGACCTTTGGCACCCCCCGCAACCTGCTGCTCATGGGCCTGTTCATGGCCATGACCACCGGCATTGTCATCGGCGGTGTGCACGATGGCATCGAGCGCTGGTCGGTGCGACTCATGCCCGCGCTCATCATTACCCTGGTCGCGTTGGCGGTCTACGTGCTGACGCTGGACGGCGCCGTCGATGGCCTCAAGGTGTATCTGCTTCCGGACTTCTCAAAGATCTGGTCCGGCGATTTGATCCTGAACGCGCTGGGCTCGGCGTTTTTCTCGCTATCACTGGGTGTGGGCACCATGCTGATCTACGGCTCGTACATCTCGGATGATGAGCACCTGCCCTCGGTTGGCGCCCAAGTGGCATTGATCGACGTGGGCATTGCGGTGCTCGCAGGCTTTTTGATCCTGCCGGCGATGTACGTGGCGCTCGAGCGCGGTGTTGAAATTTTTGATGCCAGTGGCGCCCTGCTCTCCGAAGACACGCTGATCTTCACCGTGTTGCCCGCCCTGTTCGATACGCTTGGCAGTGTCGGCACGCTCGTCGCCACAGCATTCTTTGGCCTGATGAGTGTCGCCGCCCTCACTTCTTCGATCTCCATGCTGGAGGTCCCCGTCGCGTTCTTGGTGGAGCACTACGGCATGCCTCGCAAGCGTGCCGCTTTGGTAGCGGGTACGGTCATCACCGCCATCAGCACCGGCATCCTGCTCAATTTCGAGACGCTCTTCGGGCTGGTGATCACCCTGACGACGCGCTATTCACAGCCGGTCGGTGGCATTGTGTTCTGCCTGTTCGCCGGCTGGGTATGGCACCGCAACAGCCTGCTGGCAGAGCTGCGTAAAAATGACGACAACGCCGAGCACAGCCTGTTCTGGAAGATTTGGCCCTGGTACGTGCGTTTGGTCTGCCCGGCGATTATCGCGGTGATTGTCCTTCGCTCAGTGCTGTGAGGCGCTCTTAAGCTCGACCATGGCACGTTTCTTACTGATCTTTTGTTCAGCGCTGACGGTGCTGTTTGTGCTGGAAATGCTGGCGCCCGTGCAAGCTGCAGTCATCCAGCCTTTCACCAGTGCCCTGGCGGCGCTGTCGACCGCATTGATCCTGCCCTTTGATGCCCAGGTCATCGCCGAGGGCCGCATACTACGCGACAGCGTGTCGGGCTTTGCGGTGTCGATCGAGTCCGGATGTAACGGCGTCGAAGCCGCCATCGTGCTGATTGCCGGCGTGCTGGCCTTCCCCGCGACCTGGCAGCAGAAAGCCATCGCTATTGTCGCAGGCTTCGTGTTCGTTCAGGCATTGAACATCGTCCGTATCATTTCCTTGTTCTATCTCGGTCAGTGGCATTACGCCCTGTTCGAGTGGACGCACCTCTACTTCTGGCCAGTACTCATCATGCTCGATGTACTGGTGGTCTTTGCCATTTATCTGCGCTGGCTCGCCAAGCAGCGCCAAGTTGACCCGGCATCGGCTTGAGCCCGCTCAGACGCCAATTCGTTTTCACCCTGCTGTTGCTGCCGCTCACCTTCGGGCTTTGGTACGCAGCGGGCAGCTTGTTTGCCGCGCCAGCCGTCTGGCTGTTCGATCAGCTCCTGGACCTGTGGATACCGGGGGTCACCGAAGGAGCCGTACTCGATGGTACGCAATTGGTGGTGGCAACCCATTGGGGTGCTGTCGATGGCCAGGTCATGGCCGCTGCGGAGGCAGGCAACCAACTGGTGTTCGAGGTCAACACCCGGCTCGTTTCCTACGGCATCGCCTTTTACGCGGCGCTACTGGCGGCGAGCGCCGACGACCGTATCGTGCTGCATTTCAGTCTCGCGCTGGGGGTACTGTGGTGCTTCATGGCACTGGGATTTGCTGCCATGTTGGCGAAGGACCTGATGATCAACGTCGGGCCGCTCTTTCTCGGGCTCCCACTGACACCGCCAGCGACGATGATTGCGCTGCTCTATCAGTTCAGCGTGCTGCTGGCACCGACACTGCTGCCGGTAGCCATCTGGGCGGCTCAGCTACGCGGCTCGCCGCTGTGGGATGCGCTGGCGACGGGGGTGCGAGAGGCGGCCGGCGCCGACTGAGCTTCAGACCGCCAGGGCTTACCTTCGCAGGTGGCATAGTTTGGGCAATCCGCCGTACAACCACGGCAAGGTAAGCGCTCGGCAACGTCGACCAGTTTGCGCTCAGACACTACGATCGGCATCGCCCATTACCTCTGCCAGTTCACGGCCAAATTCGACTTCGTGGGTCTCCAGTGCTGCACCCAGTGCGCGCTCCATCAAATGCCTCGCCTGGGCCGCGTAGGCGTAGATACTCGAGTGAATCGCTGCCTCCTGCCAGTTTTCAACCGAGCAGGAAACACTGTATTGCTCAAACTGATTGAGCGCTGTCACCAATTCCGACAAATGCCGTGGGCACTCGCAGGTAATGCTGGACTGCATTCTGGCGGCAGCTCGCAACTGATGGTCGTCGTAACGACGCGCCTTGGTCACGACCAGATCGCCAAGGTTCGACTCACCTTTTTGGGTTTCCCGTTCTACAGCCAAACGTCCCAGCTCGTACGCGAGCCGACCCGACTCCGGCGGAAACTGCATCGCGTCACAGCCGCGCTGACGCAGCTCTTCGATCCAGCGGTCGTTGCCTAGTTGGTACATCACCATGCTTCGGCGCACTGAAAACCGTGATTTCAGTGCCTCAACGGCGTCCATTTGCGGCGTGGACAGCGTTGGGCAATGCACCACCAGCATGTCGACGACGCCCCCCACCGACAGCTCATTCAGGGCAGCTTCCAAACCGGTGCGGGCCAACAAAGCGCTCACGCTGGACATGCAGCCCTGGTGCTCGTCGAGCCACTCGCAAAGCGCCTCACCAATAAACACCACGCGGGGTTTCGCTGGCGGCACCACCAGACTGGGATTGTGGCCACGACCACTGAGCAATAGTTCAAGTGTTTTTCGGTCAGAGGCTGCAATCTCACCAATGCGCGCACCGTCGTTGACCAGAGCCGCGATGAGTTGCAAGTGTTCCAAATCAGACTGCGTGTACTGGCGGCGGCCCGAGTGCGATTTATAGCTGGCGCCCAGACCGTAGCGGCGCTCCCAGACACGCAATGTGTCTGGTTTTAATCCAGTAAGGCGGGCAACCGTACCAATGCCATATAGCGGTCGGGGATCAAGGTTTACCGACGAGGTCGCTGGTGCATTCATCGTGGAGGCATCCGTGACGGGGTATTGACCAGCTTTACGCGGGCAAACCCTGAGCAGATCTCCCTTTTTTTGTCCACTTTGTGTCCATCGATATCGCGACAGCGAGTTGAACAAAACAAACCCGCCCTGTCATGAATCCCGTATCTAGAACGACACATGACACTCGACACATTGGACCCACAGGTGCAGCCGTATGATGCAGACGATGGACAGCAACGAAGAGAAAGACCTCGAGCTGATGTTTGCCGAGGCCCGCCGCTATCCCCTGCTCAATGCCGATGAGGAAAAAGTCATCGATGGCGAGAAATGGCAGGCGGTCAGGACGCTACACCAACTGTTTGCCGGCGAGGCAGCCTTGCGAGAATACACGCAACGCTTCATTGCAGAGTGTTTACAGAGCCCGCCCGATATTGCGCGTTTCCCCAACCGCGAGCAGCACTTTGTGCTGCGTCGGGAACTGGCCGGATACTTCAGCGACGGCAAGCAGGCAGAGCAGGCAAAAGCCCTGGTGGCAAAGCTGTGCAAGAGCCGCAGTGAGAAAACCCGGCAGCAGCTACTCGCCGATATGACCTTACCCGCCAGTCTGACCATCGGCATAGCGGTCGCCATGTTGCGATTGGCCGGTGGTCAGTTTGCCGACACAGTTGCCGATGCGATCGGCCAATGGCAGCGTCAATGGCAGGAGGCCCCTGCACCAATGGCGCTTGAGCGAGAGCTGCTGAAGCAGCTTCGCGCGCAGCTCAATCGCTACACCCGGGCGCGGGACAAGCTGGTCATGCACAACCTGCGCTTGGTGTACTCGATTTCCTCCCGCTACAAAGGCCGGGGGGTCGGCTACCTCGACCTCGTTCAGGAGGGCACCCTGGGGCTGATCCGTGCCGCAGAGAAGTTTGAGTACGAGAAGGGCTATCGCTTCAGTACCTATTGTTTCAACTGGATCACCCAAGCGGTTCGTCGCTACGTGGGGGATTCAGGTGCCATGATCCGCTTCCCCACGCACGTACAGGAACAAATGAGCAGGCTCTATCGTGAAAAGGCCGAGATTGAATCCCGTACTGGATTGGAGCCCGATGAGGCCAGTCTCGCTGAACGACTGGGCATGGATCTCGACAAGACCCGGCAACTGATGCAACTGCGCAACCTCGCCGTATCGCTGGATGCGCCCAAGTTTGATGATGAAGACGGCGGCACGATGCTCGACGGCATGTCGGGTGGCCCGTTCGCGCAGACCGAGGGCGATGCCAACAACGCGTCGCTCCATCGCTTTCTGGATGGCGCTATCGAAGCGCTGGACCAGCCCGAGCGCGATGTTGTGGTAGCCCGTTGGGGTCTACACGATGGCCCGCCCCTGTCGCGGGCGGAAATCGCCGACCGTATGGGCGTGAGCCGGGAGTGGGTGCGGCAGCTGGAGCGTGCAGCGCTCAAGAAGCTACGAAATCAGGAGACCATGGTCGAGGTCTTCGATGATTATCGGGAGGCGGTCGCCTCCTGATATCAGCGCATAGCACGCTCCGGACGTTGTTTGTCCAGGATCTCACCGAGCGCGCCATCCAGAGCCGGGTAATGAAATTGGAAGCCCATCGACTCGAGTGCTTCGGGTGCGACCCGTTGGCCGGACAACAACAGTTCGTCTGCCATTTCACCGACCATCGTCCGCAGCACGAAACCGGGGACGCCCATCTTCAGCAGCACGCGTTTGTGACTGCTGGCAATCTCACAGAACTCCCGATGTGTCACGGCACCGGGCGCAGTCATATTGACGGGGCCTCGGGCGTCGTTGTGCTGCAGCAGAAAAACAATGCCACGCACCACATCCCAGCGATGAACCCAACTCAACCATTGCGAACCACTGCCCACCCAACTGCCCATCCCAAACTGGAACGACCGGAGCATCTCGGTCAGCGCGCCACCGTCGTGATCAAACACCACCCCCAGGCGCAGCAGCACTACGCGCACGCCGAGCTGCTCCGCTTGCTGCGCAGCGCTTTCCCACTGCTGGCAAAGCGCCGCGGCAAAACCAGCACCCGCTGCCGAGGACTCATCAAAGTGCGCGCTGTCGCTGGCTCCGTAGTAACCAATGGCACTGCCACTGATCATTACCGATGGCGGCGCTTCAAGACCACGCATCCAGGTGATCAATCGATCGGTCGTGCCCACTCGACTTGCGACCATCTCTGCCTTGTAGGCATCGTTCCAGCGTTTATCCGCCAGCGACGCACCCGCGAGGTTGATGACGGCATCGACGCCGGTTTCCACCTCGTCAAAGACTGTGATGTACCGTACCGAGTTCGAAGGGGGGCGAACCTTGCGACTGAGCACGGTCAACTGGTGCCCTGCCGCGACGAGCGCCGGCAGCAACGCCGAACCGATAAAACCCGTGCCCCCGGTAACCAGAATATGCATACGATGTTCCTCGCACTGCGTAAGGTCAGCAATGATAGCGACTCCCGCACTCAGCCGAAGGGTTTGAATTCATGACCGACGAGAAAGCACTACTGATGGCGCTGGCGCCGGGGTCACGTCGCTGGGTGGTGTTAACCGGTGCGGGTGTGAGCGCAGCGTCCGGGATCCCCACCTATCGTGATGCCAGCGGCAAATGGTTGGGCAGCCAGCCTATCCAGCATCGGGAGTTTGTCAGCGATATTGCCCGCCGGCGTCGCTACTGGGGTCGTTCGATGCTCGGCTGGCCGGGTGTGCGCGATGCCGAGCCCAATGCGCTGCACCGATGCCTGGCCGCATGGGAGGCGACCGGTGCTGTGGAACTGCTAATCACCCAAAACGTGGATCGCCTGCACCAACGAGGTGGCAGCCAAGCAGTGATCGACCTGCACGGGCGCCTGGACCGAGTGCGCTGTCTCGATTGCGGTGCGGGCTATGAGCGCGAGGAAATTCAGGAAAAACTTGTCCGCCGGAACCCCGACCATCCGCGGATCGCCGGTAGCATCCGTCCGGACGGAGATGTCGATGTTGCGCTGGCGTCCTTACGCGAACTGCAACTCGTCGACTGCGATGCTTGCGGTGGCATGTTGATGCCCGACGTGGTTTTCTTCGGCGGTAGCGTGCCCAAAGCCAGGGTTGCTGCATGCGAAGCCGCGATCGAGGCAGCCGACGGTGTACTCGTGGTTGGCAGCTCGCTGCAGGTGTTCTCGGGTTACCGCTTCGCACGCATGGCGCACCAGCAAGACAAACCATTAGTGATCGTCAACGAGGGAAGCACTCGTGCCGACGATATCGCCACACTCAAAATCAACGATAACGCGTTGGCAACGCTGACCGCACTGCTCACCAGTATCAGCGATCGCTCGCCCCAACTCGCAAAAGGTTAAACACCCCGCCATGTCCGACCTCGCCATACTTTGGTTTCGCGCCGATCTGCGCCTGACCGACCTGCCCGCTCTGCACGCAGCTGCACAGCATGCCCAAGTTCTCCCCGTGTTTGTCCTCGACCGGCAGGAAGGCGGCGACTGGGCCATGGGCGGCGCCACCCAGTGGTGGTTGCACCATTCACTGGCATCATTGAGTCAACGCATCACCGAGCAAGGTGGCCAGCTCATCTTGCGCTCTGGAGACGCCGCCACCGTGTTGCGCGATCTCGCCCGTGAGACCGGTGCCAGTGCGGTGTACTGCAGCCGCCAATACCAACCCTGGGCAGATGCAACCGAACGAGCGACCAAAGCCGCGCTCGAACATGAAACAGTTAGCTTGAAGCGTTTCCCCGGCACACTGTTGTTTGAGCCCGGCGAAGTACTCACTGGCAGTGGCCAGTTGTTCAAGGTATTCACACCTTTCTGGCGGGCTTGTCTCAGAAAGCCGGCGCCGCAGGCACCTCTGCCCGCTGCCAGCGTTCAATGGGCAAAGACCGATGGTATTGAATCAGCACCGCTGGACAGCCTGGGCCTTACCCCCAGCCATCCAAACTGGGCGAGTGGTTGGGAAGACCGCTGGCAACCCGGTGAGGACGGCGCGCAACAGGCGCTTGAGGGATTTCTCGATGCCGCGGTCACACGCTATGGCGATGGACGCGACATTCCGGGGAAACGCTATACCTCGCGGTTGTCACCCCATCTCAAGTTCGGCGAGATCTCGCCCCGGCAGGTATGGCAGGCGGCGCAGCTCGCCAAGGGCGCACACGCCAGTCATGAGGGTGATATCGACAAATTTTTAAGCGAGATCGGCTGGCGTGAATTCTGCAACCACCTGGTGGCCTTGTTTCCCGAGATGCCTGACCAGCCGTTCAACCCCAAGTTTGCCCACTTCCCCTGGGCGGAAAACCCGGCACACCTGACTGCCTGGCAGCGGGGTCAGACTGGCTACCCCATTGTCGACGCCGGCATGCGCGAGCTCTGGCAGACAGGCTTTATGCACAACCGGGTGCGCATGGTGGTTGCATCCTTCCTCACCAAGCACCTGCTGACCCACTGGCGAGCCGGCGAGCTGTGGTTCTGGGACTGCTTGCTCGATGCTGACCTGGCGTCCAATGCCTGTAGCTGGCAATGGGTGGGTGGCTCCGGTGCCGACGCCTCGCCCTACTTTAGGATCTTCAATCCCGTGGCGCAGGGAGAAAAATTCGACAAACACGGCGAGTACACCCGCCAATGGGTTCCCGAGGTGGCAGACCTGCCTGACAAGTATCTGCACAAGCCCTGGGAGGCGCCACCGATGATGCTGCAAGCAGCCGGTATTCGCCTCGGCGACACGTACCCGAAACCCATCGTCGATCACAAGTCTGCCCGTGAAGCAGCGCTGACGGCGTACGCTACCCTCAAACACATCGAAGCCTGAGAGAAACCCCGTGAAATAGGGGCTCAACAGCCCCCGACATGTTATATCTAGACGTCATGAGTGACGCACACGAACAGGCCATTACAGCGACCAAAACAGGGTTGATTTTGTCAGGCGGCGGCGCACGAGCCGCCTATCAGGTCGGTGTGCTGCTGGGGGTCAGCGAGATCCTGCCAGCGGGCTCCCGCCAGCCCTTCCCGATCATCTGTGGTACCTCTGCCGGCGCCATCAACGCACTCGGACTCGCGGGTCAGGCGGGCAATTTCCGCGCGCGAACCCGGGCGCTGGCATCGCTATGGGCCTCGCTGGAAAGCGAATCGATCTACCGCACCCACTTCTGGGGTGTCGCTCGCAATGCGCTGGCGATTCTGCGCGCGGCGGTCAGTCCCAGGTATGCCCGGCGCAAACCGCTCGCATTGCTCGACAACTCACCGCTGCGGGAGTTGCTTACCGACGCCGTCAAGTTCACCCACATCGACCGAGCCATGGCTCGAGGGGAGCTCGAGGCCCTCGCCGTTACTGCCATCAATTACAACACCGGGCACACCACAACTTTTTGCCAGGGGCGCCAACCGGTCGACCCCTGGATGCGCGCCAAACGCATCGCCGAGCCCGTGGATCTATCGGTAGACCATCTGATGGCCTCGTCCGCACTGCCCACGCTTTTCCCCGCCACGCAGATTGGCAATGACTGGTTTGGAGATGGCGCGTTACGCCAGACACGTCCGCTGAGCCCCGCCATTCGTCTGGGTGCTGACCGGCTGTTGATCATCGGCGTTAAGGAGAAAGAGCGTTTCGGACCCGAACCCGAGCGGGCTCCCTCACCGCCCACCATCCCACAGGTGGTCGGCCAAATGATGAATGCGATGTTCCTGGATGCGATGGAGGCCGACCTCGAGACCCTCGAGCGCATCAACGGCTTTGTCGCCACATTGGAGGCCTACGGCCACGAGACCGAAGCCTCCACACCGTTGCGCGATATCGATTTCCTGACCATCTCACCCAGCCGCTCTTTGGCACAGATTGCCCGGGAGCATATCAATGACCTACCGCGGTCGATGCGCTGGTTCCTGACCGCCACAGGTTCGATCAAAGAAGGCGGCTCGGGTGGAGCGCTGAGCTACATATTGTTCGAGAAACGCTATTGCGAAGCCCTGATTGAACTCGGCTATCAGGACGCCATGGCGAAAAGCGCCGAGATTCGCGACTTCTTTGCCATCAGTGAGTCGTCTTCCGGTCGCCGGCGCCGAAGTCGCCCCGAGCAGGCCGGGCCCGTCGTGCGCAAGCCACTGCACGGGGTGTCCCGACTGTGGAGCCAATTGATCGGGAAAACCCGCAGCAGGTTATAGTCCCTACCATTGATAAGGCTGTTGTTTGCCCACAACCCTTTCCCATCTGCAGGAGCCCATCCATGACAACCCGATTTTTGCTCGGCTGGATCGCGCTGCTCGCCAGCGCTATCGCGTTTGCTGAGCCTTTTCCATCAACCTATCAACCCTCCCCCAGCCAGCCCACGCTGATTCGCAATGCCACCGTTTTGATTGGCAACGGCGAACGGCTTGATGGCACCGATGTATACCTCGCCGACGGTAAGGTCCAGTGGATCGGTGCCGGCGAAGCCAGTGACGATACCGTCGTGATTGACGCTTCCGGTCGCTGGGTCACGCCCGGCATCATCGATGCACACTCTCACTTGGGTGTTTACCCATCGCCGGGGGTGAAGGCGCATAGCGACGGCAACGAGGCCACAGCACCCGTGACTGCTGAGGTGTGGGCCGAGCACAGCATCTGGCCGCAGGATCCTGGTTTTACGCGCGCACTGGCGGGCGGCATTACTACGCTGCATGTCATGCCGGGCTCCGCCAATCTATTCGGCGGCCGCACGGTGACACTCAAGACCGCGAGCACCACGAGCTACCAGGCGATGAAGTTTCCGGGTGCCCCCCATGGCCTGAAGATGGCCTGCGGTGAAAATCCCAAGCGGGTCTATGGCGGTAAAGGCCGCTCACCATCAACACGCATGGGCAACGTTGCCGCGTACCGAGCCGCTTGGATCAAGGCGCAGAAGTATCGTGACGACTGGGCGGCTTACGAAAACAGTGACAAGGAGGACAAAAAGGCGCCCAAGCGGGACCTGGAAATGGAGACCCTGGCTGGCGCCTTAAACGGCGACATTCTCGTGCATATGCACTGCTACCGCGCCGACGAGATGATGCTTATCCTCGATATGGCAGAAGAGTTTGGCTATCAGATCACCGCGTTCCACCACGGCGTTGAGGCCTACAAGATCGCCAACGAACTCGCCGAGAAAGGCGTCTGCGGCGCGCTGTGGGCAGACTGGTGGGGTTTCAAGATGGAAGCTTACGATGGCATTCAGGAAAACATCGCCATCGTCGACCGCGCCGAGGGCAGCTGTGCGGTGGTGCATTCGGACTCTGCTGAGGGCATCCAACGGCTGAACCAGGAGGCCGCCAAAGCCATGTCCCGGGGCAATCGGGCCGGGCTCGAGATTTCTCCCGAACACGCGATTCGTTGGATCACCCAAAACGCGGCACGATCGCTGGGTGTAGAAGATCAGACAGGCACGTTGGAACCCGGCAAGATGGCCGACGTCGTCATCTGGAACCAAAACCCCTTCAGCGTTTACGCCAAGGCCGACCAGGTCTTTGTCGATGGCGCACTGCTCTACGACCGGCTGGACAACCGCTTGCAACCGGTGACTGATTTCGAGCTCGGACAACTGCTGGAGGTGACCCCATGAAGCGTATGCTCTCAACACTGCTTTTCCTGGGCGCCGCACTGTCGGTTCAAGCCGACGACCTGCTGATTCGCGATGCCACCCTGCACACCATGGGCAAGGCCGGTGTGCTGGACAGTATCGATATTCTCATCAGCGATGGCCGCATTACGCGTATTGGCGCCGATCTCGAAGCACGCGGCGTTGATACCGTCATCGACGCCGATGGCAGCCCGGTCACTCCCGCCTTTTTTGCAGGCGTGACCGCTGCGGGGATTGCTGAGGTCGGTGCCGTCCGCCCGTCGGTGGACGACCGGCTGCGGGATCTATTCACAGGACTGATGCACCCCGAGTTCGATGTACGGACCGCGTACAACCCCAACACCAGCGTGGTGCCGGTCACACGTTACGAAGGCTTCGGTTTTGGGCTGCTGGGCGCGAGTTTCGGCGACCGCAGCATCAACGGCAGCGGCGGCCTCGTTCGTTACGACGGCGGCTATCGCAGTTTTGAGGGCAAACGTGTCGTGTTCCTGAATGTCACAGGCGGCAGTGCCGAGAGACTTGGCGGCTCCCGCGCCGCGCACTGGATGTTGCTGAATGCAGCCTTCGCTGAATTGGAAGCCGACGCCGATGACCTGACGCTACTCACCCCTCTGGGGCAGCGTTCACTGGCCGATGCGGTCAAGAACGCGGTCTTCGTGTTCACGGCACACCGAGCCAGCGACATACTCCAGGTACTGGATTTCTCCGCTCGCAAAAAACTGTCCGCGGTCATTGCGGGCGGCCGTCAGGCTTGGATGGTCCGAGACGAATTGGCGGCAGCCAAGGTGCCGGTCATCGTCAACAGCCTCGACAATTTACCCGCGGATTTCGATTCCCTCGGCGCTCGCATGGACAACGCCACCCTGCTGCATGAAGCGGGTGTGCCAGTGATGTTCACCGCCAGCGAGGCCCACAACGCGCGCAAGACTCGCCAAATCGCCGGTGTGGCTGTGGCCAACGGCCTACCCCATGAGGTCGCCCTGGCGGCGCTGAGCACCGTGCCCGGTGATGTCTTCGGTGCCGGTAGTCGCCGACTGGAACCCGGTAGCGCTGCGGATCTCGTTATCTGGAGTGGCGACCCGCTGGAGGTCACCAGTTGGGCGGACCAGGTCATTCTCGGTGGCAAGGTGGTACCGATGGAGACCCGGCAAACCAAACTGCGCGATCGCTACCTGCCGCTGCAAGCACCTATGGGCCGGGGGTATATCAAGCCCTGACCCACAGGGTCACCGCCCATCAGGTCAGGTCACTCAACTGCGAGCGCGTTCGATAATGCCCGTGGTTGAGTGCCCCTCAATATAGGACAGGATTTTCACCTCACCGCCGGCCGCAGTCACCGCGTCGAAGCCGGCCACCTGCTCGGGTTGATAGTCCCCCCCCTTGACCAGCAAGTCGGGCAGTACCGCACCAATCAGGCGCGCGGGCGTGTCCTCCCCAAATGCCACGACCCAGTCCACGCTCCTCAGTTCTGAGAGCACACTCATGCGTGCGGACAGCGCGTTGATGGGCCGGCTGTCACCTTTGAGCCGTTTCACTGAGGCGTCATCATTCACCGCAACAATCAAGCGATCCCCCAGCGCGCGGGCCTCGCGCAAGTAGGCGACGTGGCCGGGGTGAAGAATGTCGAAACAGCCATTGGTCATGACCAAACGCTCACCGGCTGCGCGGGCCTGCGCGACCTTATCGAGCAAACCCACCTCGGTCAGCACGCTACCATCGTGCCCGAGCGATGCATCGAGGTCACGCGCCAGCGCCTGATTGAGCTCGTCCCGATCAACAGCAGCAGTGCCCAGTTTGCCCACGACGACACCTGCCGCCGTGTTCGCGAGCGTGGTCGCCGCAGGCAGTGACTCGCCAGCGCCCAGCGCCGCCGCAAGCACAGAAATGACGGTATCACCCGCACCGGTGACGTCGTAAACCTCGCGTGCGCGCGCAGGCAGGTGTAACGCGACCTCACCGGCTTGCAGCAGCGTCATACCGCGCTCGCTTCGGGTCACAAGCAGTGCCTCGAGGCCAAGGTCAGCGCGAAGCGCTTCGCCCCGATCGACAATCTCTGTTTCTGACTCGCAGCGACCGACCACGGCTTCGAATTCGGAAAGGTTGGGCGTCAACGCGGTGGCACCCTGATAGCGACTCAGGTCGTTACCTTTGGGATCCACCAACACTGGCTTGCCGAGCTCGCGGGCGGCGGCGATCACCTCCGCCACTCGGTGCAGTGTGCCCTTCGCATAGTCACTGAGCACCAGCACATCGCAATCGGCAAGTTGCGCCCTGACATAGGCCATGAACAGATCATCGGCGAACTCGGCCAGATGTTGCTCGAAATCCATACGCAACAGCTGCTGATGCCGACTCAGAACACGTAACTTGACGATGGTGTCACCCGCACAGGGCGTGACCATCCAGCGCACACCAGCGCCTTCGACCGCGTTACGCAGTTCAGCGGCAGCCTCGTCCTTGCCGGCGAGGCCCAACAGGCTGACCCGGGCGCCGAGCACCGACAGATTGACCGCCACGTTGCCGGCACCACCCGGTCGGCCCTCACAGTCGGCGACGCGCACCACGGGTACGGGGGCCTCAGGGCTGATCCGCTCGGTGCCACCAGTCCAGAACCGGTCGAGCATCACGTCTCCAAGCACAAGGACCTTCACCCGTGAAAAATCAGGCGCTATACGCATCGATCTGTCTCCTCAATGTGCCGCGGATGCTAGCACAGCGGACCCAATGAGCGCCGACTCAGACCGGCTCGATCAGCAGACTTCTCTCCGCTTGCATCACGGCATCGAGCGTGTCGGACACCTCCGCGGCGGTAATGCCGGTGAGGCAATCAAAGCGGCCCTCGCAGGTGGGATGACGCCGGCAGGGCGCGCAGGCCAAGCCGTGGTAGATCACCCGCGCATTGGCTCGCGTGGTGCGCTTGTACGGGCAGGTAGAACCAAACAGCGCCACCGTCGGCACACCGAAAGCGATGCCCATGTGGGTGAGCCCGGTGTCAACGCCAATCAGCGCCTCTGCACCGGCAATGACGGCGGCCGTCTCATCGAGCTTGAGCGAACCAACCCGGCTTTCTATGCCAGTACCGGCCAGAATGTCGGCGGCGGCTTCGACATCATCGGGACCACCCAGCAGCAACACCCTCATTCCACGGGTTTCCAGTTCAGCCGCGACCGCACGCCAGCCGTCGTTGACCCAGTGTTTTTGCGGCCGAGTGGTGAACGCACAGATCACCGCGTAGCGGCCACGCGCTCGCTCGGCAGCCCCAGCGCCCTGGCAGCGTTCGTCCAGCGCCACTTCCATGGCAAAGTCGCCAGACGCAAGCCCTGCCCAGTCGGCAAAGGCCAGGTACTCGGACCCAATGCGATCTGAGTCTGGTTTCTTGAGCCGCCGCGTAAGGAGGGCGCGGGTGGGTTCACCGGAGTCGAGCGCCAATCGCGTCGGTGCGCCAGTTAACCAGCCCATCAGCGCACTCTTCAGCAACCCCTGTACATCCAACACCAGATCAAAGCGGTGGCCACGCAACTCACGGCGGAAGCGCCGAACGGTTGCCCAGAGTTCGCCAAATCGACGCTCGCGCCACAACCGCTTCCACTCGGTTTTCGGCCAGACAATCACCTCATCAAGCGTGGGGTTAGCGCGCAGCAGCGGCGCCGCAGCGGGCTCAACCAGCCAAGAGATCCTGGCATTGGGGTAGCGACGGCGGGTTGCGGCGATCAGCGGCGAGGCGAAAACCACATCACCCAGCGCACTGAGACGAATAATGAGAATCCGCTCAGCCATCCCGGCCCTCCAGGAAATCCAGTGGATCGATCCCCTGACGGGGACGCGAACCATCCCCCTCGATAAACAGTCGGTGCCAGATGGCGAACTGGAGCACTGTCATCAACAGCCGGGCGGTATCCCCCTTGCGTTGCTGGCGCGCCACCAGCGCCTCGATACCTTGCTTCTGAAACCACGTCAGCGTGGCTTCGTCGGCCAGCAGTACTTTTTGCAGGCGCGCCAGCCGCTCGCCTCGCCACCAATCCCGAATCGGCACATAGAAACCCCGCTTGCCCGCTGCGAAGTGCTCGCTGGGCATGAACCCTTGGGCCCAGCGGCGCAGGATCTTCTTGCCGGTCTTGGCATCCCGCTTGAGCTCGTCGGGCAAGGCGAAACCAAACTCCACCACCCGACGGTCGACAAAGGGCATGCGCCCTTCGACACCGTGAGCCATGAGCATGCGATCGGCCTTCACCAGCAGGTTGTCGGGTAAGGCGTGCTGGAGATCCAAGGCCTGCATTTTCTGCAAGGCGCTCCAGTGATCCGGGTAACTCGCCCAACTCTCGCGCAACGGTGCGCGCCACCGTTCGGTCGCTGCGAACAGGCGATGGCTGAGCAGCTTGTGGGACGTATCCCCGCGTAGATCGCCCCTGGCACGGAAGCCACCGGTGCCCGGATAGAGCATAGCTTTGACAGCGCGCTCAAAGGCCCCGGTTCGATATCGACCGTAACCCGCAAAAACCTCATCGCCACCCTCTCCCGAAAAGACGACTTTCATCTGTTCACCGGCTGTTTCCGCCAACAGACTGGTGGGCAAACTGGCCCAATCCCGCATCAGTTCGTCGGCAGCCCAAATGGTATCGACAAAGCGACGCAATAAACTGTCAGGGTCCGGTGTGATCACATGGTGGTTGGTTTCAAAGTGCTTCGCCAATCGGGTTGCGACGCCGAGTTCGTCACCGACGCTGGAACCGGGGAAGCCGAGTGAGAACGTGTTGATGTCATCGATACCAAACCGACGCATGAGTCCGAGAATCACGGTCGAGTCCACCCCACCCGACAGGAACAGGCCGATCGGCACATCGCTGCGCAGGTGCTGGGTGAACACCGTTTCCATCAGGCTATCGAGTGCCTTGATCGGGTCATCAGGCATCTGCGCTGCAACCGACTCGAGCTGCCAGTGCCGCCAACGGCGTGCTTCCACCCCGGCACGCAGCAAAACCGCCTCTCCGGCGAGCACTCTCTCGACGCCTTCGAAGAGCGTCGCCCGCCCGAGACTGTGCTGTGTCTGAAGGTACTGACCCAGCGCACCCGCATCGACCGAGGCGGCGCTCGGCAACAGCGGTAACAGAGCCTTGACCTCTGATGCAAAGCCGACCCCATAGGGCTGGCGGGCGATAAACAGGGGCTTCATACCCAAGGGGTCCCGAGCGAGCAGCAACTCGTCGTTGGCCGCATCGTGCAGGGCAAACGCGTACATTCCCTCAATGCGGTCCAGCACCTCTGCCCCCCAAAGCGCGTAACCTTGGAGAATGACCTCGCAGTCGGAGTGGGTACGGAAACTGGCCCCTGCAGCCTCCAACGCCGCACGGAGTTCAACGTGGTTGTAGATCTCGCCGTTGGCGACCAGCGTGTAGCGACCATCTGCAGTGACCAGGGGCTGGGCGCCGCCCTCGAGATCGATGATCGACAGGCGGCTGTGATAAAGCGCAACACCTGGATTCCGATAGCAGCCGTTACCATCGGGACCTCGATGTTGCATCGCCGACTCAATGGCGGACAGGCGCTCGGGCAACCGGGGTTCCCTGCCCAACCACCCCGCTATGCCGCACATGCTGCAGATCCTCCGCTGGATTTCCCGTCACGGCGGGCAATCGCCAGTGCCAACGCAATACAGACCCACGCCATACCGGCAACCCTCATCGAATAAAGCGGCAAGGTAGAGCCCAGGGGGAACAGTGCCAGCGCAGCGGCCAGACCCGGCGCCAGCGCCGTTATGGGCGCCCGCCACAGCCACGTCAGCAGTTTTGCATACAGCACCAGGTACGCGGCCAGACCAATCAATCCCAGATCGGTGGCCACCTCCAGAATCGCGAGGTGTGGCGTCCAGCCCTGGGGTTTTTCGGGCAAACCTTCAATACTTTCCAGCATGGGTGCCGCGACCGTGCCAAAGCCCCGAACCCCGACGCCGTTAACCCAGTGATCGCTAAACACCGCAACCCCCGCTGACCACAACTGAGGGCGTAGCGACAGGGCTTCGTTCAGGGACTGCGCCTGGGTCGAAAACAATCCTGACGCATCTGCCCAGCGCCGGGACAAATCGTCCGACAGCAGCACCGTGGCCACGCCGATCAGTAGCCCTACCGACAATGGGGCCAGAAACCGGTACAGCCCGGCAGCGCCAAGGCGATGAGTCAGCTGTACACCGTAAAGGCACCATCCAATACCCATCAGCAGCAGTGACGCACGACTGCCGCTCAGCATCACCGCGACCAACAGCAACGGCAGCGCCAACCAATAAAGGCGCCCGCGTGTGTCGGCGAGTCGGGCCGCTTCGAGTACAAAGGGCGACAGCACGGCCATCACCCAACCGAAATCAACGCCCAGGAAACCGGTAACGCGGTATCCATAGCGACTATCCTCATACAGAGGGAACCCGGCAAGATTGTGGCCAAGCAGGGCCTGCAGCACGCCGTCGCCGAGCAATACCACCAACAACCCTCCGCTCAGCAACATAAGCGAACGCTGACGATCCGGGGCTGGCGTCAGCAAAAACAGCAGTGAACCCGCCAGCCAATAGCTGAAGAAGCGCCACAGGGTGCGTCCCGCCCCCGCAACGTCCACTGCATCAGGCAATGCCACCACCATGGGAACGGTTGCCAGCAACCACCAGCCGCTCATCCGGCGCCAGTCGGGCAAATCCACCAGCTCCCGGTAGCGCAGGGTGAGCACAGGTAAGGCAATCAGCGCCAATAGCCAGGTCAGCTGGCGAGAGAGCGACCCCAGTGCAAACCCGACAATCAGTAATATCCACAGGACGAAGGCAAGGCGATCACCTGAGGTGTAGGACACATTCAATGGAAGGAAACATCCGGCTGAGTATGCCGTGCAGTTTACCGCCGCTGTGCAGTTCTCCCCAACCCCAAACCCTGTGTCGGGGTGGCCCCTGTGATAGCCTGCGCGCCCTACTCATCGCCAACTGACCGCCTAATACCGTGCCACGCCCAAGACTCGCCATTCTTGTTTCCTTCTCCGGCCAGGGAGGCGTGGAGCGGATGATCGCGAATCTCACCAGTGCAATGGCTGAGATGGACGTTGATCTGGATCTGCTCCTGATTAAGAACCGGGGGCCCCATGTGGCGGGCCTGCCGAAACAGGCAAGGCTGATCCCCCTGCGCAGCCGGCACACAGCCACCAGCGTCTTTGAAGTGGCTGCCTACCTGCGGCGTGAACGACCCGATGCGCTGCTCGCCGTCAAGCACCGCGCGATTATTGCTGCAGTCCGCGCGCGTCAGCTCGCGGGTACTGGTACACCCATGGGGGGCCGGCTGGGTACGACGGTATCTGCAGCCCTCGCCAACAGCAGTCGCCTGAAACGGCGGCAGTGGTATGGCGCCATGCGACGCCACTACCCCAAGCTCCAGGCGGTCATTGGCGTATCGCAGGGCGTAGCGGACGACGTTCAGCAAATTACGGGAATTGCGGCACCGCAACTGATGGTGATCCGCAACCCAGTGGTGACCGACGCATTGATCAACCGTGCCGCCGAGCCGGTGGAGCACCCCTTTATGGGCCAGGATGGTGTGCCGGTGATACTCGGCGCTGGCCGCCTCACACGCCAAAAGGATTTCCCCACCCTGCTCGATGCCTTTGCGCGCCTGGTGCAAACCCGGGACGCCCGACTGATCATTTTGGGTGACGGTGATGATCGCGATGCATTATTGAGCCAGGCGGCAACACTCGGGATCGCCGACAAATTTGCGCTACCGGGCTTTCGCGAGAATCCCTGGGCGTGGATGAGCAAGTCCCAGGTATTTGTGCTGAGTTCGCGCTGGGAAGGTTCTCCGAACAGTCTCACCGAGGCCCTGGCGTTGGGTGTGCCGGTGGTGAGCTGCGACTGCCCCAGCGGCCCCCGCGAGTTGCTACAGGGTGGGCAAATCGCGCCGCTCGTATCCATGGGTGATGCCGCAGCCATGGCCGATGGCATGGCCAAAATGCTCGATACGCCGCCCGAGGTCAGCCTGCTACGGCAGGCCGTCAGCGAGTATCATGCGACGACCAGCGCGCGTGCCTATCTGCGTGCCCTTGGCATCCACACTGAAGACTGACGCCATGCTGCTTTCACACCGCTACAAGTTCCTGTTTGTACACATCGCCAAAACCGGTGGCACCAGTGTACGAGGCGCGCTGCAGGGTTACCGCTGGAAGGACCCCTACTACCTGCCCCAGTTCATCGCCAGCAAACTGAGCGGATGGGTCAACCACGAGGTAGCGATCAAACTACCCCGCCACTGCAAAGCGATCACGGCGCAGGAGATGCTCCCCCGGGAGTTCTACAATGAGCTCTTCAAATTTGCCTTTGTGCGCAATCCCTGGGATCTACAGGTCAGTTCCTACCATCACATCAAGCGGGAGCGTCCGCACCTGATGAACGCGGATGAAGATTTCGAGACCTTTTTGCGTCGGAAGCTCGACCCGGAGCGGGCCTGGCAATACCACATCGACACATCGATCACGCCACAGAGCGATTACCTGATCGATCTGCATGGCAATCTCATCGTTGACTTCATCGGCAGATACGAAAACCTGCAGAACGATTTCGATACGGCTTGCGATCAAATCGGCGTCCCGCGTCAAACGCTGCCGCACAAACGCAAGGCCAATGATCGGGCCAGGTACCGCGAGTACTACAACGACAGCACCCGCGCTTTGGTCGCCGAGCATTTTGAACAGGACATCGAACGACTCGGTTACGAGTTTTGAGGGCGCGCCGCTTCCTGGTCAGCCGCCTCAGCGAGTGAAGCCACGCGGATAGCGCAGCCATGGGACGCCCCATCGGTGACCTGATAGCACCGCGCCACACCAGCGGCACGACCCGCTTCAATATCTGACAACTTGTCACCGATCATGATCGACTGATCCAACGCCAGTTGGTGATCATGAGCTGCCCGCAGCAGCAGGCCCGGTGCAGGCTTACGGCAATCGCAGTCCTTGAGATAGTCACCCAGGGCCTTGGTGGGATGATGCGGACAAAAGTACACCCCGGTGACATCGACACCCCGGGCACCCAGCGTGTCCGTCATTTGCGCTGTGAGGGCTTTGAATGCCGCCTCATCGTAGTAGCCCCTGCCGATACCCGATTGGTTGGTGACAACGACAATGGCAAAACCCAACTGCTGCAGGCGGGCCATCGCCGCTTCGACACCGGGTATAAACTCAAAGTCTTCCCAACGGGAAACATAGCCATGGTCCCGGTTAATCACACCATCACGGTCGATAAAGGCCGCGGGGCGGCCCTGAGAGAGGTTCACGAGACGGGCTTGAGCTCGAGCCCGGCTTCGATCAGGTCGCAGATCATGTGGCCAACGAGAATGTGACATTCCTGAATCCGCGCAGTCACGTCTGAGGGAATCACCACTGCATGGTCGCAGGCAGCCGCCAACGCACCACCGCTACCGCCGAGCAAGCCGATGACCGTGACCCCTCGGGCCCTGGCGACCTCGGCGGCCTTGAGCACGTTGGCGGAGTTTCCGGACGTGGAGATGGCGATCAGTACATCACCCTCGGCAGCCAGTCCCTCAAGCTGCCGCGAGAACACGGCCTCGTAGCCATAGTCGTTGGCAATAGCGGTCAACGCCGAGGTATCCGTCGTCAAGGCGATCGCGGGGAGTGAACGCCGGTCAGCCACAAAGCGGCCCACCAATTCTGCAGCGATATGTTGTGCATCGCCCGCAGAACCCCCGTTCCCGCAAAGGAACAAACGCTTGTCGGCTTTGAGAGCCGCAACGCAAACCGCACCCAGACCTGCGACCTGGGGTGCCAGCGCCGCCAATTTGGCCACCACGCGCTGGTGCGCCTGAATATGTTGCTCAACGAGCTCGTGCACAATGGTTTTCCGACTGACTCAGCAAGCCCCGCAGTGTACCTCAGCTGACAGCGTTTGACGTTTACCCCATGCTGTTGGCAACCTTGAAGCACGAGTGATCCGGAGCGTTCCCCCATGAGCGAGCATTACATCGACCCCAGTCGCGAGCAGTTTGACCATTTCAAGGGCCTCGATCGGGACACCCCGATCTATATGCTCAACCAGCTCCGCTACCGGCACCAGGCCCAATATCCCGAAGGTCACCGACTCAGCAGCGCGAGCATTACCGGTGCCGAGGCATACCGACTCTACGGTGAAGAAAGCGATCCCGTGTTTTCCCGGGTCGGCGGTGAAATTGTCTGGCGTGGCAGTTTTGAGGCCACCCTCACGGGACCCACGGACGAAGTCTGGGACGCCATCTTCATCGCTCGGTATCCGAACACCCATGCCTTTCTGGAAATGATCAAAGATCCCAACTACCAGGTGGCGGTGGTTCATCGCCAGGCGGCTGTGGAAACCTCTCGCTTGATCCGCTTGGCAAAAGCTGAGGGCGGCACAGGCTTCGCCGCCTGACTCCTGTAACCTGCCATTAAGCGTCGAAACCGGTCGGACGCAGGGACTGCAGGCAGGCTTTTAGCTTTTCGAGGGTGATGGGTTTGGCCATGACGAGGTCAGCGCCACCGCCCAGCAATTGGTTCCGCTCATCACCCATGGTGGCAGCCGTCAGCGCAATAATCGGCACGTCTCCGCCTGCAGATCGTATTGCCTCGATCATCTGCAGACCGTCGAGATTGGGCATCAAAAAATCCGTGATGATCAGGTCGAAATCGCCAGATTCGAAGTGCGAAAGCCCTTCAGCGCCGTCATGACCCACGGTCACCTCCGCGTTGAAATGCTTGTCCAGCAGGCGCTCGGTGGCCTTGCGAATCAACATATCGTCCTCGACCAAGAGTACCCGGAGCGCCGTGTATGGGTGAGCATCGGTGCTGGACTCCGCTCGCTCTGTGCTTGGCGAGCGATCCGACAATGCCAACGACAAGCGAATGACAAACCCCGCCCCACCCATCTGACTGGGTTCGTAGACCAGGGTTCCGCCCATCAACTCGATCCAGCTACGGGCAATGTGCAGGCCGACACCGGTACCTCCAACGTTGGTGTCACCGCGTTCGAAAGCGTCGAAAAGCCGGTCGACCGATGCAGCAGGGATACCACGACCGTCATCTTCAACGCGGATCAACACCTGCTCAGAAGCGCCATCGGTCTGCGTAAACTCCATGGACACGCGGGTGCGGGTGCCGTTGCTGTGGTAAGCGGAATTTCGCAACAAGTTGGTCAATACCGCGCGTAATCGGTAGGCATCCGCAACATAGTCACGCTTGTCAGCATCAGCAAACTCGATGTCCAACGCCATCGCTTCGCTGGCGTACAGTGCTCGCACCTGGCGTTCAGCCTCTTCCAGCAGATCACGCAGGTTGAAATCAGTGGCACGGGATTCGATCAGTGCATCCGGATTGACCGTGACCCTCAGATCATCAATCACGCTCAGCAAATGGCCCGAGGTGCTCAACAGATCGCGGCGTTCGCTGACACTCGCGGGTAGCTCCTGAGCAATCATGTTGGCCGCCGCCGCGGGGGTGCGCAGTTCATGGGCGATAATCTTGAACATGCTGGTTTGCTGCTCAGCGGCTCTGGTTAACGCCTGGCTTTGCTCATGCAGATCTGAAATATCCGCATAGAGTGTGCGCAGCACTGGCGTACCGCCTTCCCGATCGACAGCGATCGTCATGCGATAGCGGCGCGCGCCCAATAAGGGATGCTCGAAGTCATAGTCCAGCGTTTCGACCCTTGCCGCGTCGTCTTCGCTAATCAAGCTGTCCGCCAATTCGGCATGGGCCTGCTGTACCGCCTCGTACCCCGGAAACATGGCATCGATGGCGGCCAGCGTCGGCATCTCAGCCCCCGGCGGTTGCAGGCCGTGCATCGTGAAAAAGGTGTCATTGGCGTAGACCCAGTCTTTGCTGTCGTCCACCTCCAACAAGCCCAATTGTCCGAACTCAGTTGCGTGGTGAAGCCTGCGCAGCGAAACCTCGAGCGCCTGGTCTTTGGCTTCGACCTGGCGTCGAGCCACCAACTGCCCCCAGAATCCCCAGGCTATGACGGCACAGGCCAAGTAGACAAAACCGATGAAGTACCAGCCCTGCGTACTGCGAAAAAAACTGGTGCTGAATAACGATGCATTCGGCACATACAGCACGGAGAACGGGCGGCCCTGTCCCTGTAAGTCCGTGAGCTGACTGAGTGCCGCCCCGGGCTGGAAAATGTACAGACCATCGCTGGTACGCAAGCGATTCGCTTGGCCCTGCTGCATTGCCTGCCATAGATCGGGCAAGAGGTCGGGCATTCCCTGGTTGGCAACACCCCGATCAGCGGCAAATGCCGCTTGCCCGAAGCGGTGCCCTCCCATCAGGAATTTTCCGCTGTTGTTGACCCGGTAATGATCGCTGTTCGGGTAACTGGCGGCCGTCCTGGCGGCCCAGGCGTAGAAAGGCGCCATGTGATACTTCATGACCAGCAGCACAATGGGCTGACCATTACGTTGCGCCCAGGATGTGGCGTAAATCACCGGACGCGCGTCGCTAACGGGCACGCCGTTGCGGGTCTCCAGCCTGGTTGTGTGCAACTGCAACCTATCAGTATCGGTCACACCCGACGCAGTAAACTGCTGACTCAAGGGAGATGCCAAATGCTGTATTCGAGGGGCAGTGCCGGGGTCAGCAACGTTTTCAACGCCCATCAGAAAATGCCCTTGCGCGTCAAACAGTTCGACCGACAGGTAGTCGGGCACACCGTCAAACACAGCGTCCATTGCGCGCCGCATCGCCAAACGAGCGATGCTGTCGAAGCGCCCTTCTCCGTACCGGCCTGTCCGTTCTACCTGTATCGCGAGTTGCTCTGCTAATCGGCTGTGCGCTCGCAGTGCGGCGAACTGGATGAAACGGGAACCTTCCTGCAAGGTCGCGAGTTTGGACTGCTCCCTCGCGACGCGATTCTCCAGTCGTTCACGTTCGTAGCCGTCGATCACCAGCCAGCCCGATACGGTAAGCACGGCAATGCCAACCATGACGAGGGCGCAAAACTGCAACAAGCTAATCTGGCGAGGCATCGATGTAGGGCCCGTATCAGTCCGGATTTCAGTCAGAAAATCCTAGCAAGCGGGGATAAAGAAACAACTCACTTACTCAGGAGCCGAATCACTTAACCACAAGGCCAACCAGAACGCCCATCAATGACGATCTCGTCACGGTTGTTCCAACAATCTCAGCGGATGCATACCAGCCACCATGCCCATGAACGGCGGATAAATCGAGTAGCCCACCAGCGACTGCAGTTCGGGCGAAAGTTCGCGCACCGTATCCCGGCTCAGTTCGAGCAGATAGTTTTCCTGCTGACGCATGTACGCCTCGCAGTATTGATGGGTGATGGCAAAGCGAGCCTCATCAGCGTGGTTTTCACCTCCCCCATGCCAAGTGGTCCCAAGGAAGAAGACAACCGATCCTTTGGGCATCACGGCTGAGATCGCCTCTTCTCGTTGACCGACGCGCTCGTCGTCCCAGCGATGACTGCCAGGAATCACAACAGTCGCACCATTTTGCTCGGTGAATTCATCGATGGCCCAGACCGTGGCCGCACCCAAAGGCTGGCGAGGTCGTGGGATACGATAAAAGTTGTCATCGGTGTGCAGCGCCTGTGCCGCCTCTCCGGGAAGGATGTTGATCACCTGGCTCTGCGACAACAAAAAACCCGGTCGGAAAAACTTGTCCATCAACCCCAGGATATGTGGATGCGTAGCCAACGCATCGGTGACGCGCGTCTTGCCGAGCACGTTATAGACGCGCTGGGTATCTACACCCTCAAAGGCATTGCGCCCGGTCTTGCCGAGTAGCGCCAATCCCTCTGCCTTGATCTGATCACAAAGCGCCTCGGGAATGAGTCGCTCGATGATGACGTAACCATCGCGCATCAAACGTTCAAAGTCTGCATCAATGCGCGGCGAGGAGCGATTCTCTTGAACCTGCAATTGACGATAAGTCCCCGCGTGGTCCGTATCCTGATAGCCCTTGAGCTGTTCCATGTCCGACATCTCCATCACCTCTTCCCTTAGCTGTTGGCGGCCTTGAGTCTCAATGCATTACTGATGAAGGCCCATATCTGTTCGAGCAAGCACGCTTCACTCGGGCGCTGCGGCGATAACAGCGCGTGGTTCATCGCCGATTGGATACCCCCCATCAGCATCGCGACGGTAACGGCGGGGTCCAGAGATGCATCCACCAATCCATAGTTTTGACCCTGGGCGATGTTGCGGGCACCGGCTTCGAGCAAGGCGTCAAAATGCGCACGCTCAACGTCCTGAACTTCAGGCTCACGAGCCAAACGACCGGCAATCAGTGGCGCCAGTGGGTGCTGGAAGTGATAGCCAATCAACGCTGCGGTACGGGCGTGCTCACGCTCAATCCAGTGCTGGGCAACGGGGATGGCCTCACCCAGAGCAATATCCCGAATCGGCTCGTAGAACGCGTCGACGACCGCAGCCACCACCCCGGTTTTACTGCCAAAGTGGTGGTACGCCAGCCCGACTGAGACGCCAGCCCGCCGTGCGACTGAGCTCATCTCCATGTGGCCTTGGTTAGCCAGCAGCTCCGCTTCTGCTGCCATGATCAGGCGCTCGGCCGCACTTCCCTTCTTGCTCATTACAATCGCTCAAACTGAATTGAATTCAATTCAAGCAACAAATCACCCAGGCGTCAATCCGAGACTGGCTTGGGACGCGACCCGCTGCCCATTTGCCCCGTGCTAGCCTTGCCGGCTTTACCAGCGTTCTGGGGCGCCACGATGCATCAACTCACCATCCTCAGCCGTGATGCAGCGAAGCTGGCAGCACAGCTTGAGGCCCTGAATTTGCCCGACCTCGCGCTGCATCAAGTGGTCAGCGACCCTCAACAGGTCGACACCCATGGCATGCAGTTACTGCTGGCAGAACCAGACCTCGCCCTTTCGCTGCTCGCTCGAAGCGGTGATCTTCGTTGGTTGCAATCCACCTGGGCAGGTAATGCTCCTTTGATTCGCGCGTCCAAAAGGGACTATCAATTGACGGCGGCCAAAGGGATCTTCGATGCCCGCATACGTGAGTACGTAGCCGCCTACCTGCTGCACTTCAGCCGGAACATTGACGGGTTTCACCCGGGTGATTCCGGGACCAACAACACCGCGACAAGCGACTGGCAGTCAGTACCTGTGGGTCAATTGGCGGGCAGCACGCTGGGGGTGCTGGGCGCGGGCAGTATGGCTCGCGCGCTGATTCCCATGGCAAAAGCGTTCGATATGCGAGTGCTGGGTCTTAATCGACGCGGTGCGACCGATACCGACTACGACCAGCTTTTTTCTGCGGACCAATGGCCCGCATTCGCACGGGAATGTGATTACGTGGTCAGCTTACTACCCGACACACCGGCTACCCGCGGATTCATCCATCAAGCGTTTCTGAATGCCCTGCCCGATCATGCGGTGCTAATCAACGCGGGACGCGGCAATAGCATTGTCGAGTCTGATTTGCTCAGCGCACTCGACCAGCAGCGACTCAAAGCCGCAGTTTTGGATGTTTTCGACACAGAGCCCCTGCCGGAAAGCCACCCCTATTGGCGACATCCCAGGATATGGGTGACGCATCACACCGCCGCCATCTCTGAGCCAAAGGCCGTAGCCCAGGTGTTTGCTCAGAATTACAAACGCTGGCACGCAGGCGAACCGCTGCAATACCAAGTGAATTTCGAACAAGGTTATTGATGCAGTCTCGAGCGTCCGGTGACCGCACGCTCAAACACAGCCCAAGTGACGGTTTATTGCGAGCAGATACCACCGTTTCGATAACGTTTCATAATGTCACGCAACACCCGGCTTATCCGGGTCTGCTGACGGATCATCTCCAACTTGGGCCAGGTACTCCGCTCGCCCGAGGCGATCAGGTTGCGCACCTGGCGCTCCCCGGGAAAACCCAGCAGCCGCGTCGGATTCACCCATCGGTAATCTGGCAGAATGTTGATATCGCCCATGTAATCCTGATTGACGATGGACCGCATCATGCTGGTGGCCTGGGTAATACGACCGTTATTGCGATCGGCCTGATCGATGATCATGGTCGTGGCGTTGAACCACTCCCGTGCGGAACGTCGCGTTGCACTCTGGATCAATCCCAACGCAGATTTTTTGCGCAATCCATCGCCCACAAACGGCAACACCGCCGGATTGGTCTGGCTGACGATGTAGTGATTCACCCCATAGAGTCGGGCCAGCCTTTTGGCCGGCATATCGTCGCTGACGGATCCATCGACCCAACGGCGCGCAGGCAAAAAGCTCTTGGGCAGGCCGTCCTCATCGAGGGCCTGCAAGGTCACAGGTGGAAAGACCCCCGGCACAGCCGCCGATGCCATCACTCCACTGCGCACCACCACGCTGGGTGACGTCGTGGCATTGAGCAAGCGCGAGGTCTGATGGGTCTCCGCCGCAGCAATAGACACATTGATCGCGCGCCCGGTGCGGCGGTAAGCCTCGAGAAAGGTCAAATCATCGGGCAGAAAACGCGCCAATTGGGCTTCCATCTGGGCCGGATCCGCAACCCCGGCACGCTGCTCAAGGTCGGTGACGTTATCGATCAGGAACTCGGGATCCAGGGCCTGATGCAGCTCTTCATCGGGAACACTGCATACGATGCTGCCAACAATGGCGCCACCGCTACTGCCAGACACCACGTCAGGCAACAGCCCTTCTGCAAACAGCGCTCGTACGACCCCGACATGAAAGTAAAGCAGCGAACCCGCACCGCTGAGCATGAGTGCCGAGTGACCAAAGCAATGACTGGCGCGGTCAAAAAAATCACGTTTTTCAGCGTCGCTGATATCACCACTCGTCTCAGTATCGAGATGCTCCAGGGTATGGGCGATCTCCTCGATGTACTGCTCTATCAGATGTTTGGTGCCCGACAGCGCATGGGCGTAGAGCCCGGCTCGCCCCATGCCGCCCATGTTGCCGTGAATGCCTTCATTGAGCACATAAAGCAAACCACGCGTGTCGTGACGCGCCTTCAACCGGCGCAATTGATCGAGCCTCGAGCGAATCGAAACGTAGTCATACTGGCGACTGTGGTCTCGCTGCCGCCATCTGTCGAGTCCACGATGCTTGTCCCAAGCCGCTGCCGCCTGCTGCCACTCGGCGTAGCTTTCCGCCCGTCGCAAGGACTGCTTGTACTTGCGATCGCTGATCATTCCCATCACTTCTACCCCATTACTGCTCGGCCATCTTGGGCTTGACGGCCTTCCCGGGTGTCATTTTACGCCGTGGCGCAGCTTTTGTTTTGGTTTTGCGTCGGGTTGCCGCTTTGCCTGCGGGTTTGCCCGTCGTGGCTGCTTGGCGCTTGGCGGGTGTCTTACGTTTCGCCGGGGGCCTCGCAGCAGATTTCTTCGCTGCGGCCTTTTTGGTCCCGGCCTTACGTTTACGCACCGGCGCTGCGATACCTGCCGCAACCTCCAGTTCCTGCAGCGACTCCTCCATGTAATCGATCATGCGCTGGGTCTGCGGGACGGTGCTGCGGCAAGCAACGATGCCAAAGTCGACATTCTTGTCGTAAGTCACCAGCGTGATATTCAGTGCCACACTGTGGGTCACAATCGACAAGGGATAAGAGCCGTCCAACCGCGCTCCGTTCCAATACATGGGCTCACGAATACCCGGCACATTGGAGATGACCGTGTTGTAGGCCGGGAAACGCGGCAGCAGGCCCAGCGCGGCCATCACGGCTGAGGGGCTCTGCAACAAGGCAAAATAGAGCTCGGTCTCCGAGCGACTCATGCCCTCGTAGTAGGCTTTACCCTCCTGCACTGAATACTGGATGGCGCGCATTCGCTGTGCCGGATCCGCGATATGGGTCGCAAGGTCAGCGCTGATCGCAATCACGGCATTGGTCGAGTCGACGTCACCTTCATCGCGCATAGAGACGGGCACCATGGCCTTGAGCGATTGCTCCGGTAACTCAGCATGACGTTGCAGATAAAGCCGCAGCGCTCCCGAGCACATACCCAGGACCGCGTCATTGAAAGTTCCGTCGAACGCCTTTCCCACAGCGCGAATACGCTCGAAGGGCCACGATTGGGCGACAAATCGACGCGCACCGTGGATCGAGGTATTGAGTGCGCTGCGGGGGACATCGTGATGCGGCAGCGCCAGGCCCTCACCACGACCACTCCAGGCCTCAGCGAAGCGTCGGATGGAGCGAAAAACATGGGAACCGCTGTTAATGCTCATCTCGAAGAGATCAGAGACACTGCGCATATCGGACTCGCTGACATCCACTTCGCGCCTTTTTCGTTTCTGTGCAGCGCGATACTCATTCCACAGTCGCAGTGACATGGGTGACTCAGACATTCGGAAGTCGGGATCTGGCGACAGCATGCTGCGTGACATATGCACACCGCGTGCGCCGTCCACAGCAGCATGGTGGGTTTTGGAATAGACCGCGAATTGACGGTTCTGCAAACCTTCAATGAGGTGCATCTCCCAGAGCGGCCGGCTGCGCTCCAGCAACGTGCCATGCAATCGAGACACCAGCGTAAACAACTCGCGGAAACGGCCCGGCGCGGGCAACGCGGAGTGACGGATGTGATAATCGAGATCCAGTGCCGGATCAGGCTCCCAATAGGTATTCCCCGCCAAGCCTAGCCGCCCAGTCTTTAAGCGGTCGCCAAATGGCGGGAAGAGTTCCTCTGCATCCCGCAGATTATCGGCCAGCGTGTGCAGGAACATGCCCTCGTCGGCACCCTCGGGCAACGTAAACAGATTGAGCCCTCCCACGTGCATGGGTTGCTCACGGCTTTCTCCGATCAAAAAGCCCTTGTCCATCATGGTGAGCTTCTTCATGACCCCACCTCGTAATAAATGCCTGGGCACTGCGACATATTGTTATCCCCTTTATTCGTCGAATGCCCGTGCATCATGGCAAATCAGTGGTAGATGGCAAATGGGGGCGGACTGGCTCATCGGGATCAATGTGTGCAAAACCTGTCATGAACCGGCATGTTGCTTAAGCTGTATAACAAAGTAAGTTATTACTTTAGGACGCAGCGGTACCGCCTTGCATAGGGAATCGGTGTTGATAGATCAACAATTACAAGCGCCGGGGCTGAACCAACTGACCCTCAGTCTGCTCAAGGACTCACGGGAGTTCCATGCGGTCGCCACGATTGATGGCGGGCTCTTGTACGTCAATCCCGCAGGCTTGGCGATGCTCGAGTTACCCGACGATAGCCACATACAACAATTGCACCTGCTCGATTTGGTGTCTCACCTCGACCAACAATGGTTCAAAGACACTGTGCTCGCGGGCCATATAGGTGAGCAAGAGATTCAGCAACAGGTTCATTTTGCCGTGCCTAGCACCAACGAACTGTTGCTCATGGATTTACGGTGTCGACTATGGCGTGACGACAGTAACCAGCCAGCCTTGTTGATCACTGGTACCGATCTCAGTGAAGTCACGGAAGCGCAGGAACTGCTCAACAGCATTCAGGCCAACCTGGAGATCGGCAGTTGGCGGCTGGACCTACGAACAAACCAGGTGATCTGGTCCGATCAGGTCTACAAGATCCACAAAGTGCCCCTGGGCACACCCGCGGGCAAGATCATGGCGATCAATTTCTATGCGCCACACGAACGCGAACGTATCACAGCGCATATTGAAGCCTGCCAGAACAACGGTACGCCCTGGGATGATGAATTCGAGTTCATCAATGCCGAGGGAGAAACCATTTGGGTGCGTGCCACCGGCAGCGGCGTTTACAACGAGAAAGGCGAAGTCTTTCAGATGCGCGGCACCTTTCAGGACGTGACTGCGAAAAAAGCGCTTGAGCAAGCCAACACCGCTGCGACCCGGGAGATGGAATTCTTCAAAGCGGTGATCGAAAACTCCCCCGATTTCGTGCGGATTGCCGACACCAACAACATTCCCTTCTACCTGAACCACGCTGGTCGCGAGATGATCGGCGTCGACCCCGACAGACCGGCCGAGGACATTCCCCCTGCCGACTGTTACTCCGCTGCAGAGCGCGAAGCCGTGGCCGAGCAAGTCGCGGCCACGCTGCTGAACGAAGGTTTCTGCTCAATCGACACCTTCTACCAGAACATGCAAACCGGGGATGAGCTGGACATTTTGGAACTGAGCTTTGCCATCAAGGCCTCACAAAGCCAGGAGCACATCGGGTACGCCACGATCACGCGAGACATCACCGCTGAACGGCAGCTGCGGCAGCGGGTTGAAGAAGGCAAGATAAAGCTGATCCAGGCCGCCAAGATGGCGTCACTGGGTGAACTCTCGGCGGGCATTGCCCACGAAATCAACAACCCGCTCGCCGTCATTTCTACCAGCGCGCAAATGATGAAGCGCTACGGGATCGGCGATGAAAAACTCGCCAAGCGCATTGATGCTATCGAAAAGTCTACAGGGCGAATCGCGACCATTGTGTCAGGGCTACGCAAGTTCTCCAGAACCAGTACCGGGGTGCAGTTTGCGACTATCGACCTGGCCGCACTGGTGAACGAAAGCATTACACTCGTCTCGGCCAAGGCCACGCGCAGCAGCCATTCGATCGAATCGGTTGTGGAAGGTAGCGACTTTTCATGCGCTTGCGACGAGGTCCAGATCGAACAGGTACTCGTCAATTTGTTGGTGAATGCCATTGATGCCAATGAGCAGCAGGACGAACCCTGGACGCGGGTCACGCTGCGAAAGTCTGATGCCAGTTTCACGATCGAGGTCATAGACAGCGGCGCTGGTATCGACCCGTCTTTGGTACCCCGACTGTTCGATCCATTCTTCACCACCAAGCCCGTGGGCTCAGGCACAGGATTGGGCCTCAGCATCTCCGCGGGAATCATTGCTGATCACAATGGCACGCTCGATTACGCACTGATCGACGGACACACTGCTTTTGTGGTCGAATTGCCCACAGAGAGGCAAACACTGCTATGACTTTGAAACTCGTATTCGTAGATGATGAAGAAGAACTCGGCGAACTCTATGAAGAGTACTTTGTTGATGTAGGCCACGAAGTGGTGACCTTCGCCGACCCATTGGAAGCTGAGGCCTATCTCAATAACAACCCCGTCGATCTCTGTTTCATCGACTATCGCATGCCGGTCATTGACGGACTCGAGTTACGCACTCGCATCCCCGCCACACTGCACTGCTACCTGCTCTCAGGTGAGTTGGAACTGGACTGCCCCCAAGGGTTTGAAGGCAAGTTGCAAAAGCCCATTCGCATTGAGCAGATCGAAGCCATCATCGACGCGTGCGAAGCAGCCTCAGGGAACGGCTGAATCGCTCGACGCCTTGGCTTCGGCGGCAGCCTGCTTGCTCAGAATTTCGATCATCGCCAACAGATTGTGCGCTGGCCGTGGTACCGCAGCCGCCACCTGCTCGAGGTAGGCCAGCAATCCAGCCTCATCACTCGGCACGTCGATCTGTGCACCTGACTGCAGCAGCGTGATCTGCCCCTGCTCAATCGACAATACTGCGACAAAGCCGCCATAGCTCGCCGAAATACCACTGTCGGCGAGCAATATCTTGCCATCGAAGCGCGGGAATACCGTGCCAAATCCCGGCGTGTGCCCCACGATGATGCGACTCACCCCGTATCGGGCCAGTATCAGCGACAGTTCCTGTTCGCCAATACTTTTGCGCTCTCCTTGAGGGTAGGCATAGCCTCGATACCAGAGCGGACCATCATCGCCATCCGTGAGTGGCCTTGCTACGGCCAGCTCACCGGCCGCCAACTCATCGCGTACTCTCGCGTTGAGCTCGGCCAGCGTGAATGGCGGTAGCGCCGGGCTGATGCCGCCGTGCACGAACAGATTGTCATTGATACGAATTGCCGCCGGATGACTCAACACCCAGGCGCCCAACTCACCGTTACCGCGCCACGCGAGACGATGCTCAACGAAGCCCAACGGATGCGCGCGATGCCAAGCTGCGCGCTCTTCTGAGGACATGCGATAACTGGGATCGTCCTGCCGGCGCTGCTTCAGCGTCGCATTAAAATGGCGCTTGCGCAGGGCCCTGGCGTCACTGCTTTTGAGCGTGGCGTAGGCATTGGCGTGCACGTAACGCAAATCCCCTTGAATGCTCATGGCTTCGTGGTTACCCACCAGCACATGCACGCGCCCACCTGCCTTATTGGCTTGCGCTTCAAGGCGCATGAGATGGCGCATGATCTTCACGGCATCCGGACCACGGCCTGCGATGTCACCGAGCTGAACCAGGTGAGTTTCACCGCCCACCCAGCGCTCATCGGCATCGATCAACGAAGCCTCACGCAGGGCCGCCAGATATCCATCGAAATCACCATGCAGATCGCCGATGACAACGACTCTTGAGACGTTGTCGAAAGCATACGTCTCAGCGCATGCCGGCCGCGCAGTGAACACACACAGTAACGCCGTGACCAATAGCAGGTAGCGCATCATCGTCGACAATGCCTGCTGACTTCGCTGCGCAACGCGTCGGCATCAGCGAGCACATCGAGCCCTTCTTTTAGCAAGCGAGTGGCACTGCGACGCTTACCCTTACTCACCCATTGCTCCTCGTCAGCCAGTGCCAGTAATGCTGAACGCTGTTCGACAATGGCATCGACACTCTGCTGAAATATCTCGGGCTTCACACAAAAGCCACGATAGAGTCGGTCACGTATATTCTGCTGGCCCAGCCCCTCAGACACCTGTGCATAGCGCGGCCCCACGTAACCGGTTTGATCGAAATCATAGGGTACGGGATAAACCACGCCTTGCTCGCTGCGCAGCGCCTTGGTGTTGTGGCAACAACTGCCCTCTCCTGGACTACCCAGCATCGAATAGTCCGTATTGGCGATCAGATAATTGAACAGCGCCACCCGGCTGCTCTGCGCATCATCCAGCGCCGTTTTTGAAACACTATTGTCTTCAACAATGGTGTAGGCAAACTGTTCAGCCAGTTTCTTGTGATGCTGGATCAAAAATCCCAGCTGTCGACGTGAGTCACCGGAGTCTGGGTCCTCGTAGTTCACCCAGACCAGGCGCGTGCGCAAACTCACCGGGGACAACAAGGCGAACATGCGATAGGCGCGCTCCTCGAGGGTGGTGTAATCCTGATAGATGGCACTGCCTTTGCACTGCACCACGAGTTTGAGTCGGTTTTGCCCATCGAACAGCGTGTTCTTTACCTGCTTCTTTTTGAGGTCCAGCCACAGGGGGGCGTGATGACAGACCTTGCGCCGCAAACGAAAATTACCGCGAACCGACAGTTTGACGTCGAGCGTGAGGTCATCATGCAGCAAGCGGCCAGCATACTCCTGCGACTTGTCACGTTCGCGATCAATCCGCTTGAACGGTGCCTCAAGCGTCAGCTCGAGTGGCTCGGCGCTGGCAAACAGCGGACGCGGCGCCGGCACTGGCTGTGCGTGCACAAGGCTTGCGAGCATGCAAAATAGCACTGAAGCCGCCAGTACCAGTGCCAACCTTGGCACTGGCGCCATCATTTCCACTCGCTGTAAATCGCTAATGCTCATCAATACTGGATTCGCTGGAACGACAATGGTTCCATACCTTATCGCGAATCACACTGGCAGGCCCGACTAAACGCCCATGCAGAAATACCTTGCTATCCTGAACGCCCGCACAGCGGCCCTGATGTTGTTTTGTGCCGCGATCACCTTCACCTGCAGGGCACTGGGCTTTTCCTACAATCTCAACATCACATTGTTCAGCATTGCTGTGGTTTTTCCCCTGGTATTCACCATTCGCGAAGCTTTCAAACGACGTGACGATGCGCTGGAGTTTCTGAGCCAGTTTAAGTCTGGCGTGATCGCCGTACATTACGCGTTTGAACAGGCCCCCAAACTGACACGCGTGCAGAAAGACTGGGTCAATAGTGAACTGCGGTTGGCGAGTGAAGAGTTTTTCGCGGCACTGGAATCTCCCGGTGAGGAAAACCGCGAGGCCGAGAAACGTGTCAACGATCTCATCTGTTTTATTCGCGAAACCCGGGACGTTATGCCCAACCGCGCGGTTTTGAAGATCATCAGATTTCTCAAGGACGTGCACGAGAGCATGGAAAGCACACTCAGCCTAAAGCGCCACGGTACGCCCGTGAGTCTGCGCGCATACTGCCTCGTCTTCGTTTTCGTCTTTCCACTGGTATTCACGCCGACCATCGTGCATCACCTGCTCGATGCACCCGCCTGGATTGTTTACAGCCTAAGTTTGTTACATGGGTTTGTGCTGGTGTCGCTCTACAACGTTCAGGCCGACATGGAAAATCCCTTCGACCAGGTTGGGCTCGACGACATCAAGCTACAGGAATTCCACTTCATACCGGTGCCGGTGGTTGGCAACACCGAGAATCGCCCATGCGGGCCTGAAGCCGATGAAGCCATTCGCTAAGCTCGTGAAGCGCGTTGCTGGTACCCACCCAACTGACGAACGGGTGACCAGGCGGGCTGAATAGCCGGTAGTTCGGGTACCGCCACATCGAACGCACCACTGGAATACACCGGCTTCCCTGCGACGACCGTCAACTCGCTTTCGATCTGGCGCAGTGACTCATCATCAACGTCAAGGTAAGGCGCGTTGAGTACCGCGAGATCCGCA
>CAYZWL010000031.1:33510-36259 GCA_964482195.1 uncultured Alteromonadaceae bacterium | reverse complement strand
CAGGCACACTCAGCACCAATCACAAGAAGGACATGGCGCAATGTCACTTGCACAGCTGGGTGTCTGCTACTACCCGGAACACTGGCCAGAAGCGGACTGGCCCCGGCAGGCCGCCCTGATGGTCGAGGCGGGCATCTCAAGGGTGCGTATCGCCGAATTTGCCTGGTCACGGATCGAGCCCTCACCCGGGGCCTACGACTGGGCCTGGCTCGACCGCGCCGTGGCCACACTGGCAGACGCCGGCCTCGGCATTGTGATGTGCACCCCAACCGCGTGCCCACCCCGCTGGCTGGTAGACCAATACCCCGAGATTCTGGCGGTGGACGAGCGCGGTCGTGTGCGCGAGTTTGGCAGCCGCCGGCACTACCGTTTTACGAGCGCGCGCTACCGTGAGTTGGCGCGGCGCATCAGCAGTGAAGTGATCGAGCGTTACGCCGAGCACCCCGCGGTGGTTGGCTGGCAGTTGGACAACGAGTACGGCTGCCATGACACCACGCGCAGTTTTGCCGAGGGTGACCGGGAGGCCTTTCAAAGCTGGCTGGCGGTCAAATATCCCTCGATCGATGCACTGAACGACGCCTGGGGCACGGTGTTCTGGAGCCAGGAGTACGCCGACTTCAGTGAGATTGGCCTACCCAACCAAACCGTGACCGAAGCCAACCCGGCCCACCGTATGGATTACCGCCGCTTCGCCTCGGACCACGTGGTGGCCTTTAACCAGGAGCAGGCCGCGTTGCTGCGCCAGTCGGCAGGTGCAGACCGCTGGCTCACCCACAATTTCATGGGCAACTACACGGGCTTTGACCACTACCGCGTGGCCGAGGACCTCGACGTGGCCACCTGGGACAGCTACCCACTGGGCTTTCTCGACCAGGGCTGGGCCAGCGATACCGAAAAGCTGCGTTACCGGCGCATTGGCCATCCGGACTGGGCGGCCTTTCATCACGACCTCTACCACGCGGTCGGGCGAGGGCGCTTTGGGGTCATGGAGCAGCAACCGGGGCCGGTAAACTGGGCCCCCTCCAATGCAGAGCCGATTGCTTCGGCCCCGGCCTTCTGGGCGATGGAGGCCATTGCCCACGGTGCGGAGTTGGTGTCGTTCTTCCGCTTCCAGCAGCTGCCTCGGGCCCAGGAACAAATGCACGCCGCGCTACGCCTGAGCGACGGCTCTCCCGCACCCGCCTGGCCAGTGGTCAAAACCCTGGCCGAGCAGCTGCCGGCGCTGGGTGATGCCGAGCGTTGCCAGGCATCGGTGGCGTTGTTGTTCGATTACGAGAGTTGCTGGGCCACCGAGATTCAGCCTCACGCCAATGGTATGTCGACGCTTGAACACGCGATGCGGGTTTACAGTGCCGCGCGCAGCCTGGGGGTCGATGTCGACATCGTCTCGCCGGCCGCGAGCCTCGAGGGTTACCGCTTGCTGTTGGTGCCGGGCAGCGTGTTTATCGATGACGCGCTGGTGGATCGCATTGCGGCGGTGGGCTGCAAGGCGCTGGTCTGCCCGCGCAGCGGTTCCCGCGCCCGGGACTTCGCCTTGCCGGGCAACCTGGCGCCGGGGCCGTTGCAGCGTTTGTTACCCCTGCGCGTGGTCGCGGTCGACAGCATGCGCACAGGCGCCAGCCACGCGTTCCAGTTTGGTGCCGGCAGCTGGCAAATCAGCCACTGGCGCGAAACCCTGGAGACCGAGCTGGTACCGCGCACCCGTTGTGATGACGGCACGGGCTTCTGGTACAGCCACGACGGGCACCACTACCTGAACGGCGCCACTGCCAGCGAGTTCATTGCGGTGGTGCTGGAGGCCATGTGTGCCGAGACCGGCATAGACACCCAGCCGATGCCCGAGGGTCTGCGCCGCCGCCAGCGCGGCGCACTGACGTTCGTGTTCAATTTCTCTCCGGAGCCCCGGCACTGGGAAGAGGCGGGTAAAACCTTGCTACAGGGCAGTGCCACGCTCGAGACCGGCCAATGGTCGGTGTGGCGGGAGCCAGCCTGACATGCAGCAACCCTCTGACTCGTCATTGAGCGCAGCAGCGGCGGGCGCTTTCCAGGCCCACTTCGGTGTTGCGCCCGAGCTTGCGGTCTACTCACCCGGCCGGGTCAATATCATCGGCGACCACACCGACTACTGCGACGGCTTCGCCATGCCCATGGCAATCAATCGCCACACGGTGGCGCTGGCCGCGCCGGGCGCGGTTGATGGGCAAATCCGCGTCTATTCCCGGGCGCTGGATGTCACCCTGCAACTGTCGCTTGCGGCAACGTGGCAGCGCGAGGGTGACTGGGGAGATTACATTCGCGGTGTCTTGGCAGGCTTCGCCGCCCGCGGCGCGCAACTCGTCCCCATGGATGTGTTGATTGATGGCGACTTGCCCCAGGGGGCAGGGCTGTCCAGCAGCGCCTCGATGGAGTTCGCGATGGCGTTAGTGGTGGAGCATTATCTGGAGCTTCAGTTACCGCCACTCGAGCGCATCAAGCTCTGCCAAACCGCCGAGAACGAGTTCGCAGGTATGCCCTGCGGCATTCTCGATCAGTTCTCCGTGGGCATGGCGCAGGCGGGCCACGCCATGCTGCTCGACTGTCGCGCCACCCGCGCCGAGCAGGTCGCCTTACCCGAGACGCTGGCGTTTGCGGTGCTCGACTCCGGCGTGCGCCACCAACTCACCGACGGGGGCTACGCCACCCGGTTTGCCCAGGCCCGCGAGGCCGAGTCATTGTTGGGGCGGTCCCTGCGGGATTGCACGCTCGATGA
>CAYZWL010000031.1:0-33410 GCA_964482195.1 uncultured Alteromonadaceae bacterium | reverse complement strand
GGCAATAGAGTCGGAGGCATCATGAGTGACAGTGCTGAAAACGCCGTGCATCGGCGCTACGACCCCCTGGCCGACAAGTGGGTCTTGGTCTCGCCCCATCGCCAACAGCGTCCCTGGCAGGGGCAGGTCGAGAGCCTGCCCGCGGCCGAGCCGGAGTACGACCCCCAGTGTTACCTGTGCCCCGGCAACACCCGCGCCAATGGCGAGCGCAACCCCGACTATGCCGATGTCTATGCCTTCGACAATGACTTCCCGGCGCTGCAGCCCGAGTCTGTGAGGGTCGATGGGGCTGACCCGCTGTTACAGCAGGCGCCGGTGCGCGGTCGTTGCCGGGTGGTGTGCTACAGCCCTCGTCATGACCTGCGCTTGGCCGACATGCCCATCGTTGGCATTCGCCGGGTTATCGACCTGTGGGCAGAGGAGGTCGCTACCCTCGAGCAGGACTACCGCTACGTGCAGGTGTTTGAAAACCGCGGCGAGACCATGGGCTGCTCCAATGCCCACCCCCACGGCCAGATCTGGGCGCTGGATACGCTGCCCTCACTGGTCGAGGTGGAACACCAGCAGCAGGCGAACTATTACGAGACCCACGGCAATCCCTTGTTGCTGGATTACGTGGCCCGGGAGCTGCGCGAACAGGCCAGGCTCGTGTACGCCAACGACAGCTGGGTGGTGTTGGTGCCCTGGTGGGCCAGCTGGCCCTTCGAGACCCTCGTGCTACCCCGTGCGGCGGTGGGTTCCTTGCCCGCCCTCAGCGACGAACAGCGCGAGGGCCTGGCCGATGCGCTCAAGACTTTGCTGATGACCTACGACCGGCTCTTCGACACGCCGTTCCCCTATTCGATGGGTTGGCATGGGGCGCCGGCGGGCAGTGATGACCCGCACTGGCAGTTGCATGCCCATTTTTATCCACCGTTGCTGCGCTCGGCGAGCGTGCGCAAGCACATGGTGGGCTTTGAAATGCTGGGTGAAACCCAGCGAGACCTGACGCCCGAATCAGCGGCGGAACGATTGCGGGCGGTGTTGCCATGAGTGCACAAATTGGCGTTTTCCTGGCCATTACAGCGGGTATCGCGTTACTGACCTGGTGGCAGTGCCGGGATGCCCCCCGGGGTAGCGACGACAACGCCGAGTACTTTTTGGCGGGAAAAAACCTGTCCTGGTACTTCGTCGCCGGGTCGATCACGCTGACCAACCTCAGCACCGACCAGCTCGTTGGCATGAACGGCAACCAGATGTTACTGCTGGCCTGGTGGGAACTGGCCGCGGTGGTGGGGCTGTTGATCCTCGCCTTTGTCTTTGTGCCCATTTACTACCGCTACAACTGCACCACGACCACCGAGCTGCTCGAGAAGCGCTACGGTGCCCAGTCGCTGCGCTCGCTGGTGTCGGTGCTGTTCCTGCTGGGTAACGTGTTCATCTATCTGCCGATCATGCTCTACACGGGCTCGCTGTTTTTGCAGTCCATGTTCGGGCTGGAGACCTCGATCCTGGTGATCGCCACCGCGCTGGCGCTGTTGGGCGCGTCCTATGCGATCTTCGGCGGGCTGCGGGCGGTCGCCATCTCCGACACCATCAGCGGGGTGGGGCTGCTGACCATGAGCCTGCTCATTGTCTGGTTGTCCCTGTCCGCCATCGACTTCGATTTCTCCGGCATTCCAGCGGAGCGGCTGACCCTGATCGGTGGGCCCGACTCGCCCATTCCCTGGCCGACGCTGTTCACCGGCATGTTGTTTATCCAGATCTTCTACTGGAGCACCAACCAGACCATCACCCAGCGAGCCATGGCCGCACCGAGCGTGCGTGAGGCCCAGCGCGGCGTGCTCGCCGCAGCGGTGATTCGGCTGGTCATCGTCCCGGCCATCATCGTGGTCCCGGGCATCTGCGCTTACAAACTCTATGGTGATGTGGGCGATGCGACCTTTGGCATGTTGGTGGGGGACTTGCTGCCCACCTGGCTGTCGGGCGCCTTCGCCGCGATGATGGTGGCGGCCGTGCTGACCAGCTTTAACAGCGTGCTCAATTCCTCGGCGACGCTCTATGTCATCGACCTGCACGAACCGCTGATTGACCGTGCCGCCAACGTGCACCGGCTGAACATCCTCGTTTCAGCGGTGTTCGTCATCGCCGCATTGATGTTGGTGCCGGTGTACAACGGCGCGACCAGCATCATCAACCTGGTGCAGCAGCTCAACGGCCTGCTCAGCATGCCCATTCTCTCGGTGTTCATTGTGGGCCTGGTGTTCCGCGGTGTGTCTGCCAAGGCAGCCGCGCTGGCGTTGATCTCCGGGGTGGCGCTCTACGGGGTGTTCACCTTTGTCTGGACGCCGTTGCATTACATTCACCTCATGGCCATCACCTTGTTGTTCTGTGTGTCTGTGGCGCTGCTGAGCAACCGTGTGTTGTTCGGTGGCCATGCCCGTTTGTCGTCGCCCCGTGACCTGCTGGCATCTGCATAACGCCCACAGCAGCCTGCTGCTCGGGTCGCGGGATGGCACCCTGTGCTGGGAGTACATCGGCAGCCGGCTCGACGATGGGCTAACGCCCGAAAGCCTGCTGGCACTGACCGAGGCGGTGGTGCCCCACGGCGAACTCGATCGCCCGGCGCGAGCGTGGGCCTTCCCCACCCAGGACGGCGCACCACAGCCCATGCCTGCGCTGGCAGTGCGGCACACAACCGGTGTGCCCGTTGATCTCAAACTGGTCGCGGTGCATGAGGCCGATGGCACCGAGTTTCGGCTGGAAGATACCCGGGCCGGTATCGCCGTTACGCTCAGTGTGCGGTCCATGCCGGGCGGCGTCTGGCAAATCCAGCCCCGCTTGAGCAACACCGGTGAGCGTGACCTCGTGGTGGATTGGCTGGCGTCGGCCCACGTGCCCTTACCCTCGACGATGACCACGGTGTTTCACAGCGATGGCTTCTGGGCGAACGAGTTGTTGCCCAGCCGGGCACCGCTGGGCAGTGCGCGGCAAGTCTGGGAGAGCGACCGCGGTCGCAGCTCGCATGCGAGCACGGCGAGTCTAATGTTTGGTGACGAGACGCTCAGTGAAACCCAGGGCGACGCGCTACAGGTCGCGCTGCAATGGCCCGGCAACCACCGCTTACAGGTGGCACCACAGGCCAGCGGTGGCCACGCGGTGCAACTGGGGGTGAACGCCTGCGCGGGTGAGTTACTGCTGCCGGCGGGGCAGCAATGGCAATCGCCCCCAGTGTTACTGGCGTTTAGCGACGCCGGTCGCAATGGCTTGCGGCAGCAAATGGCGGACTACTGGCGCGGCCAGTCTGTGGCAGTGAAGCGCCGCCCGGTGCATTTCAACAGCTGGGAGGGCTGCTACTTCGACCATGACATGCCGCGCATGCTGGCGTTGATCGAGCAAGCAGCCGCCCTCGGCGCCGAGCGCTTTGTGCTCGACGATGGCTGGATGGCAGGTCGAACCGAGCCCGGCGTCGGGCTGGGTGATTGGCGCCCGTGCCCGGTGCGCTACCCCGAGGGGCTCGGCCCCATCGCCGCGGCCGCGCGGGCAGCGGGCATGGCGTTTGGTTTGTGGCTGGAGCCCGAGATGGTCACCCTCGACAGCGAGCTGGCTCGTGCACACCCCAGCTGGGTGATCGGTCACGACAGCGAGGCGCCAATCTCAGGCCGGCAGCAGTACCTGTTGGATCTTACGAACCCGAATGTGCAGCAACATCTCGACGCAATGCTGGACCGGGTGGTGGGTGATGCCCGGCCCGATTACATCAAGTGGGACATGAACCGGGACTTCGCCCAGGTGCCCGTCGGCATGGCACAGGGCCCGCTGGCAATGACTCGCGCCTGGCTCGAACTACTGCGCGGCTTTCGGGCGCGGCACCCCAACATAGTGGTCGAGGTGTGTGCTGCGGGTGGGGCACGCAACAATGTCGCCGCGTTGTTGCATGCCGACCGGCTCTGGCCAACGGACAGCCTCGACCCTATCCAGCGTCTGGGTGTACTCAAACAAACCAGCCTGCTGCTGCCCCCCGAGCGATTGGGTTGGCATGTGGGGACTGGCGTCACGGAGACCTCGGGGGTTGCGACACCGCTCACGACCCGCTGCGCGCTATCTATGCTCGGCCACATGGGGCTTGAGCTCCATCCCGACAAACTCAGTTCGGATGAACGCATCACCCTCCAACAATGGATTGCCCGCTTCAAAAGCCATCGCGATTGGTTGGCGACCGCCCAGCTCCATTTTCTGGCGTCTGCACCCGAGGGCGCAGAGGGCGTGCTGGCCCTCAGTGCCGATGGCGCACAGGGTCTGTTGATCTTCGTGCAATGCGGTTACCCCACCTCAGGCACGCCGCCGATGCGTCGGTTGCCTGCGCTATCGCCCGCGGCGCACTACGCGTTGGCGCTTTGGAACTCCGAGGATTGTGGCTTCGCCCAGGACCTGCCCCAGTGGCTACAGGAGGGTGAACTGGCTGCGAGTGGTGATGCGCTGATGCAGGTGGGCTTGCGCCAGCCGCCTTTACGCAACGGGTATTGCGCGGTGATGGCACTCACTCGCTGCTAGGCGTGTCACACTAGCGGTATGAGTCATACCGCGATTCCAACCCACGTCATCACCGGCTTTCTCGGTGTGGGCAAAACTTCCGCTATCCAGCATCTGCTGCGCCAAAAGCCGGCCGACGAGACCTGGGCAGTACTGGTCAATGAGTTTGGTGAGATCGGCGTCGACGGCGGCTTGATCGAGGGGAGCGGTGCCGCGGGCGAAGGCGTGCTGGTCTACGAGGTCCCCGGCGGCTGCATGTGCTGCAGTGCAGGCTTGCCCATGCACATGGTACTGAGCGAGATCCTGTTCCTCGCGCAGCCCGACCGGCTGCTGATTGAACCCACCGGGCTTGGCCACCCACGGGAGGTGCTGCAAACCCTGGCGGCTGAGGCCTATCGTGACGCGCTGTCCCTGCAGCGCACGGTGACCCTCGTCGACGCCCGGCAGCTGAACGATGCGCGTTACATCGAGCACCCCACTTTCCAACAGCAACTCGACATCGCCGATGTGATCGTCGGTAACAAGCAGGACCTCTACAGTGCGCAGGATATGGCGCGCTTCGATGCGTTCTTTGTTGACCACCAAGTCCGCGGTGTTGTGCTGCAGATGACCGAGCAGGGGCGTTTGTCACTGGATAGTCTGGCCGGTGAGACCCGCTGCCAGGTTGGCCCGGGGCATCTGCATCATGGGGACCCGGAACTTGTGTTGGCGGCAGATCAGCCGATGCCCGAGTGTGGTTACCTCAAGGCGAGTAACGCGGGGGAGGGCTTTGAGAGCGTTGGCTGGCGTTTCAGCGCCGATTTGATCTTCGACTACGAACAACTGCGCGTATGGATGAACAGTGTCAGCGTCGAGCGATTAAAGGCGGTGTTCATCACCGACCGCGGGATCTTTGCGTTTAATCACACCCGCGAGCAACGCGCCCAGGCTGAGTTGGATGACTGTCTGGAGAGTCGCATCGAAATTATTGATCCGGCGATTGGTCAGGATTGGGAGCAATCACTGCTCGCCTGTGTCAGCCGATAAGCACTGAGTAGGGCGTTTCCACCGGGAAGACCGGGGCTGACCGGGTAAAGCGGGGGCGGCGGCACGCGACCTCCAACCGCCCCCAAAACGTGATGCTTCGCCTTACAGGCTGACTCGAACGCCTGCCTCGATCGTGCGACCCGGCTGCGGTGCCAGTTGCCCGATGAACGAGGTGTGCAGGCGCTGTTCGTCGTCGGTCAGATTGCGACCGTTGAGGAACAGGCTCACCTGATTGCCGCCCAGATCCAGGCTGTAGTTCAGGTGCACGTTCAGGTCATCAAACCCATCGGTGGGTAGCTCCTCGAAGGCCACGTCATTTTGGTCAGCGACCTGTCGGTAAGTGATCGACGCTGACAGGGCGTTCCAGGTGGCGCTGGCTCCGACGCGCCAACGCTGCGGGGAGATACGCGGCAGGTCGCGCACAGCGCCCTGGTCCAATTGGGCATCCACCGTATCGAAGCCCGCGTTCAGCGTTAGCGCACCACCCTGCCAGGTGAGGGCCTGCCAGCTGGCATCGGCTTCAAACCCGCGGAATCGGGCATCACCCTGTGTCCATTGGTACACAGGGAGTTCGTCTTCTTCGAGCCCGGTATTCGCCTCATAAATGAAGTCGCTGAAGTCGGTGACATAGGCACTGAGGGAGAATGACAGTGTCTCAGAGGCGTAGCTGAGGTTGGCGGATAGGTTGGCCGCGGTTTCCTCGTTGAGGTCAGCATCGCCAATCTCAAAGGTCTGCGTCGCGAGGTGCGGGCCATTTGAATAGAGCTCTTCGGCCACCGGTGCGCGGTTGGAGTAGTCGACCTGGCCGCTCAGCGTCCAGTGATTGGACAGCGGTTGAATCAAGCCCAGCGACGCCGAACCCAGGCTGAAGCTGCGCGAGCGACCCTCGCTGGGGTCGTGTTCCACGTTCTCAAGGCGCAGACCCGCTTCAAGACCGAGCTCACCCAGCGACTGCTGCCCGACCCAAAACAGTCCCACCGTCTGGGTGTCGACAGGCTGGACGAAGGCTTCTTCACCCAGCGCAGAGAACTCGCGATTGGACACCTGAACGCCCGCGGCACCGTCGAAGCCAAGAATCGGTTCATGGACAAGTTCCACGCGCGACTCCCAGGCCTCGGTCGCGAAGGTCGTGCCACCCTCATCGCCCTCGACTTCAATGTGCTCGTAGTCGTTGTAGCCAATGCGTACATTCAGGCTGCGCACGCCGTCAAAGGGTTGCTCGACTCCGCCTTCCAGATCGATACGAGTTTGTTCGAGATCCAGAATTGGCATCTCCTCTTCGCCGTGTTCCTCATGATCGTCGTCATGGTCGTCATCGTGGTCTTCGCCTTCGTGCTCTTCCTCTTCATGGTGGTGCGCGTGGCTGTGACCGGGTAGGCCGTACTCGGCTTCGTAGCTTGAAACCGACAGGCCGATGAAACCGGTATCACCGATATAGGAGAGACCAAAAGCCCCGCCGCGGGTCTCCAGCTGACTGCCTGGCAGGGTGCCAAAGGCTTCCTCTTCGCCCTCGTCGTCGTGGTCGTCATGGTCATCGTCGTGCCCATGATCCTCATCGTGGTCGTGCTCGGCTTCCAGCGCGCGTTGGCGCGCGGATTCCGCGAAACCTGGAATGTCGTACTCATCGGCGTCCCGGTAGAAGGCATCGACGTGGAAGGCGAAGTTGCCGGCGCCACCATCAAGCCGGCCCGCCGCGGTACGCTGGTCGGCGTTATCGGTGCCTCTGATCTCTGCGGCACCTTCCAGTACATCGGGCACCTGGTGCGGAATTCGCCCGGTATGAACGTCAACAACGCCGCCAATAGCACCGCTGCCATAGAGCAGCGTGCTGGGCCCTTTGAGCACTTCGACACTCTTCGCCACGAAGGGCTCGATGGTGGTGAGGTGATCCGGGCTGGAGACAGAGACATCAAGGGTGTCGATGCGGTCTTCCATCACTTTGACCCGAGCGCCCCCAAGGCCGCGGATGACCGGGCGACCCACGGCCTGACCAAAGCTCGCGGAGTGAACCCCCGAGATGTCTTCAAGCGTCTCGCCAATCGAGGCGGCGAGTACGCGGCTGAGATCGTCACCAGCGAGCACGGTCACGGGTTGGGCAAGACCTTCAGCAGAAAGCGGGTGGGCTCGCACGGTGATTTCTTCGATGTTGTCGTTGGATTGGGCAGCGACTGACTGGCTGATCGCTGCTGCAAGCAGGCAGGGCGCAAAGGCGCCACGCCACTTCGGTGTGGGATATGACATGGGTAACTCCTGAAACAGTATTGGGATGGCGCACAAGGGCGCAGAGGCTGTTCAGCAGTGATGGGGTGGGGCTCGGATGGTGTACTCGCCCCGGATGGAGGCTTGGGCAGCAGGGCAACGTGGAGACACCTTGCATGAGGCAGGCGATGCGGGCGCTGCAGGCGTGCCCACGGCGGTGTCGGCGGGTTCGTCCACCCCTGACTGGCAATGGGCGCACAGTGGCTCGTCGCAGTCGATCTCCGCGAGATGTTCGGCGACCGCCACCTGGCCCGCCATGAACAGCGCGCAAACCACCGCGAGCAACCAGGGGCGCAGCAATCGATAGGAATGTTTGTGGTCGGGTCTCAAGAAGCGTTCCCGGGGTGCCTGTAGCCAGCGAGAATGAGAATTACAATTGATACATTGTAACACTCATTGTCGAAGCGCGCGCAAGCGCCGCCATCAGGCAGATGTAGTCAGTGCTCAGGAGTCGTCGCAGTCAGCACACAGGCCACTCACTTCAACCACCGCGCGAGTGGGTCGGAAGCCGCGCTTGCTGGCAATGCTCTCTACCGCAGTCTCCACGGTGGATGAATGCACTTCTTCAACGTAGCCGCAGTCTGAACACAGCAGGTACTGGCTCTCGTGGTGGTCGTGGGGGTGGTCGCAGGGCAGGTACGACTGGGTCGATTCGATGCGATGTACCAGCCCCACCCGGGTCAGAAAATCGAGATGCCGGTAAACGGTGAGCGGCGCAATCTTTTTGCCTTGCCGCTGCTCGAGGCGGTCGATCAATTCGTAGGCAGTGACGGCGCCTTTGGCCGCCAGCAGCTCCGCATAGGCGCCAAGCCGTGCAGGGGTCAGGCGTTGTCCCTGCTCAGCACACCGCTGTTCGGCGAGCTGTTTGGCGGCACGGCTGATGCGTGCGCTGGCGCTGGCTTTAGGTGTCGATTTGGCAGTCATAGGGCAGTGGTGTGTTTTTGTTTGGTTTCAATTCTACAACGTTAAACGCTTGGCATCGTGCAGGCGGTAGATCACCCCGAACTCAGTCCGGGAAAGTGTCTCGAACCTACCCTCCAGCACAATCGGATCCCAGGTTGCGTCAATGCCCTCCGGTGCCAGCACCTCAACCGCACCGGCGGGCCCGCCCGGGATGTGGAAGAAACAACTGGGCGGGTTTGAGGTCAGCAAAAAGCGACTCTGCTTGAGCTGGGGGTCCAGCGGCATCATAAATCCTGACAGCGTGATGGTCTCACCTGAGAGGGCACTGACACTCTCAGGAAACGCCACTGAGCTGCGGTTGCCCTCGTAGTGCACCCGCGACTGCATCAGCGTGCTCCATGGGATCGCGCCAAAAACTTCAGGGGGGGCGGGGTAGCCCATCGCCGCAAGACTGATGACATTAACGCTCACGGTCTGCCGGGTGTCGCCAACGGTTACGGTCACGGTATCCAGGCCCATAACACCGCCAATAATTCCGAAGTCCACGGCACCGTTGATATCGGTGATTGATTTAACGGGGTCATCTTTGGGGAACACCACAATGCTCTTGCCCTCCGCTTCGATCTCGGGGGCAGCCCCTTCGACGGGGCGTCCCTCGGCATCGGTCAGTAGCAGGGTCAGGTAGGCAAAGTCCTGCTCGAGCACATCGACGATGAACTGCCCTTCAGGGTCCAGATAGCCCACGTCTGAGTAAAAGCCAATGCGTAGATCCTGGGCCGCTTCAATGTTGATCGCTTCCAGCGGCGCCTGCGCGGGTGCCGCGGGGTCGATCATCGACGGCAGATTGTCATCCGCCACCGGGGAAATGAAACCCGCGGTTTCGTCATCTATCGTTGTCGGCTGCTCGGATCCAGCGTTGGTCTGCCCCAGTAACGGTGTGCTGAGCACAACGCCGAGTAACAGCAGGCAGTAGAAAATTTGTAGCGGACGCATGGTCATCAACCTCTTTCGGCGAGCGTGGTGGCGACATCGGTACGGTAGGCCTGGAGCGCCGGCAGGGCAGCGGAGACAACACTCGCCCCGAGTAATACGAAGAGCAGCGGTGTTTCACCTGCGGCCCAGTGCAGGCCACCGAGCGAGATACCCCGGGTTGTGGCCAGCCAGGCATCGAGCCCGATAACACCCAAGTGGCCGAGCAAATAACCAAAGACGATGCCGGCAACAGAGAGCAGCAGGCCTTCACTGAGCAGGGCGACAAAGACCTCGACGCGGGTCGCGCCCAGGCAGCGCAGCATGGCGAGATCACCGCGGCGATTTCTGAGTGACCCATAGAGCGCAGCAAACACCGACAGGCAAGCCGTGGCGACCAGCATCCAGGCGAATGCCTGCAGGCCTTCGAGTCCCAGCCCGACCAATTGCAGAATGCGTGAGATTTCCATGGCGGGTGCCGCAGCCTGCAAGTTCGATAGCGTGTTGATTTCACGCGGCAAGCTCAACGCTGCCAGCGGGGTGCGGTAGCGCAGCAGCACTGCGGTGATTTCGAGGTCGTGGTCGCTATCGCCCGAGTGCGCATGCTCATCGTCATCCTCACCATGCGCTTCATCATCGTGAGGGTGGGGCGCCGAATCATGGCGATCATGGTCGTCGTCGTGCTCGTCGTGCTCGGCACCCTCATGGTCGTGCACATCAACACCGTGCAGGGTCCAGACGCTCTCCAGCGAGGTCAGAATCAAGCGGTCGGTCACCGCGCCTGTCGGCGCCAGGATGCCACTGACCCGGTAGCGGTGGTCGTCGTGCTGATGTCCGCCGTCGCTAAAACCATGCGCCCCACTGAACAGGTCGCCCAGGCCGAGACCGGTCGCTTGCGCCACGCTCGCGCCAATCACGGCGTCGCGGGGCTGGCTCATGATCCCGCCTGTTGCCACCGAGCTACCGGTTAGCGTGAAGTATTCTGCGTTGGTGCCCACGATGCGAAAGCCGCGGAAGCTGTCCCCCAGCGATAGCGGAACGGCGAGCGCAATCCGTGAATCACTCATCCAGCGACGAGCATCTTCCAAGGGGATGTTCCCGGTTGGCAGATCGGCGTGGTAAACCGCCGAGAGCACCAACTGCGCCGGGCTGCCCTTGGCGCCCACCACCAGGTCGATACCCTGAGCATCCCGACTCATGGCGTGACTGAACCGATCGCTGGCGAGGATCAACAGCACGATGCTCGCCGTGCCCAGAGTCATCAGCAAACTGTTGACCAATGACGTGAGTGGCGACAGCCACAGGTTGCGCCAGGCCAGCTGCAGCCAGGTCATTGCACACCCCCCAGCGCGAACTCACGGGCCAGCCGCCCGGTGACCCGCTGGTCGTGGGTGACCACCAGCAGGGCAGCACCGGACGCCTCGGTGAGTTCCCTCAGTAATGTCAGGGCCGCGTCGCAGTGTTTGTCGTCGAGCGCCGAGGTGGGTTCGTCCGCAATCACCAGCTCGGGGTTGTGTACCAGCGCCCGCGCAATGGCGGCCCGCTGGGCCTGACCATGGCTGAGTGCTCGCGGTCGGCGTGCCGCCAGGTGGCCAATGCCCAGTCGATCGAGCAAGTGTTCGATCGACGGTGTTTGCTGCTCGCGGCGCGCCAGTCGGCGGGCAAGGGCCAGATTGTCGTACACGGTCAGTGCCGGAAGCAGGTGAAATTGCTGGAACACAAAGCCAATGTGTCGTCCGCGAAAGCGATCCCGCTGAGATTCCGACAGGGTGGTGAGTTCCTGGTCCAAAATCTTGATGGAGCCCCTGTTGGGCGTCAGCAAACCCGCCAGTAGGTGAACAAAGGTGGTCTTGCCGCATCCTGACGGGCCAATGACGGCGCAGGACTCGCCGCGACGTAGCGAAAATGACCCTAGATCGAGTGCGGCATGACTGCCATAGGCATAGCGCACGTCACTGACATCGACGGCGTTGTTGGTGGTGGCTTGGGTCATAGATCAGCAGGGGAAGTTGAGCTGTTACATTGTTACGCATTTGATTATGTAATATTGTAACAGTTCCATCGAAAGTACCGCGAGTTGTTTCAATGTCTCTCCCCATCCAAGAGCGCCTGCCGGTGACCGTGCTGTCCGGGTTCCTCGGCGCTGGCAAAACCACCGTGCTTAGCCACGTGCTGAACAACCGCGAAGGCAAGCGAGTCGCCGTCATCGTCAACGATATGAGCGAGATCAATATTGACTCTGCCATGGTGCGCAGCGAGGTCGAGTTGAGCCGCAGCGAAGAGAAGCTCGTGGAGATGAGCAATGGCTGTATTTGCTGCACGTTGAGGGAAGACCTGTTGGAGGAGGTCACCAAACTCGCCAAAGATGGTCGTTTTGATTACCTGCTCATTGAATCAACCGGGATTTCGGAGCCACTGCCGGTTGCCGAGACATTCACCTTCGCCGACGAAGACGGCGTATCCCTGGGGGACGTAGCCACACTGGACACCATGGTCACCGTGGTCGATGCCGTCAATTTCCTGCGCGATTACGACGAAGCGCAGGCGCTGCAGGAGCGTGGCGAATCCCTGGGGGAAGACGATGAGCGCAGCGTGGCCGACTTGCTGGTGGATCAGGTTGAGTTTGCCGACATCATCCTCATCAGCAAAACCGATCTGGCAACCGCCGACGACGTGGCTCGGCTGACCGCAGTCTTACGCACACTGAATACCGACGCACGCATTGTGCCTATCGCCAACGGTGAGGTGGAGATCGATCAGGTGCTGAATACCGGGCTATTTGATTTCGAGCGCGCGCAAAAATCCCCTGGTTGGCTCAAGGAAATGCGTGGTGAACATGTACCCGAGACCGAGGAATACGGGATTGGCAGCTTCAGCTACGAGGCCCGGCGACCTTTTCATCCCGCCAAGTTTCATCAGTTACTGCACAGCCTCAGTCGGTTCGGCAAGCTGATTCGCTCCAAGGGCTACTTCTGGCTGGCGACTCGTCCCGAATACGCCGGGCAGTGGAGCCAGGCGGGTGGTATCGCGCGCTACGGTTTTGCTGGGTTGTTCTGGAAGGCGCTGCCGCGATCACGCTGGCCTGATGACCCTGAGTACCTGGCGTCGATCGAGCAGGTTTGGGTAGAGCCCTTCGGCGATATGCGCCAGGAATTGGTATTCATTGGGCAGGGTGTGGATGAAACAGCACTGCGCGCGGCGCTGGACGATTGTTTGTTGAGTGAAGCTGAGTTGCTCGCCGGCAAACAGTACTGGTTAACGCTCGATGACCCCTTCCCGGCATGGGAGGAGCAACAATGACGGTCGCTGTCCCAGATCCGAAGCAGGCCGCCGTCGCCTGCGACAGCCGCGGCAATGTTGCGTTTGGTCAGGACCCGGAGACGCTCGCTGAGATCTACGAGCCGGCAGTGAATTTGGCCATCTGGCAGCGCTGGCTGCCCGAGACGGTGACTGACGCCGCCGAGCGCGTCGCCTTGTCGGGGCAGCGGGGGACGCTGTCACTGACCGTGAATCCGGCGAATGCCCGCGGCAGTGTGGCGCGTGCGCTGGGTCTTGATGCTGAGTCGGCGTTGGCCACCGATATCGGTGAGTTGGTGGAGATGTTCAGCTACCTGTTTGAGCATCATAGCGTCGGGCTACGCATCGCAGCGTTGGAGCGACCGATGTGTCCGCGCTTCCATGTCGACCACGTGCCCTGTCGTCTGATTACCACCTACTGTGGCGTCGCCACCGAGTGGTTACCCGATCGTGTCGCCGATCGCACGCGGCTGGGTAAGGTCAGCGCGGGGTTGGCCGACGAAGCCTCTGGACTGTTTGCCGCCGCGAGCGACGTTCAACAACTGCGTGTGGGGGATGTGGCCTTGCTCAAAGGCGAGGCCTGGGTGGGCAATGAAGGTCACGGTGTGATTCACCGTTCGCCTGCAGTGCCCGACGGCGAGCGACGATTGGTCGTTACGATGGATATGGTCTAGCGAGTGACAAACCCTGTGAACACGATGACGATTTCTTCCTGGCGTAGCGTGGCGGATCGCGCCGCTATTGGCTTGTCACTGGCCTGCGCGGTGCACTGTCTGGCGCTGCCCTTACTCATTGTCGCGTTGCCGGCGCTGTCAGCCATGGGGTTGGCCGATGAGGCTTTCCACGAGTGGCTGATCCTGTTGGTGGTCCCGATCAGCGCCTTCGCTTTGATCGCCGGGTGCCGCCGCCACCGGTCGGTGACGATTCCCCTGGTGGGGCTGGCCGGATTGCTGCTACTCGGCGCGCCGATCGCCCTCGGCCATGAGGTCGTCGGCGAGTTCGGCGAGCGTGCGCTGACACTGCTCGGTTCTGCCACCGTTGCCCTCAGCCATTGGTGGAATTTCAAGCGGTGCCGCTAGTCTGAGCATGCCGTTGCTGCACCAGCGTCTCGCAAAACGCCGCCGCAAACGTTTGCCCTTGGTGCATCACCTCGACCAGCGGGTCTAGGTTGCCAGTGCTGCGGGCGTGACGAACCGCAGCACCCAGCACGCCCTGCAGACCCTGTTCCCGCGTGAACAGCATTGGCATCAACCCCTGCCATTCCAGTTCCCGATTGGCCCAGGTCATCGCCACACGGCTGTTGCCGTCGGGGAAGGGATGCAGGTCGAGCACGGTCATATAGATCGCCGCGACCCGCAGTAGACCTTCCGGCAGTGACGGGTAAAGCTCGCTGATGAAATAGCGCAGGGTACCTGCGCTCATCGCAGGGTCCACCCGCTTGTGGGTAGGCGCCGCCGCGGACCAGTTCTGGATCTGCTTGAAGTGACCCGGGTTGAGATAATGCAACCCTTGCATCGCGAGCCCGTGCCAGTGACGCAGGTTCAGCTCAGCCTCGATGGGATCGCGCATCTGTACGCCCTCACGGCGGGATGCCTCGACCACCGGCAGCATATTGTCTGTTTCCATGAGGTCCTGCGCGTTGAATCCACCGGGGTCTCCGGCAACACGCGCCTTGTAGTCGGCGACGTTTGCGACCACGGGGATCATGAACAGGGCTTCGATGCGGTTCCAGTCCTCGGGCAGTTCGGTGAGGGGGAGCGCTTCGGTAGGGTTTGGCTTGCGCACCCAACGCATATAAGCCGTGATGGTTTGCAGCGCCGCGCGGTCAATGGCCAGTGCCGGGGCCGGGGTGCTGACCAGTGCCGTTTTTAGCGCCGATACATCCCCTTCGCTTAGCATTGTTTTGATAGGCCCCTCGAGTCGCCGGCGCTCGGCCAGGGCGATGCGGGCTGAATGGACCTCGTTGCGTTCGGGGGGCGACAGTGATGTGTTGGTCAGACGCTCAAGTTGCTCATGGGCTGCGTCTAGCTGGTCGAGACCAAGGAGTTGGGTGGCGTAGTTCACCCGAGCCAGAGTGAACGCAGGGTCCCGGCGCAACGCTTCGGCGTACAGCTGCTCAGCGTCGTCAAACTGCTCCTGGGTGCGCAGCGCGCAAGCGAGGCGATTTAGCGCTACAGGGGAGCGCTGAAGCGCGACCATATGGCGATAGTCCTCGGTCGCGGCCTCAATATCACCGAGCTGACGGTGCATATCTCCACGCAGTTGGTAAACCAGCGGCTCTTTGGGGCTGAGTTTTCGCGCGCGCGCCAGACTCACTCCCGCCCGCTGCAGTTCTCCTGATTCGAACTGCGCTGAGGCCAGGTTGATCCAGCCCTGGGGGCGATCGGGCTGAACACGGGTCGCTTTTTGAAAGGCTTTGGCGGCTTCTCTGGGTTTGCCCCGTTGAAAGAGTTTGGTCCCTTGCTGCATCTGATGCAGCCAAGGGTCGATGTACTTGCTCATGGGTGTTTCAACTTTCCTTTGCTTGATACGCATCCCACCCCTGGCGGAAGGCCGCGGCCGCCGCCTTGATCCCGTCCGGATGATTGTCCAGCCAGGTCGCGGCGATGATCATGTAGTCCGCCGAGCCCACATCGGTGGTATAGGCTGCGAGTTCGTCGGGCTTTTTTCCGCCCTGAATAATGGGTAGCGAAGACGCGCAGTGTCCCAGTGGTTGGCGGCAGGCTTCGAGGAACGCAGCCGCGTCTTCGGGGCGCTGGTAGCGGGTGCTGAAAGGACCCGGCGTGACCATCAGATCCGCACCTGCCATGCGTTGAATGAGGGCCAGCACCTGGTCGGAAACACCCCAGGTCACAGGCCGTGTGAGCGCGTCCATGCAGGTGTTGTGGGAGAGAATGGCGAGGTCGGTCCGCGCCCGCACCGTGCTGATAAACGACAGGCCCTGAGCGCTGGGGCTCAACAGTACGCCGTCAGCGCCGTTTTCGGCGGCCTCATCGGCAAGGCGCAGTGCCACATCGAGATCTTCGATGATATTGGCAAAGTAGAGTTTCTTCTCACCGGTGGCGTCCTCGATGCGGCGCTTCATATCGGTCATGCGGCGCACGCGATCGACGAATGGCGAGCGCGCGGTGTGGTAGGTCAGCTCGTCGTCTTTGATGACATCGAAACCGCCCGACAGCACCGCGTTATTGATGCGGAGCATCATGTCGGTATCGAGGCCCGAGGCCGGCCGCATCGACCGGCAAAACAGCGGCCGGTCCTGCACACCGCATTTGGCACGAAGCCCGCTCACCCCATAGGCGGGGCCGGGAAAACAACTGGCGTAGTCGTCGCTGACCGAAAGCGCCACCAGTTTCACCGCACTCAGAAAACCCAGCCGATGCACCTCGCCGTAAATGCCATTCCACAAGCGGGTCAGACTCGGGCCAAACAAAGACTCGGGGAAGGCGATGCGTGCGCGATAACTGCGCAGTTCACCGAGCGGTGAGTCGCCGCCGTAGACGTCGGTGGTCAGGTAGTACTGGTCGGCGACTTCAGCGGGCGCGTGGGAGATCGACTCCACGCTGAGTAGCTTCGCGCAGTTGTCGCTGATGTCCGGGAAGTCTTCGATCTCGGGGATATTGGTCGCACAGACACTCTGCTCCTTGGCAATGCCCAGCGCCGCGGTGGTGCCATCCATCGGGGTGCTGAATTCATAGGTGGCGACCAGATGGTTGCTGGGGATACCTGGCGCGTTCCAGGTAAACAGGTCGTTGCCTTCAGTACTGAGGTTTTCTGAGCTCATGGGGGTTAAAGGTCCAAATACGGGGCGATGACTTTAGTCGCAATGTCCCAATCAAAGGGGGTAGTGATCTTGATGTTCTCGGCAGCGCCGGGGACGGTCACCAGCGTTTGGCCCGACGCCAACACCATCTGAGCCGTTGACTGAAACCAGCGATCCCCGCGCTGCTGCTGGGCCCGTTTAAGTACCGATCGGGAAAAGCCCTGCGGTGCCTGAAAAACGCGCACATCAGCGCTTGAAACGCAGTCAACCACTTGTTGATCGCGGCAGGTGCCGACAGGCACACCCGGCTCAATACAGGTAACGGCAGCGCCATGGACGGCGGCCGCGGCTACCACGTCCAGAAACATCTGTTGGGTGGCAAAGGGACGCGCGGCATCGTGCACGATCAGCAGCTCGGCCTCGGTGGCCGCGATCAATCGGTCGATGCTCTCTTGCCGGTCTGCGCCACCGGTGATGACTCGAGCGCGGCCTGCGGCGATGGCACTGATCTCTTCAAAATGCGTTTCAGGTGCGGCGATGATGACTTCGTCGACAGCCAACGTGACCGTGGGAAGCAAGATGTCCAGTAGCGGCCGTTGGTTGATGCGCAACAGGGCTTTGGGACCCATGCCCAGGCGGGTGCCTAAACCTGCGGCTGGGATGAGTGCGGCGGTAGTGGGACGGTTCACAGGAATCACTCAGACATCAGCTGTGAACTATACCATTGACCCGTCGCCTGACAGCGGTCGCGGCGATGTGTTGTCATACTGTGGTCACTGCCGGCATTAACACTGACCGCAAATCCTCGGCTCGCCGCTGATTAGACGCGGCTACTCGCTCGTAATTTGGAATTAACATGATCAACAAGTCCCTGCTCGGGGTCGCAGTCAGCGCCCTCACTGTTTGCACCATGACCCAGGCGCAGCCTGTCAATGAACCCACCAAGCAAGCGGTGGCGCGCGCGGTTTATGAGGTTCAGGGGTCGTCATCGGTATCGCCACTACTGGGTGAATCCGTGATCGTCGAGGCGGTGGTGATCGGTGATTTCCAGACCGGCGACGCCGATGCCACACGCGATTTGCAGGGCTTTTTTGTCCAGCAGGAGCAGGGTGATGGTGATCCGCTGACTTCCGACGGTGTGTTCATCTTCGAGGGTGAGGGCACACCAAGGCTGGATGTGGTGCCAGGTCAGCGTGTGCGCGTGACGGGTGTGGTGGACGAGCGGGGCGGTCAAACCGTGATCGACGTGACCGATAGCGCTGCCAATGTACAGGATGCGGGGACGGGCAGTGTCGCGATCACCACGTTCTCACTATCGGCACTGGCCGGTGCGATGACCGAAGGCGACGAGCCGGATCTCGAACGCTATGAAGGTATGTGGGTGGCCGTGGGTGAAGAGCTCACCATTACCGAAATGTACAACCTGGACCGCTTTGGCGAGATCCGCCTGATTGCCGGTGAGCGACCCCAGCAGTACACCCAGTTCGCGGCCCCCAGCGCTGAGCTTTTTGCCGATTATCTCGCGGGCGTGCGTCGGCGCAGCATCACTTATGACGATGGCCGCGCCGGTCAAAATCTCAATATTGGTGAGATCGATGGCTTTGCGCCTTACAACACGGCCCGTTCACCGCGCATGGGCGACACGACCACACGTCTGCAGGGCGTACTCGACGCGACGGCCAACGGCTATCGTATTCGCTCGGTGGAGGATGGCTCGGTCGAGTTCACCGTGCGCAATCCGCGCCCCGAGGCCGTTGTCGTCGCCGGCGACCTGAAAGTGGCTTCCTTCAATGTGCTCAACTTTTTCCGAACGCTGGATGATGGCAGCACCACCGACAACGGTTTTGATCCGAGAGGAGCTGACACGGCTCAGGAGTTTGCACGGCAGGAACAAAAACTCATCACCGCGCTCGTCGCCCTGGATGCAGACGTACTGGGTTTGCTGGAACTTGAAAACGACTTTGCCCCATTTGCTGCCGACAGTACCGCGTCTGGCCGACTGATTCGCCAGTTGAACGCACGGCTGGGCGCCGACACCTACGCTTTGGTTGATCCCGGCATGGCCACGGTAGGCGGTGATGCCATCGCGGTGGGCGTGATTTACAAACCCGCGGTGGTTGAGGTTGCCGCGGGCACCCGGCCCGCCATCCTGGATGATGATGGTGTTGCGGCGCTGGGCGCGCGTTACGCCGGCAAGTTGCCAGTGTTCGAAGGTCGTGGGAGCAACCGCGTACCGTTGGCGGTGAGCTTTGAGCATGTTGCCAGCCAGGACCGATTCACCGTGGTGGTCAACCATTTCAAATCCAAGGGCGGGCGCGGAGAGGGGGCCAACGCCAACATCAACGATGGTGCCGGCAGTTTCAACGGTCGGCGAGTCGATGCCGCTGAGTCGGTGCTCGCCTGGCTGGCAACCGCCCCTACTGGCCTCGACGATGAAGACGTCATGATTTTGGGCGATCTCAATGCGTATGCGCAGGAGGCGCCGATCACCACGCTGCTCGCGGGCGGTTTCAACAATGTCGAGTCGAGCGAGGCGTACTCCTACGTTTTCGACGGGCAAACCGGCACGCTGGATTACGTGTTGATCAGCGATGCGCTGCTCGATCGCTTCAGCGAGGCACAGGTGTGGCACATCAACGCCGATGAGGCGGATGCGCTCGACTACAACCTGGATTTTGGTCGCGATGCGGGATATTTCGATGGCAGCGTGGCCGCGCGGAATTCAGATCACGACCCGCTGCTGGTGGGTTTCCAAATGACTGCTGGAGCTACCGAGCCGCTCAGCCTCAGCGACATCATGGCGCAGGTAGACGCGGGGCTTAGCAGCGGTGTACTGGCGGGGAGTGGCATGTTCCCCGGCTTTGATGCCTGGCGATTTACCACCCGATTGGCCAGCGCTGAGTTTTTTGCCGCGCGTGGGTTGCAGCGGTTCGCCTGCGGCGCCATGGAATGGGCCCGGTTGCGGGTCGACGGGGAAAATGAGCCACGTGACTTGATCACGGGGGAGGGGGCTCCCGCGGTGCTGGCCGTCATCGAGCGTTATTTGAATCTGTCTTGCCAATAGCACTAGGCGCTCAAGGTCCTAGTCAATCTCGCCTTTAGGTATAGATAAAAACTATTGGATAAAGCTGCTGTGATTGTTTAATTTGCAATACACAAAGTGACCTCCCATATTCCACTTTTTGTGTAGGGGTAATCATGGCCAGTGATCTGTTTCTCCAGGTGGGACTCATTCTGGGTATCGCGGCGCTGGGCGGCGTGGCGGCAAGAGCCTTGGCTCAGCCACTGCTGGTGGCATTCATTGGCATCGGCATCTTACTTGGACCTTCGGCGCTGGGTTGGGTGACCCCTAGCAGTGAAATCGAACTGTTTGCGCGCCTTGGTATTGCGCTGTTGCTGTTCGTGGTGGGGCTGAGGCTCGACCTCAACGTTATCCGCTCGGTTGGCCCCGTAGCGCTGGCCTCCGGGCTGGGTCAGGTGTTTTTCACCAGCGTGATCGGTTTCGCACTGGCCCTGGCGCTGGGCATGCCATCGATTGTTTCGCTGTATGTCGCGGTCGCACTGACGTTTTCCAGCACCATCATCATCGTCAAGCTGTTATCGGACAAGCGCGAGGTCGAGTCACTGCACGGCCGCATCGCCATTGGTTTCCTGATTGTCCAGGACATTGTGGTGGTACTGGTCATGATCGCTCTTACGGCGATGGGCGGCGCGGGTAGTTTGAGTGCTCTTGGTTCCGAGGCCGCAGGCATTTTGGCCAAAGGCGCGGGCATGCTACTCGGGGTGTTCGCGCTGATTCGATGGGTGTTGCCGCGTTTACTGCCCCAGATTGCCGGTTCCGCGGAACTGTTGATGCTATTCGCGATTGCCATGGCCATTCTCGGCGGTGCTGCGGGGGAGTGGCTGGGCTTCAGCAAGGAAGTGGGGGCCTTTCTGGCTGGCGTGAGTTTGGCGTCGACGCCGTATCGCGAGCAGATAGCAGCCCGACTGGTCAGTCTTCGTGATTTCTTATTGATCTTTTTCTTCATCGAGCTGGGTGCAGCCATCGATCTCATGCATCTGGGTGCACAGTTGCCGAGCGCACTGCTGTTGTCGCTGTTTGTGCTGGTGGGGAACCCCATGATCGTGATGGTGATCATGGGGCTCATGGGCTATCGCAAGCGCACCGGATTCCTGGCGGGTCTTACTGTTGCGCAGATCAGTGAGTTTTCGCTGGTACTTACCGCGCTGGGAATGAGCCTCGGGCATGTCGATCGTGAGACGGTGGGTCTGGTGGCACTGGTTGGCTTGATCACAATCAGTTTGTCGACCTACATGATTCTGTATTCCCATCGTCTGTATGCCTTACTCGAGGGATACCTGGATCGCTTCCAGCGCGCTGCCCCGTATCGGGAGCGAATCCCAGGCGGTGAGCCAGTCCAAACGCCGGACATCGTCGTGATTGGTATGGGACGCTACGGGCGTCGCATAGCGGAACAACTGCAATCCGATGGTCATGACCTGTTGGTCGTGGAACTGGATCCAGCCAAGGTAGAGCAGCAATCAGCGGGACCGCTGGCAGTGGCCTATGGTGACGCCGCCGATGCGGAGTTTCTTGCCACGCTGCCTTTGGAAAAGGTCGAGTGGCTGGTCTGCACCGTTCGCGACCCGGTGCAGCTGAGGCTGATGCTGGGGGCCTTACGCGAACTGGCCGCGGGCTGTCGACTGGCATTGGCGGCACCCGATGACCAGACTGCAATCTGGCTGGAAGATCAGGGCGTCGATCTTATTTTGCGGCCCTATATCGATGCCTCCGCCGTGGCATTGACGCAGCTCAATGCGGCGTTTGTGGAGCAACCTGCCACCAACGCCCAGACCAAGGAGTGGGGCCATGCCTATGCGTAGTCTGGCCCATGGGTCGGTGCTGGCACTGGTGGGCGTGCTGACCGCGTGCGAGCCACGCGGCGATACCGTGGTCTACGTCTGTGAGGAACCATTGGCACCTTACCTGCGGGCAGCGAGAGACAATATCGCCAACGATTACGCCGTCGAGCGGAGCAGTCGCGTGCTCGAATACTGCCCCGAGCAAGGATTTCATCGGCGCTATGTGTTCAGTTTTCAGCAGGTCGCGGTGGTATCGGAGCAACCCGCTCAGGCTGAAATCGAGGCTGCCTGGTGCAGCGACGATTCGCACAAGTCGACCAGCGCCGAGTTGAAGGTGCTGCCCAATCATCTTGTCTTCCACTTCAACTATCCGTGGTCGACGGCGACAGGTAAGTATCCGCGCACCGAGTTCCGATTGAATCGCACCACACTCAGAGGTGGATTCTTCGAGGACTTGGCCTGGCAATGCGAATTACGGAAAACCCCGCCCGATAGCCCGCCACAATAACGGTACAACGCCATGAATGTTGAGCAGTCTCTGGTCATGGGGTTGATGCTGCTGGTACTCATCGCGATGGCCAGTAATCGTGCACGTTACGACTTCATCGCACTGGCCGTTGTATTGGCGCTGATGGTCAGCGGTATTCTCACACCTGTCGAGGCGCTGTCGGGGTTTGGTGATCCCGTAGTGATATTGATCGCCGCTTTGTTGGTGGTCGGTGAAATGCTTGATCGCACCGGCGTTGCGCGACTGGTGGGTGACGGCATTCTTCGTTACGGCGCCGGGAATCACACTCGCTTGCTGGTACTCATCATGGTGGCGGCGGCGCTGCTGAGTGCGGTAATGAGTTCGACTGCGGTGGTGGCGATTTTTATTCCTATTTTGCTGCGCATTGCCCGTCAAACCGATATCCACCAGTCGCAGCTGCTGCTGCCGATGTCCTATGCCGCCCTGGTGAGCGGCATGCTGACGTTGATTGCAACGCCGCCCAATCTGGTGATTAGCGCAGCGCTGGTATCGCATGGTTACGCTGCGCTAGGCTTTTTCAGTTTTTCGTTGTTGGGCGTGATTGTGCTGCTCGCGGTGGTGGCTTACATGCTTGTGTTTGGGCGGCGCTGGTTGGGCGGTGCGCCGACAAGTATGCAGAGCGAGCAAGACGCGCGACCGCTGCAAGCCTTATGGCGTGATTTTCAGGGGCAGCGTGCGTTGGTGACGCTGCGTGTTGGCGCGCAGTCCCGTCTGAGTGGGCTTCGTCTTGGAGATGCTCGCTTGCACAAGCGCTATGGCATGCGGGTGCTGCACTTGGTGCGTCCGCGACTGGGTGGCTATGAGCACTTTGCAGGGCCCGATGCGGACTTTGAACTCCAGCCAAGAGACACGCTGTTGACCATGGCGGATGAGGCGTCGGTCAGTCGCGCCGCGTCTGACATCGATCTGACACCCGTGGACTTGCCTGACCGCCTGCAACAGACCATGTCCTGGGAAGCGGGGGCCATGATCGTGCTCATCCACCCCAACTCCCGGCTACTCGGGCGCTCCATCAAGGACTGCCGGTTTCGCAGCCAGTACGGACTGGATGTCTCTGGCATTCGTCGCAATCAGGAGGTCGTCGATGACTTCGTGCACGTACCGCTGAAATCCGGGGACAGTCTGCTGGTAACCGGGCCCTGGCGACGCCTGCGTGCCTTGCGGCAGCAGAACAACGATTTCGTCGTGCTCGAGTCCCCGAGGGAAGCCAGCGAAGTCGTGCCGGCTTACCAGAAAATGTGGATCGCCATCGCCTTGGTATCGGGGCTCGTCCTCTGCAGTGTGCTCGATGTTATCCCGCTGGTCGCGGCGACGCTGATTGCCGCCATTGGCGGTGTCGTCACTCGCTGTTTGTCAGCGGCAGATGCCTATCGCGCCATACAATGGCCGAGTCTGGTGTTGCTCGCAGGCATGCTGCCGCTCGCGCTGGCCTTGGAAAAAACCGGGGTTTCTGAGTGGCTGGTGACCTTGATGCTGACTGCGGTGGGCGATGCAGGGCCGCAAGCCGTGTTGACCTTGCTGTTTTTTGTGACCGTTTTACTGACCAATATTCTGTCGAATACGACTTCAGCGGTGCTGATGGTGCCGATTGCCATTGGCGCGTCGGAAACCATGGGGGTGTCACCCTATCCGCTGGCGCTCACACTGTTACTCGCCGCGTCGAGTGCGTTTCTGACCCCGGTAGCATCGCCGGTAGTGACGCTGGTGGTAGAGCCCGGGGGGTATCGGTTTCAGGACTTCCTGCGGCTTGGGGCCATGCCCGTCTTGTTGGTTTTTCTGGTGGTGTATTGGGTGGTGCCAGTACTATTCCCCTGGTGAGTGCCCATGGTCTTCGTCATAACATGGGTGAACCGTGAGCTGTGACGCGGAGAACACCGATGCACATCAGGCAAGCCACCGACGCCGACTGGCCGTCGCTCTGGCCCATCATCAAAGCCATCGTGGCGGCGGGCGATACCTATGGCTATGACCCGGCAATGAGTGAGGCGGCTGCTCGCAACATCTGGATGGACGCCCCCCGGCAGACATGGCTGGTCGAGGCGGGTGGGGAAGTGCTGGGCACGTATTACATCAAGACCAATCAGCAGGGTCCCGGTGCGCATGTGTGTAACTGCGGCTACATGGTGGCGTCTGCCGCCCGGGGGCGGGGACTGGCGACGGCGATGTGCGAACACTCCCAGCAAGTGGCAGTGTCGTTGGGTTACCGCGCCATGCAATTCAATTTTGTGGCTGCGAGTAACCAGGGTGCCGTCGCGCTGTGGACCCGGTTGGGTTTTGCCACGGTGGGTCGCTTGCCGGGCGCTTTTCATCACCCCCAACAAGGCGATGTCGACGCCCTGGTGATGTTCAAATCACTGGAAGCCCCGCTGCCCGAGTGAGTCGGTCGGTAGGCGGCGGCCTTGCCAGCCTTGGTACATCTCGCCACTATGTGGCGCTTTCCCCCCTAGCAAAGGAACGACAGATGCCTTCCCTACGCACTATCCGTTCACTGGTCACCGCAAGCGTGCTTGCCGCGACCGCAAGCCTGGCCACTGCTCAGCCGCTCGTCGCGTGGCCCGATACGACCTACAGCGAGGACATCCCCTCGGTGAGCGATGTGCTGGGTTACGACAGTGGCCAACAGATCACCTGGAGCCACAACGTGCGGCGCTACTTCGAGGCCCTCAAGGCCCAGGCACCCGACCAGGTCCTGATCGAGGAAGTGGCCACCTCTTGGGAAGGCCGGCCAGTGTTCTATGCCGCGATTTCATCGGCGGACAATATCGCCCGGGTTGATGCAGTGAAAGCCGGTATGCAGGCGCTGCTTGACCCGTCGACCAGCAAGGCCGATGCCGATGCGCTGATCGATGACTTACCGGCGGTGACCTGGCTCGCCTACGGCGTACACGGCAACGAGATTTCCTCCAGTGATGCCGCCATGATGACCGCCTACCACCTGTTGGCGGCGCAAGGTGAGGCCCGAGTAGATGCGATTCTTGAGAACAGCATCGTGGTGTTGGTGCCGATGCAGAACCCGGACGGTCGTGACCGGTTTATTCACCGTTTTGAGACCGCACTCGGGCTCGAAGCCAGCAGTGATCTGATCTCAGCTGAGCACAACGAACCCTGGCCCAGTGGTCGCACCAATCACTACCTGTTTGACCTGAACCGGGACTGGTTCATTCGCACCCAGCCTGAGACCCGCGGTCATGCCGATGCGGTCCGCGAATGGCTACCGGTGGCGTTCGTCGACCTGCACGAGATGGGCTCCAACTCGACCTACTACTTCGCGCCTGAAGCGGTACCGTTCAACCCGCACCTGGCGGCGGACCAACGCGCCAGCCTGCAGCTGTTTGGCCGCACCAATGCACGCTGGTTCGATGCGTTCGGTATCGACTATTTCACCCGCGAGGTCTACGACGCGTTTTACCCCGGGTATGGCGCCAGTTGGCCCTCTTACTACGGCAGTGTCGCAATGACCTACGAACAGGCGTCTTCACGGGGTCTGGTGGTACGCCAGTACGACGGTGTCGAAGTGCCCTATGAAGCCACCGTGCGCAATCACTTCCTGACTTCGCTGGGCACCGCTGAAACCGTGGCGGAGCACCGCGGCAAACTGCTGCGAGATTTTCGCAATTACCAGCTGAGTGCGATTGAAGAGGGACGTAGCGAGAAAACCCGTGCCTATGTCATCCCCGCCCAGACAGACCAGGACGGCGTTGACCGGGTGGGTGCGCTGTTGGCAGCGCAGGGGGCTCGCGTGGGCCGCGCGACCGGCGACTTCAAAGCCTGTGGCAATCAGTTTGGCGCCGGTAGCCTGGTGATTAACCTCGATCAGCCCGCCAAGCGCATGCTGCGCACCCTGTTGGACCCGGAAACGCCCATGGACCCGGGTTTCGTGGCGGAGCAGGAGCGTCTGCATGCCAAGAACCTGCCCGACGAAATGTACGACGTCACCGCCTGGTCACTACCGATGTTGTTCAACCTGGACATGACGGTGTGTGACCGCGCGGTGAAAACCGACACCCAACTGGTCGAGGCCAACAGCCTGCCCACGCCTGCGGTGCCGGCGAAGGCATCGGTGGCTTATCTCGTCCCCTGGGGTGAGCAGAACGCCGTGCGCCTGCTGGCCATGGCCCTGCGAGATGGCCTGGCGGTCAAGAGCAACGACAAGGCCTTCACCCTCGGTGGCGTACGCTATCCGGCGGGTACCGTGATTATCGATGTCGCCGATAACGGCGATGATCTGCACGAGCACATCGAAAAATATGTGGCCGAGACTCGTGCCGATGTTGTCGCGCTCGATGACAGTTGGGTGACCGATGGGCCAAGCCTCGGTAGTCGCCACGTGGTCCGTATGAACGCCCCGCGTATTGCCATGGCCTGGGATGAGCCTGTGAGCCAGTACTCGGCGGGTAATTTCCGCTTTGTGGTTGAGCGTCAGCTGGGCTACCCGGTGACCCCGATCCGTGTCAGTGATCTGGCCCGGGCTGACCTGGGTCGCTACCAGGTGTTGGTTTTGCCCGATAGCTGGAGCGGTTATATCGGAGCGTTGGGCAAGGGTGGCGTCGAGCGACTCAAAGACTGGGTCAAGCGCGGTGGAGTTGTGGTGGCGCTGGGTGGCGCGACCCGCACCCTGGCGGACCCCGACGTCGACCTGTTGCCTGTCAGCCGTGAGTACCGGGTCACCGACGGCGAAGACAAGAAGACCAAGGCAGACGAGCGTGACGCCCGTGTGGCCGGTAAAGCCCTCGACGCTGACGGGTTCGCCGAGGCGATTGCCATGCAGCAGGCTGACCCAGCCGCCATGGGTGGCGCCATGTTACGTGCCAATGTGGATCCCGATCATTGGCTCGCGTCTGGCGTTGCACCGGTACTGCACGTGCTCTCGCGCCGCGCTGATGCCTATACACCGCTGCGGCTCGACCAGGGTGTCAATGTGGCGGTCTATGCCGATGCTTCGTCGCTGGTCGCCAGTGGCCACATCTGGGAGAAGACCCGCGAGCAAATGGCCTACAAGCCCTTTGTGATGTCAGCGAGCTATGGTCGTGGTGAAGTGATCGGTTTCACACAGGATCCCACCGTGCGTGCTTACCAGGATGGTCTGAATGTGATTGTCGCCAATGCGCTGTTCCGCGCTGCCGCACATGCTCGCCCCCTGCGTTAAGCGGGGCGGGTCCCGTCAGGGAAGCCGACAGCCCGGATAATCAGTGAGGTTCACCAGCCGGGGGGCACGGGCAGAAAACGCGCCGCCCGCCTGGTGGACGAAACCCGCTTCGATTTTTGTGACCGGTCGTTCGGTGATGACGCGCATGACCACCGCTTGCTCGGGATGCTCACCCAAGTTGGGGGTGTGTTCGCCCATGGTGCGAAAGGCCGGGATGCGCCCGTTTTGACCCATGAGGTAAAGGCCAGATACATAACCAAAGCCGTGGCTGTGTTCGGGCGGGTGGGTGTTCAGTGTCAGCTGGGCGTCAAACTGTAGTTCGCTGCCGGTGGGGATGTTGGTCTCCAGGCGCTGACTAAAGACAAACCAGGGCTCCTGACCGATTTTCTCGATGGTGACGCGCCCGTCATTGACCCCCACAGTAAAGTCCTTGCCACGGCGGTGCTGACGACCCCGCCAGACGGGCTCTTCCAGTCCACTGAAGGTCGGATCGAGCAACAGGTTGGCCGATGCAGGGCAGGAGGCCGTCTGCTGGTCGGGCGCACTGGCACAGGCGCTCAGCAGTGCGCCGCCGAGCATGGGCAGCAGACCGCGGTGGAATAGACTCTTGATTGGGTACATCGCGTGGGATTCCTTGTCGCCAGGTGGTCAGTGTTCCATATTTACGACACCCGACGCCAATCCCGCCCCAGCGCGCCACCAGCGTTGATGTGTCGCCTGAGACGACATGACGCCCTCGACGGCACTGTTTTGTCGAATTTTGATCATTAAACTGGGTTGCAATTACTCGCTGCATTACTGAATATACGTACAGTACTTCTTGCAGCCAATCTTTTGCCAGCCAGTGCTCGCATTGGCCACCGACCAGGAGCCCAGACATGGACCCGAACAAGCAGAAAGCCCTCGACGCCGCGCTCTCCCAGATTGAACGCCAGTTTGGCAAGGGCACCGTGATGCGCATGGGAGACCAGGAGAGGGTGGCGATTCCCTCGATCTCCACGGGTTCGCTGGGCCTTGACGTCGCCCTCGGCATCGGTGGCTTGCCGAAGGGTCGCATCGTCGAAATCTACGGACCGGAATCCTCGGGTAAGACCACGCTGACGCTGCAAGTCATCGCAGAGGCCCAAAAAGCCGGGGGCACGGCGGCCTTTGTCGACGCCGAGCACGCGCTGGACCCGCAGTATGCCGAGAAACTCGGTGTGCAAATGGACGACCTGATCGTGTCCCAGCCAGACACCGGTGAGCAGGCGCTCGAAGTGGCCGAGATGCTGGTGCGCTCCGGGGCGGTAGATGTGCTGGTGGTGGACTCGGTGGCGGCACTGACGCCCAAGGCTGAAATCGAAGGTGAAATGGGCGATAGCCACGTGGGCCTTCAGGCGCGCCTGCTGAGCCAGGCCATGCGCAAGCTGACCGGTGCGATCAAGCAAACCAATTGCCTGGTGATCTTCATCAATCAGATTCGCATGAAGATCGGTGTGATGTTCGGTAGCCCAGAGACCACCACCGGCGGTAACGCGCTGAAGTTCTACGCGTCGGTCCGACTCGACATCCGCCGCATTGGTTCCATCAAGGATGGTGATGAAGTGGTTGGTAATGAGACCCGGGTTAAAGTGGTTAAAAACAAGGTGTCGCCGCCCTTTAAGCAGGCCGAGTTCCAGATTATGTATGGATCAGGCATCTACCACATGGGCGAGGTCATCGACTGGGGTGTGAAGCTCAATCTCGTCGATAAATCCGGTGCCTGGTACTCCTACAAGGGCGACAAAATTGGCCAGGGTAAAGCCAATGCATCGCGCTTCCTTGAAGAGCACCCGGAGATCGCAGACGAAATCGAGAACCAGATTCGTCATCAAACCATGGGTGTACCGCTGGCCGCTGTGCCGGATGCCCCTGAAGCAGCGGCTGAGTAAATCCGACTTGGCGTTGCCCCCCGATGGTCAATGACACCCCTGTCTCCGCGTCAGATGTGCGCCGCGCGGGGATGGATCTTCTCGCCCGACGTGAGCATGGGCGGGAAGAATTGGCGGGCAAGTTGCGTCGGCGCTTTACCAAGCGGGACATTGCACCGGGGCTGATCGAGAGCGCACTCGATGCGTTGGAAGCCGATGGCCTGTTGAGCGACGAACGCTATGCCGAATCCTTGCTGCGACAGTTGCTGAGTAAGGGCGTCGGCCCCATGCGTTTGCGCCAGGAGTTGAAGCAACGCGGGCTCAGTGAAGCCGCCCGCTCGCATATTCAGCCCGATATCGACGCCGTAGACTGGTTTGCCTTGGCTGAAACAGTCTATGAAAAGAAGTTCGGGGAGCGAGTGTCGCCTGCAGACCGGGACGACTTTCGACGCGAACAAATGCGCCGCATGCGGTTCATGCAGTCACGAGGATTCATCAGCGAGCAGTTTGTCGACCTCATTCGCGAGGGGATGCGCTCTCCCAGCGATGAGTTTCCGGAGTCTTAAGCGCTGACTCCCCCGGTGGTTAGCTGCTCAATCCGGCCGATGGGCTAGTTTTCCCCTTCCCGCAATGATTGCAACGCCAACTGCCCATGGGCAGTGGGGAGCTGGAAAACCGAAATCACCTCGGTCAATTTTTGCGCTTGCTGTAACAACTCTTCAGCGGCTGCCGATGATTGCTCTGCTAAGGCGGCATTCTGTTGAGTGAGATGATCAAGTTGAGAAACTGCCGTGCTGACTTCTGAAATCCCGGTCGCCTGTTCCCGACTGGCGTGGGTAATCTCAGTGGCTCGCTGGGCAACATTGCCCACCGAATCAAGGATGGTGTCCATGGAGCCACGCACGCGATGGATTTGACTGACGCCGTCTGCGACACGGCTCGCCGAGTCTTCGATCAATGCCTTGATGTCCTGGGCTGAGGCCGCGGCCTCCTGGGCGAGTTTGCGCACTTCTTCGGCAACCACATTGAAGCCGCGACCGTGATCGCCCGCGCGTGCCGCCTCGACTGAGGCGTTGAGCGCCAGCAAGTTGGTTTGGAAGGCGACACCGTCAATGATCTTGATAATGGCGGAGATCTTGCTGCTGGCGTTGTCGATTTCCTCGATGGTTGCGGCAGCCGTGTGCATATCCTGACTGCCCTGTTGTGCAGAGTTCGTGGCCGCATTGGCGATGGATTCACTCTCGGATGCCGTCTGCGCCAGCTGCTGCACCAATGAGGTGAACTCGGTCATCGCTGAGGATGTTTCTTCGAGGTTGGCGGCGGTTTGTTCGGTGCGTCGGGACAGGTCGAGACCGCCGCGGGATACTTCACCGGCTGCGGATTGGATGGAGGCAATCGGCGCTTTGACCTGGCTGACCAACGCGATCAGTGATGCCTGCATGTTGGCGATTTCCTGAAGCGCCAGACCAATTTCGTCGGGGTGTCCCGGGTCGATATCACCGCGCAGGTCGCCCAATGCGACTGCGTGCATGGCCTCGCGCATCGCATCGATACGTCGGCGGAAGTAGCGTACATAGAATTCCACACCGCCAGCGGCCAGCAGGCCGACCAACGCCACCATGGCGAGAGCGACCAAACTGTTGCCTCGGGCGATCGCCTGGACGTCGTCGATATATACCCCAGATCCAATGACCCATCCCCACGGCGTAAAGCCTTTGACGTAAGAAGTCTTGGAGACAGGTTCCTCGGAGCCTGGCTTTGGCCACATGTAGTCGACCAGTCCCTCGCCATCTTTAGCGACGACCTCAACCATTTCGACGAACAGGCGTTTGCCGTTCGGATCCTGATTATTGCTGATGTCCTGGCCATTCAGACTGGGCTTGGTCGGGTGCATGACCATGGTTGGGCCCATGTCATTGACCCACAAATACTCGTTGCCCGAATAGCGGATCGCACCGATTTCAGCGGCTGCAGCGGTTTGCGCCTCGGCTTCACTCATTTCACCGCGTCTCGCACGGGCATGGTACTCAGAGGCGATGCCGTGTGCCTTGTCGACCATTTCGGTGGTGGTGATCAATTTGACGTCGAGCAGACTGCTCGAAGTGAGTGCCGTCAGTACGAAAACGACGGCAATGAAGGCGAGGACAATCAGCAGTACCGCGACGCGCAGTCCATTGGCGATGTTGTAAATACTCATAGTTTCACCACATCTCTCCAGCTCGAATTGTCAGACGGCCAGTTAGATGACTGACCCTCCAGTGAAAGCTACACTCGCGACCTTTGTTGACGCAAGTTGGTGTTGTATCCCGTGACTTCCGAATCTGCCTTTGCACAACCCTTGCATCAGGATGCGCATCGGGTTGACCTGTCTTCTTCTGAGACGCCGGTACATGGCTATTGCCACCCGGGTTTCGAGGCCGTCGCTGAGGCCTTTGCGAGAAATTTCGAACAGGATGAATTGGGTGCTTCCTTCACGCTGATGCAGGGCGGTGAGCGCGTGGTCGATCTCTGGGGCGGGTGGTGCGAGCCCGAGCACACGCAGCCCTGGCAAGAAGACACAGTGGCGGTGATGTTCTCCTGTAGCAAAATGGCGGCAGCGATGGTCGTCCACCGTTTGCTGGAAGCAGGCCAGTTGTCACTCGACGAACCGTTGACCCGGTACTGGCCGGAACTTGCCGCGGGCGCAGCGGGTGGCAGCTTGCGCATGGCGCTGTCACACACGCTGGGTTTGCCGGCATTGTCGACGCGTTTACGAAAAGCGGCTTATTGGGACCACGAGTACATGGCGCAGCAGCTGGCGCAGCAGGCACCGCTGTGGACGCCGGGCACCCAGCTGGGTTACCACCCCATCACTTTTGGATTTTTATTAGGCGAGATCGTCAGGCGCGTCACCGGTCAATCCCTGGGTCAGTGTTTTCAGCAGTGGTTTGCCGAGCCACTGGGTTTGGACATGTGGATTGGATTACCTGAAGCAGAGTTTTCACGGGTGGCGCCCATCCAACCTTATCAGCCGCGGAAGGGCGATACGGTGAGCCATGTCGCCCGTGCGTCGCGCGAGATCGGTAGCGTGCCCAATCTGTGGATGTTCAATGCCGGTGGCTGGACGGTGGATTCCGTGAATAGCAGCGCAGGACTGGTACCTGAAATGCCGGCCGTTACGGGCGTGGGGAATGGGCGTGGATTGGCGACGCTGCTGTCGGTATTCAATCAGCCGGCCGTTGCGCAATCGGTGGGTTTGGGCGAGGCAACCGCGGCGCGCGTTGACGCGGTGTCAGCGGCGACCCATCGCGATGCCACCTTGTGTACCCGCACCCGGTTTTCCCTCGGCTTTATGAAGTCCATGGACAATCGCGATGATCCTGCGGCCGACAATTTTATTATCGGTGAGCCGGCTTTTGGCCACGTGGGCCATGGTGGCGCCTTTGGATTTTGTGACCCGCAGGCGGCTATCTCGGCTGGCTATGTCATGAATCAGCAGGGACCGGGCATCTTGGTCAATCAGCGCGGCCAAGGTCTGATCGATGCCTGTTACCAGGCGCTGGGTTATCGCGGTGTGGTGGGCGGCGCGTGGCGCCGCTGAGAGCCAATGGGGTCAGTTGGCGCTGTCTTCCAGTGCAAAGCTGATCTCACGGGCCTTATCCTGAATCTTGCTGAGATTCTCGGGACCCAGCCGCAGTAATTGCTTGTGCAGGTCTGGCAGGTTCTCGAGGGTTTCGTCCGCGTAGGCCCACACCGCTTCCCGTTTGACCAGGGCAGCGTCAGTGGGGACCTCAGGTGCGGTCAGAATCAGTCGCAGCCCGGTGTCTATTCGCTCGCCGATCGTCCCGTCGCCATAGCCCAACAGTGCAAAAGCCTCATTGGCTGCGGGTTCATACTCGCGGTAGAGGGCGACGAGTGCTTCGGCATCGAGGCTGCCAAGCCAGTCCGCGAGACCGTCAAAGCGTGCGTAGCCCGCGGGATCAACGCGGGTGCCAGTGGATGACTCGATGACCGGGAAGGCGGTTTTGGGTCGAGCGATGGGGATCAGTTTGTAAGGCATGCTGCCCGCCGCCAGGTTGTCTGCCAGTGATACCGCGCGCTCTACCAGATTGCTGCTGGCAGCGAACTGCTCCGCGACGGCGCCAGCACCCAGATCCAGAATCCCCGCTCGCACCAGTGCGTCGCTGTCTGCCAATGCGACAGTGGGCACGGGTTCGGGCGTGGTTGCCGGTGCCGGTTCGGGCTCAGGCTCGGGTGCCGGTACGGGGGCTTCCT
>CAYZWL010000030.1:0-37306 GCA_964482195.1 uncultured Alteromonadaceae bacterium | reverse complement strand
GACTCAAAGGCGCGCCGTCAGGGTGATACTTCTGACTGCGAGGCCTCGCGGAATTGCAGCTCAGCCAGACGCTTGTAGAGCGGGCTGGTTTCCAGCAGTTCGCGGTGGGTGCCCAGCGCGACGACTTTGCCGGCTTCCATGACGGCGATGCGGTCGGCGTTGATGATGGTCGAGAGGCGGTGAGCAATGATCACCGTGGTACGGCCCCGCATAATCTCCGCGAGTGCTTGCTGTACCTGGTATTCGCTCTCGGTATCGAGGGCACTGGTGGCCTCGTCGAGCAGCAGAATTTCAGGGTTGTTAAGAATCGCCCTGGCCAGCGCGATCCGTTGGCGCTGACCTCCTGAGAGTTGCACGCCCTGGGCCCCTAGGGCCGTGCCATAACCCTCGGGCAAGTTCTTGATGAACTCATCAGCATGTGCGGCCTTCGCAGCAGCCTCGATATCGGCATTGCTGGCATCCGGGCGCCCGTAGGCGATGTTGAAGCGCACGTCGGCAGAGAACAACACGGGGCTCTGCGGCACCAGCGCTGATCGCTCGCGCCAGTCGGCCAGCGGCATGGCTGAGAGCGGGACATCGCCATAGCGAACATCACCACCCTGGGGGTCATGGAAGCGCTGCAGCAGCTCAAACACCGTGGACTTGCCTGCGCCCGAGGGTCCCACCAGGGCCAAGGATTTGCCGGGCTCGATGACCAGTTCGAGCCCATCCAGCGCGGGCTGAGTGGGTCGGCTCGGGTAGGCGAACTGAACCTGGTCAAAGATGATGGCCTGATCGTGGGGGGCGCTTGTTGTGCCAGTGTCGTGCACGTCGCTGCTGGTGGTCATCAGGTCCAGTAGTCGCTCAGCGGCTCCTGCCGCCCGTTGCAGGTCGCCCCAAACCTGGGCCAGCGTGGCGAACGCCGTGCCCACCATCACCGCATAAAACACAAAGGCGCCGAGTTCGCCGCCACTCATGCGGCCTGAAATCACGTCCTGACCGCCGGTCCAAAGCATGCCAATGAGCCCGCCCAGTAACAGGAAGATCGCGACCCCCATCAACAGGGCCAGTTGGCGAATGCGCGTGCGGGCGATGGTGAAAGCGGTTTCGACTTCCTCGTCGAAACGCTGCTCTTCCATGGCTTCGCGGTTGTAGCTCTGGACAACCTTGATCGACTGCAAGATTTCACCTGCCCGGCTGCCCACGTGGGCGATGCTCTCCTGGCTGCGGTTGGACAGGTTGCGCACCCGGCGGCCGAAAATAAGGATCGGCATCAGGGTCAGTGGCACAGCGACGAGAATAATCAGACTGAGCTTGAGATTAGTGATGAGCATCATCACCAGTGCGCCGATCAGGGTCAGCGTGTTGCGTGCGGCCATGCTCACCGATGAGCCGATCAGCGTTTGCAGCAACGTTGTATCGGTCGTGAGTCGCGACATGATCTCGCCGGCCTGGTTAGTTTCGAAGTAGCCGGGGTGCAGGCGCACAAGATTGCGAAATACCCGACTGCGCAGGTCGGCGCTGACGCGCTCTCCCAGCCAGGACACCAAATAAAAGCGCACGAAGGTTCCCGCCGCCATCGCGAAGGCGATCACTACCAATATCGATACTGCCCGCTTGAGGTCCGCCGATGATTGGCCGCCAAAGCCTTCGTCGATCATTACCTGAATGCCGTAGCCGAGCGCGAGCTGCGACAGCGCAGTGAACACCAGTGCCATCGATGCGCCAATCAGGCGCAGCTTATGAGGCGCCAGGAAGCGCAGAAATTGAATGAGGGGTCGCAATGGATTAAGCCTCGGGGGCTTTCTTGCGGATCATGCGCCCAAACAGTACGCCGAGCTCGAACAGCATCCACATGGGAATGGCGAGCAGGGATTGCGAGATGATGTCGGGCGGGGTCAGCAGCATGCCAAAAATGAAGCAGCCAACAATAATGTAGGGGCGTTTCTTGGCAAGGGCATCGGCCGTGGTAACGCCGCTCCAGATCAGGATCACTGCGGCAATGGGGATTTCAAAGGCCACACCGAAGGCGAAGAACAGCTTGAGCACAAAGCTCAGGTAGCTGTTGATATCGGTCATGATCTGCATGTCTTGTGGACCGATACTGGTGAAAAAGGCAAACACCAGCGGGAACACCACGAAATAGGCAAACGCTGCGCCCGCATAGAAGAGCAGCACACTGGAAGCCAACAGCGGAAACGCTATGCGTTTCTCTTTCTTGTACATGCCGGGCGCCACGAAGGCCCACAGTTGGTACAGCACCACGGGGATGGCAACAAACAGGGCCAACACCAAAGTGAGCTTGAAAGGCGTCAGGAAGGGGGTGGCCACCTCGGTGGCGATCATACTTGCACCCTCGGGCAAGACATCGCGCAGCGGCTTCGAGACGAAGGTGTAGATGTCATTGGCGAAGGGAAACAGCCCAATGAAGGCAATCAAGACCGCGAGAATGGCGCGCAGCAAGCGGTCGCGCAGCTCGGTGAGGTGGGCAACCAGCGGCTGTGGGGCGTCCTGTTCGGCGTCGCTCACGGCTGCCGCTCTCCGTGGTCATCGGGCAGTTCCTGTTGGACTGCCTGCTTGAGCTGCTCGGTCTCGGCGGTCAGTGAGTCCCGGGTGTCGTCGATTTCCTGTTGCACGGCGTTGGCGCTGTCGCGCAGCTGTTGCATGACCTCGTCGTTATGCAGCTCACGCTGAACCTCGGCCTTGACCTCGTCAAAGCCGCGACGCAGCCGTCCGATGTAAGCGGTGGTGGTGCGGATTGCCCCGGGCAGACGTTCAGGGCCAATCACCAGCAAACCGACCACGCCGATCAGCAGCAGTTCGGTGAATCCGATATCAAACATGCGCGGTGAAGTCCGTCAGGACGGCTTGTCTTCTTCGTCCTGTTCGCGCTTGGCGACGTTTTCCTCGTCGGCCTTCTTGGCCGCCTCTTCTTCGCTCATGCTGTTCTTGAAACCTTTGATGGCGCTGCCGAGGTCACTGCCCAGGGTGCGCAGCCGCGAGGTGCCGAACAGCATCACGACGATGGCCAGGATAATGAGGAGTTGCCAGATGCTGATTCCGCCGAGGCCCATGGTCTGTCTCTCTACTGATGTTCTGAGGTGTTGGGGGCTGGATTATGGCGGTTTCGGCGCGCTTTTTCCTCAAGTCCCGACACATTAAAGCGTTCACCGAGTCGGTCGAGTACCGCATCGGGCCCGAGATCGAGGTGTGAGAGCATGACCAGCGTGTGAAACCACAGATCAGCTACCTCGCCAACCAGCGCTGCCCGTGAGTCGTCGTCGTCGGCATCTTTGGCGGCGATCACCACTTCGGTCGCTTCCTCGCCAACCTTTTCCAGAATCTTGTTGAGCCCCTTCGCATGCAGACTGGCGACATAGGAACTGTCTGGATCGGCAGTTTTGCGAGCTTCGAGGGTTTCGCCCAGAGCACTCAGTACGTCAGCCATCCTCGCTCTCCGGGACCAGAGCCCAATCGCTGTCCTGCCGGGCGTAAAGGAAGCAGTGTCGACGCCCGGTATGGCAGGCCGCGCCGCCAATCTGACGCACTTTGAGTAGCAGTGTGTCCCCGTCACAGTCGAGTTTGATGTCTACCAGTTCCTGGACATTTCCCGACGTTTCCCCCTTTCGCCAGATTTCCTGCCGCGATCGCGACCAATAAATAGCGCGCTGTTCGGCAAGAGTCAGTGACAGGGACTCTGCATTCATCCACGCCATCATCAACACCTCCCCGGTGTCGGCTTCCTGGGCGATGGCAGGGACCAGCCCATCGCTGTTCCAGCGAGGTTGCATGGTCGGTGGAATGGGGTCTGATGATTTCATAGTAGCCAGTATGCCAGTGTTACCCCCAGCCCCATACCGACCGCGACACCGGCGATGACGCCGGACCATTCGGGTATTTGTCGGCGCGGCGCAGGAGGGTCGCGGCGGGTGAGTTGATTGAGTGCACGCTCGGGCAGTTGCGGCAGTATTTCAAGCAGGGCTGGAGATTCTTCCTGCAGGCGGCGCAGCAGTGTCTGCGGCGCATAGCGCTCAGCCAGCCAGCGTTCCAGGAAGGGCTGGGCGGTATCCCAGAGACTGAGTTCTGGGTACAGCTGGCGCCCCAGTCCCTCGATGTTGAGCAGGGTTTTTTGCAACAACACCAGCTGGGGTTGCACTTCCATGTCGAAGCGGCCAGCGGTTCGGAACAGGGTAACCAGCATATGGCCGAAAGAGATGTCGCCCAGCGGCCGCTCGAATACGGGTTCGCACAGTGTGCGCATCGCCGACTCAAATTCGGCGACGGGGGTTTCGGGTGGTACCCATCCGCACTCGACATGTAGGCGTGCCACCCGGCGATAGTCCTGCTGGAAGATCGCGAGCAGGTTGCGGGCCAGGTAGTAAAGATCGTGTTCGTCGAGCTGTCCGACGATGGCGCAGTCGACTGCGATGTAACGAGGGTCTGCCGGATCGCTGGCATCTACAAAGATATTGCCCGGGTGCATGTCAGCGTGAAAAAAGCTGTCTCGAAATACCTGGGTGAAAAAAATGTCCACGCCGCGTTCTGCGAGCAGCTTGAGGTCGACATTGCGCGCGCGCAGCGCGTCGATGTCACTGACCGGGATGCCCGAGATCCGCTCGCTGACCATCACGTTCTCGGTGGTCAGCGGCCAGTGAACCTCGGGCACGTACACCAGCTGACTCTCGAGGAAATTGCGGCGCAGTTGTGAGGCATTGCCGGCTTCACGGCGCAGGTCGAGTTCGTCGAGCAGGGTGCGCTCGTAGTCGGCAGCCACTTCCCGGGGGCGTAATCGGCGACCGTCCCTGAACAGCCGGCTGACCAGGGACGCGGCCAGTTTGAGCAGTTTGAGATCTTGCCGAATGATGACTTCGATATCCGGGCGCAGAATCTTGACCACCACGTCGTCACCGTTGGGGAGCTGCGCGCTGTGTACCTGTGCGACTGATGCCGCGGCCAGGGGTTCGCGGTCGAAGCGTGCGAACACCGTGTCGACCGGTGCGCCGTAGGTGGTCTCAAGTATTTCAACGGCCTGCTCTACCGGAAAGGGCGGCACAGTGTCCTGCAGTAGTGCCAGCTCGTCGGCAATGTCATCAGGCAGCAGGTCTCGCCGGGTGGACAGCAGTTGGCCAAATTTGATGAAAACCGGGCCCAGTGTCTCCATGGCAAGCCGCAATCGCACGGCGCGCGAGCACCCCTCGGCGTCGGGGAAGCGCGGGAACGTGCCTGCCAGGGTGCGCAACCAGCGGTGCCGCTGTGCCTCTGGAAGCAGTTCGTCGAGTCGATAGCCGCTCAATACCCGCCAAAGCGTGAGGCTGCGACGAATCACGATTCGAAGCCTGCGAGGCGCTGCGCGAGCCGACGCGCCCGGGACTCCAATCGATCGACCCGCAGGGACAGCGACTGCACCTGGGTGTAGAAGTCCTCCAGCTCGAGCGCAGGCGGCGACAGGCGACCCTCTTCGAGAATGAACTCAGAGAGTTGGCGGCGCAGGCTGCCCGCGGCGTGCCCGCCCCAGGTAAATACGCTGCGCAGCACCTCAGCCAGTTGATGCCCGGCGACATCACCCAGACCCGCCACCAGTGGGGCTTCCCAGTCGACGTTCATGTTGGCGATGATCGCCTGCAGTGACAGTAGCGGTGCGGTGTTGCCGATCACCTCGATGTCGCTGTTGATCAACATGGCCGCCGGGTCGTCAGCGGTAGCCAGGCTGACAAAGCTTTCGAGTGGTCCTTTGACCCGGGTGACCGGTTTTTCTTCGCAATAGCTCGCTAGGGCAATGTCGCCGCTGTCATTGATGCGCACATACACCACCACCTCGGGCTGGGTCAGTTCAACGGCCAGCAAGGTGCCGGCCATGGCCTGCAATTCCAGTCGGGATTCGGGGGCGAGGGCGACCGCTCGCGCGAGCGCCGCCTCAAGGCCAGCCAGCGCCGCGGTGATAACCGCCGGGTCATGTTTGTTTTGCACAGCGGATCCGTCAGGCCTTGATGCCGCGGTGTACGGCGACGATACCGCCGGTCATGTTGTGGTATTTGCAGTCGGCGAAGCCGGCGTCTTCCATCATGCCGAGTAAGGTGTCTTGGTCGGGATGACGACGAATGGACTCGGCCAGATAGCGGTAGCTGTCTTCGTCGTCGGTCACCAGTTTGCCCAACGCAGGCAACACCTTGAAGGAATACGTGTCGTAGAGTTTGCCCAGTGCGGGGCTGACCGGTTTGGAGAATTCCAGGACCAGCAGACGGCCGCCGGGCTTGAGCACCCGAAACATCGACTCGAGCGCCAGGCTTTTATCGGTGACGTTGCGCAGACCGAAAGCGATGGTGATGCAGTCGATGCTGTTGTCAGCGAAGGGCAGGTACTGGGCATCTGCCTGGCTGACCACGACATTGCCGATCGCGCCTTTGTCGATCAGTCGGTCGCGGCCGACTTCCAGCATGGCGGCATTGATGTCGGCCAAAATGACCTGACCTTCAGGGCCCACCAATCGCGAAAAACGCGCCGCGAGGTCGCCGGTGCCGCCGGCGATGTCCAATACCGTCTGCCCGGGGCGTACCGCGCTCAATTCGATGGTGAAGCGTTTCCAGAACCGATGGATGCCCGCAGACATCAGGTCGTTCATCAGGTCATAGCGGCTCGCGACGGAATCAAATACACCTTTGACAAGCCCGGCTTTGTCTTCGCGGGCCACCTCGGTAAAACCGAAGTCAGTAGTGTCCTCGTCGGGTGACTGTCGTGAATCAGCGTTGCTCATGGTGCCTGGTTCCGATGGCGGGTCGCCGATTGTACCCGAGTGTGCCTCACGCGATCAGGGGTCGAAGCTCAGCACTTGAATATTGGCTTCCCGGAACTGTCCCGCGTCATCAAGGCGTTGCAGGTAATCTGCCCACAACGATGTCTGATGATCGGCCAGATGACGCAGGTAGGCCCAGGTGAACAGTCCCGAATCATGACCGTCATCGAACAACAGCTGGATGGCGTAGTGGCCCACGGGGCGCACGTCTTTGATGCCTACCTCGGCTTTGCCTGACACCAGGGTCTCCTGGCCGCGACCATGACCGCGCACCTCCGCCGAGGGCGACATCACCCGCAGCATTTCCGCGGTCAGCGTCGCCTCGACGCCATCGTCGAAGCTGAGCGCCAGCGTGCGCTCGCTTCGGGCGTAGTGGATGCGGGTGACGCGGCTCAAAGGATGAACCGCGACAGGTCCTCGTCCTGGGCCAAGTCCTGCAGCCGCTCGTTGACGAAGTCGACGTCGATCTCAACGGTGGAATGCTCCAGCCCCCGGTCTGAGGCGGTGTAAGACACTTCCTCGAGCAGGCGCTCCATGACCGTGTGCAGGCGGCGTGCACCGATGTTTTCGGCCCGTTCGTTCACCTGCCAGGCGATCTCGGCGATGCGGGCGATGCCCGCCTCGGTGAAGGCGATGTTGACCCCTTCGGTGGCCATGAGGGCTCGATACTGTTCGGTGAGTGAGGCCTTGGGCTCGGTGAGAATGCGCTGGAAGTCCTCGGGCGTCAGTGCATCGAGTTCCACTCGAATCGGCAGGCGGCCCTGCAGCTCAGGAATGAGGTCGGAGGGCTTGGCCAGGTGAAAAGCACCCGAGGCGATGAACAGGATGTGATCGGTTTTGAGCGTGCCGTGTTTGGTTTGCACTGAGCAGCCTTCGATCAACGGCAGCAGGTCTCGCTGGACCCCCTCCCGGGAGACATCGGCGCCACCGGTCTCGCTGCGTTTGGCAACCTTGTCCAGCTCATCGAGGAAGATAATGCCGTTTTGCTCGGCGTTCTCCAGGGCTTCGCGTTTGAGATCGTCGTGATTGATCAGCTTGCCCGCCTCTTCCTCGGTCAGCACCTTCAGGGCTTCCTGGACGTTGAGTTTGCGGGTCTTGCCCCCCTGCTTCATGTTGGAGAACAGGCCCTGTAGTTGCTGGGTCATCTCCTCCATGCCGGGGGGGGCCATGATGTCGACGCTGGCCCCTTGATTGCGTACCTCGATTTCGACTTCGCGATCGTCGAGATCGCCCTCGCGCAGCTTCTTGCGCAGAATCTGTCGGGTGCTGGCGTTGCTGTCGTCGCGGCCCGGCGGCAGCAGGATATCGAGCAACCGCTCCTCCGCGGCTTCTTCAGCCCGGTACTGAACTTTCTCCAGTGCTGTCTCGCGGTGCATCTTGATCGCAGTTTCCGCAAGATCGCGGATCATCGACTCAACATCGCGACCCACATAGCCCACTTCGGTGAACTTGGTCGCCTCGACCTTGACGAAAGGTGCTTCCGCCAGCCGTGCCAGTCGGCGGGCGATCTCGGTCTTGCCAACGCCAGTCGGGCCGATCATGAGAATGTTTTTGGGGGTGATTTCACCGCGCAGCTCCGGGTCGAGCTGCTGGCGGCGCCAGCGATTGCGCAGGGCAATGGCGACGGCGCGCTTGGCGTCCGCCTGGCCAACAATGTGCCCATCCAGGGCGTGGACGATTTCTCTCGGGGTCATGGTTGACATGGTTCAGCCCAGTGTTTCGATGGTGTGGTGATGGTTGGTGTAGACGCAGATGTCGCCGGCGATCCCCAGACTGCGCGACACAATGTCGTCGGCTGACAGCTCGGTGTTGTCGAGCAGTGCCCGCGCCGCGGCCTGGGCGAACGGACCGCCCGAGCCGATGGCGATCAGGTTGTCCTCGGGTTCTATGACATCACCGTTACCGGTGATCACCAGTGATGTGTCCTTGTCAGCCACCGCCAGCAGCGCTTCCAGCCGACGTAGCGAGCGCTCAGAGCGCCATAGTTTGGCGAGTTCTACCGCCGCCCGGGTGAGCTGGCCCTGGTACTTCTCGAGTTGTGCTTCAAACAGCTCGAACAGGGTGAAGGCATCGGCGGTGCCGCCGGCAAAGCCCGCCAGCACCTGGTCGCGAAACAATCGCCGCACTTTGCGGGCATTGCCCTTCATGACGGTGTTGCCCATAGAGACCTGTCCGTCGCCGCCAATGGCAACCACGCCATTGCGGCGCACCGAAACGATCGTGGTGCCGTGGAACTGTTCCATATCAATGATTTCCTCTCTGTCTGATACCGATGTGGCGACAGCGGGCCCAAACTTCAAGCCCGGGTGGAGGAATCAGGGATTGTTCCGCCTCATGAGCAGGGTGCTGATGTTGCACTGGGCGGTTTGGCTGCGTGCCCGCGCCATGGCGGAGCGGTTTTCAAAGGGGCCAATACGAACCTGGTGCCACACGCCATTTTCACCGTTGCTGACCACGATTCGGCTTTCCAGCCCACACAGGGCGAGCTCTCCCTTGCGGGTGTCAGCGTCTTCAGGCCTGCGGAATGCGCCGGCCTGTAGCAGGTACTCGTTGTAGTCCGAGGCAGCGTTGTCCCCCGCACGAGGGCGGCTCTCGATGTCTTCCGTCAGATTGAGCTCTTCTTCCGGCAGGACCTTATAAAAGTCGAAACGGGGTCGCTCGGCGTCGCTGCTTGGTGCGGTCTGGGCGACATTGGGCACCGGCTGGTCGGCAGGTGCCTCACGGACCAGCCAGGCGACACCTGCGGCACCGATGATGACCCCTGCGAGTGCCCCCGCGAAGAAGCCCTGCACATGGGCGCCGGTGAGTGTTGCCGGGGGTGGCTGCTGACGACTGTTGCGACGTCGGGCAGCAGGCTTGCTGGCTGCGCGTTTTCTGGGCGCAGATTTACCGCCGGATGCTGCCACTTACATGCTCTCGGGGGCGCTGACGCCAAGCAGGTCCAGGCCGAGTGCCAGCACCCGGCGGGTTGCCTCGGCGAGGGCTAATCGGGCATGGGCGGTCTCTTGCGCTTCGTCGAGCATTTTGTGCGCGTTGTAGAAACTGTGGAACTCACCGGCCACCTGACGCAGGTAGTTGGCAATGTCGTGGGGCTCAAGGCGCTCGGCCGCGCCAGCGACCACTTCCGGATAGCGGCCCAGGGTCAGGGCCAGCGCCAGCGCCTCAGGCTCGACCAGTCGGTCCAGATGGTCGAGCCCCAGCTCGGGCCGCCAGTCACTGGCAGCTGCCAGTGCTTTGCGCTTCACGCTGCAGATGCGCGCGTGGGCGTATTGAATGTAGTACACCGGATTCTCGTTGCTCTGCGACAGGGCGAGGTCGATGTCGAAGGTGAGCTGCGAGGTTGGCGCACGCGCCACCAGGAAGAAACGGGTCGCATCCCGCCCCACCCAGTCGATCAGGTCGCGCAGGGTGACGTAGCTACCGGCACGCTTGGACAGTTTGACCTCGGCGCCATCGCGCATCACCGTCACCATCTGGTGCAACACGTACTCGGGCCAGCCCTCGGGAATGCCAAGGTCCAGACCCTGCAGTCCGCCGCGCACCCGGGTAATGGTGCTGTGGTGGTCAGCGCCCTGTTCGTTGATCACCCGCTCGAAACCGCGCTGCCATTTGTTGTGGTGGTAGGCGACGTCGGGGACAAAATACGTGTAGGCGCCTTCACGCTTGCGCATGACCCGGTCCTTGTCGTCCCCAAAGTCGGTGCTGCGCAGCCAAAGCGCGCCGTCTTGCTCGTAGGTTCGGTCATTGTCGATCAGGCGAGCGACGGTGGTCTCAACCGCGCCGTCGGCATAGAGCGATGATTCGAGGAAGTATTCGTCAAAGGCTACCGCAAAGGCTTTGAGGTCCTGGTCTTGCTCGTGGCGCAGCCAGGCCACCGCGAAATCGCGAATGTCGTTGAGGTTGTCCACGTCACCGCTGGCGGTGATCTCGCGATCCGCGGCGGCAACCGAGTCACCTCGCTGGAACGCTTCCGCCAGGTCGACAATGTAGTCGCCGCGGTAGCCGTCCTCGGGCCAGCCTTCGTCATCCGGGCCTTTACCCTGTGCTCGGGCCTGCACTGACAGGGCCAGATTGTCGATCTGCTGGCCGGCGTCGTTGTAGTAGAACTCCCGGTGGACTTGCCAGCCGGTGGCGGTCAGCAGTCGCGCCAGAGAGTCGCCAATGGCAGCGCCGCGCCCGTGACCGACGTGTAATGGCCCCGTCGGGTTAGCGGAGACAAACTCGATCTGTACCTTGCGGCCCCGACCGTGGTCGCTGCGCCCATAGCTGTCCCCGGCGGCGAGAATATCGGCAATCACCTGGGTGTTACTGGCCTGGCTCAGGAAGAAATTGATGAATCCGGGGCCGGCGATGTCGCTGCGTTCGATCAGACTGTTGGCCGGGATGGCCGCGACGATTTTCTCTGCCAGCGCCCGCGGCGGCATGCCCGCTCGCTTAGCGAGCACCATGGCGATATTGCTGGCGAGGTCACCGTGGCTCGGGTCCTTGGTGTGGTCGATCTTCGGGCTGGGCAGGTCATCACCGGGGATGACTGCATCGCTGGCCAGTGACCGGATGGCGTCGCTGATGAGCGCCGCAAGTGCGTCTTTCATAGGGGATCTCGTTGTACAGATGGGCGGTGCGACCGACGAGGGAGGCATCCAGCGTGAGCTCAATTATCAGGCCTTGAGCGTCAGCAGGCCACCGTCCATCCCCGGTAAAACGTCAGATCGGGTCGATCGGGTCTACGTCGGCGAACCATTGCACGCCGCTAGACTTCAGCGTTTGCGCCACTGAGACCAGGTGGCGCGTGGCGGCGCCGACGGCGGTGCGACTCGGTCCGCTGATAACCAGTTGTGCCCGTGACATTCCCGCGCGGCGCGCCATGGGTGTGGCCAGTGGTCCCACCAGGCGGCAACCGGCGAGTTGTGTTGGTGCCGCTGCGTGGCCGAGCTGGGCGAGAAAGGCGATGCCGTCAGCGGCACGTTTGCTGTCCGCCCTCAGCAGTGCCAGCGCGCCCGCCGGTGGCAGCCCTCGTTGTCGGCGCTCGGCCAGCATCAGGCGTGCCTGGCTCTCGTAGTCGGCGGTCAGCAGCCCTGCCATCAATGGATGCTCGGGGTGTCGGGTCTGGATCAGTACCCGCCCCGGACGTTGCCCGCGTCCGGCCCGCCCGGCTACCTGGGTGACGAGCTGCGCCAGCCGCTCTTCGCCGCGGAAATCCGGGCTGAACAGCAGGGCATCTGCGTCCACCACGCCGACCAAGGTGACATTCGGGAAGTCGTGGCCTTTTGCCAGCATTTGCGTGCCTATCAGGATGCCTGAGCGCTGCTCCGCAAGCTGTTCGCGCAGGCTGACCATAGCCTGGCGGGTGCGCACGCTGTCGCTGTCGACCCGGTAGATGGGCTGGTCACTGAAGTGGCTGGCAATGACTTGTTCGGCCTGTTCCGTACCGACGCCGGCGGCAACCAGCCGCCGGCTGTGACAGCTGGGGCAGCTGGCGGGCAGATGATTGCCAGCGCCGCAGTGGTGGCACTGCAGTCGCGCTGGTCGTCGGTGGATCGTCATGCGCGCATCGCAATGCTGGCATTCGGCGGTCCAGCCGCAATCGTGGCAGGTCAGGGAGGGAGCAAATCCCCGGCGGTTGAGGAACAGCAGGGCTTGCTCGCCGCGGTCCACCGTGTCCCTGACCGCGTTGAGTAATGCGTTGGAGGCGCCGCCTTCGAGGGCGAGTGCGCGGATATCGATGATTTCCCGATCGGGCAGGGTGGCCTGTCCCGCTCGCGCGGTCAGCAGGCTGCGGCGAAACCGCCCGCGCTCGACATTGTCGAGGGTTTCCAGGCTGGGCGTGGCGCTGCCCAGCACCACCGGGATACCGTAGATTTGGCCGCGTTTGACGGCGACATCCCGAGCGGAGTACCGCAAGCCGTCCTGTTGGGTAAAGGTGGTTTCGTGTTCCTCATCGACCACGATGAGACCGGGTTTGAGCAGTGGAGTGAACACCGCTGAGCGAGTGCCAATCACGATGGCCGCGTGTCCCTCTCGGGCGGCGGCCCAGTTGCGATCGCGAACGCCATCCGATAATCCGGAATGCAGCTCAACAACCGGTGCGGCAAACCGCGCTCGGAATCGCTCCACCATTTGCGGCGTGAGCGCGATCTCTGGTAATAGCACCAGCGCCTGCCGCCCCTGGGCCAGCGTCGCAGAGATGGCCTGTAGGTAAACTTCGGTTTTGCCGCTGCCGGTGACTCCCTGCAACAGATGGCAGCAAAACTCGCCGAGGGTCCCCACGATGGCGTCAATGGCCAGCCGCTGCTCGGGGTTGGCCGTCAGCGCATCCCGGCTGTCCCAATGGGCCGGGGGGTGTAAGTCGCAGCGTTCCGCGAGGCCCTTGTCGATGAGTTCCCGCACCACCGCGCTGCTGATGCCCAGTTCGCGGGTGGCATCGAGGCTCAACGGTGCGGCCTGTAGCTGTTTGAGCAGCATCGCCTGCTTGGGTGCGCGCTTGAGCGCACCATCGGGCAGGCCGCTGCCGCGAAGCGACAGTTTCAGTCCGGGAATACCGGTAGCGGCAGGCGGCTCGCCGCGACGTTCGCGGGGAGCGAGGGCCAACTGCAGGACCTCGCCCGGTGGATGTATATAGTACCCAGCGACCCAGTTCAGTAGTTGTAGCAGCGGCGGATCGAGCAGTGGGTGGCTATCAAGTAGGGCCTCTGCGGCACGCAGTTTTCCAGGATCCACTTCGGAGGACGCGCAGACCTCCACTATCAGGCCGGTCACCGAGCGGCGTCCGAGTGGGAGTTGTACACGACAGCCGGGCCGGGCGGCGGTACCGGGTACTGGCAGGTAGTCGAGCAGGCTGCGGATGGGGGTGGGGACAGCACATCGCCATATCTCGGTTGTCGATGGGCCTTGATTTCCCACGCTGATCTGGTAACCTCCGCGCTCTTTTTTGAAGGCGCCCCCGGTGGGTGCCCTAATTGGCGAGGCCGATATGAAACCAGATATTCATCCGCGCTACGAGGAAATCACAGCGCGCTGCAGCTGCGGGAACGAAATCAAGACCCGCTCAACCCTGGCACAGGACATCACTTTGGATGTTTGCAGCCAGTGCCACCCGTTCTTCACCGGTAAGCAGAAAATTGTTGATACCGGTGGTCGTGTGGACCGCTTCAAGAAGCGCTTTGCAGGCCGCAGCCTGAGCAAGTAAGCCTTCGTAGAGTTCGAAAAACGCCGGCATCGCCGGCGTTTTTTTTGCCTGTTAAGCTGGCAGGCCGCCCAAGACCACTTCTGGCTTGGGGATTTTCCGGAGTTTTACCCGATGTCGAAGCAGTTGACGCGCGATGCGCTCGATTACCACGCGCTGCCCACCCCCGGCAAACTGAGCATTGAGCTGAGCAAGCCCGCCAGCACCATGCGGCACCTGGCCATGGCTTACAGCCCGGGTGTTGCCCACCCCTGCAGTGAAATCGCTCACGATCCTAGCCTTGCCTACCGCTATACCGGCAAGGGCAACAGTGTCGCTGTGATCAGCAACGGCACCGCAGTGCTCGGTCTTGGCAATCTTGGTGCGCTGGCCAGTAAGCCGGTGATGGAAGGTAAGGCGTTGTTATTTAAACGCTTTGCCAACATCAATGCGATCGATGTGCTGGTGGACAGTGAGGACGTGGACACCTTCGTCAGCACCGTGCGAGCCATCTCCTGCACTTACGGCGGTATCAACCTTGAGGACATCAAGGCGCCCGAGTGCTTCGCCATCGAGCAACAACTGCAGGAAATCTGCGATATCCCGGTGTTTCACGATGACCAGCATGGCACGGCGATTGTGACCGCGGCCGGTTTGGTGAACGCCCTCGACGTCCAGCGCAAGCGCCTGGATGACGTCAACATTGTTTGCCTTGGCGCGGGAGCGGCTGCGGTAGCCTGCATGAAGCTGTTGCTCGAGATGGGCGCTGACCCCAGCCGCATGCTGATGCTCGATCGTCAGGGTGTTATCCACAGCGGTCGTGAGCATTTGAACGAGCAGAAAGCCTTGTTCGCCCATGAGACCGAGAAGCGCACGCTCGAAGATGCAATGGCGGGCGCTGATGTATTTATCGGCCTGTCTGGCCCGGATCTGGTGAGCGCCGAGATGCTCAAGTCGATGGCGCCACGGCCTATCGTTTTTGCCTGTTCCAACCCGCACCCGGAAATCTCCCGTGAGTTGGCGGTGGCGACACGCAGCGATCTGGTGATGGCCACGGGGCGTTCGGATTATCCCAACCAGGTCAACAACGTACTTGGCTTCCCGTTTATTTTTCGTGGCGCGCTGGACGTGCGCGCGTCGTGTATCAACGAAGCCATGAAAATCGCCGCTGTGCATGCGCTGGCGGAAATCGCCCGCGAAGAAGTCCCTGAGTCGGTGCTCGACGCATACAGCTTGATCGAGCTCGAGTTCGGCGCGGATTACATTTTGCCCAAGCCCATGGACCCACGCCTGTTACCAGTGCTCGCGACGGCGGTGGCCAAGGCTGCTGTCACGTCGGGCGTGGCTCGCGCACCCATGGATGAGGATTATGAGGAGCAGCTCTGGGGCGGTGTGGGCTTTGGTACCGATCGCAACTGGCGCTGAGCGTTAACGCCACTCTGGCAGCCGCTCAGGCGGTCCTCCCGCCTGGGTGAAGCTGGGACTCAGAACAACCCTTTGAGGTCATCGGTGCCGATCGGCGTTTGCTGTTGATCGGCCTCTGCGGGCAGGAACTCCTCGAGGAAGTATTCCAGCATGGTGTTGGACGGGCTGCCGCTCACCCGCTGGCCGCTGTCCCGGTCAATACGCAGGCGCACGACACCCGGGGGCATGGGCGCTGCTTGTTCTTCCGGATCCAAGGCCTCGCGCATGAAGTCGATCCAGATGGGGAGTGCGGCAGTACCGCCAAATTCCCGACGTCCCAATAGACTGTAGTCGTCAAAGCCCACCCAGGCAGTGGTAGCTAGTTCGCTGTTGTAGCCAGAGAACCAGGCGTCCCGGGGGCCGTTGGTGGTACCGGTTTTGCCGCCGATATCGCTGCGGTTCAGCACCCGGGCTCGGCGTCCCGTGCCTCGATTGATGACATCTCGCAACATCGAGGTGACGATGAAGCTGACCCTGGGGTCCATGACCTGGGGCGCAGCCCGGGCGGTGTCTGGGCGGCTCTGGCCGCCGAGGATGTCCTCCATCCGGGTTGGCATGTCGTCGGTGTCAGCGGCGACATCGAGCGAGTCATCGCAGTCTGCGCAGGCGACTAAGGGGTCCGCCTCGTAGACCACTTCTCCTCGGGCATTTTCGATGCGCTCGATCAGCCAGGGCTCCACCCGATAGCCGCCGTTGGCCAACGTGGCATAGCCAGTGGCGATCTCAAGAGGCGTATACGCATGGGTGCCCAGTGCCAGTGTCAGATTGCGTGACATGTCGGCGGTGTTGAAGCCCAGCCGGCCAACGTACTCGATGAAGTTGTCGACGCCCAGGTTCTGCAGCACGCGAATCGAGACCAGGTTGCGCGAAAAGGTCAGCGCTTCGCGCAGACGGGTTGGCCCATAAAAGCGACCGCTGTCATTCTCCGGGCGCCAGATTTCGTCGTTGTCGAGGTCATCGAGCACGATCGGCGCATCGTTGATCAGTGACGCGGCGGTCAGGCCACGATCCAGAGCGGCGGCATAGAGGAAGGGCTTGAAATTCGAGCCGGGTTGCCGCCGCGCCTGGGTCGCGCGGTTGAATTTTGACAACTCAAAGCCCATGCCGCCGACCAGCGCGCGGATCGCGCCGTCCTCGGGGGCGAGTGAGACCAGCGCTGACTGGGCCTTGGGTACCTGCCCGAGTCGGATGCTGCCGTCATCGGCAGCCCGTAGCCGGACCATATCGCCGAGGGCGAGCAATTCCCCGGGGGTTTTTTTGGGCGCAGCGGTGCGGTTTTCATTGATGTGGCGGCGGATCTTGGCGAGATCGGTCGCCCAGTCGAGACGGTGTATGACACCGCCGCGGTCCAGAGCGTCGGCGCCCTCGGCATCAATCGCGGTGATGATGGCCGGTGGCAAGCCTGCGATCACCGGCATGCTGCGCAGTGCCTCCTGCCAGCGGGTGAGGGTTTGGTCGGGGGTTTCGTCGGTGGCCGGGGGCAGTTGTCGCTCTGGACCGCGCCAGCCGTGGCGCCGGTCATAGGTAATCAGGCCGCCGATCAGTGCCTGCCGGGCTGCAGTCTGCAGCTTGGCATCCACGGTGGTATAGACCACGTAGCCGTCGTTGTAGGCGCCGTTGCCGTAGCGGTCGACCATTTCCCGGCGCACCATCTCGGCGACATAGTCGGCGTTGACCTCAACACGCAGTCCGTGGCGGCTGGCGGTCACGGGGGCGCTGGCGGCGGCGGCTCGCTCGTCCTCACTGATCATGCCCAGGCTCGCCATGCGACCCAGTATCCAATTGCGTCGGTCGCGGCTGGCGGCTGGATTGCTCAAAGGATTCTTGCTGGAGGGCGACTTGGGCGTGCCTGCGAGCGTGGCGTGCTGGGCGAGACTCAGCTCAGCCAGCGGTTTGCCGTAATAGGTCTGGGCGGCGGCTTCGAAACCGTAGGAGCGGTGCCCGAGGAACACCCGATTGACGTAGAGCTCGAAAATTTCCTCTTTGCTCAGGGCCCGCTCAATCTCGATCGACAGCAGAATTTCGTTGAACTTGCGCAGAAATGTTTGCTCGAGCGTCAAAAAGTAGTTGCGCGCCACCTGCATGGTCAGGGTCGAGCCGCCCGAGCCCTTCTCGCCTGTCAGCACCAGTTCCGAGACGGCGCGCAGCAGTGCGGCGAAGTCGATGCCAGAGTGTTCGAAAAAGGCGTCGTCCTCGGCGGCGAGCAATGCATCGATAAAAGACTGCGGGATTTCCTGGTAGCGCAGCGGGTAGCGCTTTTGTTCGCCGAATTGGCCGATCAGCTTGCCGTCCCGGCTGACCACCCGCATGGGTGTCTGCAGGGTGATGTTGCGCAGGGTGGCAGCGTCCGGCAGGTTGGGGCTCAGATAAAGATATAGGCCTGCAAGCCACCAGACAGCGGCGCAGGCGCCGATCAGTGACAGATTGAGCAGTGTACGGGTACGGCGCAACGGGGGCTCCGATGGCTGAAGGTAAAGGGCCTGGGCGAGATGCTCTGGGCTTTGGAAAGCCCGATCAGAAACCCTGCCCGACAAAAAGCCTCGCAACAAGTGACCTTTTACCGAACATATGCTCTTATTATCGGATAAGCTCGACGTGGTATAAGCCTGAACTTTAAGCGGCACGCATAAGTCCGCGTTCACAGGGGATAAAAGAGGCGATTGGTGTTGGGCCTTTTCGGTAAGCGCAAGAACCCGCCGATGCTTGGCGTAGACGTCAGCTCGACCACGGTCAAGCTGCTCGAGCTGAGTAAAAACGGTGACCGTTACCGTGTGGAGAGCTACGCGGTGACCTCGCTTCCTCAGGACGCGGTGGTCGAGAAGACGGTCAACAATGTCGAAGACGTCGCGGTATCGGTCCGCAGCGTCGTTGCCCAGTCGCGCTCCAAAACCAAGCATGTGGTGGCGGCGGTGGCGGGATCCTCGGTCATTACCAAGGTCGTGCCCATGCCGGTCGGCTTGAACGACGACGACCTCGAGACCCAGCTGACCCTCGACGCTGACCAATACATTCCCTACCCACTCGACGAGGTCGCGCTCGATTTCGAGGTGCAGGATCTGGTCGCCGGCCGAGAAGACCAGGTGAATGTGCTGGTCGCTGCCTGCCGCCGGGAAACCATTGACGCCCGGGTTGACGCGCTCGAGCAGGCGGGACTCACGCCCAAGATCATGGATGTCGAGGCTTACGCCATGGAGCGGGCCTTCGAGTTGGTGCGCCCCCAGGCCAGTGTTGATGAGCGGTCCACCGTGGCGATCGTTGATATCGGCGCCACCATGACGACATTGTCAGTGCTGCACCGGGGAGAGACGGTATACACCCGTGAGCAATTGTTCGGCGGCAAGCAGCTGACCGACGAAATCATGCGCCGCTACGGGTTGCCTCTCGAAGAAGCTGGTCTCGCCAAGAAGCAGGGCGGCCTGCCCGATGACTATGAGACCGATGTGCTTGAGCCCTTCCGCGAAGCGGTGGTGCAGCAGGTGAGTCGCTCACTGCAGTTCTTCTTTTCGTCGAGCAATTTTAATAGCGTCGACCACATTTTCCTGGCGGGCGGTGTCGCTTCGATGGACGGCCTGACAGGGCTGGTTGAAGAGCGCCTCGCGACCCCCACCATGATGGCCAACCCTTTCGCCGAGATGACAGTCTCCCCGCGGGTCAATGCGGTTGCCCTGAACAGTGACGCCCCGGCGATGATGATTGCCTGTGGCCTGGCCATGCGGAGTTTCGACTGATGGCCCACATTAACTTACTGCCATGGCGCGAGGAGCTGCGCCAGGAGCGCAAGAAGCAGTTTGGCTACGCCATGGTTGGTGTGGTGTTGGCTGCGGTGTTCACCCTGGTGGTGCTGGACCAGTACGAGAATGGCCTGATCGACCAGCAACAACGCCGAAATGCGTATCTTCGCAGCAATATCTCTGAACTTGACGCCATGGTCGCCGAAATTCGCGACTTGCAGCGCAAGCGGACTCAGCTCATTGAGCGCATGCGCATTATTCAGGAACTGCAGGGTAACCGGCCGATTATCGTCCGCATCATGGACCAGCTGGTGCGCACGGTCCCGGATGGCGTGTTCTACACCAACCTCAAAACCGAGGATGGTGAAATCAATATCGAAGGGGTGGCCGAGTCGAGTAACCGGGTCTCGAGTCTGATGCGTAACCTCGATGCCTCGGATTGGCTCGAGCAGCCCAACCTGGATGCGGTCCGCGCGGCGCCGGAGTACGGCGAGCAGGCCACGACCTTCAATCTGACGGTCAAGATCGACCTGCCCGAAGCTGGTGAGGAGGGCGACCGATGAGCAGTTTTACCGAGTCACTGAAGTCACTCAACGAGCTGGACCTCGCTGATCTCGATCTTGAAAACGTTGGCAACTGGCCGACGGCGGTCAAAGTGATCGCGGGTGTGCTGCTGTTCGCATTGCTCGTGGCAGCGGGTTACTACTATCACATCGACGGTCTCAACAAGCGTCTCGCCCAGGTGGAGGCTGAAGAAGCCGAGCTGCGCAGGGACTTCGAGAAGAAGGCCTTCGAGGCCGCCAATCTGGAAGCTTACAAGCGCCAGATGGTGGAGATGGAAGAGAGCTTCGGCGCGCTGGTCAGCCAGCTGCCCTCGGATACTGAGGTACCCGGTTTGCTCGAGGACATCACCACCAAAGGTGAAATGAACGGCCTCAAGATCGACACCATCGACCTGCTCGACGAACAGGAGCAGGAGTTCTACATCGAGCTGCCGATCGCCATCAATGCGGTGGGTTCTTACCACGATCTGGGAGCCTTTATCAGTGGTATGGCTGGGCTGCCGCGGATCGTCACACTGCACGATTTCGAAATCCTGTCCTCCCAAGAGGTGGGTAACCAGCTCGCCATGAGCATTACCGCGAAGACCTATCGCTACAGGGATGGCGGTGATGAAGGCTGAGCGCATCATGAATCTGCAAAGTGGCCTGTTAGTGGCGGCGCTGGCACTGCTGGCCGGCTGTGGCGGCCAGGACATGCGCGATCTCGACGCGTTCATGGCTGAAAAGCGCGCTCGTCCCGGTGGTGTGATTGAGCCAATCCCCACTTTCAAGGCTTACGAGGCCTTTGCGTACGCAGCGACTACCATGCGCAGCCCCTTTGACCGACCGGTTGAGGTCCGCGAGCTGGCATCGATGACCGCGAGCAGTTCGGTGCGTCCGGACGACACCCGCAGCAAGGAGTATCTCGAGCAGTTCACCCTCGACTCCCTGCAGATGGTGGGGCGTCTTGAGCGCAATGGTCAGTCCTGGACCCTGGTACGTGACCCGGAAGGCGGGATCCACCGGGTACAGATGGGTAATTACCTGGGTCGTGATCACGGCCGCATTGTCGACATGGGCGAGACTTTCCTTGCGGTGGTCGAGATCGTGCCCGATGGAACCGAAGATGGCTGGGTAGAACGGCCGCGCACAATTGAGCTCATGGGTCTCTGAGTCAGGAGCAGGAGATAGGTAGATGGATAATTCCGGGAGTGTAATCAGACGGCGGTCCAGCCTGGGATGGTTGGTCGCCTCGCTGATCTGGCTCGTGCCGGGAGTTGCCCTGGCCCAGCCGGTGATTGAAGACATCACCTTCAGTTCTCAGCCGGGCGGCAAGTTTGAAGTGCGCCTCGACTTCAACGAGACGCCACCGGCAGACATCAGCGCCTACACGATCGAGAATCCCGCGCGCATTGCGCTGGACTTCCCCAATACCAGCAGTGCCCTCGACCAGAAACGCTACTCGCTGCCCTATGGCAACGCCACGGGTGTGTTGGTGCTCGAGGCGGGTGACCGCACCCGTATGGTGCTGAACCTCATCAAGCTCGTGCCCTACGAGACTATCGTCAACGGCAACCAACTGGTGCTGCAGGTCGGACAGAACAGCAGCGGCGAGTACGCTGCGCGCACCACCGCCGATGGCGTGCTCGAATCTGATACCACCCGGGTGCAGAACGTCAGCGCCGAGATCACCGATTTGCAATTCCGTCGCTCTGAAGAGGGCGAAGGTCGCCTGGTACTGCGGCTCAGCGACCCTTCGGTGGATGTGAACGTATTCAGCGAGGGCGGCAACATCAACCTCGAATTCATGGATACCAACGTGCCGGAATCGCTGTTGCGTCGCTTCGACGTGACCGACTTCGCCACGCCGGTGAATTCGGTTGAGGTGTCCACCACCGAGCGGGGCACTCGCCTGCTGCTCAAGGCGGGCGGCTTCTTCGATTATCTCGCCTATCAAACCGGTGACGAGTATGTGCTGAGCGTTAAACCGCTAACGCAGGAAGAGAAGCAAGAGCGCCTCAACGAGTTCAATTACGTGGGCGACCGCATCACCCTCAATTTCCAGAACATCGAAGTTCGTGCCGTGCTGCAGCTGATCGCAGACTTCACCAGCCTGAACCTGGTGGCCTCGGATACGGTTGACGGCAATATCACCCTGCGACTGCAGGCTGTGCCCTGGGATCAGGCCCTCGAGTTGGTATTGCGCACCAAGGGTCTCGACAGCCGCACCATCGGCAATGTCCTGATGGTGGCGCCAGCCAACGAAATTGCCGAGCGTGAGCGTCAGGAAATCGAGGCTAACAAGCAAATTGCTGAACTGGCGCCGCTGCAGTCTGAGTTCATCCGCATTCGCTACGCAAAGGCGGCGGAAGTCGTACAGCTTTTTGAGGCGGGTTCCGAAGAGGGCGGTTCGCTGATCTCCGAGCGCGGCTCGGTGGTCGTGGATGACCGTACCAACTCCATCATTGTCACCGACACCGCGACCAAGCTGGCAGAGATTCGTGAACTGGTCGAGCGCGTCGATATTCCGATCCGCCAGGTCCTTATCGAAGCGCGCATCGTGATTGCCCAGACCAACCTCGACGAGGAGCTGGGCATCGAGTGGGGTGGCGGCCTGATCGACAATAACGGTGACGAGGTGATTTCCATCTCTGGCAGCCGCGAGCAGGTGGTTAGCCTCAATAACGACATCATCGCTGGCAATACGCCCTCGCTGAACTACCCGGTTGCCGGTCTTGCTGGCGGCGCAGGTGGCGGCGCAGGGGGCGGTGCAGGTGGTCTGGCCCAGCAGGGTCTGGGTGCTGCGCTGGTGGATCTCGGGGTTTCCACGGCGACCAGCGGCTTCGCGATTGGTTTCACCTCCAATGATCTGTATCTGACCGCTGAGCTCTCTGCACTCGAGGCATCTGGTGAGGGCGAAGTGGTGTCACAGCCCAAGGTCATCACCGGTGACAAGCAGCAGGCCACTATCAAGTCGGGTACCGAGATTCCGTATCAGGAAGGTGCGGCTTCAGGTGCGACGACCGTGTCCTTCAAGGAAGCGGTGCTGAAGCTGGATGTGACGCCGAACATCACGCCGGACGATCGCATTCTGCTCGACCTGGTCATCAACCAGGACTCCGTGGGTGACCTGGTGCCCTCGGGTACCGGCGGTCTGATTCCAACCATCGATACCACCGAGCTGATGACCCAGGTACTGGTGGGCAACGGCGAGACAGTGGTGCTCGGCGGTGTTTTCCAGAACGAGGAAACTTCAACCATTCGCAAGGTGCCATTGCTGGGCGATCTGCCCTATGTCGGTAACCTGTTCAAGAACACTTCAACTCGCTTCAACAAGACCGAGACGCTGATTTTCATCACGCCGCGCATCCTGTCTGAGGCGTTGCTCGACTGAGGCATCGCGTTCCGCGATGGCCCTGTCATCCAGATTGTTCCTGGTCGGCCCCATGGGGGCCGGCAAGTCCACGGTCGGTCGTCGATTGGCGACCGCGCTCGGCCTCGATTTTGTGGACTCCGACGAGGAGATCGAGCGTCGTGCAGGGGCAGACATCCCCTGGATTTTTGACGTTGAAGGTGAGGCGGGTTTTCGGGACCGCGAAGCGGCGGTGATCGAGGAGTTGACCCAGCGTTCAGGGTTGGTCGTGGCGACGGGCGGTGGCGCGGTGATGCGCGAGGGCAACCGCAAGCTCATGGCGGCCCGGGGCACGGTTGTCTATTTGTACGCCGCGGTCGAGGAGCAGGTTCGCAGAACCCGCAAGGATGCGTCGCGGCCGTTGCTCAAAGGTGTTGACCGAGCACGGGTACTGGCCGATTTAATGGCGATACGCGACCCGCTGTACCGGGAAATCGCCGATCTGGTGGTCGACGCCGGGGGTGGCAGTGTGGCCCGACTGGCCGCCATGATTCAGGAACAGCTTGAGGATCAATAGGTTTGAGTACCCGTTTGCACACCCTGCATGTTGATTTGGCCGGCGCTGCCGAGGATCGCAGCTACCCGATCGTGATTGGTCGGGATCTGTTGTCAGACAGCGAGGCGTTCGAAGCGCTGTTGGGTCGGCGCGATGTGGTGCTGGTGAGCAACGATACGGTTGCGCCGCTATACGCGGCGCGGGTGCGGGCAGCACTCGGTGAGTCCCGCCGAGTCACCGAAGTCATCCTGCCCGACGGCGAGGCTCACAAATCCATGGCCACACTGTCGCTGATACTCGATGCTGCTCTGGAAGCTCGTCATGAACGTAGCTGCGTCATGCTGGCCTTGGGCGGTGGCGTCGTGGGTGACCTGACCGGCTTTGCGGCGGCCTGTCTTTTGAGGGGGGTCGATTTCGTGCAATTGCCCACCACTCTGTTGTCCCAGGTGGACTCGTCGGTGGGGGGTAAAACCGGGCTCAATCACCCGATGGGTAAAAACCTCATTGGCGCTTTTCATCAGCCTATTGCCGTCTGGATTGACCTGCAAACGTTGCAAACGTTGCCTGAGCGCGAGTTTTCGGCGGGTCTGGCCGAGGTCGTCAAATACGGACTGATTCGCGACCCCGGCTTTTTTGACTGGCTGGAACTGACGGCTGATCGTCTGTGGGCCCGTGATGAGGCGGTCCTCGCCGAGGCCATTGAGCGCTCCTGCGCCATCAAGGCGGAGGTGGTTGCAGCCGATGAGCGCGAAGGTGGTTTGCGGGCCATTCTGAACTTCGGCCACACCTTTGGTCACGCCATTGAACATGTGCAGGGCTATGGCGCCTGGCTGCATGGAGAAGCAGTGGGTTGTGGCATGCTGATCGCCAGTCGTATTTCTGCCGCGCGCGGCAAGCTGCTTCCCGAACAGGTTGCCCGGCTTGAGGCCTTGCTGACCCGCTTTCGGTTGCCTACACAAGCGCCGGCAGACATGGATGCTGAGGTTTTCCTGCAGGCGATGGCCGGTGACAAGAAAGTCGCTGCAGGCCGTATCCGCTACGTACTGCTCGCGTCACTTGGCGATGCGCATCTGGTCGATGACGTCACCGTTGAGGAAATTGCAGCCGCTATCGCCTGAATTTGCACCATCACCCCCGCTGATTGTTGCGCCATCACCCCCTGTGTAAAATAGACATCCTTTTGCCTTGACTCTGCCCGCTCGTTGCGGGTGTGGGCAGGCCCCGAGAACAGAGTGTGATTCCATGACCCAACGCGCGACAGTGGGGGTCGATGTCCCGGCATCGACAGCCTCACGAGGCCTCTACCGCCCTGAAGAATTCCGCGACAACTGCGGCTTCGGGCTGATTGCGCATGTCGAAGGTCAGCCCAGCCATCGTTTGTTGCAAAAAGCCATCGAGTCGCTCACGTGTATGACCCACCGTGGCGGCATCGCCGCTGACGGCAAAACCGGTGACGGCTGTGGCCTGTTGTTGCAGATGCCTGACGCTTTCATGCGCGCTGTGGCGTCGACAGATTTTGGCCGTGAACTGGGCGAGCACTACGCCGTGGGCATGGTGTTCCTCGCGCAGGATGCCGAGCGGCAGGCGAGTGCTCGCGCAGTGGTTCAGGCGGCGGTCGACAATCAGGAAATTGAGGTTGTGGGCTGGCGTGAGGTGCCGGTGGCCGCTGACGTTTGTGGTGAGATCGCCCTCGATCAGTTGCCGCGCATCGAGCAGGTGTTTCTCGACCTGGGAGACATCGACCCGCTCGAGGTGGCTGGGCGACTGTTTATGGCGCGCCGTCAGATTGAAATTGCCATGGCGTCAGACCCCGATTTCTATGTCTGCAGCCTGTCTAACCAGGTGATTGCCTATAAGGGCCTGGTGATGCCTGCTGATCTGGCGCATTTTTACCCGGACCTCAATGACCCCGCGCTGGCCACGGCAATCTGTGTTTTCCACCAGCGTTTCTCGACCAATACTCTGCCGCGCTGGCCGCTGGCCCAACCGTTCCGCATGTTGGCCCACAACGGTGAGATCAACACGATTGAGGGCAATCGCAATTGGTCGGCTGCGCGCACCCCGCGACTCAAGACGCCACGGCTGCCCGACCTCGAGTCGTTGGTGCCGCTGGTGAATACCGAAGGTTCGGATTCCTCCAGCCTCGACAACATGCTCGAACTGCTCACCACCGGTGGCATCGACTTACCCCGGGCGCTGCGCATTCTGATCCCGCCGGCCTGGCAGAACATCGAGGACATCGACCCCGACCTGAAGGCGTTTTATCAGTACCACGCGATGCACATGGAGCCCTGGGACGGACCCGCGGGTATCGTACTGACCGATGGCCGGTATGCTGCCTGTTTGTTGGATCGCAATGGGCTGAGACCCGCGCGCTGGGTCACCACCCGCGATGGTTTCATTACGGTTGCGTCTGAGGTCGGTACGCATGGCTATGAGCCCGCCGACGTGCTCGCCAAGGGACGTGTCGGCCCGGGCCAGATTTTGATGGTCGATACCCAGGAAGGCCGTGTGCTGCACACGCCGGATATCGATGAAATGCTCAAGACCCGCCACCCTTACAAGAAGTGGCTGCGCAAGCACGCCAAGTTTGTCGAGGCCAGTTTCGGTGGTGAGAGTTCGCCCGGCGTGCCGGAGGAACAGCTGGATCTCTACCAGAAGATGTTCCAGGTCAGTTTTGAGGAGCGTGACCAGGTGCTGCGCCCGCTCGGTGAATCGGGCAACGAGGCCGTAGGCTCAATGGGAGATGACACGCCCATGGCCGTGCTGTCGCGCCAGGAGCGTTCGCTCTACGATTACTTCCGCCAGAAGTTCGCCCAGGTGACCAACCCACCGATTGACCCGCTGCGTGAATCCATTGTGATGTCACTCGAAGTGGATCTCGGGGGTGAGGGCAACCTGTTTGAGGAGACCGAGAGTCTCGCCAAGCGGGTCAGCCTCAATTCACCGGTGTTGTCACAAGCAAAATTCAACACGCTGCTGACACTGGATCCGGAGGCGCTTCCGGTGGCGGACATCGATGCGACTTATGATCCCGCCAACGGCAACTTACGCAACGCGCTGGAAGCGCTGTGTCTGTCAGCGGCCGAGGCTGTGCGCGGCGGCGCGGCATTGCTGATCCTGTCGGACCGCAACATCAGTGGCAATCGGCTACCCATTCACAGCCTGCTGGCTACCGGAGCGGTACACCACCATTTGATTCGCGAAGGTCTGCGCGCCGATGCGAATCTGATCGTCGAATCCGGTAGCGCCCGCGACTCGCACCAATTTGCCTGTTTGATCGGATTTGGTGCCACGGCGGTCTATCCGTATCTCGCGTATACCGTCATCGAGGACCAGTTGCGTAATGGTGAGCTACTGGGGGATCCGGGCGCCTGTTACAAGAACTACCGCAAGGGCATCAACAAGGGTTTGCTCAAGATTATGTCCAAGATGGGCATTTCTGCAGTGAACTCTTACCGCGGTGCTCAGCTGTTCGAGGCCGTCGGCCTGGGGCAGGAAGTCGTCGACACGGCATTCTGCGGTGTGACGTCGCGTATTGGCGGCGCCGATTTTGACGCGCTGGAGCGCGATCAGTGGCAGTTGGCTGCCCGGGCACGATCCCGACGCAAGAGCATCAACCAGGGCGGATTGCTCAAGTATGTCCACGGCGGCGAGTACCACGCCTACAACCCCGATGTCGTGATGACGCTGCAGCAAGCCGTCGCCAGCGGTGACTACGCTGACTATCAGCGCTATGCCACCTTGTGTAATGAAAGACCCGTGGCGGCATTGCGTGATTTGCTGCAACTCAAGCCCGGCCAAAACCCCATCGCACTTGATGAGGTCGAACCGCTTGAGGCAATCCTCAAGCGTTTTGACTCGGCGGGTATGTCTTTGGGCGCTTTATCACCAGAGGCCCACGAAGCGCTTGCCCAGGGCATGAACGCCATCGGCGCTCGCTCGAATAGTGGTGAGGGCGGAGAGGATCCGTCCCGCTATGGCACCAATCGGGTGTCCAAGATCAAGCAGATCGCCTCCGGTCGATTCGGTGTCACCCCCCATTACCTGGTGAATGCCGAGGTGCTGCAGATCAAGATCGCCCAGGGCGCCAAGCCAGGTGAGGGCGGTCAGTTGCCCGGTGGCAAGGTCAATGAGTTGATCGCGCGACTGCGCTATTCGGTGCCGGGGGTGACGCTGATTTCGCCGCCGCCACATCATGATATTTATTCAATCGAGGACTTGGCCCAGCTGATCTTTGACCTCAAGCAGGTGAATCCCGACGCGCTGGTATCGGTGAAGCTGGTATCAGAGCCAGGTGTGGGCACCATTGCCGCGGGCGTGACCAAGGCCTACGCCGATCTCATTACGATCTCCGGCTACGACGGTGGCACGGCGGCTAGCCCCTTGACCTCGATCCGCCACGCCGGATCTCCCTGGGAGCTGGGTCTGGCCGAAGTTCAGCAGACCCTGCGCGGGAATCGCTTGCGCGGCAAGGTTCGTGTGCAGGCTGACGGCGGCATGAAGACCGGTCTCGATGTGATCAAAGCCGCAATCCTTGGCGCTGAGAGTTTTGGCTTCGGCACGGCACCTATGGTCGCCATGGGATGTAAGTACTTGCGTATCTGTCACCTCAACAACTGCGCCACGGGTGTAGCTACCCAGAACCAGGTGCTGCGTCAGCAACATTTTGTCGGTGACGTTGAGCGCGTTGTGAACTTCTTCTCCTTCGTTGCCCGCGAGACCCGCGAGTGGCTCGCACGCCTCGGGGTGCCCAGCCTGGAAGCGTTGATCGGTCGCACAGATTTGCTGGAACTGCTGCCGGGTGAGACCGACAAGCAGGCACAACTGGATCTGGCGCCGTTGCTGTGGATCGACGAGAACAGCGCTGATCAGCCCCAGCATTGCGAAGTCGACAGCAATGATCCCTTCGACACAGGAGCCAAAGCGGCGCAGATGATCGAAGACATTCTCCCGGCCATCGAGAACCGCGCCGGCGGCGAGTACGCCTACAGCGTGACCAACTGCGACCGATCCATCGGTGCGCGGCTGTCTGGTGAAATTGCCCGACGCCACGGCAACAATGGTATGGACGACGCCCCCATCACCCTGAAGCTTGAGGGCACTGCTGGCCAGAGCTTCGGTGTTTGGAATGCCGGCGGTCTGCACATGTATCTCGAGGGCGATTGCAACGACTATGTCGGCAAAGGCATGGCTGGCGGCAAGTTGGTGATTTATCCGCCCAAAGCGAGTGTCTTCGAAAGCCGCCACACAGCCATCATTGGCAATACCTGTCTCTACGGCGCCACCGGCGGCCGTCTGTTCGCTGCGGGTACCGCCGGCGAGCGATTCGCGGTGCGCAACTCCGGGGTGCACGCGGTGATCGAGGGTGCCGGTGACCACTGCTGTGAATACATGACCGGTGGCTGCATTACCGTGCTTGGCCCCACCGGGGTGAACTTTGGTGCGGGTATGACGGGCGGTATGGCCTTTGTGCTCGATGAGGACCGTCGTTTCATCGACCGATACAACAGCGAACTGGTCGGTATCCATCGGGTCAGCGGCGAGAGCATGGAAGCCCATCGGCATTTCTTGCGCGACAACATCCGTGAGTTTGTGGCGGAAACTGGCTCCAGCTGGGGTGCTCACCTGCTCGAGGAGTTCGAGGACTACGTGGGCCGCTTCTGGCTGATCACTCCCAAGGCGGCTGACTTTGATGAGCTGCTCACCCGACTTCGGGAAACCGACTGAGGACTGCACCATGAGTACCCGCCTGGCGAACAACTTTCAGTTCCTTGATGTCGACCGGAACGATCCGAACAAAAAGTCCCTCGAGACTCGCACCGAGGACTTTGTTGAGATTTATGATCCGTTTACCCAGCAGCAGGCGGCGAGTCAGTCCCACCGCTGTTTGGAGTGCGGTAATCCCTACTGTGAATGGAAGTGTCCGGTCCACAACTTCATTCCCAACTGGCTCAAGCTGTTGGCTGAGGGCAATCTCTTCGAAGCGGCCGAGCTCAGCCACCAGACCAACACCCTGCCTGAGGTTTGCGGCCGGGTGTGCCCCCAGGACCGTCTTTGTGAAGGTGCTTGCACGCTCAATGACGGTTTTGGCGCTGTCACGATTGGCAATGCCGAGAAATACATCACCGATACTGCGCTCGCCATGGGTTGGCGACCCGACCTCTCGGATGTCGTCGCTACCGGCAAGAAAGTCGCGATTGTGGGCGCTGGGCCTGCAGGTCTTGGCTGCGCTGATGTGTTGACCCGCAGTGGTGTGAAGGCGGTCGTGTTCGACCGTTATCCCGAAATTGGCGGCCTGCTCACCTTTGGTATCCCCCAGTTCAAGCTGGAAAAATCGGTGATGGAGCGTCGGCGTGAAGTCTTCGAAGGCATGGGCATCGAGTTCCGCCTCAACACCGAGATTGGCGTTGATATCGACATCGATGACCTGATGGCGGAGTACGATGCGGTGTTCCTGGGCATGGGCACTTACAAGGCCATGGAAGGCGGCTTCCCCGGAGAAGACCTGCCCGGGGTCCACAAGGCCCTCGATTACCTGATCGGCAACGTCAACCAGAAGATGGGTTACCCACAGGTCGAAGACGATTACATCGACCTCAAAGACAAAACCGTGGTGGTGCTTGGCGGTGGTGATACGGCGATGGATTGCGTGCGCACGGCGGTGCGACAGCAGGCCGAGCAGGTTTACTGCGTTTACCGACGCGACGAAGAAAACATGCCGGGCAGCCGCAAAGAAGTACAAAACGCCAAGGAAGAAGGCGTACGCTTCCTGTTTAACCGCCAGCCTGTAGAGGTGCTGGAATATTTTGGTGAGGCCATCGGCATCAAAGTGGTGGAAACCGAGCTCGGCGAACCCGATGCGGGCGGCCGACGTCGGCCGCAGCCGGTACCGGGCAGCGACAATGTGATCGAAGCTGACGCCATCATCATGGCCTTTGGCTTCCAGCCCAGTCCGGCGGATTGGTTCGGATCCATCGATGTGCAGCTCAACGACTGGGACGGGGTGATTGCCCCTGAACATCAGCGTTTTAAGTTCCAGACCAGCAACCCAAAGGTGTTTGCGGGCGGAGACATGGTGCGCGGTTCGGACCTGGTGGTGACCGCCATCTGGGAAGGGCGTCAGGCGGCGGAAGGTATTCTCGATTACCTCGAGGTGTGAGCGGTTCCTGCGGTTACAATAGCCGCCAACAAGAACACGAGAGCCATCCCGGGGGATCCATTGACCGAACTCAAGAACGACCGCTTCCTGCGTGCGCTGTTGCGCGAGCCCGTTGATCGCACACCGCTGTGGATGATGCGCCAGGCGGGTCGTTACCTGCCTGAGTACCGAGAGACCCGCGCCCAGGCCGGGGACTTCATGGCGCTGTGCAGTAACCCTGAACTTGCCTGTGAAGTCACCCTGCAACCGCTGCGTCGCTATGCCATGGATGCTGCGATTCTGTTTTCGGACATTCTCACCGTCCCCGATGCCATGGGATTGGGGCTGTATTTTTCCACCGGTGAGGGTCCGCGTTTCGAACGACCGCTGACCTGCAAGGCGGATATCGACAAACTCGACCCCCAGCGTGCGGCCAATGAACTGGGCTACGTGATGGACGCCGTGTCGTTGATCCGTCGTGAACTCAAGGGCTCGGTGCCCTTGATCGGATTCTCTGGCAGTCCCTGGACCCTCGCGACTTACATGGTCGAGGGCGGTTCTTCCAAGGACTTTGCCAAGGTGAAGGCGCTGGCCTTCAATGAGCCTGCGCAGATGCACGCGCTGTTGGAAAAACTGGCAGAAGCGGTCGCGGTGTATCTGACCCAGCAAGTCGCGCATGGCGCCCAGGCGCTGCAAATCTTCGATACCTGGGGTGGCGCCCTGAGCCACGGCGCCTATCGGGAATTCTCTCTGCGCTACATGCAGGCAATCATCGAGCGTTTGCCCCGGGAGGCCGACGGCCGTCGCATTCCGGTTATCGTCTTTACCAAGGGTGGGGGCCAGTGGCTCGAGTCCATTGCCGATTGCGGTGCTGATGCGGTGGGCCTCGATTGGACCACTCACATTGGTGATGCCCGGGCCCGTGTTGGTGACAAGGTGGCGCTGCAGGGCAATATGGACCCGGCCATGCTGAACGCCTCCCCCGAGCGCATTCACGCTGAAGTCGCGAGTATTCTTGCCGCCTACGGTAAGGGGTCAGGGCATGTGTTCAATCTGGGGCACGGCATTACCCCCGGGATCAATCCCGAGCATGTGGCTGCCATGGTCGACGCGGTGATCAGCGAGTCACCGCAGTATCACGGCGAGTAAGCACGCGCCGGCTTTGTGGGGGCGGTGCTGCCTATGCTCACTGCTCCCAGCAGCACTCTGGCATGGCGTGGTCCATGTCCAGCGCCGGACGCTCGGTCTCTGGCTTGCCGACAACTTTCGCTGGTACTCCGGCAACCGTGGTATGCGGTGGCACATCGTGGAGGACCACTGAGCCCGCACCGACCTTGGCCCCGTCGCCGACCCGGATGTTGCCCAGAATCTTGGCGCCTGCACTGATGAGCACGCCATCGCCAATCTTCGGATGACGGTCACCTTCTTCTTTACCGGTGCCGCCGAGGGTCACCGACTGCAAGATAGAGACCTGGTTGCCGATGACCGCAGTCTCGCCGACCACCAGACCAGTGCCGTGATCGAGCATGACCCCGTGGCCAATACGTGCGGCAGGGTGAATATCCACACCGAATTTCTGTGATATCCGGCTTTGCAGGAACAGTGCCAGCGAGGTGCGCCCTCGGTTCCACAGCCAATGACCGACCCGGTGGGTCTGCAGTGCCTGGAAGCCCTTGAAATAGAGAAAGGGTAGCGAGTACTCATTGCAAGCAGAGTCGCGTTCCAGCACCGCGACCAGATCATCACGGATGGCACAGCGAATCGAGCGATCGTCCCGGAACGCTTCGAGAATAATCTCGCGCAGCATCATCGACGTGGCAGTGGGGCTATCCAACTGGTTCGCGAGATGGAAGCTCAGCGCACACTCGAGTTCTTCGTGGTGCAGGATCGTCGCGTGCAAGAAGCTCGCGAGAATCGGCTCGTTGGCGGCGATTGTGCGCGTCTCTTCACGAATTGCGTCCCAAATAGGGTCGCTTTCCATCGATTGTGTGATGCCTTCGGTTTGGCTTGCGGTCATGACACCGCTCCTGTGTGTTGCATGGGGTCGGACGACGCAGGGTAGCCCAGCCGCTGCCGCCGCGCCATGTGGCCGCTAGGTGGGTGCTTGCCCTCGCCACCGCCACAAGGTTTGCCCGCGCTCGTGGTATTTGCGCTCGAACAGTGTCAGAGGGTGGTCAGGGGTGAAGGTGCTGAGCGCGCCTGCGCACCCGGCCAGTGCCATGGCCCGGTCAAATTCCCGGGCGTAGACCGCCCAGTTGCTGCGTAGCTCGATTTGCCCTCCCAGTTGCAACAGCCAGGGCAGCCCCGGGTGGCCATGAATGCGGCGCTTGAGTTGCGCGCTTTTGGGCCATGGGTTGGGGTAGAGCAGGGTCTGCCGCCGGGCGCGGATGCCGCGTTCGACCAGCGCTTTCCAGAGGGGCTCGCATTCGGCTCGCAGCAGCAGGTAGTCCCCTTGTTGCTGGTGTCGGCTCAGTCGAGCGGCGGACTTGTCGACGCCGACCACGGCGCAATCGGGATAGGTGCGCGCAAGCGACGCGGTACTCATGCCCGTGCCGCAGTACGCGTCGAGCAACAGTGGCTTGCCCCGTTTAGCCAACCAGTCGCACAGCTGATCGCAGGCTGCCTCGGTGTGCGCGGGTATCGGTTTTTGCCATTGGCTTTGCAGATGTCGGCGGACCACCGAGTCCAGGTCGGGGTGGCGGTCGGTTTGGTCGCTGAGCAGCGGTGCTTTGGTTTGATCGTCGGAATTCACCTTGTCATGATAGCGCGCCTTTTTCTGCGACTTCAGCGACGGATTCCCATGCGTGCCGATCTCCGACCCTACTGGGTCAAGCGACTTTATCTGTCATTCCGCAATGCCTGGGTCGACTGGCGTCTGCGCCCGCGCTGCGAGTATCTAGGCCCGAACGCGACCATTATGAACCCGTGGTACGTGGTGATTTCAGGGGTGAATATCCGAATCGGTCACTCCTTCACCGCGATCGCCGAGCCCCACCACCGTGTGGAGATTGGTGTGTGGGGGCGAGAGTTTGGCCAGGGCAAGATCACGATAGGTGACGGGTGTCTGATGAGCCCCGGGTCCCGCATCAGTGCCAGTGATGAGATCACCCTGGGTGACGGAGTCATGATGGCCAACGGCGCCTACCTGACCGACAGTGACTGGCATGGTCTGTATGACCGAATCGACCGGGATGAGCGCATTCAACCGGTGCGCTTGTGCGACAACGTCTGGATTGGTGACCACGCGACGGTGCTTAAGGGTGTGACCGTGGGTGAAAACAGCGTGGTGGCGGCCAAGTCGGTGGTCACCCGCGATGTGCCCGCCAACGTGGTAGTGGCGGGCAACCCCGCGAAAATCGTCAAGCACCTGGACCCTGAGCAGGGCTTTAGAAGCCGGCTCGATATGTTTGCAGACCCGGAAAAGACCGCGCGCTTTTTTGATCAGGTCGACCGCGACGTACTGAGTCAGAACTCTTTCTGGTTCTGGTTGTGGACGTTGATCTGGCCCGATGCTCGCCGGGGGCGTTGATCAGAGTAGTCGCAGGGGTGGTTCCCGCAGCGCCGCCAATTGCTCGCGCAAGGCCAGTATCTGATCAGACCAGTACCGTGGTTGATCGAACCAGGGGAAGGCGCGGGGGAATGCGGGGTCATCCCAGCGCCGCGCAATCCAAGCGCTGTGCCGCACCATTCGGATAGCGCGCAGCGCTTCAACCCAACGCAGTTGCCGCGCTTCAAAATCCATGAACTCTTCGTAGCCCGCGATCAACTCGGCGAGTTGCAGCTCCCGGTGATGGCGCTCACCCGACAGACACATCCACAGGTCTTGAATCGCAGGGCCCCGGCAGCAGTCGTCGAGGTCGACGATGTGGGCGACGTCATCTCGCCAGAGGATGTTGCCGCCGTGGCAGTCCCCGTGCAGGCGAATGAAGTCCCCGGGTTCGATGTCGGAGAGGCTATCGCGCACTGCGGTATCGATATCGGCGGTCAGGCTATCCCAGGGAAGTCGCAGATCGGCTGAGACCCAATGCTTAGCCAGATAATGGCGGTGTTCAGTGAACGAGTCGGCCAGCGCCAGCGAGGGGCGATGGGTGAATGCGGTCGCCGCACCGACGCGATGTAAGCGGCCCAGCGTACGGCCGATAATCATCAAGTTGTCGAAATTATCGAGTTCGGGCGGGTGTCCTCCGCGCCGGGGAAACACGGCAACCCTGAAGCCACCTGCGTGGTGCAGGGTGCGACCATTGATTGTCAGGGGAGCAACTACCGACAGTTCGGCGTCGAGCAATTCCTGGGAAAAGCGATGTTCTTCAAGAATCTGTTCATCGCTCCAGCGATCGGGGCGATAGAACTTGGCGATGACCGGTGATTCGCCTTCGATACCCACCTGATACACCCGGTTCTCAAAACTATTGAGGGCAATCAGCCGCAAGTCGGGTAACAAACCGATCGACTCGATGGCGTCGATGACCGCGTCGGGGGTGAGAGTGTCGTAGGGGTGCGACATGCAGCAGGCCGGAAAAAACCGTGATCATATCGCGTCTGCGGGGTCCTCGACCCGGGCGAGGCAACACAGATGCACCGAGGCAGCACCTGCGGTCAGCAAAGCTCGGGTCGCGGCGGTCATGGTGGCACCGGTGGTCATCACGTCGTCGAGCAGTAGCAGGTGTTGGCCCGCACACCGCCTATTGGCATGGAAAGCTTCGGCCACGTTAGCGGTGCGAGCGCGAACGCCCAAACGATGCTGCTTGTGGGTGGCGCGTCGTCGTCGTAGCAGTGGCCTCACGGGTGCGCTGATATCCCCGGTGTGCCGAATCGCATGAGCCAGTAGCCAGGTTTGGTCGAAGCCCCGCATCCAGCGGCGTCGCCAGTGACTGGGCACAGGGACAATGGCGTCGATGGGGGCTCGGGGCCGCCAGGCGTTTGCTGCCAACCTCACCAGAGTCTGGGTGAGGTGCGGTTGCCCCTCAAACTTCCAGCGGTGTAGCAAGCTTTTCAAGCTGCCCGTGTACCGCAGGGGCGCCAACGTGCTGGCGTATGGCGGCGGGGAGCGCCGACACGCCGGGCATTCGGGGTGGTTGTTGGGCAAACCACAGCGCTGGCAAGCGTGGACGTTCTCGACCACATTTGCCTGGCAGTCAGCGCACAACCACTGCAGATCATGGTGGTGTTGCTGGCACAGCAAGCAAACCGGCGGTGCGGCGTCGCGCAGCAAAGCGATGGCGCCGGCGCGCATCAGCGCGGAGAAAGGCGTTAGGGAAGACATGCACGCAGCATGGCCTGCCCGCGCCCCGCAGCGAAGCTCTTGAGAGGGCGAGCTTAATCAGTGCTGCTCAGCGGGTGCTGGCAATCCAGCGGTCCATGTCGTCAATCAGAGCACGGACAAACACCAGCAGGGCCTCAAGGTCGACTTGATAGGTAAAGCCTTCGATCACCGCAGCCTCGATATCACCGGCTTTCGCCTGATGCTCCAGCGCCCCAAGGGTGCCCAACTGACCGCGCAGCTTGTGGACTTCCTGGCGCAGCGCCTCACGATCGTCAGCTGCGATCAACGGCTCGATTCGGGCGAGTGCCTCTCGGGTTGAGGGCACAAAGGTTTCGCAGAGCTCCTGGTAAAACTCGAGATCACCGCCCACGTTGGTGCTGGCGGTGTCGATATCGATGCCGCGCAGGCTCGGCCAGCCGTCGTCGTCGGTGGATGGTGCAAGCTCGCCGGCTGTCGCCGACACCGCCACCGCCGCATTGGGCGTGACGATCGACGATTCCACCACCGCCCGCAGCTCGGCTGGGTCGATCGGCTTATGCAGCACCAGGTTGTCGCCGATTTCTTCCCGCGCCGCCTCGACCATCATTTCATCGAGGGCGGTGATGAACACCACTGCCGGCATCTGGGTGGGGGGGATGAGCTTGAGCAACTGGCCAATCGCTGTGACGCCATCCAGGTGCGGCATGTACCAGTCCACCAGCAGGCAATCTGGCAGGGATTTACGCTCTTTTGCGAGCGTCATCTCGGCGAGTAACTCGCCCCCGGAGGCAACCGCCTTGGCCGACCAACCGAACCGCTCACAGTGTTCCTGTAGCACGCGCCGGTCAATTTCATTGTCCTCGGCGATCATGACACTGAGTTTCTGTGGGTTAGGCGTGGTCATTGGCAGATCTGGTGCACTCGTAGTTGTCTGTAACGCAGTCCACCAAATGCTAAACTTATGCTGTAGACGATGCCAACCGCCTCAAGACGGCGATGGAGCCCCCTTTGGAACAGCAATCAGAGCAGACGCCGCCGCCGGATCCCAACGAGCGCCGCCTCTATCCCGAGGATCAGGCCCGGGTCGATGAATTCTTGCGCACCGGGGTCAACTCGGTAGAGCGCAAGCCTTTCCGGCCGCTGGTATTGCTGATTGTGGTGATCGTCGCGGTGACGGGTTTGAGCCTATTGAGCCAGGGCCTCGCCGACTGGGCGGGTGTGTACTGATCACATTGGCGATACTAGGGGACTATGGTAGTCTCCGCGCCCTCGGTGTGTAGCGCAGCCTGGTAGCGCACTTCCTTCGGGAGGAAGGGGTCGGGGGTTCAAATCCCTCCACACCGACCA
>CAYZWL010000029.1:9116-37810 GCA_964482195.1 uncultured Alteromonadaceae bacterium | reverse complement strand
AAGAGCGCCTGACGTCCAGCCGGTCAACGGAGTGAGGGGCAGGCCACGGATGGCCATTCAACCCCTCAATGCCCGGCGAACAGTCCGCCAGTCTGTTTACTGGCGATCACAAGGAAGTGCCAAAGGAGAGTCACATGGCTAAGCGTCATAAACCTGGATTTGCCACACAGCGACGTGAGGGCTGGGGGATGGGCCTCTACCGCAATCGCTCTGAGGGATGGATTGCCGGTGTGTGTGCGGGATTCGCAGATCACTGGAACGTGCCCAATTGGATGGTTCGGATCGGTGTGGTGCTGCTGTTTATCTTCTCGGGCACCTTGGCATTTTGGGGCTACATCGCCGCCATTTTCCTGCTTGCCTCTCGTCGTGATGCCGGCGACAGCGACACCGTCGAAGAAGTCGAAGTGGAAGTGACGGAAACCGTCACGACCTATGGCCCAGCGCGCACGCGTTCTCGACGGGCGCCCTCTGACAAGCTTCGACGGGCGCAGGATCGTTTGGATGCCGCGCTTGCTCGTATGGACCGGATGGCCAAGTACTGAGCAAAGAATCGCTGACTCCAGCCATGAGGCAACGGCAACCGGGTGTCGCGAGGCATCCGGTTTTTCTCGCTCTGAAATCGCTCAGAGGCTGCTAATATAGGGCAAAAGCAGCGTTGGGGGACGCAGAATGAAACCGTTATTGATGTCGATGCTGGTACTTGCAGCGCTGTGTGCTGTGCCAGCTGCGTCTGCCGCAGGTGGTTGGCCGGAGCTCAATGAGGCCAATATGGCCCGGGCTGAGTCGCTCTACCAAACGTACTGCTCGCTGTGTCACGGCGAGGATCGCAACGGTTATCGCAACGACAACGCACCGTCGCTTCGCTCAACATCCCTGTTGAGCACGGCTTTCCCTGAGTTGCTCTTCAACACGATCGGGTGGGGCCGGGTGAATACCGCTATGGATGGCTACGCCGCTGAAATGGGTGGCCCGTTCAGCGATGAAGACATTCTGCTGCTGACCAGTTGGTTGTTGAAAGTCGAAGATATCGAGCCTGTTGAGCTGCCCGAGGACGTCATCGCCGGAGATGTTGCGCTGGGTGGCAAGATCTACGCGGAGCGTTGCGCGGCTTGTCATGGTGCTGACGGACAAGGCATCAATGCCCCGTCGCTGGGTGACCAACTGTTGCTGGCCAGTGCATCGGACCATTACCTGCGCTATGCGATCGTCAATGGTCGCGATGGCACCCCCATGGAGGGCTTTGCGGGCGACCTCGATGATGACGAGATTGATGGTGTGGTTGCCTATTTACGCAGTCAGGCCTCGGGGTGGCAGCCGAATCCCCCCAAGCTGGTGGCACCACCGTCGCCGGCGGAATACGTGATGAATCCAGAGGGCGAGGCTCCGGCGTTCAATCTGAGGGAAGGGCGCTATGTGCCGGCCGCAGAGGTGGTGGCTGCGCTCGAGCAAAAGAAACGCTTTATCCTGCTCGATACCCGGCCTGCCTCTGCCTGGCAGCGCAGTCACATTCCGGGTGCCGTGCCGATGCCTTACTACCGGGACAAGGCGCGGGCCGGAGAAAACCTGCCCAATGATGGCACTTGGATTGTCGCCTACTGCGCTTGTCCGCATGCAGCCTCGGATTTTGTGGTGAACAATCTGCTGGAGTTGGGGTTCGACAACCTGGCGGTGATCGATGAGGGCATTCTGCGCTGGACCGCGATGGGCTTGCCGGTGACGGCGGGTGAGCAGCTGGCGATGCCGGTTGAGGAATAGCTCAACGAGTTCGCAGCGAATCACGTGCTAGGCTGCGACGCGTAATCTGGGGGAGTTCAATGGCGTCGTTTTTCGCCGAATTACAGCGCAGAAATGTCTATCGGGTAGGAGCCGCCTACTTGGTTGTGAGCTGGGTGCTTGCCCAGCTCGCAGAGGTGGCGGTTCCTGCGCTCATCTTGCCCGAGTGGGTCAACTCGTTGGTTTTCCTGCTGCTCATGCTGGGATTCCCGATTGCCTTGCTGTTCGCCTGGGCCTTCGATATGTCCCCCGAAGGCATCAAGTTGACCACCGAAGAGGATCTGCGTCAGCCCGATACCAAGCGTGGTCGGGGTGTAGAGCTGATTGTATTCGCGGGCATGCTGGCAGTGATTGCCTATTACGTCTGGAGTGACCTGCGAGCTGGTGGCAATGAGCCGGCTGCGGCTGCAGCTGTTGCGGGTGGTTACACATCGATCGCAGTGCTCCCGTTTGTTGACATGAGCCCCGAGGGGGATCAAGAGTTCTTCACGGACGGCATCTCGGAAGAGATCCTCAATCTGCTGGCGCAGGTTCCTACTTTGCAGGTGACATCACGTTCCAGTGCCTTTTCCTATAAAGGGCAGACCTTCAAGATTCGCGATGTCGGCCGCGAGCTGGGCGTGGCACATGTGCTTGAGGGCAGTGTGCGGAAGTCAGGTCAGCAAATTCGTATCACTGCCCAGTTGATCGAGGTGGAGACCGACCGACATCTGTGGTCTGACACCTATGACCGGACGCTCGAGGATCTTTTTTCCCTGCAGGATGAGCTCTCTGCGGCCATCGTGAAGTCTATGGGTGAGACGCTGGGCTTCGTGACCGAAACTGAGCTGTCCCCGGCGCGCAGCATAGACCCGACCGTGAGGGAGGCGTTCCTGTTGGCGCAGAGCCTGATCCGTGAGCGTCGTGTCGAGAGCTTTGAACTGGCGATCACAGAGCTCGACCGCGTATTGCGAGCGGACCCCGATTACCCGCCGGCAGTGGCGCAACTGGCACTCGCCAGACTGTTACTGGCCCAGTATTCGAACGAAGATTACTTCAGCGTGATTCAGCAGATGGCGCCGGAGGTCACGCGAGCGGTATTGGCCGCACCCAATGATCCCATGGTGGTCGGCGTCGCAGGCTTTTATCAGCAAGAGCAGTACCGCAACGCCGAGGCCATCGCCAGCTACGAGCGGGCACTGTCGATCAACCCGTCTCTAACCGATGTTCGCATCTGGTACGCCAATGCCCTGATTGATGAAGGTGATCCGCTGGAAGCACGCCGCCAGTACGAGATGGCGTATCTGAACGACCCTCTGTCCATACAAGCCATGCGTAACTTCCTGCAAATCAAAACGAGCTTCAGGGAGTTGGACGATCTTGGGCCGGTACTGGATCGCTTGGAGAGAGTAGCGCCCGAGCATGGCGCTATTTATCGGGCGAGCATATTGGCCGCGCAAATGCGGTTTGCCGATGGGTTTAAGGTCATTCTGGATGCCTTGAAGGCGCGGCCCGATTCGATTGCACTTCGGGAAAACGCGGTCTACAGCCTCATCAATGTGGGGGTGCCGCTCGCTCAGATCACCGAATTGTGGCCGCTCGCTGAGCCCTCGGTTTTCAGCTACAGCGAGCTCGACGTGGAAGAGCGTATCAGGCGCATGATTGCCGTGCGTGCAGAGCGGCAGCTGGATGCCCGCGAACGCATCCAATTTTTGTTGGCGCTCATGGAGGCGGGGCGGATCGACATGGCTGAGCCCTTCATTGAGGCGGGTTTCGATGCCCAGCAATCCAATCCAGCCCGGGCCATGCAGTTTGCCGTGCTTAGAGCTTGGCTGGCCTGGGCCAAGGGAGATCAAGAAGGTGCGGTTTTCTATGCGACGCCAGCTTACGAGCGATTGATGAAAGGCTTTAATGCGGGCTGGCGCACCTCGCGGGTGTTGCTGGACCTCGCCGTGCTGGATTTTGCGATGAATCCGGAGTCGCCAAATCGTGCGATTCGCTTCTATGCGGAAAGTCTTGAGACGGGCCTCATCAATCCGTCAGACCGAACCTTTGGGTTTCGTGTGCTGGGGTGGGACCAGATTCCCGGATTTGTTGAGGTGCTCAAACGGAATGATGCCTTCGTCGCTGCCGAGCGCCTGAAGATATTCGCCATGCTTTGCGCCGATGGGGAGGATGCATACTGGAAACCCAGTGCAGACCAATGCAGGTTGGCCGAGTCAGCTGCCGCGTCGGCTCCGGGTACGTAGATCGTGCTTCTTCATGAGGCCTCGCATCTGGTTATAGGTGAGACCTAGGCGATCGGCGGCTTTGCCCTGGTGTTGGTCATGCTCTTCGAGCGCCCGCAGCAGTATTAGCTGTTCTTGTTCAATCAGCCAGGCGGGCAAATCCTTGGGCAGTGTGGTCGGTGATGTGACCTCAGCCTCGCGGGTAGCGGGTTCGGCTTGTGCCGGCACAGGGCGCTCCGCTGCCGCACTCTGCGGCTTGGCTGGTGCCAGACTACGCATGTCGGTGGGGTAGGGGTCGATGACGATGTCATCCAAGGGATTTTCCTGCTCGCCCCAGCGATACACAGAGCGCTCAACCACATTTTTCAGTTCCCTGACATTGCCGGGCCAGTCGTGACTGGCCAGGGCGAGTTTGGCAGCCTCACTAAAGCCCGGGAACAGTGTCCAGCCCATCTCGGCGGTAAACTTCACTGCAAAGTGATTGGCGATTTCCTCGACATCTTCGGCGCGTTCTCGAAGTGGTGGTAAGGACACGACGTCGAACGTCAGGCGGTCGAGCAGATCCCAGCGAAACTCACCCGCATCCGCCATGGTGCGTAAGTCTGCGTTGGTGGCGGCGAGGATGCGCACGTCAACCTTGATGGTTCGCTGCCCGCCGACGCGCTCGAACTCCCCGTATTCGATCAGGCGGAGTAGCTTTTCTTGAAGCCGCAGCGACATGGTTCCCAGTTCATCGAGGAATAGGGTGCCGCCGTCGGCGCGCTCGAATCGTCCGATGTGCGTTTTGGTGGCACCGGTGAAGGCACCTGCCTCATGGCCGAAGAGCTCGCTTTCCAGCAGAGACTCGGTGATGGCCCCGCAGTTGATTTTTACGAGGGTGTTGGACCAGCGACTCGATAGAAAGTGCAGACGCTCTGCGATCAGTTCTTTACCGGTGCCACGCTCTCCCATCACGAGCACTGGGCGGTCAATCACGGCCAGCGATGAGACGTGATCCAGGGCCGCCGCCAGAGCGCGGCTTTGACCAATAATATTGCTGGGTGCGGCGTTCATGGGTCAAAAGTACTACATGGGGTTAAAAAAACCCATAAAAATGCTCAAATTTGTATTTGTTGTCCTAAGAATGACGGCAAAATGTCAGCAAGGTACTTCTAAGTCATTGAAACTATTCGCTTTGACCTGAAGTGGCTTGATGGGTGCTGTCTCTTACTGTCGACGGCGAAAGGGTCGGCATTCATCTGGGCAGGGACGCCCGGACATTATTGAGAAAGGAGCGTGAGCACATGGGTATTTTTTCAAGGTTGTCGGACATCGTGAACTCCAATCTGAATGCACTGCTGGACAGTGCTGAAGACCCGGAGAAGATGATTCGACTGATCATCCAGGAGATGGAGGACACCCTGGTTGAAGTGCGGAGCTCTTCGGCGCGGGTGCTTGCGGACCGCAAAACCGCTCAACGGCGTTATGCCCAGATTGAGGCGGACGCCGAAAGCTGGGAAGCGAAGGCGAAGTTGGCGATCAGCAAAGGACGCGAAGATTTGGCTCGCGCAGCGCTGGCCGAAAAGAAGGCGATTGAAGAAGAGCTTGCAGCTGTCGGCCAGGAGCTCGAAGCGACCGACGAGCATATTGCGCAGCTTAACGAAGAGATCGGTCAGCTGCAGACCAAGCTGAACGACGCGAAAGCCAAGCAAAAGGCGATCGTGATGCGCTCTAAGACCGTTGAGTCACGCATCAAGGTGAAGCGCCAGGTGCACCGGGAGAATATCGATGATGCCTTGGTGAAGTTCGAACGATACGAGCGCAAGATGGATCGTGTTGAAGGCGAGCTCGAAGCGATGGAGATGGGTCGTGAGTCCGATCTGGCCAGTGAAATTGACGCGCTGGTCGATGACGAGACGATCGATGCGGAGCTCGAGCGTTTGAAGGCTTCAATGGGTGACAGTGCCTCAAAGGACGCTTGAAGTCCCAACAGTCAAAGGAGTGAGGGGCAGGCCACGGATGGCCAATCAAATTCGCCCCACGTTGTGCAGCACCTGACCACAGTCGGGTCAACGATGAAAGCGCGAGCAGAGCTGTTTACACTCGCGATAATCGGGACATAAGGACGGGAAACGTAATGAACGGGGCAGAAGTTGTGGTTGTGCCGATGATTCTTTTCATGGTGTTCGTCGCACCGATCTGGATCATCATGCATTACCGAAGCCTGAATAAATCGAGTCGCAGTCTCAACGAAGATGATCGAGAAGCACTGGATACCATGTTGGCTACGGTGGACAAGCTGACTGACCGAATCATCTCTTTGGAGTCGATTCTTGATGCAGACCATCCAAACTGGCGCAAGAAGCGCGGCCAGGGAGGGGAGTGATCATGGCCCGTCGCAAGAGCAAGAGTTTCAAGGAAAATCGCGCCCGCGGCTGGGGCATGGGACTTTATCGCAACCGAGCCGAGGGTTGGATCGGCGGCGTGTGTGCCGGCCTGGGTGATCACTGGGACGTACCCTACTGGATGGTTCGTCTTGGGGTTGTCGCCCTGTTCTTCATGACCGGCGCATTCTGGATTTACATTATTGCCTGGGTCATGATGGCCGCGAAGCCGACGCTCTGGGATGAAACCCGGGAGCGGTCGGATGAAGTGGAAATGGAATACGACGAAGAGATACATACCTATCGTCCCAAGCGCGTCTTCCGCTACTCGGGCACACCCGGAGAGCGGTTGAACAAGGCCCGGCGCCGGCTCGACGACGCCCTGGGCCGGGTCGAAGCGATGGAGCGATACGTCACTTCCAGACAATATGATCTGAATCGGGAATTCTCCAAGCTGTGACCCCAAGCATGTCGGCCGTCGCATGACCGCGGCCGAGTTATCACGCCAACCCATCAAGCGTGTCGGCGGCTCCGGGCAATCGGGGCGGCCGATTGTTGTTTTTGCGCATGCCAATGGCTACCCGCCGGAGGCCTACGCTTCGCTGTTCGCATCGATATCCGATGTGGCCGAGATCTGGGCGGTTGAGCACCGACCGTTTTGGACGGCAGATGCAGCGCCCAGTCGCCTGAAATGGCAACACTATGCCGATGATCTGCTGCAAACGGTGGCCGCACGGTTTTCCCAGCCGGTGTGGCTGGTGGGGCATTCCATGGGCGCCGTCGCCAGCATGATGGCGGCCAGTCGTGAGCCAGCCCGTTTCATGGGGTTGATCGCCATCGACCCGGTATTACTCATTGATCAGTTGTGGTGGCCGGCGCAGGTATTTGGGCGTTTGCGACCCAATGCGCTGCCGATGGTGAGTCGTGCGCTGGCGCGACCCCACCACTTTGCCAGTGCTTCGGAGGCCTTCAGTTTTTATCGGGGCAAGCGGGTGTTTGCGCGAGTCGGTGACAAGGAGTTGCTGGATTATGTGCGGGCCGGGCACGCGGATAACGGTTCGGGCGGTGTCACCCTACGCTGGTCGGGAGCCTGGGAGGCCTGCGTGTATCGCTCGGTTCCACGCATGTGGGGGTTATTGGAGCGGCTCAAGCTCCCCACAATGGGGTTGATTGGCGACCAGTCGGACGTGCTCGATGCACGCGCTATCGCCCGATGGTCGCGTGCGCAGCCTCACGCCGAGCTACTTAGCCTCGATGGTGGACACCTGCTGCCACTGGAGGATCCCGCAACCTGTGGCCTTCACGTCAGCGAATTTATCAATCGAAGTCGAGTATCCGTAGCGTCTGCCTAGTGCGTCTGGTGCAGTGCCTGCCTATACTCAGAGGACAAAACAGCCCTGGGATAACAACACATGAGCAAGCTGCTGATCATTGACGATATCGACGACAAGTGTGTGGCGCTGCCACGGGGTCTGGAATTGGCCGAGGCCATGGACCTCGACGTCGAGGTCGTTGGCTTCATCTGGACCGATTTGAAGCGACTGCGCCTTGATGCAGACACCAGTGCGTCCGTGAAAAAGAAACTCATGGATGAGCGCCGGGAGCGGCTGGCGGAGCGCGTTGAGCAGTATTCGGTCGGTGGTCGCAAAGTGCGAATCAACGTCACCTGGTCGGAAGATATTCACAATTGGATCAATCGCCGCGCCGCAGGGGACTACGCGGCGGTCGTTAAGTCGCGCAATAGGACTGAGTCCTTCTCGCACACCTCAACGGATTGGCACCTGTTGCGAGGTTGTCCGGCACCTGTTTTGCTGGTTGGCAGGAAGAAGTGGAAAAAAGCCGGCGGTATCCTGGCGACCGTGGATCTAGACACGACTAACCGAACCAAAAGAAAGCTGAATGTCGATGTGGTTCTTGAGGCGCGTCATTACGCTGCCATGTTCGACGTTCCGCTGACTGTACTTGCTGTGATTGAGGTGCCGACGTTGCTGGCGGACCTGGATCTCATCGACGCCAAGACCTGGGCCAAAGAGCGAGTTGCTGAGTTGGAACCCGCGCTGGATGAACTGGCAGCGGAGACGGGACTCGATCGCAGTCATTTCAAACTCAAGCGTGGGCCGGTCGACAAGACCATTGTCTCAGAGGCGGCAGAGTTAAAGGCGCAATTGGTGGTGATGGGTACTGTGGCCCGTAAGGGTGTCAAGGCACAGGTGATCGGCAATACCTGTGAGCAGGTATTGCAGTTGCTTAAGGTCGATACCCTGACAGTGAAGCCCTGATCGATAAACCGTAAAGAAAAGGCCGTATACCTGTAGGTTTTCATCCAGCGCAAGGACCTTACCGTGTCTCAAGCCGACTCGAGCCCAATCGAACGCCCCACTGCAGAGTTCGATGACTCGCACTTCATGCCACGTGAGCTCAGCTGGCTGTCGTTCAATGCGCGTGTGTTGCAAGAGGCCCAGGATGCGACGGTCCCCCTGATTCAGCGGGTTCGCTACCTCGGCATCTTCTCCAACAACCTCGATGAGTTCTTTCGGGTCCGTGTCGCCGAGGTGCGGCGTCTGATTAGCTTGTCCACAGGCACCCGTCGTCAGAAAGCCAAGGATCTGCTGGCCGAGATCCAGAACCGAGTCGTCGCCCTGCAGGGGGACTTCGAGGCCATCTATGCCGAGCTGATGCGTGAGCTCCGCAAGCGCAAGATCTACCTTATCAATGAGAGGCAGCTTGACGCCGGTCAACTTGCTTTCGTGGAGCGCTTTTTTCAGGAGCGTGTTCTGCCCGAGTTGGAACCGATCATGCTGGGCGAGGATCAGGCCCTGATCCCCAATTTGACCGATGAGTCACTGTACCTTGCCGTGATACTCGATACCGATGCGGGCGAAAAATTTGCGCTGCTCGAAGTGCCAACGGATCGAATCTCCCGATTTATCGAGATCCCTACCAAGTCACGCCGCACAGGACGCGTCTACATTGTGCTGGACAACATCATTCGCGCCTGTTTGCAGAAAGTATTCCGCGGTGTTTATAAGGTGCGCAGCGCAGAGGCGTTCTGTTTCAAGTTCTCGCGAGATGCTGAGCTGGAACTAGACGCTTCGATCAATGCCAGTCTGGTTGAGCGATTCGCGTCGAGTCTCAAGCAGCGTCAGCGCGCTGACGCGGTACGATTTGTTTACGATGATGCAATGCCCGACCGCTTGTTGGGCTACCTGCGCAAACGATTTGGCTTTGGTAAGTACGACAGTTTGATCCCGGGTGGTCGGTACCATAATTCCAAGGACTTTCTGGGATTTCCCAACGCGGGCCCCAAGTATCTTGAATTCAAGCCCTTGCCAGCGATCCCGATCGAGCGGCTTGAGGGCGACGATAGTATTTTTGACTGTATCCGGGAAAAGGATGTTTTCCTTTACTACCCGTATCACCCCTTCGATTACATCATCGATGTGTTGAAGACTGCAGCGGTCGATCCGGACGTTCTGTCGATCAAGATCTGCCTGTATCGGGTTGCCCGTGATTCAAGGGTGGTCGATGCCCTGATCAATGCCATCAACAACGGTAAGCGCGTATTGGCGGTGGTCGAGCTTGCCGCCCGATTTGACGAGCAGGCAAACATTCAATGGTCACACCGTCTCACTGAGGCCGGCATCGAAGTGATCTTCGGCATCCCCGGTCTCAAGGTTCACAGCAAGCTGTTTCTGATCGAGCGCCGCGAAGCAGGACAAATCCGCTACTACAGTCATATCGGCACGGGCAATTTCAACGAGAAAACAGCCCGGCTATACACAGACTTTGCATTGCTGACGTTTGACCAGACCATTGGCAAAGATGTTGCGCAGGTGTTCGAGTTCCTCCAGTACACCTACCGCCGGCCCGACTGCAAACTGCTGCTGGTGTCACCACACAGCTCGCGTCCGGGGCTGCTGAAGCTGATAGAGCGTGAGATCAGGAATGCGCGGGATGGCTTCCGCGCCGCCATCACACTCAAATGCAACAATCTGGTCGATCGCGAACTGTCAGAGAAGCTCTACGAGGCAAGTGCAGCCGGTGTGGAAATTCGGCTGATCATCCGGGGAATGTGTTCCTTGTTGCCGGGTGTGAAAGGGGTATCAGACAACATTGAGGCAATCAGTATTGTCGATCGCTATCTGGAGCATCCGAGGGTCTATGTGTTTCACAACCGCGGGGTGCCCGACTATTACATGGGCTCAGCTGATCTGATGACCCGAAACATTGACTACCGGGTAGAGGTACTGACGCCGGTACTCGATGACGACGCACAGGTGACCCTGCAACACATCCTCGACCAGCAGTGGCACGACAACGTCAAGGCGCGCAGGCTCGATACCGCACAAAGCAATCCGCTACCTAAGGTGGAGCGCCGAGCAGCGACTATTCGCTCCCAGGAAACTATCCATCGCTATCTCGATACCGGCAAACTGCCGAGGATGCCCACCTCAACCATGCGCCAGAAGTCTGTGCGCCGACGCAAAGGACACTGACGATGGCGGCTGGTAGCCTGCTTGCACTGTTGGATGATATCGCCACTCTGCTTGACGATGTTTCCCTGATGACCAAGCTGGCCGCGAAGAAGACAGCTGCGGTCATGGGTGACGACCTCGCGGTGAACGCGGAAAAGGTGATTGGCGTCAGCGCCGCCCGCGAGCTACCCGTTGTTTGGGCAGTGGCGAAGGGTTCCCTGCTCAATAAAGCGATTTTAGTGCCAGGGGCTGTGGTGCTGGCGTTGATCGCGCCATGGTTGATCACACCATTGCTCGTCTGCGGAGGGCTGTTTCTGTGCTTCGAGGGCGCAGAAAAAGTCTTTCACGCCAGTCATGCCAAAGGCGAAGAGCAAGCGGCTCAGCGACTGGCTGCGCTCGAGACCGACACGACTGACATGCTGGCCATGGAAAAAAAACGCATCCGCGGTGCGGTGCGCACTGACTTCATTCTTTCGCTGGAGATCATTGTGCTGACCTTGGCCGTTGTCGAGGACAGTGGTTGGGTCACCCAGTTCGGCGTCCTGACGGGGGTATCGCTACTCATGGTCGTTGGTGTCTATGGTTTGGTCGCCGCGATCGTCAAGGTAGATGATCTGGGACTCTGGCTCATGCGAACGGCCGATGGCGACATGCAGCGCAGCATCGGTCAGGGCTTGGTCGATTTTGCACCCAAGCTGATGAAAGCCCTGTCAATTTTGGGCACCGTGGCGATGTTCCTGGTTGGTGGAGGGATCCTACTCCACGCTTTACATGCTCTCGAAGTGATGATCATCGATCTGGCGCAGTCGACTGGCGTGCCGGCGGCCTTGTTGACCCATGTTGGCGGTGGTCTGCTTGGTTTACTGGCTGGCGGCGTGTTGATGATCGCAGTGGGACTGTTGGGGCGACTTCGTAGTAGCACCTAGTCCAGTAGCCAGGGCGCCACTTCACCGGCGTTTGCCAGCACAATTTGCTGTGACTCGGGCGCGCGTTCAGCGCCATCGGTGTGCAGATTCAACATCTTGATCAAGTAGGGTACGAGCCGCGAGCGTACTGTCAGGCGCAGGCATTGATCGGTCATACCGTGATCGTGTGCCACGACCTCTTGCTGGGCGGGGCTCAATCGAGGATCTGGTACAACCTTGAGTTCAACGGTTTCCTGCCAGCTGCTGTCACCATCGACACCGCGGTCGGAGGCATCCATGATCTCCGCCTCACCGCGAAAGCGACTGAGTACGAAGTCACGGTAGCCCTGGTTTTTTTCACACCAGCCACGAACGTGCCAACGCAAACCCGTCCAAACCAGCGTGTGCGGGACGATGATGCGTCCCTCGCGGTCGGGGTGGTTGAGGGACACGTAGTCGACTTCCACCCGGCGACACTCCCTCGCCGCCACAATCAATGGCCGCAGCACTTCAGGTGGCACCTGCCGTCTGGGTGGGTCGAGAATCTCCGTATTGGCGCCTACATGGGCCAGGTCGGCCAGCGTACGTTGCAGTTCGCTGGCCCGGGCGACGAGTTGTAGATATTCATCGGCTTCGCCCCGGGTTACTTTGGGGGCAAAGTTCGCGCTGGGAATGTAGCCCTTCAGGAACTTGTCGTAGTCGAGGTTGCCCGGACCAATCGATCGCTTGTAGTTATTGATGTCCTTGCTGGCTTGTTGCCGACCAATCCCGAACGTGTCACAGAGATGCCGGGTAGTGAGGCGGCCTTCCCAGAGGGCGATAATTTCGATGAAGCGATAGCGAACCAGTAGTTCCCAGCGTTTGTTGGCGGTGTCGCTATCGCTCATGGAGGCCCCTCAGTCGATGGTTGCGAGGATCGCCTTGATGTCGTCCACGCTGGTTCGTGGGTTAACAATACAGAAGCGGAGCACGGTTTCACCCTCGTGTTTGCTGGGGGTCACAAAACCGATGCCGTCTTCCATCAACTTATTGCTCCAGTTCTGGTAATCATCAGGCGACCAGCCCGGGCGGCGGAAGCAAACAATCGACAGATGGCGTTCAATGACCATCTCCAGATTGGGCGCCGCTTCGATCAGCCTCTCTGCCTCGCGGGCGACATCGATGGTGCGTTCCACGGCCTCGGCGTAAGCGTCGGTTCCATGGGCGGCCAGACTGAACCACAACGGCAGTCCGCGTGGGCGGCGGGACAGGTGGTGCGCGTAGTCCGAGGGATTCCAAATGCCGTCATACAACACTTCGAGGTAATCGCCGTGTTGACGGTGTGCCCGGCGTGCGCTCGCTGGATCGCGATAGAGAAGGGCGCAGGAGTCGAACGGCGCGAACAGCCACTTATGAGGGTCGACAATGAAGCTGTCCACCCGTTCGATGCCGTCGAACTCGTGCCGAACACTGGGGGCTGCCAGACCAGCGCCGCCGTAGGCGCCATCGGCGTGCAACCACAGGTCTTCGGCTTCGCAGATATCAGCGATACCCGCGAGGTCGTCGATGATGCCGAGGTTGGTGGTACCTGCGGTGGTGACGACTGCGAACAGGCGGCTGCGATCTTCAGCGCTCAAGCTATCGATGGCTTCTCGCACGTGCACGCCCTCGAGGCGGTGGCCACCCACTTCCAGCATGTCGGCATCCATTACCGCCGCAGCTTGCTCGACCGAGGCGTGCGCACCCATCGACGAAATAATGAGTCCACGTATCTTGTCGTTACCTTCGTGTTTGCGACGCCACTCGTGCCGCGCCGCGACCAGGGCACTTAGATTGCCCGCAGTGCCACCGCTGACGAAGACGCCACCGGCTTGCTCGGGCATCCCGGCGAGATCGGCGATCCAGCGCAGCGCCTGGTTTTCGGCATACACCGCGCCAGAGCCTTCCAGCCAGGACCCGCCGAAGATGCTAGATGCGCCTACAACCAGGTCGAACAAAATTGACGCTTCGGAGGGTGCCGCAGGTACAAAGGCTAACAACCGGGGATGATCCACTGACAGGCAGGCAGGTGCGAGCACATCTGTGAAAACCTTGAGCGCCTTATCGCCGCCCAAACCATCTTTGGTGATGGTCATGCCGGCTTTGTCCACCAGTTCCGCTTCGGTAAGCGGGCCATCCAGCGGCGGGTCCATCTGCATGCGTTCCCGGGAGTATTGGAAGATGGCGTCGGTCAACGCCTCCATGTTGCGGTCGTACTCGTGCACAGCGGCTCCAGCAGCGTTCAGGTTATGGGGGCGCCATTATGCGAGCGGTAAAGAGCCGGCTCCACCCCCGATAAGGGTAGGCGTACGTGGATGGTTTATCGGGCTTGGCGGGCCAACGAGAGTCCGGTTGTGGCGATGAGACAGCAAGCCAGCATGATGGATGCTGTAGGCATTAATGTGCCGTCATAGAGCCTCCCTGCGAGCACGCCGACGGCGGCGGCACTGGTCGCGTGGGTGAACCCATAGGCTGCTGACGCCGCACCGGCGGTTCTTGGGAAAAGGGAGACCGCACCCATCATGGCATTGGCGAACGTGAGGCCAATACCGAGAAACATGAGAAACGCCGCAATACCGGTCGTCCATACGGGTACCGGCTCAATGCCTGCGGTCCAGACCATCGCGCCGCAGCATGCTGTCGAGAGCACTGTGCCGGCGCGCATGGTGTTGTCCGGGCCCAGGTAGGGCACCAGCCTCGAACTGACCAGACTGCCGATGATGTATCCCATCACCACAATCGCGAAGGCATAGCCAAAATTGGCGGGTGACACCGCGAATACGTCGCGCATGAAGAACGAGACTGTGGACAAAAAGGCGAACAGGGCTGCGAAGGAGGCTGTTCCCACTAATTGGTAGCCGATGAAGCGCGCATCGGTCAGGAAGGTGCCAAAGCCACTGATGATGCTGCCAATCGAAAGTCGGTCCTGCTCTGGTGGTGGTGCAGATTCTTCGAACGAGCGTAGGCCCAGCAAGACCAGAGCTCCGAAGAATGCCAGCGCGAAGAAAGTCGCCCGCCAGTCGACCCACACCAGCAGCCAGGAGCCGATGGTCGGTGCCAACAGCGGGACGATGCCCATGGCGGCGCCGAGCGTCGCCATCACCTGTGCTGCCCGATGTCCCTCGTAGCGGTCTCGGACGATGGCTCGGGCAATCACGGGACCGCTGGCTGCGGCAAAGCCCTGCGCTGCCCGGGTGACCCACATCATCTCCATGGTCACGGCCATGGCGCAGGCCAGTGAAGTTCCGATGTAGAGTAGGGTGCCATAGCGCACTACCGGCACTCGCCCGTAGTGGTCAGACATCGGCCCGAAGAATAGCTGGCCGAAGGCAATCCCGACCATAAAGGTACTTAAGGTGATCTGCGCCTTTGCATGCCCCACACCAAACGCGGCCGCCATGTCCGGGATGGCGGGCAGGTAGAGGTCGGTGGCAATCGCAGAATAGGCGACCAGCCCAACCAGCGTTGCATAGGCCAGTCGTTCCCGCATGGGATCAGGTGTCTAGTTGATGGCCGGCGCAGACAGGGCGACCACGGGGCATGATTCAGGTACGAAGAACTGGCCATTCTCGGCGTCCATGAGATCCAGGCCCATCGCCTTGAGATTGTCGAACAATGCCACGCGCATCACATAGGTGGATTCACTGCTCTTCAGCTGCACCATCTGGAATAGTTGGATAGCCGCGTTCTCGTCCGCTGCCACCTGCTGGGCGACATTTTCCATGTAAGTCTTGGCCTGGCCGGCTTCCATAGGGGTCAGGGGCTGTTCCAGGGCACGTTCCAGCATCTCAGCGAGAAACGCTTTGTTGTCATCAGCAAACAACGTTGCCTGGGCCACCTGATCGAGATTTGCCATTGTTATCGTCCTTATCATCTCGCAAAAGTGGGGCCGCCACGCGGCGGCGGCGCGGATTCTAGCAGCTTCGACATCGCTCTGGGGCATTCGGTTCAAAACGAGTGATTATTTGATGGGTGCAGGGCACTCATTTGGCCTGCGCCCGTGATGTGGCGATGATCTCCGCTTGACGTTAGCGCCAGACCTACCTAATCTTGCCCGCCTTGCGCCGCCCGTAGCTCAGCTGGATAGAGCACCAGGCTTCGAACCTGGGTGTCGGGAGTTCGAATCTCTCCGGGCGGGCCATTTCTCTTTCTGCATCGACTTTCACTTGCTGTTGCCGCTCCACGTGGTAACCGTATGACCGTATCTGCGCGCCGACCTCCATGACGGTTGGCATCCTGCACATTTTTTTCGAACAGTATGGCTGCCTATGGGCTTGTCTGCCGATCAGCGTGCGGCATATGATGTATACATCTGTACACATATGGGGTCGACGATGAGAACAGTGGGACAGCCCTACAAAAAACACCATGGCGTCACTGGAGAATATGACGCCATCGTTATCGGCTCGGGCATGGGGGGAATGTCCGTTGCCACGATTCTGGCGAAAAATGACCACCGGGTACTGTTACTTGAACAGAACACCATCATCGGTGGCTTAACCCAGACCTATGCTCGGGATGGGTATCGATGGAATACCGGACTGCATTACATCGGTGATGTGGAAGAAAAGGGCAAAATGACCCGCCGCTTGTTTGATTACGTCACCGACGGGCAACTCGAGTGGGCGCGTCTCCCGAGCATTTACAATCGTATGCGTATTGGTGAGCAAAGCTACGCCATCCCTGCGGGCCGGGAGGCGTATCGACAGGCGCTGCTTAGTTGGTTCCCTGAGGACGCTGACGCCATCGATGCCTACCTCGAAGACATTCAGCAGGTGTCTCGCGCTTCCCGCGGTCACTTCGGACAAAAAGTGTTTCCGACTGACGCGGTCAGTGGGCAATGGGACGCCATGAATGAAGAGTTCCACCACTATTCTTCGATGACGACCAAGGCCGCTTTGCTGCGCTATACGTCGAACGATCTGCTCATCGCTGTCTTGTGTGCAAACTGGGGCGATTACAGTGCACCACCTGAGCGGAGCTCATATGCCATGCACTGCATGCTGGCCAAGCACTACATGGATGGTGGCAGCTTCCCGGTCGGTGGTGCTGCACGTTTGGCGGAAACCATGATGCCGATTGTCGAGCGTGCTGGCGGCAAAGTACTGCACTCGGCGAAAGTAGATCGTATCTTGGTTGAAGACCATCGGGCCGTGGGCGTGCAGCTCTCGTCGGGTGAGCAGATTCACAGCCCGCTCGTTATCAGCAACGCCGGCGTACAAAATACCTTCGGCAGGCTGATGGCAGCCGACGACGCTGGACGGGTCGGTGCCAAAGAAATGCTTGATAGCATCACTGATACCTACTGTCTGGTGGGTATTAATGTAGGTCTGAAGGGTGACGCTGAAGCGCTCGAGATTGATCCAGCCAATATCTGGTGGCACCCCACATCCGATTTTGAAGCCAACCTCGCCGCACACAAGGCCGACTTTCAGCAGCCTTTCCCCTGGTTGTTCATTACTTTTCCCTCTGCCAAGGACCCGGCCTGGGAGCATGAATACGCCGGCAAGTCTACCGTCGAGATGTATGCCGTCACTGACTTTGAGCACTTTGCCGAATGGCAAGGCAGTCAGTGGCGAAAGCGCGGGGAGGCATACGAGCAGCGCAAGAACGAGATAAAACAGCGTTTGTTGCGAAGCCTGTTCGAGGTAGCGCCTCAGCTCGAAGAGGCGGTTGACGTTGTTGAAGTATCGACACCGTTGACCTACGAAACCTTTGTCTGCCGAGAGCATGGGGGCTTCATGGGTATCGAAAGCAATCCCGCTCGCTTTAACCAGCCCTGGCTACGATCTCCCACCTCAATTCAAGGGCTTTACCTTACCGGGCAAGATGTGACTTCTGACGGCATTATTGGCGCACTGATGGGCGGTGTTATCGCCGCGTCCGCGATTCTGGGGAAAGATGTCTTGGCAGACGTAAAGGCATTTAGCAGCAATGCCAACTGACACTGCGCCGCTAAGCAAGGGCGAGCGGACGCGGCTACGCATCCTCGAGAGTGGCTTCGAATTGTTTTTGTCGCAAGGTAGTCATGCGGTATCAATTCGCCAGATAGCTGCTGCGGCTGGTTTATCGCCGATGGCCATCTATCGACACTTTGACGATAAGTCAGCGCTGCAGGTGGCGTTGTTGGAGCATGCATTTTTGACGTTTGAGCAGTTTTTGCGCGCTAGTCCTGGTTCCGAGCAACCCATTGAAAACCTTTGTGCGTTGGCAAAGCAGTTCTTTACGTTCGCCCTGGAGCGAGCGCCGCAGTTTCGGTTTTTGTTTCTCAGCGATGCCCGGGTGTTGAGCAGTGATTCGTCGGTGGATGTTCAGCGCTTGGCGATGCCCACATTTGAACTGCTGGTAGAAGCCGTACAGCGCTGCATCGACGCCGGGTGTATGGCGTCCTCAGATGCCAGGACAACTGCGTTTGACGTGTTGAGCTTTGCGGTTGGCAGGGCAGCACTGGTGTTGTCGGGTAATACCGCTGATACAAAGTATCCGATCGATTCTGCGATGGTCGCATTTGTCCGATTCATCAACATGATCAGGTGTATGGAAACCGCTGATAGAAGGAGACGAACATGACGGCTTACGTCGTAATGATACGAGAAGCAATGACGGACGAAGAGGCTTTCGCCCGCTATGCGAAGGCCGCTCCCAAGGCCGCACAAGGTCATGACCTAAAACCGCTGGCCTTCTACGGCCAGCACGAAGTTTTGGAAGGGGATGCCTGCGAGGGGATTGTGGTTCTCGCCTTCCCTGACTTCGATCAGGCGAAAGCCTGGTACGAGAGTCCTGAGTACCAGGCAGCCAAGGCTCACAGACTGGAAGGGGCCGAGTATCGAGTGATGATTGTTCAGGGTGTTTAATTCGCTGCCGTGTCCAGTCAGCGCTTATTGATTGGCTTCATAGAGCAGCCAAATCGGTAAGCTGTTGGCCTGCGGTTCCTGGGGAGTCACCGGTCCCACGACGTTGCTGGTCGGGCTATTCCCTCCGGGACCGATGGCGAAGATGGTGCAGCTGTAGGCGACGCCATTGCTTAGCCCTGTCACGGTAATCGGCGAGGAAGTCCCCGTGGCGGTTGCGATCTGGCCACCGCCTTGGCAGCTGACCTCGTAGCTGAAATTGCTGCCTGAATCACCCAGTTGGTCAACAGAGAAGTACACCACCAGTTGGCCATTTTCAGGTTCGATGCCAGAGATGGTCGGCGTGCTCGGAACGAGTGACGCCAGCGTATTTTCATAGGCCGCCAACAGATTGATTCGTGGGATATCGTTACCCAGGCGATCGGTGACGATAGGGCCGGTCGCCTTGAGTGAATCGACCAAACTCTCCGCTCCGGCTGCGGGCAAAGCACTCGCTAACAGTACGATGCCGCCCGCAACGTGGGGTGCACTCATTGAGGTGCCTGTGTAGGTACTCCCACCGCTGTTGAGTCCACTGGCAGAGATATTAACGCCGGGCGCAAAAAGTTCGACGAGTGCACTGGTGTTGCTGAATGCCTGAGGGGCGTCGGCATCGTTGGTCGCTCCGACGGCCACCACGTTGGATACACAGGCGGGCGCCGGCAGCAGGTTATCTGCGAACTGATTCCCGGCAGCGGCTATGACTTCGGTTCCCAGCGAATTGAGGTTGTTGACTGCGATCTGTGTTGCCATCAGAAACGAAAACTGATTGTCGCAGCTGCCGCTAAACAGCTGATTGGTGCCGAGACTCATGTTGACGCTGCTAAGACCCAGGTTCTGCGTGAATAACCAGTCCAGCGCGGCGATCTGATCAGAAAATGTGTAGAACGCGTTGTTGTTATCGATGGTCTTGACCGACACGATTTCCGCCCCGGGCGCCATGCCCGTATGAGTGCCTCCTGCCGCGGCAATCCCCGCGACGTTGGTGCCATGCCCATTGTCGTCCTGGCCACTACCGCTACCCACCTGACTGGCTTGCTGGTTGGGGCAGCAGTTCGAACCGGGGCGCGTACAGAAACAGGCCTCGGCAATAACCCGCCCAAAGAAGTCGAGATTATCCAGGTCGACCCCCGTGTCGACGATAGCGATGCGCTGGCCTGCACCGGTAAATCCCATGTCCTGTAGAGACTGGGCATTGACCACGGATCGCGAGGTGCCGAGGGCCCCCGTGCCGGCCGCACTGATCGTCGGATCACCCCGGCCCGATTGTTCCGGTGAAATGTGTAGCGCCGACCTGGCACTCAACGACAGCGACGCGGCCGATCGCGACTGTGGATCAAGCGCTCGGTAAGCCTCAGCGCTCATCCAACCTGTCAGCGCCGGGACAGCGTTATAGCGGTAGGTCAACTCAAAGTCATTGCCGAGGGTGTTTAGAATCAGGGCCTGCGATTGAGCGGCCTGTTCCACTGGGTTTTGGTGGGCAGGGGTTTTTGGCGCTTGATGGAAAACCGTCACGAGAATCTGGGAGCCGTGCGCACTGCTTCGCTCCAGCCATGTGGCTTCGGCCGCCCAAGCGAGGTTGCCGACATGCGAGCCGACCAGCACCAGTAGTAAAAACAGGGACAGGGGCTTTAGCGGAACCATGGTCTTCCCATGACCTGATCGAGCGTAGCTTGGCATGGGGGGATCCTTCGGTTCTTCAGTGGATTAATAGCTGTATTCCAGCGATGCGAACACCCGGCGACTCTGCATGGGGTAGTCCCCCGGAAAACCCAGTCCGATGGCAAACAGTGGTGAATTGGGCACGGGTTCCAAGATGCGTTCATCGAGCAGGTTTTTCACGCCCGCAGTCACCCGCCATTCGCTCTTTGGCTGCCAGAGCAGATTGATATCGGTTTGCAGGTAGTCGCTAACGGCAGGGCGGGGGTCTCCGGCTTCCCGCTGCCGGTCTGCGATCCAATAGCCCTGGGCGGTGAAGACCAGATTGTCGTGCAGTCGATACCGGACATCGAGATAGGCGGTGGTACCGGGCACGCGCTCCTTGTCGTGCCCGGTCATCGGTAGTTCTGCCTCTAGCCACGACAGGTTGGCGTTGATATTCAAAGCCTGGGAAATCTCCCAGGCGACTTCGGCTTCGAATCCCCAGCCCTGTTGCTCGCCTCGGTTTTGATAGGTAAACGTCTGGTCCAGTTGGATCAGATCTTCGGCGCGATAGCGATACAAATTCAGCCGTCCCTCAAAGCCCTCGCTAGGCTGATAATCAAACGCGAACTCCACCGTTTGAATGGTTTCAGGTTCGAGGTTGGGGTTGCCCAATACGGTTGGGTTGTTGATGAACGCCAATTCCGCGACCTTCGGCGCCCGGAAAGCCGTACCGAACAGCAGCTTGCTGGTCAGCGCCTCTGTGCTGCGCCAGACCAGCGCAAGGCGTGGATTAATCGTGGATCCGAAATCTGAGTAATCGTCGAAGCGAATACCCGAGGTGAGCTCCACGGTATCGTTGATACGATATTCATCCTGCAACGACAGGTACCAAACATCACGGGTGTAGCTGGGTGTATAGATAAATGGTGTGCCGCTGACGTCGACGATGGTGTCGCTGATCAGATCGGGGGGACGGTGTTCGATATCAAGAATACCCGGCCCAAAATTCTTGCTCTCTTCGATGTCAGTCAGTCTTGAGCGGCGCGCGCCCAGTCCGAGTCTGATTCGATGGGCTTCGAGACCCTCATAGACGAGCGTCGTGTTCACCAGGGTTTGCTGGGTTCGGGCCGAGGGGCTGCCGATCACACCTTGGGGGAAACTGACGGGTGTGAAGTCGGGCAGGAAGACGTTGCCGTCGTTCCCCACCGGCCAGATACCGGGTGGTAGTAGTTGGAAGCTAGCATCAAAGCGTGAATCGGTGTGGGACACGTCGGCGCTGAGGGCCACATCCTGGCTGTAGTTCTTGGTCCAGGCTAGTTGGGAGCGCACGGTTTCTACGATGTCACGGTCAAAGTCATTGCCGACGATACCGGCGCCAACGCCCATTTGTTGTCGGGTTCGCCAGTACCAATTATTCAGACTGAAATCGCCGTAATCGATGTTGATATGGAGATTGTCCATGTCTCGGTCGCGCTGCAACACGCCGTAGCGGGTGAGGCGATCCTCGTCGTTGCCTTCTTCCTCGTGGACCAGTGAAAAGCCAATTCGCCACTCGTCACGTGCCAGATTGCCGTTGATCCACGCCTCGTTATGACTGAATGAACCGCTGCGCCCACCCGCTTGCAGCAAGTCCTGCTCGCCAGGCCGGCGGGTGATGACATTGATCACGCCGCTAAAAGCGTCGGCGCCGTGAAGTGCCGATCCGGGCCCGCGAATGACCTCAATGCGTTCAACGAATTGAATGGGATAGTGGAAAGCATAGGGCGTCGACAGCGCGGTGAGCTCCGAGATGTCCACTCCGTCGATCTGCACCAGCACCTGCGGGGTGGAGTCAGAAAAAATGCCGCGAATGGCGAACAGCGGTGTCAATCGGTTGATCGATGGCATGACATGCAGTCCGGGCACGCGCTCAAGCGCTTCTGCCAGGGTGCGCGCACCGGTGAGGGCAAGGTCCTCTGCAGTGATGACGGACAGTATCGCCGGTGCATCTTCAGGTGGCTTGGGCGTGCCCGTTGCCAGCTCAACCTCGATGAGCTCCTGCAAGGTCATGGACCACAGACTATTGTCCGCCTGTGTCTGAGGGGAGATAGCGCTCGCTGAGAGAAACCCCAGTGTTATAAACAGTGCTGATCGACGCATCTGTCAGTTTGTATCCAGTGTTTATGGGGTACCGCTATACCTAACATTACCCGATTCTCAGGCCCGCCACACTAGTCCACCCGCGGGGGAATCGAGTAATCTTGCTGCCGATTATCACTCCCGTTTCTCGGTTACCAGCCACCATTATTGGTCTTCCTCTTGCACAGGGGCTGATCGAGGATGTGGCTGTCTCTGCCCCCCATCGCAAGGCCTCCAAGCAATGCAAAAGATCTATGTACTTCACGAGAATGACGACTGGACCGGACACCTCAATCAGCGGCTGGATGAGCTGGAATTGCCCTATGAACTGTGGCATCTCGATCAGGGACAGTTGGATTTGAGCGAGGCACCGCCAGAAGGTGTGTTTTATAACCGCATCAGTGCATCTTCCCATACCCGGGATCATCGCTTTGCGCCCGAGTTTGCTGAGGCCGTACTGGCCTGGCTGGAGCAGCACAACCGCACCGTGATTAATGGTTCACGCGCTTTGCGACTTGAAGTGAGCAAAGTGAATCAATACACCGCTTTGGAGCGGGCGGGCATCGCCACGCCCAAGACGATTGCGGCGGTCGGCCGCGACAATATCGTCAAAGCCGCCCGCGAGCTGGGGCAGGAGCGTTTTATCACCAAGCACAATCGAGCGGGTAAGGGACAGGGGGTGCAGCTGTTTCGCTCTGTTGAGTCTCTCGAGGCTTATGTTCACGGCGACGGATTTGATGAGCCGGTCGATGGCATCACCTTGATTCAGCAGTACATCGAAGCACCTGAGCCCTACATCGTGCGACACGAGTTCATTGACGGTAAGTTCTTCTACGCCGTACGTGTCGATACCTCTGAGGGCTTTGAGCTGTGTCCCGCGGATGCCTGCTCCATAGAAGATAGGTTCTGCCCCACAGACGGCAGTGCGCCGAAAGCGAAGTTTGAAATTCTTGAGGATTATCGTCCCGAATTTATCGATCGCTACGAGGCCTTTCTCGCCGAGAACCAGGTCAAGGTGGCAGGTATTGAAGCCATTCGTGACAGTGACGGCAGTGTTTACACCTATGACGTCAATACCAACACCAACTACAACTCGGACGCTGAGGCGGTTGCCGGGAAGTTTGCCATGCTGCAGTTGGCGAAGTACCTCGCCAGCCAGTTGCACTGATCGAACCCAAGGGAGGGTTTTCTATGTTTAACGCAATCCTGATCGAGCAAGACGGTGATACGCAAACAGCCAGCGTTGCCAGCCGCGATGTCAGTGACCTGCCCGAAGGGGACGTCCTGGTTAAAGTGGACTACTCGACCATTAACTATAAGGATGGACTGGCCATCACGGGTGCATCGCCTGTCGTTCGTGCCTTTCCCATGGTGCCGGGCATCGATTTTGCGGGGACAGTCGAGCAAAGCAGCCACGCCTGTTGGCAGGTCGGTGATCGCGTCGTGCTCAATGGCTGGGGCGTCGGTGAACGTCACTGGGGTGGCTTGAGTCAGTATGCACGCGTTAGCGGTGATTGGTTGGTGGCGCTACCGGAGCGATTCGACACCCGTCAGGCAATGATTATCGGGACCGCGGGCTACACCGCCGCGCTGTGTGTTGACGCGCTGGTCAACTACGGAATCACACCGGACCAGGGCGAAATTTTGGTGACCGGCGCCACCGGTGGTGTTGGCAGCTTTGCCATCGCTTTGCTGGCCAGTCAGGGTTACCGCCCCGTGGCGTCGACGGGCAAACCGAATGAATCCGAGTATCTCCGTCAGTTGGGAGCCACGGATGTCATTGACCGGGCGACCTTGGCTGAGGCAGGCAAGCCGCTGCAAAAAGAGCGCTGGGCAGGTGTGGTTGACGCCGCGGGTGGCAACACCTTAGTGAACGCCTGTGCGCAAACTCGCTACCGAGGCGCAGTGGCGGCCTGTGGTTTGGCGGACAGTCCCAAGTTCCCGGCAACCGTCATGCCATTCATCCTCCGCGGTGTGGCGTTGCTCGGTGTTGACAGTGTGATGGCACCAGGCGAACTGCGAGCATCAGCTTGGAAGCGGCTTGCGGAAGATCTCGACGATACGGTCTTCGAGGCGGTGGCCACCGAGGTCGGTCTGGAGGCAGCCATTGGTCTCGCGGCCGATGTGCTGGCGGGCAAGATCAAGGGCCGTATTCTGGTTGATGTGAACGCTTAACGCGCTCAGGCTGCGGACTGAAGCGGGTCTGAGACTGCTTCAGTCCTTTTGTACCTACGCCATTTCCCTGACCGTCTCGTGGAGCACGGTGCACAGCTCATCGATCTGAGCGTCCTCAATGACGAAGGGCAGGCCCAACTGAATGGTGTCGCCGCCGTAACGGACGTAGTAACCCTTCTCCCACATTCGCAGGGCAATTTCGAAAGGACGCCGCGTGGGGTCTCCGTCTTTCGGTGCCAGCGTCAACGCGGCGGCAAACCCATAGTTCCGAATATCCGTCACATTCGGCGCACCTTGTAAGGCGTGAATCGCTTCCTCCAGCAGCGGCGCTTTGGCCGCAACCCGCTCGTGGGACTTTTCCGCGTCCAGCAGATCCAGGGTCGCGAGTGCGGCCGCACAGGCCACCGGATGCGCGGAGTAGGTGTAGCCGTGGAAAAACTCCAGCAGGTGTTCGGGTGACTGTTGGGCCATGAAGGTGTCGTAGATTTCCCGACGGGCGATCACCGCACCCATGGGAATGGCGCCATTGGTGATCTGCTTGGCGACATTCATGATATCGGGCACCACACCAAAGGCATCGGCACCGGTGCGCGCACCACAGCGGCCAAAGGCGGTGATGACCTCGTCGAAGATCAGCAGAATGCCGTGCTGGGTACAGATTTCACGCAGCCGTTCTAGATAGCCAACCGGCGGCGGCAGAACACCGGCTGAACCCGCCATGGGCTCAACGATGACTGCGGCAATGTTGCTGGCATCGTGCAGCGCGATCATTTCCAGTAGCTGGTTTGCGAGGTGTGCGCCGTGCTCGGGCATGCCTCGCTGGAATTGGTTCTCCGGCAGCATGGTATGAGACAAATGGTCAGCATCGACAGCCTGACCGAACATCTTGCGGTTGGCGACAATGCCGCCGACTGAGATCCCGCCGAAATTGACCCCGTGGTAGCCCTTGATGCGACCGATGAGCTTGGTTTTGCTGGGTTGCCCTTTGAGTCGCCAGTAGGCCCGAGCCATTTTCAAGGAGGTATCCGCCGACTCAGAACCTGACCCGGTAAAGAACACATGGTCGAGGTCCTCGGGCATGAGGTGTCGAACCCGTTCGGCCAGTTGGAAGGACTTGGGCTGGCCAAACTGGAAGCCTGGAGAATAGTCCAGGGTGCGCAACTGCTGGCTGACTGCATCGGCAATCTCAGGGCGATTGTGCCCGAGACCGCAGGTCCACAGGCCCGATAAACCATCCATAATGCGTCGGCCCTTGTCATCGATGAAGTGGATGCCGTCCGCGGCAACGATGATTCTCGGGTCTTTTTTGAACTGCCGATTGCCGGAGTAGGCCATCCAGTGGGCGTCGAGCCCCTCAGGGGTAATGGTGTTGTCGCTGGCTGCCATCATCTGGCCAAGCGGGTTCTGGATGGTGGTCATGGCTTTTCCCTCAAGTGGGTCTTCGGTAGGCGCACAGATGCTGAAAGAAGCGCGATAGTGATGCATTCTTCACTGTGCAGCCAGAGTGTCTTCTCAACGTATAGGTTGTGATATCCCCCATTGGGGGATTCGCTAGTCTGCTGCACAGTCTTGATGGGAACGATGAGCGATGTCCGCCTACGACGCGATCATTATTGGCGCGGGTCACAACGGCCTGACCACAGCAAATTATCTCGCCCGCGGTGGCATGCGCGTTTGTGTGCTTGAGCGCCGCGATGTGGTCGGAGGCGCTGCGGTCACTGAGGAGTTTCATCCCGGATACCGGAACTCATCCTTTTCTTACGTGGTGAGTCTGCTCCGCCCGGAGGTTGTCAGGGATCTTGAGCTGGCGCGCTTCGGCTATGAGCCAATCTTGCTGGAGAACTCGCTGTATCTGGACAGCGCGGGAGACTACCTGTTGTTCACGGGTGATGAAGATCACGACCGTGCGCAGTTCGCCCGTTTTTCGGCGACGGATTACGACAGTTACCTGGGGTTTGAGCACACCATCGAGCAAGTCGGTGATTTGCTGTCAAAACAGTGGCTGCGGGAGCCACCGAGCCTGGGCACAGGCAATGTCAGCGATCTTGTTGCCTTGGGACGGCTGGGACTGGATGTTTACCGTTTGGACGAGCAAACCCGCTGGCGCCTGATGCAGTTTTTTATCGGCTCTCCCGAGAGCATCATCGACCGGTGGTTCGAGAGCCCGAAAATCAAGGCCATGGTGGCTTCCCACATCATGCCCGCCAACTTCGCGCCGCTGAGCCAGCCTGGCGCGAGTTTGTCGATGTTGCACCACGCGGTGGGTGAGATCGCAGGGCGCAAGGGTGCCTGGGGCATTGTTCGTGGCGGCATGGGTAAGATCACCGAGGCCATGGCCGATGCCGCGCGAGCCAGAGGCGTGGAGATTCGCACTGACGCGCCAGTGGCCAAGATCATGGTCGCTCAGGGCAAGGTGCGCGGTGTCAGGCTGGAGGACGGTGACGTTGTTCAGGCACCGGTAGTGGCTGCCAATACGGACCCGAAGCAGACATTTCTACGGTTGTTGGGGAAGCAGCACTTACCCGAGGACTTTGCTCGGGACATCAGCGGTTTCCGACAGGAATCTGCGTCGTTGCGCATGAACCTCGCGCTATCGGGATTGCCTGAGTTCGCCGCTCTACCGGGAGAGGGCCTGGGAGCCGCACACCACTCCACCATGGTGATGATCGAAAGCGCCGAGCATCTTAACGACGCCTACCACAGCGCCAGGCAAGGCAAGCCCGCGTCGCCACCGATCATTGAGGCGATCATGCCGACCGCTCTGGACCTATCCCTGGTGGATCAGCCCGGTCATCACGTGATGAGCCTGCTATGTAAGTACATGCCCTACGATCTTGCGGGGGGTGAACACTGGGATAACGCCAAACCCCGAGTGGTAGCGAACATCCTCAGCCATCTTGAACGTTTCATCCCGAATCTCTCGGAAATTCTGGTTGGGCACAGCTGCCACACGCCGCTGGATCTAGAGCGCGTGTTGGGTATGACCCGAGGCGATATCTGTCATGGCCGGCTTGAGCCAGATCAACTGTGGTCGATGCGACCCCATCCCGAGGCCGCGCAGTATCGAACGCCTCTGGATGGCCTGTACCTGTGTGGTTCGGGTTCTCATCCGGGCGGAGGCGTGACTGGCGCGCCAGGCCACAATGCAGCTCGCCGTATTCTCAAGGATTGTTCATGAGTCAGGCCGAGGTCCCGGCGACGGTACCGATGAACCGCTTCGATCGCTGGCAGTCACTGGTCGTCGCGCTCTACATGTCCCTGGTGGGCTACGCGGTGTTGGCGGGGATACCGGTCATCAGCACGGCCTGGAGTGAGTTACTGGGGTTCAATGAGACCCAGGTGGGACGCGTCGCGGGCGCGGACCTGGGCGGGTTGTCTGCGGGGGCTGTTTTGGCTGCCGTGATGATCTCTCGGATCAATCGCCGCCATTTGTTGATGATGGCGGTCGCCGGTGCCATGGTGGCGAACGTGGCCTGCATCTATCTGCAGGAGTACATGGCAACGCTCATCCTGCGTTTTCTGGCAGGTACTGCCGGCGGCATCATCACTGGCATTGCAGTGGCTACACTGGGTGGGCGTACCCACGCGGCGAGAGCGTTCAATTATCTGCTGTTCTCTTTTGCCTTTGTACAGGCGGGCGAGATGTACCTGCTGCCACGTATCAGCATGGAAATGATTTACAGCTTGTTTGCGTTCAGTTATCTGCCGATCCTGTTTCTCTCCCGGTGGATTCCCAGCCATCCTTCGGCAGTCAAAGACCACGCACTGCACGACGATGCTGCCATCAGCCGGAGAGGTAGTGGGGTACCGAGTATCGTGCCCTGGTTATGTTTGCTGGCTATGGCGCTGACCTACGTCAATATCGGTGCTTACTGGACATACATCGAGTTGGCATCGGCTGACGCCGGGTTGGACGAGGCGTGGGTCTCAGGGTTGCTTGTTTGGGTGTCATTCTTCGCCCTGCTCGGTTGCCTTGTGGCGACGGTACTGAGCGATCGTTTTGGTATTGCCCGACCGCTGCTGGTGACGCTGCTCTGCCACGCCGCCGCCGCGGCGATGTTGGTAAACGGTATGACTGAGACCCGATTCTTCGCGAGTCTGTATGCGTTCAATTTTTTGTGGATCT
>CAYZWL010000029.1:2998-9016 GCA_964482195.1 uncultured Alteromonadaceae bacterium | reverse complement strand
ATGACTGAGACCCGATTCTTCGCGAGTCTGTATGCGTTCAATTTTTTGTGGATCTTCATCGATGTCTATCAGATGGGCTCTGTGGCTAACCTCGACGGGACAGGGCGCTTTGCATCGTTGATGCCTGCGGCGCAGGGTTTGGGGCAGATTATTGGTCCGAATGCGGCCGCCTCATTGCTGGCTCTGGGGGCCGGTTACGATGAGGTCTTCCTGATGTGTGCCGCCGCATCTATCGGTGCTTTTATTGTGTACGCCTTTGCTTACTGGCGGCTACGACGGGCCTTTGCCGGGAGTGACGCCGGTGTGGCGCAGGTCGGTCACTAGGGGGACTGAGCGACGGGTTGGTAGCGCCGTTTGATCGTTAATGCGGCGATCAAGCCGAGTGGGACAAACAGCAGCGTAGGACTAAAGGCTATCCAGGGCTCCGCTTCGCTCCAGTTCAAACTGCCATTTGGCATCAGGGTGCCGGCACCCCGCTGATAGGGCATCACATAGAAATGCAGTGTCACAAACGGCATGCAGGCGCCGTACAACACTAATAAGGCCGGTGCGATGAGCGTTGTTCTGGTCAGCCGGGGATCACAGTCTTCAGTGGGGGTTTGGTGAAGCCGGTCACGGTAGGCAACTTCCTTTGCTGTTGGGGATTGGCGACGTGACACCCACCAGATCGCGAACATGCTCGCCGCGGTGCCGATTAAAGCGGGTTCCAGATAACTGGGCAGCGAAATAACTCCGAGCGTGTTCAGTGCCGCCGGGATGATGTTTCCGAGCAGCCCGACCAACATGCCCCAGAATGCGCCGTCAGCGGTGATCGTTTTGCTCCAGATGCTCATGAAGCCGACGGGACCCCAACTGGACGCGAACACGGTACCGATGAACAGCATGATCCAGAAGACATTGGGCGGTAGAAAGAGGCTCAGTACCAATACGGTGATGCTCACAGCGCCCATCAGCAGTCGCGTGATATTCAAATCGATCGGTTGTTGGTGACCTGCAAGATCATTGCTGACGCTGAATCCGACCAGAGAGAGAAACGTCGAAGCCGAAGACAGGGCGGCAGCAACGATGCCCGCCAGTAGCAGTGCGCCCAGTAGTGGCGGCACCAGGTTTTGCGCTGCCCACAACATGACGGTTTCGGAGGGATCAATGTCGTACTTGGCGAGGTTGATAAATCCGCCGGCACCATAGATCAGGATCTGCATAAAGATCACCGCGAAGGCGGCATAGATGGCGGCTCTCAGCACCACGTGTTCGTTTCGGGCCATCAGATGTCGGCTGGATTGCCAGGGGCTGACCGCGTAAACGATGCTCCAGGCGAGATCGATAATGACCAGCCAGATCAAAAAGTCCCACGCAGTGGGCCACTCGGTGCCTTCGCCAATGGTGCCATGCCACGCGGTGAGATCCCGCTTAACGTTCTGACGCGTGAGTTCTTCGATCGTGTGCTGAAAGCCACCAAACCCGTCCAAGAGGTAGCCTACAAAAGCAATGGTTGCGACTGTGAAGAGCAAAAACATCAGTGTGTCTGTGATGATGACGCCCTTGGAGCCTGCATACATCGTGAAGCCGGTATAACTCAGCCAGGCAACAATCACAGCGGTGGTGTAGTCCAGACTCGTCAGATCTGAAATCAGTATGGCCGCGCCCTGAGTGACGACCAACAAGTAGCCGCCCAGACCCAGCACGATCGTAATGCCCGAGAGCTGCTGTACACGGCGGCTGGCAAATCGTTGACCAAAAAAATCGGCGACCGTTGGCGCACGACTGCGCCGCAGAAACGTACCGAAGAAGAGTGCGCCGTAGATGTAACCGGTGACCGCGATGCCCGGCAGCAGGAGATACGGTCCTAGTTGACCGTCATAGGTAAAGCCCGCCTCACCCAGGAAAATTGATGTGCTGAACACACTGGCTACCAGCGTGCCGACGATCAGCAGAGAAGGGGCGTTGCGCCCGGCGACGAAATAGTCGTCGATGTTTTTAACCTTGCGACCCGCCCAGCTGCCGATTGCGATAAACGCAATGACACTGATCGCGATGGTGACGGTGTAAGTATTCATCGATCGCGCAGTATGACCTGTGCCGCATTGTGTCCAGGCAGACCACTGACGCCGCCTCCAGGGTGTGCCCCCGACCCACAAAGATAGACCCCTCTCACCGGCATACGATGGTCGGCGAGCCCCGGAATTGGGCGCATGGCGTGGAATTGATCAAGGTGCAATGCACCGTGGAAGATATCGCCACCCACCATGTTCAGGTCGCGTTCGATGTCGAGCGGCGTTTTGATTTGTCGACCCAGCACGGAACGTTTGAAGTTGGGGGCATGGGCATCAATGGCGTCAATGACCGTATCGGCAACGGTCTCCCTGATGTCGTCCCACTGCTGGCCGTTGGGTAGGTGGCGCTGGAAGTGCTGGCAGAACAGGCTGGCCACATGCCCACCGGGTGGGGCGAGGGAATCGTCCTGGGTGGTCGGGATCTGCATGGAGATAATCGGGCGTCGACTCCAGCCCTTGTCATTGGCTTCGCGATAAGCGTGACGCATGTAATCGAGTGAGGGGCAGAGTTCGATGGCGCCTTTGAAATGAAAGTCTTCACCCGCCGGCAGACTGGAAAACTGCGGCAGCTCAGAGAGTGCTACATTCATGCGGAAGGTGGCGGAATGGCTGCGGTATGCATCGATCCGGCGGTTGCCGTCCTCATCGAGACCTTCGCGGCCCAGTAGTTTAGTCAGCAGTAACTGTGGGTGAACATTCGCAGCAACCGTTCGTGCATGGAACTCCCGCCCGTCGGCAGTGATGACGCCACGCGCCACACCCCCCTCAGAGATAATGCTGCTGACTGGGGAGTTGGTTTCAATGCGTACGCCGTGTTTGCGCGCAAAGCTCGCAATGGCGTCGGAGATCGAGCCCATGCCACCTCGGGCAATGCCCCAGGCACCCTCGCGGCCTTTGACCTCGCCGAAAGCGTGATGCAGCAGAACGTAGGCGGTACCGGCCTGATACGGGTCAGCAAAGTTACCTATGACCCCTTCGAATCCCAGCAGGCCCTTCAGCGGGGCGCCCTCAAACCAGGCGTCGAGATGATCGCCGAGTGAGCGCGTCATCAGTTCGGTGAGTACGATCTGATGCCTGCTATCAAGTTTTCGTAATTGGTTGCCACTTTGTAGTAGCGCAAGAATATCTCGCCAGCCACCGCCAAAATTCGGAGGTGCCTGCATGGCCAGACTGCGCAGTGAGCGTGCGACGACAGCGATTTCTTGCTCGAAGGCATCGATACGCTGCGCGTCGCGTTTTGAGAAGCGCGCGATCTCCCGATTGGCTTGGGCCCCATCACGCGTCAATTGCATGTGGCCATCGTCAAGCAGGCTCAGCGAACCGGCGGGGCGCTCCAGGATGTCCAATCCATGGCTTTCCAGCTCCAGATCGGCAATGACCTTGGGGTGCAAGAGGCTGACCGAGTAAGAATAGACAGAGTTTCTGAATCCGGGGTGGAACTCCTCGGTGAGTGCGGCTCCACCAATACAATCCCTGGCTTCGAGCACACGCACGGATAAGCCCGCCTTGGCGAGATAGCTGGCGCACACCAGTCCGTTGTGTCCAGCGCCGATGACAATCACGTCAGAGGAGGCGGGGTCGGCCATGTGAACTCCGTATTTGCGTTTTCGCCAGTCTAGGTAGCACCCCGTGTGCCAGCCTCCGTCCTTATGGGCTAGGAAGCGTACCGCGGGAGTGTGCTTCAACATCCACACTCAGCTTTGTACAGCGCAGCGCCATTCCCCCAAAGACAGGAGTTGTCTCCCATGCCCGAAATCGCAATTCAGCAACAACCCGGCAGCCTGACCAATCTCGAGCCCTGCGAGTCCTTCGGTGAGCCTGTGGGCGCACCGTCGAAGCAAACGGCGATGGGCTTTTGTGAGGGTGAGAGCTATGCGGGGACTTTTTATACCGGTACCTGGGAGTGCGAGCCCGGCATCATGGAACTCGATCTGGACCTCACCGAGTTTTGCCACTTGCTTGAGGGCCACTGGAAGATCACCTCTGAGTCAGGTGTTGTCACTGAACTGCGCCCGGGTGACAGCTGGGTCTTCCCAAGAGGCTTCAAGGGCACTTCTGAGGTTGTCGAGAAGGTGCGCAAGGTCTATTACATGATGGTCCCTGCTGAGTCCTGAGTCTCAAGGACTGAGGATCCAGAGGCCCGGTCGTCCCGCCGGGCCTTTTTTATTGTTATCACAGGTGGTTCACGATGCCCGCAGCACGCTGTAACTCTTACTACAACGCCACGATTGCAAAGGAGACTGAGTATCCCTCGCTAGCTGGAGAGGTGCGCGTCGATGTGGCGATTGTTGGCGGTGGTTTCAGTGGTGTGAACACCGCGCTGGAGCTTGCCGAGCGCGGGTTCTCGGTCGCTGTTGTTGAGGCGAACAAAATCGCCTGGGGCGCAACCGGCAGAAACGGTGGTCAGGTCACGGGGAGTTTGTCGGGTGATGCCGCGATGACCAAGGCGCTGCGAAAACGTATGGGCACCGAAGCGGAGAGTTATGTCTGGCGCATGCGATGGCGTGGGCACGACATTATCCAGTCTCGCGTCGCCAAATATGACATCGACTGCGATTTGAAGTTTGGTCACCTGCACACCGCGTATCAACCGAGCCACATGAAGGAGTTACGTGCCACTTATGCGGAAGGGCAGGCGCGCGGTATGGAAGAACATTTGACCTTACTCACCCGCGACGAAGTGCCGGACTATATTGGTACGAATATTTATCACGGTGCGTTGCTCAATACACGCAACATGCATCTGCACTCGGTCAATCTCTGCATTGGTGAAGCCCGGGCGGCAGAGGGACTTGGTGTGCGTTTTTTCGAGCACACCCAAGTGCTCGACATCAAAAAGGGTACGACGCCACAGCTGGTCTGCGAGCGGGGCTTGGTCAGTGCCGACGCTGTCATATTGACCGGCAATGCTTATCATCGTCTGGAACGCCGCCAACTCATGGGGAAGTTGTTTCCCGCATCCCTGGGGAACATGGCAACCGTACCGCTAAGCGAAGCGGAGGTTGCGGCGGTGAATCCCAGGGACCTCGCGGTGTATGACTGCCGATTTGTACTCGACTATTACCGGTTAACAGCGGACAAGCGCCTGATGTTCGGCGGGGGCACAAATTATTCAGGGCGTGACTCGAAGTCGGTGGCAGGTGAGTTGTTGCCAGCGCTGCTGCGGGTATTCCCGCAGTTGCAGGGCATCGAGGTTGAGTTCGAATGGACCGGTATGGCGGGGATTGTCATCAATCGTATTCCGCAGCTCGGCCGCACGGCTGACAATGTCTACTACCTGCAGGGCTACTCAGGCCATGGTGTGGCCACGTCGCACATCATGAGCGAGATTATGGCGACTGCGGTGGCGGGCGACATGACAGAATTTGATCATTTTGCTGCCATGCCACATTGGCGTATTCCGTTGCCTGAGTGGTTCGGCAATCAGGCACTCGCACTGGGCATGCAGTGGTACAAGCTCGCGGAATACTGGCGCTGATACCCAGCGCCGGTTTACTGTCAGAAGACGTCCAGCGCCTTGTAGTAGGACATGCCGATGGTCAGCGTCGGTACGCGTAAAAGCTTCCCGCCGGGGAAGGGCCAGTGTGGAATGTTGGCCATCACGTCAAACCGTTTTGATTCTCTGGCGATCATCTCCGCGGTGATACGCGCCATGATATGAGTCGGAGCGACGCCGTGGCCGGAGTAGGCCTGAATATAAGCGACGTTGTCGGTCAGGCGACCCAATTGCGGCATACGATTCATGCCAATACCCATCCAGCCGCTCCAGGCGTAATCGATTTTGACGTCAGCCAGCTCAGGGAACACCCAGGACATTTTCTTGCGCATGACACCCTCGAGATCAGCGGGTTCCATGCCGGTGTAGTTGGACAAGCCACCGAACAGCATTCGGTTGTCTGCAGAAAGCCGGAAATAGTCCAGTGCCGTCCGTGGATCACACACGGCGACGTCGCCCGGAACGAGT
>CAYZWL010000029.1:0-2898 GCA_964482195.1 uncultured Alteromonadaceae bacterium | reverse complement strand
ATGCTTTTCTCGAAAGCCTGCCACTCGGCAAACTGCCTCATGTGCTTGGGTTTCAAAGCGACATCGCAGTATCCCCACTTGAGATCGCAATCAATGTCGTAGGTCTCCACGCGCTCGCGTATAACATCTCGGGCTTCAATACCCATTTGGTATATGGTGCGGACACCTTCTTCCCCGATATTCTTGATGAAGCGTTCCGGATCGTGGCCTATGCCACCGATGATTTGGCCGCCATTGCGACCGCTGGCCCCCCAGCTGATCCGCCGGCCTTCGAGCAGCACCACGTCGTAGCCGCGCTCGGCGAGCTCCAGTGCGGTGTTAACGCCGCTGAAGCCACCACCGACGACCACGACATCGCAGTGAATGTTGTCTTCGAGGCGCGGGTAGTCTGTTTTCCAATTGGCGGAGGCCGCGTAGTAGGACCCGGTGTGTTCACTGCTCTCGCAGGGTTTGCGCAGACCAAACATCGTGTTCTCCGTGAGGGTGTGAATCCATCGTTTGCCCTAATGACTGGGCAAGGATAACCAATGGGGGCGGGTGCTGAATGCCATCCTATACGGCAGGTAGATCCGGTCCTAACCGGTTTCTACTGTGATTGATCAACAGGAAGTGACAGGCGTCTTATGAAATTTGCCGAAGTCGAGGAACTGCACTCGTTCCTAAGTGAGAACCCCGATATTCAGTTGTTGGAAGTACTCATGCCCGACATGAACGGGATACTGCGTTGTAAACGTGTTCAACGTGCAGAGTTTGAGTCGCTGTTCGATGGCGGCTTTTCGGTGCCACGCACGGTGCCGCTGCTCGGCATCATGGGCAATATGTATGACGGCGTCAGCCAGCATGAGATTGGCGGAGACCCCGACCAAGTCGTCCGCGCTGTCTCCGGCACCCTGGCGCGAGTCCCTTGGTACGAAGCGCCCATTGCGCAGGTGTTGACCTCCTATACCAATGCCCTTGATGCGGTCGATTGGATCGACCCACGCAGCCCATTGTTGCGGGTGCTCGAGCGCTATCATGATGATGGTTTGGCGCCGACGGTGGTCACTGAACTCGAGTTCTATCTACTGGATCCAGAAGGGGGGGAGCGGCCGCAGCCCTTACTGGGTCAAATTCCCGGTACCACCGGTCGGCAAACCGGTATCCAGTACTGCATGGTTGATGACCTGATCGACTGTGACCAGTTTCTCAATGATGTGCGTGCCGCCTGCGAGATTCAAAGAGTCCCGCTGACGGCCATCCATAGCGAGTTTTCCGCGGGGCAGTGGGAGATCAATACCCACCACACCAGCGACCCGGTTTTGGCGGGTGATCACGCGATGTTATTGCGACGCATTGTGAAAGCCGTCGCGCGCAAGCACGGGATTGGCGCCACGTTCATGGCAAAACCCTTCGCTGACTTGGCGGGCAGTGGTATGCATATCCATGCCAGCGTCTACGACGGTGATGGCCGCAATATCTTTGCAGATCCCGATCCGGTGCCGGATCCCCACTTCTCCAATCCACCACGCCTGATGCCGACGCTTCGCCACGCCGTCGCGGGACTCGGTGACACGCTGGACCAGGGCATGGCTCTCTTCGCACCCAACCCCAATTCCTATCGGCGGTTCAAGGCCGGTGCGTTTGCCCCCTGTGGCGCGAGCTGGGGATACGATCACCGTGAGGTGGCCCTGAGAATTCCGCGGTCTTCCGAGCAGAATCGCCGCATCGAACACCGCATTGCCGGGGCAGATGCCAATCCCTATCTGGTGTTGGCAGCGGTGTTGGCGGGCATACATGCAGGCCTTGAGCGCCAGCGGGATCCCGGGGAGCCCATCCCCAGAGAGGCCGATCTCTCCGAAGACTCAACCACGCTACCGACACGACTCGATGCCGCCATTGCAATGTTTCTGGCTGGTGACATCCTGCCGGGCTACTTGGGTCAGACCTTCACCGACTCATTTGCGGCCGTCAGACAAGGTGAGAGCGATGATTACCATGGGCGGGTGCCCGACCTCGACTACGCTTTCTATTTGCGGGCGCTCTAACCGGTGTACCTACATCGGCGGTTGTGAGCGACGATACTTGGCCGGTGTTTGCCCAGTGGCCTTTTTGAAGGCGGTGTAGAACGTCGATGTTGAATTGAAGCCCACCGACAGGGCCACATCGAGGATGGCCGGGAACTGACACTCTTTTTGCCGCAGCATGCGCGCTGCCTCAGCCACGCGGAACTGATTGACGTAATCGAAGAAGCTCATCGAGTGCCCGGCATTGATTGCCTGGGAAAGGTGATTGACCGAAGTACCAAGCTCCTCGGCGAGTTTCGGTAGTGATAGCTCAGGGTCCAGGAAGACTTTGTCTTCCTCCATAGCCTGCTTCAAGGCGCTGAGCAGCGCACTCATGGCCTGCTCGCTGAGCCCGGACTTGGCATAACGACGGCCACCGGCAGTGAGTCCGCCCCGGCGATTGTCGCTACCGGGCACCCGGTAATAGTCATTGATCTGCTTGGCGACGGGTCCATCGAGCTCGATGAACTCGGCGCCGACCCACCCCGGACCACCGGCCTCCGAATCAATTGGTATGACGCGATACTGGAAGGCAACCGTGCTGTTGTTATAGAGCACATCGCCAATAATTTCATAGCGATAATGATCATTGCTGAAGTAGTGTATGAGGTGCTCTACCAGTGCTTCTCCGCTGAGTGTTTCAGCACTGGCACCGTCCATATAGGTGCCATCAGCGCTGAGATGCTCGGCAACCGCGGGCGCATCGTGTTTGTTCCACGCGTCCATGTAGCTTTTAACGAAGTCGTCAGCAGAGCCCATCGCCGTTTCTCCGGTCACGGTTTGCAGTCCTCGAGCACATATTGTCCAGCAACTGTACCAAGTTGGTTACGAGCGGATAGGCTGGAATGGATCAACC
>CAYZWL010000028.1:34281-38152 GCA_964482195.1 uncultured Alteromonadaceae bacterium | reverse complement strand
TTTTTTCGGGGTAAACTGCCCTGACAGATCACGCTTTCAGCCCCGGATTCCTATGTTTTCCAGCCCTCTCTCCATCCCTATCGTGGCCATCATCGGTGGACTGACTATTGCAGCCATTGCCATTTTCTTCGGCCACAAAGAAAAAATGAAAAAATTGGAAGTCGCCAAGGCACAGGGAGGTGGCGCCGAGATCAGTGAGCTTCGTCGTCGCATCGAGACTCTGGAAGCGATCGTCACCGACGACCGCGAGCAGTTAAAGCGCAAGATCGACAGTCTCTGAAGCAGCCAAATTGGCTGCCACACCCACAAAAGGTGTGTATGGGATCTTGGTGTCAGTCGCTGAGTCGTTCGTGCCGGACCCAGTCCACTTCCATTGTCCAGGACTTTGCTGACATTGGCGCGTCGTTGATCTTGGCGAAATTGAGAATGGCGAACAGCGGTTCAGGGAAGGTTTCTAGCTGATCCGCAATGCGGTACACCTCTTTGCCGTCAAGTCGAAACACCATGTCGCCGGCGAGCCACTCCACCGAGTATTCGTGATAGTCGGCAAGCGTCGCCGCCTGCACCAGCATATTGGATTGCCAATCCCCATCACCACAGCGTCCACCGTTGGCAATGATGCGAGCGGCGTAATGATCAGGGCCACCATCGGCATGGTGCTCGAAGATGTCGATCTCGCCCGAGCCGATCAAAGGCCAGCAGATGTTTTCGTCGGGCTGCTCTATCGGTGGCTCGTTGTTCTGGGCGCCCAACAGCCACCAGGCCGGGAACATGCCGGGCTGGCCGCTGTCTTCGACACGAAGGCGTGCTGTCCACCGACCACGCACAAACTCTGCGCGGTTTTTTGATGCGATACGTCCAGCCACATAACGGCTGGGAGGATGTCGCTCGCCATGCTTGGTCCAATTGAAGCAAGCCACTTCGCGGCCTAGGTCCACCACGCGAAGCTTTAAGGTGCCATCACTGACTTCGCGGGTACCAAACTGCCCCTCGGGCACGTAGCACTGGTCTTCATCGTTAACCCACAACATTTGGTCCTGCCAATGGCTGTGGTCAAAGGTCTCGAAATCGTCAAAGAAGTCGGTTTGCCAGACCGGCTCCGGATCGGCACTCGAGGACGCGGCAATCGCGGCCAGCGTAAACGACGCCAGCAGAGGATAGTTCAGGCGCATATCTTTTCTTGTTATGACTCAACACCGAATCAGGCTAGCACGCAGGCTCAACGGCGTGAGCCTGCGGCGTCCCTTCTGGCGTAGGATTGGTCCGCTTGGCCGCGCTCAATCAATCCATTCGAAACAGGGGCGGTAACTCGATGGATCGATTTTCATGCGCCCATCGCGTACGAAGCCCTCGAGCAGTGCGGTGAGCCCGTCGGCAACATCGCCCTCCCCCCGCAGCTGGAACGGCCCGTGCTGCTCAACCGCGCGCACACCAAACTCTTTGACGTTGCCGGCGACAATGCCCGAGAAAGCACGACGTAGTTCGGCAATCAGCTGGTGACGCGGCTGATCACGGTGCAACTGCAATGCGGCCATATTGGCATGATCAGGGATGAAGGGCTGCTGTAATGACTCGGGAATGTGCAGATCCCAGGCGTAACTGAATGACTCGGCCTGTTCAACGCGAGAGCGACGCAAAGCTTTGATGCCCTTCTTCATGGCCTTGGCCACCGCCGGCGCATCACCGGTAATGATCTGGTAGTGCTCCGCCACCTCATCACCCAGACAGGTACGCAGGAATGCATCGATTTGCTCGAAATACGCCGCACTCTCCTCGGGGCCCGTGAAGATCAGCGGCAGTTCGCAAGCCGCGTTGTCCGGGTGCAGTTTGATACCCAGCAGGAACAAAATCTCCTCAGCGGTGCCCACACCGCCCGGGAAGACAATAATGCCGTGGGCAATACGCACGAACGCCTCTAAGCGTTTTTCAATATCTGGCAGGATCACCAGTTCGTTCACAATCGCATTTGGAGACTCTGCAGCGATGATGCCGGGCTCGGAGACCCCCACGAAGCGGCCGTCCTTTTTAAGCTGTTTGGCGTGGGCAATGGCTGCGCCCTTCATCGGTCCTTTCATGGCGCCGGGACCACAACCCGTGCAGATATCGAAGCCACGCAGACCCAGTGAATACCCCACCTTCTTGGCGTAGTCGTATTCGTGGCGTGGGATCGAGTGCCCCCCCCAACACACCACAAGACCGGGTTGTATGTTGCTTCGTACAACGTCTGCATTACGCAGCAATCGAAAAACGGCATCGGTGATGCCTGTCGAGGTATCGAGATCAAACGCTCGCTGTTCAACCATCTTGTGCTCGGTAAACACCACATCACGCAGCGCTGAGAAAAGGTGATTGCGAATACCCTCGATCATGCGGCCGTCGACGAAAGCCGCAGCGGGTGCATTGGTCAGCTCGAGTTTCAAACCGCGAGACTCGGGCACGACCCGAATATCAAAATTGCGGAAGGCTTCAAACACCTCTCGGGCATCGTCGATCAAGCCGTCTGTATTGAGAATCGCCAGCGCACAGCGGCGAAATACGTCATAGAGCTCAGCACCGGCACTCGCCATGCCGGCCATCTCTCGCTGAGTCAACAGATCCAGAGTTTGCAGAGGTCGAACCGATGCAGTCGCCACCGTATCGCCAGCAAGCGTCGGGTTCTCTGCATCGGTCATCGTGTTTTCATTCATAGTTTACATTCCATACGCAGATGATCAGGCATCCCCGCTTCAGAAAAAGGTGTGACAACCGTGCGCACGATGGTGCGAAATCCACAGCGCTCATAGAGCCGAATGGCGGGATTACCCTCGAAAACGTCGAGATGGACCCGTGTATGACCGCGTTGCCGCGCTTTGTCGAAGCAGTGATGAAGAAGCTTCTCGCCAATGCCTTTACCACGCCCGGCCTCTACCACCGCGAGGTTTTGCAAGTAGTACGCATCATCCGGAATTATCGGGATGAGGAAGCTACCGTACTCAAAAAAGCCCACCATAGTACCTATTTCTTGTTCATTCAGCACGGACAATGCGACGCCCATCATGGCGTCCAGCGCCTGCTCTTGGGTTTGCTTATCGAATCCAAGCTCGATACCCGCGAGCTCCCCCTCGGATACCGCCATAGTCGCAAAGCTATGTGAAAAGAGCCCACCTGCCGCCAGCCACTGCGCCTCCAGGTGGCGCATGCCCAACGCGTAGTCATCGCCGTGCATCCCCCCAAAGATATGCGGGTCGGTCGCCCAGATGAGCGACGCGGCAATAGCGCCGTTAATGGGTTTAGCGGCAACGATATTCACTCGGTCAGCAGTGAGCATGGTCTGGCCTCATATTTCATTATCCTTTGCGAACATCATGCCACCGACCGCGAGGTGATGTAGCGTGAAAGTCGTGATATGGAGCGTTTTGATGTTGATCACCCCAGCAAGCCATGCCGCCAGCCTGTTACCACCAGCCAAGCACTGGTCGGCGATCAATGACACGGTGATGGGGGGAGTGTCGCGCAGCCGGTTTCAACCACTTGAAGGTGCCGGGAGCGAGTTCAGCGGCATCCTGTCATTGGAGAACAATGGCGGTTTCGCATCGGTGCGCAGTCCCCTATCGCTAAGCCCACCGTCGAATCGTGCGCGTCTCCACCTCACCGTTTGTGGTGATGGCCATCGTTATCAATTGAGGTTTCGAACCGAAGAGCGTTTCGATGGAATCGCTTACGCAGCTCGGTTCGACACCCGGACGGAAACATGTAGCGAGCACGAATTTACGCTCGAAGATTTTGCACCCACCTGGCGAGGACGAAGGGTGGTCGATGCGCCAGCCCTGACCTGGGAAGATATCGCCCAGATAGGCTTCATGATCAGTGATCAGCAAGCCGGTGCGTTCAG